>NZ_PTIV01000021.1 GCF_002934325.1 Marinobacter persicus
ACCGCCTGATGCGATTCCTGTTCGTCGGGCCAGTGCTTTGCCTGCGGCTTCCTTCAGATTCCACCTCGCGGTGGACACCCTTGCCGTCCGGCTAGCGGTTCCCCTTGCCGGGCCCACAGGGGACTTGCACCCCCAAGTCATCCGGCCAGCACCACCTGTACCGGAACAGCGCCCGTCAAGGCGCTACGCGCCATGCCTGGCGCACCATGAAAAAGGCCTCCGGATAGGAGGCCTGTATCAACAGTGTAAACCCTGAGTTTACTCGAAGCTTCTGGGCGAAGGTTGTCTGGCTTCAGGAATGGTTTGTCGCCAGTGCTGTCATGGTCGCCCAGCAGTTTGCCGTCACTCTCGCGGATTTTTCCATACATGGAGTGTTTGTGGAAGGTTTTGCGCTTGATGATAGTGTGGTCGGTTTGTAAGGCAATTATTCATAGGCTATTGCTATAGCTAAGGCGTGGGAGGGCATTCACGGAGAATGACTCAGAACCAATGGCCTTGCTGAATGGCCATATAGGCGATCGTGCCCACGGCGATTGAGAGAAGGGCATTACGACGCCAGAGGTGAATCACAATGACCAGCAGGCTGGGGATCAGGGCATCCAGCCCGGGCACTGGCGCCTGCCAGTCTGCGGATCGCTGAATAAAGACCGTTGCCAGAAGGGCCATGACAGCGGCTGGAAGAAACCGCCCAAGGTGTTGGATCAGGGGGTGCTCTGTGTGCCGATGCAGGAATAGAAAAGGCACCACCCGGGTGGCAAACGTTGCCAGCGCAGAGACAGCGATAAATGCGGTAATGTACAGGCTCTCAGTCATGTGGGGCCTCCAGATCCAGGCTCTGGTTGCGGTGCCGGCGGTATTGCGCCAGCAACACCACTGTGACGATGGCGATGCCGGCAATCAGCTGACGGGTGTTAGGCACCAGTAGCATGGCAACGCCGGCAGCCAGGGCACCACACCACACCGGAAAGCTATCCCCCAGCGACTTGAGCTGCTCAATCGTCAGCACGATGAACAACGCCACCAGCGCAAACTCAATACCGGTGCTGTCAAACGCCACCCATTCGCCCAGTAGCCCGCCAAGGGTGCAGCCTGCCACCCAGTACAACTGGTTAAACAGGGTGATGCGGAAATCGAGCAGTTGTTCGCCTTTGCGGTCCGAACCTCGTGGACGGCTGGTGAGCAGGGAATAGGTTTCGTCGGTCAGGCCGAAAATCAGATAGGCTTTGCGCCAGCCCGCACCTTGAAACTGGCCTAGCAGCGACAGGCCATAGAACAGATGCCGGGCGTTTAGCACAAACATGGCCACGGCCACTTCCATTAGCCCTGCGTTGGCTGCCAGGAGGCTCACCGCCAGAATCTGGCCGGCACCGGCATAGATCACCACGCCCATGAGCGGAGCAATCCACCAGGCGTAGTCCAGTTGGGTGGCAAACAGGACCCCGAAGGCTGTGCCCAGGGGCAGGTAGCCGAACAGAATCGGTAATGTCAGGCGGAATGTGGTCTGATTCATTAGCTTACAAACATTGAGAAAGCCGGCGATGATAGGCGAACGGAGCGGGTTTTGAAAGACGGAGCCAGGCAGCATCGAAGGCCGTGAAGCCGGCGTAGACACAAAAGTGTCACAAAACAGGCATACCCTCCGGGGAAACCCTGCTTTATCGGAGTTTCAATGCTTGCCACTGTTCGTGCCCGTATCCTGTTTTTCGCTTTTCTGTCACTGGCTGCGGTAGCTGGCCTGGCCGCGATGGCCTGGGTGATTATCCTCAAGGCTGAAGATACTTCCGATAACCTTATCCGTAACACGTTGCAGGAATCCTGGATTCTCATTGATCTGGAACAGGATCACCGTCGGCTTCAGGATCTGGCCTACAAGGTTAAAGCACAATTGCTGCTCTGGGATGAAATTGAAGCCGAATACCATGAGATCGAGACTGCTTTGGCCAAACATTGGCAGCGAGTCGAAAGTACACCGAGCCTCATGGCTTGGGCCACTGATCATGAGGCCAGCTTCGAAGAAGTGCAGACCTTGATGGCCGACATGAAAGCCGGGATCGACCAGAAAAGCTATTACCGTGTCGGCCAGGTTGTCGATTTCCAGTTGTTCCCCGCTCTGGAACCCATGCTGGGTGCCATCAGCGAGCGCCAGAATAAAAGTCGGAACGAGGTCTCCGCCGGGGCTGATGACCTTCTCAAATTTCTGGATGATCAACAGTTTCTGCTGCTGGCCGGTTCCGGGACGTTCCTGGTTGTGGTCATTGTGATGACGCTGTGGTTACGTCGATCGGTCATTCTCCGACTCCAGGGCATCGAACGGGAGTTGACGGCCATGGAGCAGCAATCAGACCTGACCCTGACTCCAAGATTAAACGGTCGTGATGAAGTGGCCGGGGTGGCAGGCGCCCTGGAACGTCTGGTGTCACGGTTTGAAGGCTTTATCGGGGATATCCGGAACGCTGCAAGCGGTCTGGATGAGCGTTCCTCGGCCCTGGATGAGGGTGCTGAGGCCCTGCAACAGGCTTCTGACGCCACGCGTCGTCAAATTAGCGATGTCACCACCTCCATGGCCGCAATCTCTGAGCAGGCGTCACAGATTGAGCAGGCCACCGAGCAGTCGGCCAGCACCGTAAGTCAGGCGGTGTCGGCAAACAGTGAAGTGCGTGAAGGCCTCCAGCACAGCGAGACGGGAGCCAATCACACCATGGAAGTCATCGCCCGGGTGTCGTCCTCAATCCAGGCATTGAATGAATCCACCGGCAATATTGAGCAAGTGATCGGAGTGATTGCGGACATTGCCGAACAGACCAACCTTCTGGCCCTCAATGCGGCCATTGAAGCTGCAAGAGCGGGCGAGCATGGAAGAGGCTTCGCGGTGGTGGCGGATGAAGTACGGACCCTCTCCCAGCGCACGGCGGATTCGACCCGTAATATTCGCCAGTGGGTTGAGGACCTGGTTAGTGGCGTTGGTAATGTGGACCTACTGCTAACCGAAGTCCGGAGTGCCGGTGAACAGAACCGGGATAACCTTCTGACTCTCAAGAACCATCTGGAACAGCTCAATGGACAGTTCGATGAACTGGAGCAGCAAAGCGACAGTATCCGCGAGTCTGTGACCCTTCAACGCGATGAAATCGGTCGGGTAGGGCGCCGGGCCGATGCCCTGTCAGCCAGTGCCGAGACACTGACGGAAAATGTTCAGGGCACACGGATGATCAGTGATGCCCTGCGGCAGGAATCAGTCTCCATGCGCCAGTTGATGGCCAGCTTCCGTACACGGGCGTGCGAGTAGGTAGTCTCCGGGTCTTCTGATTGCCGACAAGAAACCGTAACATGGGCGCCATTGATGGAGGGTCCATGACTAACCAAACCGAAAACCAGCCGGAAGGTGATCCCCGGCAGGAAAAATTCGTTGTTGAGACGGAGTTGCTTTCTGACGACCTGCTCGAGGGCCTGGCTGAGGAATATTGCACCCGTTATCACGGGCTTAATGACACCGAATCCCCCTTGGCGGAGCGGGACAGGGTACTGGCCGCACTGCGCCGGGGCGACTTGGTTGTCTGGTTTGATCCGGTTGAAAATATCGCCAGTCTGGGACATCCATCGAAGGTATAAGTGAATCCCGGCTATTCGGGCCGACATTGAAAAGATACACTTGTTCTATTGTTATGCCTGAATGAGAGGTGAATGTTGATCAGGGTATTGGTTGTAGATGACCACGAGCTGGTGCGCTCCGGCATTACCCGCATGCTGGCGGACAACCCGGACATCGATGTTCTGGGCCAGGTTTCGTCCGGGGAAGATGCCGTGGAGTTCGTGCGTGGGCAGCGACCTGATATCGTGCTGATGGACATTCGCATGCCCGGCATTGGTGGTTTGGAAGCCACCCGGCGCATTCTCCGCTATGACGATTCCATTCGTGTGATTGCAGTGACCGCCTGTGCCGACGACCCATATCCTGCCCGGGTCATGCAGAGCGGGGCCCAGGGCTACATCACCAAAGGTGCCGGCATTGAAGAAATGGTGCGGGCCATTCGCAAAGCCCATTCGGG
Organism: Marinobacter persicus; assembly: GCF_002934325.1. Taxonomy (GTDB): domain Bacteria; phylum Pseudomonadota; class Gammaproteobacteria; order Pseudomonadales; family Oleiphilaceae; genus Marinobacter; species Marinobacter persicus_A. The sequence continues at coordinate 4,047 of NZ_PTIV01000021.1, forward strand.
GCAGCGCTATATCAGTCCGGAAATTGCCCAGAAAATGGCGCTCAAGCAGATTGCCGGTGATCCAGACGACGAAGGAGAACTGTCCCTGTTTGAGCGACTCTCGGAACGGGAAATGCAGATTGCGCTGATGGTGGTTAATTGCCAGAAGGTTCAGGACATTTCAGACAAACTCTGCCTCAGCCCCAAGACGGTGAACACCTACCGCTACCGCATTTTTGAAAAACTTGAGATTTCCAGCGATGTTGAGCTGGCGCTGATGGCTGTAAGACTCGGATTGGTGGATGGCGACAAGGTCTGATCCCCCGGAGACTTCCTGGGAGTTTGACAGTAAAAGCTTCCTGAAACAGTTGACTGAACGTCCTGGCGTGTACCGCATGTACGACGCCGGCGGTAATGTGCTGTATGTGGGTAAGGCCCGGAACCTCAAAAAGCGGGTCAGCAGTTATTTCCGGAAAACTGGCCTGGCGCCGAAAACCGAGGCCTTGGTCGGCAAGATCCAGTCCATCGAAGTTACCATTACTGGCAGTGAAACCGAAGCGCTGCTACTTGAGCAGAATCTAATCAAGTCGCTGCGTCCGCCCTATAACATCCTGCTGCGGGACGACAAATCCTACCCCTATATTTACCTGTCCTCCCACAGCGATTACCCCTCGCTGACGTTCCGTCGCGGTCGCACGAAGAAGGGCGGCGGCACCTGGTTCGGACCTTTTCCCAGCTCTGGCGCGGTTAAGGAAAGTCTTAATATCCTGCAAAAAGTTTTCCGTATAAGAAACTGTAGTGAAAGCTATTTTCGGAATCGGACCCGACCTTGTTTGCAGTACCAGATCAATCGTTGCACGGCGCCCTGTGTGGAATTCATATCCCCGGAGGAATACCAGGAGGATGTCCGCCATGCCACGATGTTTCTGGAGGGCAAGAACCCCGCGATCATCCATGACCTGATGAGCGCCATGGAGCAGGCATCGAAAAACCTGGAATTCGAAAAGGCGGCCAGCTATCGGGATCAGATCAACCATCTCCGCCACGTCCAGGAGCAGCAGTCCGTTGAGGGTGAAGGAGGGGATGCCGATGTGGTGGCCATCGCTCAGGAAGCCGGGGTGGTTTGTATCGTGGCCATCATCGTCCGTGGCGGGCGGGTATTGGGTACCAAGGACTATTTCCCCAAGTTTTCCCTGGAGCAGTCGGAAGGCGAGCTGTTGGCCGCGTTCCTGGGGCAGTATTATTTTGGCGGTGACACCCGCCGGGAAATCCCCCGTGACATCCTGGTGCCCGTGGCTGTAGATGAGCAGGAACTGCTGTCCCAGGCCCTGTCCGAAGCCGCCGGCCGTGAAACACGGGTGCGAGGCAATGTTCGGGGTGAGCGCCGGCGCTGGCTGGAGCTGGCCATGACCAATGCCAGGCAGACCTTGCTGACACACCTGGCCAGCAAGGAAACCGTTTACCGTCGATTATTGGCACTGCGGGACCTCCTGGAGCTGGCTGAGACCCCGGCTAGGATGGAATGTTTCGACATCAGCCACAGCCAGGGCGAAAATACCGTCGCATCCTGCGTGGTTTTCGATGAGAATGGGCCGCTGAAGAGTGACTATCGGCTGTATAATATCGAGGGCGTCAAAGCCGGTGACGATTATGCAGCGATGCGGCAGGTACTGACCCGTCGGTATCGGCGTATGGTGAACGGTGAAGGCAAACGCCCCGACCTGGTGTTTATCGATGGTGGTAAGGGGCAACTGAACATTGCCCGGGAAGTCTTTGACGAGCTGGGTATTTCCGATATTCCACTGATTGGTGTCGCCAAGGGTGTGACTCGCCGGGCCGGCATGGAACAGCTGATCGATGCCATGACCGGCAGTGTCTTTCGGGTGCCGGCGGATTCACCGGCGTTGCATCTGATTCAACACATTCGTGACGAATCGCACCGGTTCGCGATTTCGGGCCACCGGGCGCGGCGGGACAAAAAACGACGGCAGTCCACACTGGAAGGCATTGAAGGTGTTGGCCCCAAACGCCGGCGGGAACTGATACGCTATTTTGGTGGTCTGCAGGGTATCCGCAAAGCCAGTGTTGAAGAAATGGCCAAGGTGCAGGGCATCAGCAAGGGCCTGGCAGAGACCATCTACGCCGCGCTGCACAATGAGTAACAGAACGTACCACCGAGTTGAACAACGGAATTCAAAATAGGAACGCCATGAACTTGCCCAATATTCTGACCATGTCCCGGATTGTGATGATCCCGGTGTTTGTGGTGGTTTTCTATCTGCCAATGAACTGGAGTTACATGGGGTGTGCCGCCATTTTTGCCCTGGCGGCGGTCACAGACTGGCTGGATGGCTATCTGGCTCGCAAGCTTGATCAGAGTACGCCGTTTGGCGCCTTCCTGGACCCGGTGGCTGACAAACTCATGGTGGCTGTTGCCCTGGCGGTATTGATTGAGGAACACGCAGCCGTGCTGCTAACCATCCCTGCGACGGTCATTATCGGTCGTGAAATTGTGATCTCAGCGCTGCGGGAATGGATGGCGGAGATCGGCAGCCGCGCCAGTGTGGCCGTGTCCTATATTGGCAAGATCAAAACTTCCGCCCAGATGGTAGCCATTGTGGGCTTGCTGGCATTCCCGCCGGGAGAAACCCTGGCTTATGTGGCTCTCGGCCTGCTCTATGTCGCGGCAGTGCTCACGCTGTGGTCGATGTTCCTTTACCTCAAGGCTGCCCGACACGACCTGTTTCCGAAGAAAGCGGATAGTTAATTTGCGTCTACTCCTTCCAGGCAGTCAAATGCCCACTGGGCTGTGTTGGCGGCAACCTCGGTGGTTCCCTGGCTGAAAGCAGTCATCAGGCTCGCTACTTCGGTGCCTTGCGCTGGCACCACCTGCTTTTCATCCAGCACGCATAATGTCTCCCGGGTTTGGTTCTGTAGTAACTCATAATAAACGTGTACAACAACCACCGTTCCCTGGTCGGTTTGTCGGGCGTGAAACCCCCGTAACTCCGGGAGCAGGGAAATGTCCGCGTTGGCAGCGCTGTTGGCCGCCAATACATTGTCAAAGCCGTTGCTCTCTCGCAGGCTCTGCACTAGCTGGTCATGAACCAGAACCGGCATGGTGTCCCGCCACCGGGTGCCTGGCAGGGCCTGGAATTCCCAGTTGCTTGGCTGTATCAGTACCAGAGTGCCGTCAAACGGCGCCGAGGCAAGCGGCAGATCAACCCGCATACTGACCGGCCGGGGGCTTTGATATGCTGCCTGCTGTGGCGTTATATCCCCAAGCCCGACAATGCGTGGTGGCTTTGATTCCGGCAATACCGTGCAGGCCGACATTAGCAACACTGAGCCGACCGTAATCAGCGGTTTTGGAAAGCGCATCATTCCCGGTACTCCTTCATGGTTTCTTCGCCCAGCAACGTGCCCCGCGTGTCCTGTTCCAGGCGCCGGGTGAAGGAATTGAGTGTGCGAAGGGTGTTTCTCAGTTCCCGCAGCGCCGGGCCAAGTTCGCCAACGCCCTGCAAGCCGGTATCCAGTGCTTTTTCATTGTCCGCTGTCAGCCTGTCAAGGCGTTCCAGTGTCGGTTGCAGTGAATTGACCGAGTCTGCCAGCCCGGCGATCACCGGTTCGAGTTTACCCAGAACCTCTCGGGCGTGGTTGGCCGCTCCGGATACCCGGCTTGCTGCATCCTCAGTGCGTGCTCCAGCGGCATTAAACTGCTCGAGCAGGGCAATCAGATCCTCCCGGCTTTGCAGCAGCGACTCGCTGGCCGCGCGGGTGTTTTCCAGAATCCGGGCAATGTTCTCGAGGTTATCTTCCGACAGCAGTTCATTGGCACTGCCCAACAACTGGTCTGCCTTGGTGAGCAGCGTTTCGCTGTTGGAGAGCAAACTTGTCAGGGTAGAGGGCTGGGCCTCAATCACGGGTGGGTTTTCTCGGCTACCGTTCAATACCGGGCTGTCTGGGGAACCACCGGTAAACTGCACGCTCATGCTGCCGGTGATGTTAGCCAGCACCAGTCCAGCCTTGGTGTTGGCCCGAATGGGGATGTTCTGGTCTACCCGCACCAGCACACGAACGTGGGCCGGATTCTCGGGAGCAAGGGTCAGGTCTTCCACCGTGCCGACATTGACACCGCTGTACAGTACGGCATTGCCCTCGGCCAGGCCTCCAACCGGATGATCGAAATTGATGCGGTAATACGCCCACTCGGTGTCGGTCTGGGATTTTTCCAGCCAGAGAGCAAATACGAGGGCCGCCGCCACGGCCACCAGCGTAAAGAAACCGATAACGACATGATGGGCTTTGGGTTCCATTAACCTGGCTCCTCATTGGTGTGCCTCTGGTGCGCGGCGGATGCTGCGCGACCTCGGGGCCCATGAAAGTATTGTTGAACCCATTGGTCCTGGGTTTCGGCCACGTTGTCCAGTGTGTCAGCAACCAGAACACGGCGTTGTGACAGCACAGCGACCCGATCGCAGGCGCTGTACAGGGTATCCAGGTCGTGGGTGACAAGAAACACCGTCAATCCCAGGGCATTTCTGAGCGTGACAATGAGCTCGTCAAAGCCCGCAGCGCCGATGGGGTCGAGCCCTGCGGTTGGTTCATCCAGAAACAGGATTTCCGGGTCCAGCGCCAGGGCCCGGGCCAGTGCGGCGCGCTTCACCATGCCCCCGGACAACTCTGAGGGGTATTTCTGTGCGGATTCAGCCGGCAGGCCCGTCAGGGCGAGCTTCATGCAAGCCAGTTCTTCTGCCTCCACCCGGGACAGCCCGGTATGTTCCATCAGGGGCAGGGCGATGTTCTGGGCCAGATTGAGCGAGGTAAACAAGGCGCCACCCTGAAACAATACGCCGAACCGCTGCTCAAATTGGGAACGCTGGCCAGGAGACATGGCGGTCAAATCCTTGCCGAACACCCGTATCTGGCCAGCGGACGGTGTTTGTAATCCAATGATGCTGCGCAAAAGCACGGATTTACCGGTGCCTGAGCCCCCTACAACGCCAAGAATTTCACCCTGGTAAAGATCCAGGTCCAGGTCCTTATGAACAGTCAGATCGCCAAAGCGGTTATCCAGGCCGCGCACCTGGATGATTGGTATTGGTTGTCTGGATGCCGGGGACCGATGATCTGCCATGATTCACCAACCCATTTCCATGAAGAAAAGCGCAGCAATGGAATCCAGCAGTATCACCATAAAAATAGACTGAACAACGCTGGATGTGGTGTGCTCCCCAACCGATTGGGCGCTCCCGGCTACCTTGAAACCCTCCAGGCAGCCAATGACGGCAATCAGGAACGCAAAGATAGGTGCCTTGCCCAGCCCGACCAGGAAATGTTGAAGTGTGATGTCCCGGTGCACAATGCTAAGGAACTGGGTAAGGGGAATATCCAGTGCCAATGAGCAGACCAGAGCCCCGCCAAACATGCCTGAGATGATGCCAACGAACGTAAGAATGGGCAGGCTGAGCATCATCGCCAGTACGCGGGGGATGACCAGCAATTCAATGGGGCTAAGGCCCAGTGTGCGAATGGCATCAATCTCCTCGTTGACTTTCATGGCGCCTATCTGGGCGGTGAAAGCGCTGGCGGTTCGTCCGGCGAGCAATATGGCGGCCAGCAGGACACCGAACTCCCGCAGGAACGAGAAGGCTACCAGGTTCACTGTGTAGATGGTGGCGCCAAAATTATCGAGCACGGTGGCCCCCAGGAAAGCCACCACGGCGCCCACCAGAAACGTCAGGAGCGCGACGATGGGGAGGGCGTTTAGGCCCGTATTGTGTACGGATGCGACGAATGAGGTGACGCGCCAGCGCTTTGGCCGAGGCAGAATGTGGAAAAGAGTCGCCAGGGTTTGCCCCATGAAGCCCGCCAGCAAAAGATGCTCACGGGCAATGTTGCTAACATTAACGCCAAGATTGCCAAGGAACTGCATAACTGTGTTCGAGTGGCGGGGCGATGTGGGCGGCATGTTCAGGGAAGATGCAACGGCATGCAACAGGGCTTTCTGCGCTTGAGGAGGTTGACTACGGTCCAGTATGTCCAGCAGACGGTCCGCCCCCATCAGTTTGACCATCAGCGAAGCGCCGGCGGTATCAAGTTGTCCGAGCGCACTAAAGTCGGCTTCGTACGCGGTGTTCCTGTTGTGTTGGGTCGCAACAGCGTGACTCAGTTCCGAGTAGTGACTCAGCGTCCAGTCACCATGGAATCGCAGGATAGCGCCATCCTGTTCAAAGGTGCCCGGTTTCCCGGTTTGCTGTCCAGTGCCTGAATGCGTGCTCACGAAACGACGCAAATCCTTTTACCGATCCTCGTTGGAAGAGCTTCTGGCCCACTCTGAATCACTCCGCAATCCGGAGGTGATCAGGAGTGAGCCAGAGGCTCCAGTGTATGTTGTAAGATTATATAAGTGGCCGGCCAGATTAAAGAACTTCTCTGGCTCGCGGAACCCCATCAATTGCCTGCTCGGGGATGCTATAGTATTAAAGCTGGTTATCGGGGAGGCTCTGAATGCCTCGATAATCAAGCACCTTTGGTGCGGTTGGCCAGATGCTGGGATATCCGCACAGGGAAGATGAGCATTGTGATAAGGAGAAGTTGTGATGATCGGTAAAAATCTGGTGGCCGGCAGCCTGCTGTTGTTGCCTATTGTTGCGTTTGCCCAGGACAGCAAGCCCTTCTCGGTTGGCCTTGCGTCGTTTGCCACGTCCGTGGATTACACGGTGGAATACCAGTACGGTCTGGAAGATGATGAAGAACAGACGTTCAGTGGACCGGCCATTTTTGGCACGGCTGCGGTGAATGATAATCTGGCGTTCCGTGTCCTGTATGGCTGGCAGGAACATACCGATGAATCCGATATTGAGCTGGAGACCATTGAGGGCACGGTCCTGGGTGGTATTGGTCTGGCCAGCGAAGGGTTCAAGGCTTATGGCTCTCTGGGGTTCTTCCGGGATGACCTCAAGTGGGACAATCAACCCGCCCGAGTTAATGGCGATACCTTTAAGGGCCTGGCGCTCGGAGCTGGTGCCGGCTATAGCTGGCCCTGGGTGTCGGTGGAGCTCTGGGTCTCCGTGCGGGACAACAGTGATTACGAGGATGCCTTGGACGATTATTATGCTGGTCAAGGGACGAGTATCCCATACGATGAGATCGAGTACCTGTCAGTGGTTACCGCCGGCATCGGAGCTTCGGTTCGCTTCTAACGGTGTGAGGTGTTTGTCGTTGTTCGAAAAATGCACAGAAGTGCTTAAAAAACAAAAACATGAAAAAAGTGTTGACGGCTGCAACGGAATCCGTACAATACGCAGCCGTTGATGAGGCAACGCCTCGCAGCAAAGAGCGGGAATAGCTCAGTTGGTAGAGCACAACCTTGCCAAGGTTGGGGTCGCGAGTTCGAATCTCGTTTCCCGCTCCAATTTCCAAGTCTCTCACGCCCCCTGAGAGCAAAAGCCAGTTCAAGGCTTACCCGGCGCGGTGGCAGAGTGGTTATGCAGCGGACTGCAACTCCGTGTACGCCGGTTCGATTCCGACCCGCGCCTCCAATTTTTCCCTTTTAAATCCAGTACTTTGCAGCGCCTCGCCTGTTAGCCGTTTTGATGGCGACAAAAAGGTGACACTCTCCTGCTGTTTTGCTCATTCTGGTTTCCTCACGCTACGTCCGCCTTTGTCTTTTAGATCCCCTAATCGTCACTACAGCAAAGCGCTATCCGACTAACGGTGCATTACCTACTAATTGCGTCAGACTCCAAAATCGGGCAGGGTTGGAGTGACGCTATTGTGGAGTGAGCAGGTGACACAAAAACAACATTTTACCGGCTTTTCTCAGTCCATTTATGAGCTGATAACCCAGCGAGCACCGTTGGATGTGGTGCTCAATGCGATTACCAGTGTCGTGGAAAATGAGCTGCCCGGGGCGCTGGTCTCAGTCATGCTGTACTCGCCGGAGACCGGCAGGTTGAACATGATCGCGGGTAGCAGCTTTTCCGAGTCCTATCGGGCGGCCATGCAGGATATTCGGGTCGGGCCGGGTGTCGGCGCCTGCGGTACAGCGGCGCATAGCTGCGAATTGATTATCTGTGACGACATCGCTAACGACGAGCGTTGGAGAGGCTTTCACGAGATCACTGCCCATGAGCGCCTGGCTGCCTGTTGGTCCGTTCCCCTTGTCGATACTGCTGGCCGTATTCTGGGTACCTTTGCCACCTACTACCGTGAAAAACGGAAGCCCAACGACGAAGAAATCAAGCTAATCCGCCGCGCTGCCGGCCTGGCGGTGCTTGCCATTACCCATCAGGAAGAAGTCACCCGCCGGGAAACCTCCGAAGAACAGATGCGGTTGCTGGAACGGGGTATTCAATCCAGTTCCGATGGCATGGTCATGGTTGATGCCCGCGATCCCGACATGCCACTGGTCTTTGTCAACGAAGCTTTTACCCGGATCACGGGATACAGCCAGGAGGAGGCCCTGGGTCAGAACTGCCGGTTCCTTCAGGGCAAGGACACCGATCCGCTGGCCGTGGCGACCCTGCGCCGCGCGATCCAGAAGAAACAGCGTGCCGAAGTAACCCTGCTGAACTACCGCAAAGACGGCGATTACTTCTGGAACCACATGGTGATTGAGCCGGTGTTAAACGACCGGGGTGAGTGCACCCATTTCGTGGGTGTGCAGCACGATGTAACCCGTGAACGGGAAAACGAACGTTTGCTCGGGCAGTATTCCACTCATGATTTACTCACCGGTCTGCCCAACCGGGTGATGTTTGAGGCACATCTGGCAGAGGCCTGTCGGCAGTCCCGACAGGCTGACCAGAAAGTGTCGGTTATGCACGCAGACCTGGACGACTTCAAGCCCATCAATAACAGCCTGGGCTATGGCTTGGGTGATCAGTTATTGGTGGCCGTGGCCAACCGATTACGGGATATTGCACCGGAACATGCCATGGTGGCCCATTTGGGGGGTGACGAATTTGCAGTGCTTTTGGAAGGCGGCACTGAAGAGCAGGTAACAGAATGTGCCGATGCCATGCTTTCTGAGGTGTGCCGTCCATTTGATCTGGAAGGACAGTTGCTGCACATCAGTGCCAGCATTGGTATTGCCTCCCAACATACCCGCCCCATGCGCCCCGAAGAGCTGATGTCTTATGCCGATGCTGCGGTTCAGGATGCCAAGGCCCAGGGGCGCAATACCTGGCACTGGTTTGAAGGAGTGGCTACCTCAACCAGCAATGAGTACGTGGCATTGCGCCGTGAGTTGATGGAGGCCATCGAGCACGAACAGTTTGTGCTTTACTACCAGCCCATCGTAGCGGCGGACTCCGGCATTATGCGCGGAATGGAAGCGTTGGTGCGCTGGCAGCATCCCGAGCGCGGTTTCGTCTCGCCGGGTGAGTTTATTCCTTTGGCCGAACAGACGGGGCAGATCGTGGCTATTGGCCAGTGGGTGCTCCATCAAGCCTGCTCCGACCTGGCAAACTGGAATGCCAAAATGAACCGGCGCTTGCCGGTGTCAGTGAACATCTCGCCATTCCAGTTCCGGCGGTACGGGTTTCTGGAGGAATTACGCAAAACACTGGATGAAACCGGGCTGGATCCCGAGCTGCTTGAGCTGGAAGTCACGGAAAACGTGTTGATGTCCGGTGTCGGGCAGGGCATTGATACCCTTCAGAAGATCCGTCAGATGGGTATCAAGGTATCGATAGACGACTTTGGCACGGGGTATTCCAGTCTTCGCTATCTGCGTCAGTTACCAATCAACAAGGTGAAGCTGGATAAAAGCTTTGTCATGGATATTACCGAGAACACCGCAAATGCGGCCATTGTTCAGGGGGTGATTACCATGGCTCATCATCTTGGACTGGTTGTTGTGGGTGAGGGCGTGGAGACGACCGAACAAGCCGCCGACCTGAAACAACGGAATTGCGATTTGCTGCAGGGCTTTCTGTTCTCCAGGCCGGTGCCATTTGATCAGTTGACGGCTACTGCTGAAGCGGCTCAATCAATCGCTGATTAAGATCCCGCCAGCGCTCAAGCTCGTTGGCGGTACCTATCCGGGCGCGTTCCCGGGCGGATTTATTGCGCCATAGCCCTTCACCATTAAAGCTGTAAACTGGTTCCAAGTCAGTGCGTTGGGAGGCTGGCTTAATCTCATTTATCAAGTTGTCCAGAATCAGCGGTTCCGCGTCGGGTGTCTGGTACCAGGCGAGAATCATGTGCGCCTGGTCCAGCACCAGGGATTTGACATACACCACTCTTAGTTGTTCGTCCGGTACCCCGGCGGCCTTCAGGGTCAGGTACTTGGCGATGGCAAAATCCTCACAATCGCCGCCATTGGTGGCCAGCAACTCCACCGGCGTGGCCCAGTAATCTTCCTTCCCCCAGTGATCAATGTCATCAACAAACTCCGCCCGGTTAAAGAAGCGGTTAACCAGCTCCAACTGACGATCTACAGGCGCTTTTTCAATCAGGTTATTAAGGCGTTGCCAGTCTTTCAGGCGTTGTTGTGCTGCCGGTCCGTGCTGTATGAGCACCCAATTCATTAACTGATCATCCAGTTGAATGGCGTCGGCCACGGAGACCACCAACAATAGGGTGAGGAGCAGAAGAAGCGACAAGCGCGATGATGACCGTGTTGCCGGAAACATGCTGAATCTCAATTGTTCTCCTGCAACTCTTGTCTGCGCTCTTCAAGCCGACGGCGGATTTCGTCGCGGCGATTCTGGTCGCCTGGTGACGCGCCTGATGCTGCTTCGTCCTGCCGGGGTTCTGGCGGGGCAACCGTCTCTGGTTCTGGCTGGTTCTCACGGGTCAGGCTGAGACCTTCTGTCGCCTCTGTTTCCGGAAAATACAGGTTCTCCAGTTTACCGCCCCGTTCAATAATGATGCGATTGGGAAGCACAGTTCGCAGCAGCGCGTTACCCGGCAGCCGGTCACCCACCTGGTAAACCTCGGTATCGCCCTCAGGGCCTTCAATCAGGGCACTGGCCGGGTAGTCGCCACCGGCGGCCATTGCCCCACGTAACACCAGGCTGAGATTAGTTTCCGGGAGGTTCCTTGTGTTTGATGCTGTTTGTGGCTGGATGGCTTGCGCATCACCAAACAGAGGTAATTCAGCCAGTGACACATCCGGTATCGTGAGCCGGGATTGTGGTTCCGGGACAGTACTGACGGATTCACCCAACGGGCCGGGGCCAGACTCGGTTTGCCAGAATTCATAGCCCTGCCATCCCGTGACAGCCAGCATGGCCAATGCCGTGGCCATCGCCAGTAATGGTGGGATTCGTTGATCAACGGTTGGCATTGTTTACCCTGCTCATTCTAAACCGGAGCTGACAGTCTTTGGTGCTTTTCCACGCAGTATAGTGTACCGCACACGGGCGATGGTCTCGGCTTCCTGTGCTACTTTTCATAAAAGGGCGTTTATTCGGTCCAGCGTAACAGGCTGGTTCAAACAAGCCCCATTGAGGAATACCGTGAATATCGAGACTGAGCCCCCGCTCCAGGAGACATTACCTGGCCGATTGCCGTTTGCTTTCGCCAAGCGTAATGGCGTTATCCTCACTCAGGATGAAGACGGTAAGCCGCTGATTCTGGTGCGCCCTGGAGCTACCCACTCCGCGTTGGCAGAGGCAAACCGCATCAGCGGCGGACAGGCACGGTTTTCAACCATCGAATCGGACCACTTTGACCAGGCCCTGAATGAGGCTTATCAGAGCGATTCCGCCGAAACCATGCAGATGGTGGAGGGCATAGGCGATGAAATGGACCTTGCCTCCCTGGCTGAATCCGTTCCGGAGACCGAAGATCTGCTGGAACAGGAAGATGATGCGCCGATCATTCGCCTGATCAACGCTATTCTTACTGAAGCCGTAAAAACCAACGCTTCTGATGTCCACATCGAAACCTATGAAAGACAGTTGATCGTCCGTTTTCGCGTTGACGGTGTACTACGGGAAGCAGTGAAGCCCAAACGCGCATTGGCGCCACTTCTTGTATCCCGGATCAAGGTCATGGCCAGGCTCGATATTGCCGAAAAGCGGGTGCCCCAGGATGGCCGGATTGCGCTTCGGGTGGCTGGCCGGGAAGTGGATATCCGGGTCTCTACCATGCCGTCGTCCAGTGGTGAACGGGTGGTTCTTCGCCTGCTGGACAAACAGGCCGGAGCCATTCGCCTGGAGTCTCTGGGCATGGCCGGGCAGGATCTGAAGGCCCTGCGTAAACTCATCCACCGGCCTCATGGCATTCTGCTGGTTACTGGTCCGACAGGCTCTGGTAAATCCACCACCCTGTATGCCGCGCTGCAGGAGATAAACGACCGCAGCCGTAACATTCTCACCGTTGAGGATCCTATTGAGTACAACCTCCCGGGCATTGGCCAGACGCAGGTCAACCCGAAGGTGGACATGACCTTCGCCCGAGGACTGCGGGCCATCCTTCGTCAGGACCCGGACGTGGTCATGATCGGGGAGATCCGGGACCTTGAGACTGCGGAAATTGCCGTGCAGGCCAGCCTGACCGGCCACCTGGTGTTGTCCACGCTGCACACCAATACCGCCGTCGGTGCCATCACGCGGCTGATGGATATGGGTATCGAGCCGTTCCTGATTGCCTCCAGCCTGGTGGGGATTGTCGCCCAGCGGCTGGTTCGCGTCCTATGCTCCGAGTGCCGTGCGCGTCACATACCAACCGCAGAGCAATGCGAGTTCATGCAGCAGGATCCTTCCCATCCACCAACCATTTTTCGTTCGGTTGGCTGTGAACATTGCAACCAGCTGGGCTACCGGGGGCGGATTGGCATTTATGAGGTAGTCCAGGTGGGGGATGAAATGGGGAACCTGATCCATAAACGGGCAGGGGAACTGGACCTGGAACGGGAGGCACGTCGTCATAGCCACAGCATTCACGCAGACGGTGTCCAGAAAATACTTGATGGGGTAACCACGGTGGAAGAAGTTCTGCGCGTGACCCATCGGAGCCCCTGATCATGCCAGCCTTTGAGTACAAGGCACTGGATGCCCGGGGCAAGCAGAAGCATGGGGTTCTTGAGGCGGATGCGCCTAGAGCGGTTCGTCAGCAATTACGAAACAGGGGGCTCACGCCTCTGGCGGTGGAGCCGGCGGTTGAACGGCAGACACGTACCACCGCGTTACGTAAAGCCGGATCTATAAGCTCGGCGGACCTGGCCCTGGTTACACGGCAACTGGCCACGCTGATCCAATCCGCCATCCCCATTGAGCAGGCACTGAGTGCGGCGGCCCAGCAAACCGAAAAGCCCCGTATACGCAGCATGTTGATCGCCGTACGGGCGAAAGTGATGGAGGGTTATGCCCTTGCCGACAGCCTGGCATTGTTCCCCCGGGCTTTTCCGCGCCTGTATCGGTCCACCGTCGCAGCAGGGGAGCGCGCTGGCCACCTGGACCTGGTGCTCAACCGGTTGGCCGACTACACCGAAGGCCGGCAGGAAGCTCGCCAGAAAATCCAGTTGGCAGCCATCTATCCCATCATCCTCAGCGTCGTTGCCATCGCTATCGTGGTATTCCTGCTCACCTATGTGGTGCCGGACATTATCGAAGTGTTCCTCAAGCAGGGGCAGGAACTACCGGCACTGACCCAGGCGATGCTGACGGTTTCCGATTTTTTGGCAGCCTGGGGTTTGTATCTGCTGGTACTTCTGATCCTCGGGCTACTGGCGTTCCGCTTTGCCCTGACCAAGCCTGGCTTCCGGCTCAGATTCCACAAGCGCCTGCTACACCTGCCCCTGGTTAAAGGCATGGTTCGAGGCGTCAGCACTGCGAGGTACGCCAGCACCTTGAGCATCCTGACCACCAGCGGCGTGCCCCTGGTGGATGCCATGCGTATTGCTGGCGAGGTCTTGTCCAATGATTACCTGCGCCAACAGTTACAGGAGGCGGCACGCAAGGTCAGCGAGGGCGGCTCTTTGCATCGGTCGCTGGAGCAAACCGGCTACTTTCCGCCCATGATGCTGCACATGATTGCCAGTGGCGAGGCCAGTGGTGAACTGGACAACATGCTTGAACGAACCGCCCGCATGCAGGAGAACACACTGCAATCCCAGATTGCGGCGCTGGTGGGGCTTTTCGAGCCAATGATGCTGCTGGTGATGGGAGTCGTGGTACTGATCATTGTATTGGCGATCATGCTGCCTATTCTGAATATGAGTAACCTCGTGGGCTGATGGCTTGTTGAGGCACGTGGCCCGCTTTGCAGGCGTTGTATAACGGAGGACTACGACGATGAAGAGTAATCTGTTGAACAACACGCCAGGCCCGCAACTGGCCAGGGGCTTCACCCTGATTGAGATTATGGTGGTGATGGTCATCCTGGGGCTGCTGGTGGCCATTGTCGCGCCCAACATTATGGGGCGGAGTGACCAGGCCAGGGTGACCGTGGCAGAAACCCAGTTAAGCAACATCGCCAACGCGCTGGACCTCTACCGACTGGATAATGGCCATTATCCCTCCACCCAGCAGGGGCTGGAAGCGCTGGTCAGCGAACCCAGTGGGACCCCGGAACCAAGAAACTGGAATCCGGAGGGTTACATGAACAGTGTTCCAGAAGATCCCTGGGGTAACGAATACCAGTATGTCAGTCCCGGGTCCGAGGGGCCCTATGATCTCTACTCCTACGGCTCCGATGGGCAGGAAGGCGGTGAAGGCGATGCGGCCGACATCAGCGTCTGGGATGTTGAGCAGTAAGCGGAGACAATCCGGAACCGCTGAAGGCGGCTTTACGCTCATAGAAATACTGGTTGTGCTGATCATCGTGGGTTTGCTGGCCTCCCTGGCGGTGGTCAATCTGACCGGAAATTCCAGGCTTCGGGAGCTGCAGCAACAGGTACGTGATGTGTATCTGTTGATGCAGGCAGCTTCCGAACAGGCGGTTCTTAATAACCGGGAATATGGTCTGGTGCTGGAGGAGGGCGGTTATCGGTTTGTAGCCATGGATGACGAATCCGGAGATTGGATCACGAACGAAGAGCGAATCTTCCGCCCGCGCACCTTGCCAGAATGGTTGGTGGTGACCGTCCAGGTCGCAGCTGACGCACCACGATTACCGTCTGATGATAAAGAAGGCCCGCAACCCGAGATCGTTTTCTATTCGAGTGGCGAAACCACCCCTTTTGAACTGGCATTCAGCGTGCAAGAAGGGCCGACTGTCCGTCACGTGATTCGTTCAGACGGATTTTCTCCCATGGAATGGCTTCAGCCCGGGGCGGAGGAAGTGCCATGAGCCGGCGGAATTCCGGATTCACGTTGTTGGAGGTGCTGGTGGCACTGCTGGTGTTCGGGCTGATTGCCGGTGCTGCGTCACGAGTCGCCAGTAACTATATCACTGGTTTTGAAAGGGTGCGGGACAATGTCTTGGCCGGCTGGCTGGCGGACAATCGCATCAACCAACTGAGGCTGGAAAATGCCTTACCGCCAATATCGGAAAGCGCTGAAGATCAGGACTACGGACCGTTCCGCTGGCGTATCACGACGGTCGTTACCGGCACTGCAGAACCAACCATGCGCCGGGTCGAGGTGATTGTTGCCAAATACCAGAATGAGCAGACCGAACCCTTTCGGGTGATGTCGCTCTCCGCATTCCTGGGAGAAAGTTCATGACGTCCTCGGCTCGTGAACAGGGCTTTACCCTGATGGAGGTTCTGATTGCGGTGACGATTACCTCGGTGATCGGTGTGGGCGTGTGGCAGGTCATTGGAAGTGTTGTGAACTCCCGGGATCGCGTCAATGAGTTGGCTGGGCAGTTTGAAAACATCCAGAAGGTCATGCTGCTGCTCGAAAGGGACATCGTCCAGATCGTTAACCGCCCGGCAAGGGGTCTCTACAGGGATTTTCAGCCAGCACTGACCAGCCGGGATGAAGGCTACGCGCTACTGCTCACGCGCCAGGGTTGGCGGAACCCATTGGGTCTTCGGCGCAGTGAACTTCAACGCGTGGCATGGGAGTACTCGGGCAGTGAATTACGCCGCCATTACTGGTCTGTGTTGGATCAGGGGCAGGACGACTCCAGCAGAAGTGTGTTGTTACTGGATAACGTCCAGGCATTCGACATCCAGTTTCTTGATGCCAGTGGAAATCGGCTTGCTCAGTGGCCGGAGGAGGCTGTCCTGGCAGAACAGGTAGCCGGTCAAAGGCCAGACGTACCGCTACCCCGGGGCATTGAGATAACCCTTGAACACGAGCAGTTCGGAGAGCTGACCCGGATTTTCCCATTGCCCGATTTTGACCCGGCCCAGGTACGGGAAAGCTTCGGTCAACAGCAGGACACGGATTCCGATGCCGATGCCGATGCCGATGCGGAATAAACACCAAGGTGTTGCGCTGATCATGGTCCTTTTGGCGATGGCACTGATCATTATGCTGGCCACCGGCATGGTGCGTGAGCAAAGCCTGTGGGTGTTCAAGGCGAGTCACCACAAAGCCCAGCAGCAGGGATACAGCATTGCCCTGGGCGCGGAAACCTTCGGCCGGCAAATGCTGATCCGGGATTTTGAGGATGATCAGGATGAGGACCTGATGATCGACAGCCTGGATGAACGCTGGGCCATTGGGGCCGCGATTTTGCCATTGGACGAAAACGGCGTCGTCGAAGTGCAGATAGACGGCCTGGGAGGGCGGATCAATCTGAACGAGTTGGTGACACCGGCAGGCAAGGTGGACCAGTTCACCCGGAGTCGAGTACAGCGATTACTGCAGGCGCTGGGTATTACCGGGATAAGTGTGGACGCCCTGATTGACTGGATTGACGAGGACGACCAGCCAACCGGTGCTGCCGGAGCGGAAGACAGTTTATATCTGACCGAAGAACCATCCTACCGTGCCGCCAACCAGCCCTTTGTATCCATCAGTGAATTGCGGTTGATTGCCGGTATGACCGAGAGCGCTTATGAAACGCTGCGCCCCCATGTTGTCGTACTGCCGGTTACTGGCTCTGGCATCAATGTTAATACCGCAAGTGCTCCGGTCCTGATGTCTCTGCATGAGAATCTCACCGAGGCCATCGCCGGCGTCATCATCGAAAAACGCGAAGAAGCTCGCTTTGAAAGCATCAAGGATTTCCTGTCATTGCCTGAACTTGCAGGCATGGGGTTAACGTCCCGGGGGCTAACCCTAAAAACGTCGTTTTTTGATGTTGTTTGCCGGATTACCTACGATAATCGAAAGGTGAACATGGTCAGTCGGGTGTTCCGCAGTGCCAAGGGCGAGGTACAGACCGTCCACAGGGACTTGAGCCAGAACAACCGCATCACCAGGGAACCTTATACTCTGTCAGAAGGATAGCCATGTCTTACCGTCTTTTCGTTCGCCCCCTGCCGCCGTTTGCGGAACCGGCCCAGCAGCGTTTCAGCTGGGTGCTGCAGGACGCCGGCGGTGACGCCCAGGCACAGGGTGATTCCGACCTGCGTGAAGACATTGAGCAAACCCTGGCCCGGAACTCGCTCGACAATGTCGAGCTGCTGGGACTGATTCCCGCTGATGACACCGTATTCTGCACCGCTGACATCCCCGCCACACAAGCCCGCTATGTGGCCCAGGCCCTGCCGTATGCGGTGGAGGAGCAGGTGGCCCAGGACGTCGAGACCCTGCATTTCGCCCTGGGTCGGCACACGGCAGAGGGGTATCAGGTAGCCGCCATCGATAAGGGACAAATGAGTGTTTGGAAGCACCTGTTGTCCGGTTGGCACCATGCGCCCCTCGCGGCTATTTACGCCGATGCCACCCTGTTACCGGCCACGGAGAACGGTTGGACACTGTGCCTGGATGGCGCCATGGTGCTTCTGCGGAGTGACCGTGGGGAATGGCTGGCGGTGAGACGGGAAAACCTGCCCATGTTTGCCGCTACCATGGCAGAGCCTCCGGCGAACCTGGTTAACCCAAGCCCCGATGATGTGGCTGCCGAGGTTCCCGTTCGCATCTTTCACCCGGCGGAGGGATACGCGAAGGAGGAGGGTGTCACCCAACAACTGACCCAGGCCTCGGACCGTTTACGGATATCGGAAGAACCGCTGGAGCTGTCAGTGATCGGTTTCCTGGCCTGGTCTTACCACCAGCAACTCTGTGATCCGATCGATCTCTGTCAGGGGGAGTTCTCTCTCAAGGAAAAAGGGCAGTATTCACTATCGCCCTGGAAACCCCTGATTGCCGTGGCTGGACTCTGGTTTGTCCTTCAGGTGGCATTGGAAATCGGCTTTGGCCTGTATCAACAGCATCAGGCTGAACAGTTGCAGGACCGGGCCATGGCCATGTACCGGCAAGTCTTTCCCGACGATAACCGCACTCATGCCGGAAATGTTCGCAGGGTGCTTCAGGGCCAGCTTCGGGCAGCGGAATCAGCTGGACCCCAGACGGATTTTCTTACCCTCCTGAAGTTTACTGGTGCCGAGTATACGGCTCTTCCCGACACCCAATCCGTTTCCTTTGATTCAATCAACTATGCCCGAGGCCGGGGTGAGCTGGTGGTGGCCGTAAGCGCCGAGAGTTACGACCAACTGAGCCGTTTGCGCAATGGTCTGACCGACGAAGGGCTGCAGGCGGAAATAGGCTCGGTGGTCAACGAGCCCGCTGGTGCACGTGGCCGCCTGACGGTCTCGGGAGGTCAGTAACATGTGGTCAAGAATCAAGCGACAACCGGCGGTTGGTAAAGCAGTTGCCTACTATGACCACCTTCCTGTTAGAGATCGCCAGGCTTTATTGGTACTTGCCGTCGCCTTGTTGCTCGCACTGCTATATTTTATCGTCTGGCGTCCGGCTGCGGATTTTCACGAACGCACACTGAACGAACGCGAGAATGCCCAGGAATTGCTGGCCTGGATGCAATCAAACCAGGAGGCGATTGAGGCCCTGAACCCGGCGAGCAATGCCGCCGCGGGTAGCAATAACGTTGAAAAACCGGTCGATGGCAGGGCGTTGATGGCCCTCATTACCCGCACCGCCGATGAAGCCGACCTGGCCCTGCAACGTTTCGAGCCCGGTGATGAAAACACGGTTCGGGTGTGGATGGACTCTGTTCCTTATACCCGGGTTGCGGGCTGGCTTGAAAGGCTGGCCAACCGGCACGGCGTGATTATTGATCAAGCCTCCATGGATCGTGCTGAAACGCCCGGCATCATATCGGTACGATTGACATTGACTATTTGAATGTCGATAAGCTCCGGATATCCTGTCAAAAATCCAGATTGATCAAACTGAGTGGGAGTTACTGTGTCTGACAGTTACGATTACGACCTGATAGTTATAGGTGCCGGTTCCGGCGGTGTCCGACTGGCCCGAATGTCAGCCCAACGTGGCGCCAGAGTGGCGGTGGTGGAAGCCCGGCATCTTGGCGGCACCTGTGTGAACGTGGGCTGTGTTCCGAAAAAGCTGTTTGTCTACGGAGCTCATGTTCATGAAGAGCTGGAAGACGCGGCCGGCTATGGCTGGCAGATCCCCACTGACGATGTGAGCTTTGACTGGCCTACCCTGGTTGCCAACAAGAACGCTGAAATTGAGCGCCTCAATGGCATATACGGTCGCCTTCTGACCAACGCCGGCGTCGATATTATTGAAGGCACAGCTACCGTGACCGATCCGCACACTGTCAAGGTGGCGGGCCAGAGCTATTCTAGCCAACACATTACCGTGGCGACCGGCAGCTGGCCGGTGATTCCCGATGTTCCCGGTAAGGAACACCTGCTGACCTCCAACGAAATGTTTTACCTGCCCCAATTACCTCGCCACGCCACGGTCTGGGGTGGGGGTTACATCGCTGTCGAATTTGCCGGCATCCTGGCGGGGCTGGGCGTAGAGACCACCCTGTTATACCGGGGCGACCTGTTCCTGCGGGGTTTTGATGACGACATTCGCCGCTTTACCGAGCAGGAAATGCGCAAAAAAGGCGTCGATCTTCGCTTTAATGTAACCATCGACGCGGTAGAAGCGAATGAGGGCGCCTACCGCGCCCGACTAAGCAACGGCGATACTCTCGAAACCGGGCTTATCATGGCGGCAACAGGGCGTCGGGCACTGGTGGATGGCCTTGGCCTCACTGATTTGGGCGTGGACCTGACGGCATCCGGACACGTGCATGTAAACGATGGGTTCCAGACAACAGTTCCCTCCATTTATGCCCTGGGCGACGTGATTGGCACTCCACAACTCACGCCAGTGGCACTGGCCCAGGCCATGGTCCTGTCGCGTCGCCTGTTTGGTGATGGACAGGGCGAAATGGACTACGCTGCCATTCCCACCGCCGTGTTCTGCCAGCCCAATATAGGCACCGTCGGGTTAACCGAGCAGGAGGCGAGGGAAGCGGGGCACCAGGTCACGATTTACCGTTCGGAATTCCGGCCCATGAAATACACCCTCAGTGGCCGCGATGAGCGAAGCCTGATGAAGCTTGTGGTGGATACCAACACTGATCATGTGCTTGGCGCTCACATGGTGGGGCCCGACGCAGGCGAAATCACCCAGGGGCTGGCGGTGGCGATCAAAGCTGGGGCCACCAAGGCACAATTTGATGCGACGCTGGGTATTCACCCCACCTCAGCGGAAGAATTCGTGACCATGCGCGAGCCAGTAAGCTGACAGAAGCCGGGTGGGGCGGGAGAATGTGGTTAATGGCAGTGAATCACACTCTCCCGGTTTAGCCGGATGGTTCAGTTGCCAGGTCGAATACCAGCTCAAAACAGATAGAGGAGCTGTGACCGGCCTCATGCTCCACCTTGATGTACCCGCCCATAAGTTCCACCAGCCGCTGGACCACGGGCAGCCCCATGTCCCCGGGCGGGGTCTGTTCGATGCCCCCGAAGGCGCTGTTTAACTGGTTCGCCATGGCGCCGCCTCCGGAGTCCGTCACAGTGCAGTTGAGTGTGACACGCTGATCTTCCAGCGACAGGAGGTGACTGCGGAGACTGACAAAACCACTGTCTGAGTACATCAGGGTATTTTCCAGAAGTCCCGCCAGAATTTGCCGTACCCGGGGCGCATCGCCCATCACCATCACGGAATCAGACCACTCCCCCAGCAATTGCAGTTCGAGGCTAGCCCCCTGTTGCTCCGCTGCCAACTGGAATGAGGCGGCACAGTTTTCGACCAGTGGCCGGAGGTCAAACTCCTGCTTATCAGTAGCAAAAGAGCCATTTTCCATACTCGCGTAGTCGAGCACATCCGAAATCACCGTCAGCAGGTCTTCGGTTGAGCGCTGGACCGTCGCCAGCGATTCGCTCTGTTGAAGCGACAGGGGTTCATCGCGCATCTGGTTCAGGGTACCGAGCACCCCGTGGAGGGGCGTGCGCAATTCGTTGCTCATGGCGGTGAGAAATTCAGACTTTGCCTGGCTGGCGTGTTCCGCCTTGCTTCGGGCTTCTTCTGAAATCCTGAGTGTTTCTTCCCGGCTGGTTTCAAGTTCCCGCAAATGGGTTGCCAGATCGTTGAGTTGTTGGTGGATTTCCAGAAGCTCACTGGCATTGCCCTGAACCGGCACACGGTGCTTCTGGTAGTCACCCTCAATTATATTGGCGACACGCCGGGCCAGGCTATGGACCGGGCTAAGTATGTTTCGGAGGAAATGGTTGACGATCACCAGTGTAAAGGCCAGCACGACACCGCCGACGATAACGGACGACCAGAGGATTTCCTGCTCCCGGCTTTCGAGAACATTGGGGTTTACGCCGACTTCCACGGTGCCGACACGCAGGGCGCCGGCATTGCCGCTCCAACCGCCGGCAAACAGGTCACCTCCAAATTCGACCGGTTCCTGAAGAATTTCAGCAGTATGAACGCGGAAATCACCCTCGTTGATGGCCCGGCGGTCGATGCCATGGCTGACAAACCCAAGTTCTGTTCCCGTTAAATCGGTAACGCGGATCCAGTTTGCTTCACTCCGTAACAGCGATTGTCGGAGCACCTGCTCAAGCGCACGCTTGTTGCCGGAAACAACAGCGTATTCCAGCGCCGGGGCAAGGCTGTCAGCCAGCAATTGATTATTCTTCTCAAGATTTTCCCGTGCATCGTCCAGACGCGCGACGGTAAAAAAGACCATCAGGACAACAAACATGACCACTGCTGGTAAGGCGCCAAGCAACAGCAGTCTTGATGATAGCGATAAGCCGGTTTTCTTTGCCGGAGTCATTGTGATCCCTCCCGTGACTCAAGCAGGATTTGATCAACCGTGTCAGCGATATCATCCCGATCCGGTAACGGAATATTGAGCGATCGGGCCACCTGTTCATTGACCTGCACACGGTATTGATCCGGATACCCGGGCGGCGGGAACTGCCCGGTTTCCCGGTAGGCCATCAGGGCTTCGGCGGCCTGTCTGGCCATTTCCGGGAAAGGCGCATAGCTTGAGGCCAGCGAGCCCGCTTTGACGTAACTCTGGTTGGGGCCAATCAGTATCTTGTTGCGCCGGTAAGCAGTCAGAAGGATGTGTTTGATATTTCTCGGGTTGTAAATGGCCTCGTCGTCGGCCGCCAACAGAAAGTCGCCATAACTCAGCGCACGGTTAAGGGTGGGAATCAGTTGCTCATTGGTGTCTGTGATGAAAACCCGTGCCTCCAGCCCGAACGCCTCAAGCTGTTCCAGAAGAGGTTCGTACAGATCTGCCGATTCTGTGGTGGCCAACATCGCGATTCGGGTCGCCTGGGGGAGAATGGCCTTGCCCGTCAACGCCTGGCGAATTAACGGCACGTCCTTATAAACAGCGCCGATCTGGCTACCCGGTTTCTCCTCGTATTCTTTGACCAGCGACTTCTTTACCAGTAAAGCCAGTACGGGTTGTTTCGCATCCTGTTGGAGTACGCGGGAAAAAGCTTGGGGGCCGATAGCCAGTACTGGGGCACGATTTCCGGGCAGGTTTTTGCGGCTGGAGAGGGGCGTGAGATTGAATGCCGGGCCAACACTTTGCTTTATCTGTCGAATGACATATTGATCCAGCGCGTCGTTGCCGGAGCCGGCCACATACACGTCAGTCGCGCCGGCTGATTGGCCAAAAGTCAGTGCCGGCAGCCATAGCAGGACAAGCAGGCAGCACAGCCAGACCCGCCACCGGGCGAAGCTGCTCTCTAATTGCCTATAGGCATCAATATCTGGGGTGGCTTTCATACCTTCCTGGTTTTACGCTCCGTTTTGCCGTGACGGTCGTGGTTTTAGAACCGCACTGCAGCTTCTACAAAGAACTGGTTGTGGTGATCGATGTTGTCATCACGCCCCATTTCCGGGTCCCTGTTCAGATAATGTTGAATGGTAAGTGCCAGCTCGGCATTGTACTTGGGGCCGAAGAACTGTTTGCTGAGTCGCCCGTCAATGCGTTCAAACTGCTCATTGAGCCTTTGAAACTGATCAGCCCAATAATAGGCTGCTGACGCTTTCATGGTCCACGGTAGATCCCGGATAATAGCCAGACTGCCGGAATGGGTGACGGACATACGCTCAAGCAGTTCTGCCTGTTCCTTTTGTTCTTTGGTATCCACATTGCCATTTTCATCAAGAATAGGATCACCCGTGTACCACGTGTCCTGATCAAGGTAAGCATAGCTGGCACGAAGGGTGGTTGCAGGGTATTCAAGCATAGCCTCGATCTCAAATCCCTGCTGGTTGGCGGACAGGCTGTTTGCCAGCGTCCAATCCCGAAGTTTGATGACGCCGCCGATCATATCTCTCAGTTCATCCCGAAAGCCCCGAACCTCGAGATAAAGGAGGGCTTCTTCCATTTGGAATTGCCCGAAGTAACTGATTTCGTAAGACGTAATGTTCTCTTCCTCAAGATCCTCACCCAGAGTCGTCTGGGCGGGGTAAGGGTTTATGTCGGCCATTGTAAGCCGAAACCCCTCAAGTTCAGAGAACTCATCGGGTGACACATTACGGAGGGTGTAGCCGTAATCCGGGTCTTGCTCAAAGGGATCCGGAGTTCGAACGGCTTCCGAATAAACAAAGCGCAGGGCCTGACTGTCATTAAAGACAAAGTTGCTCGCTACTCGCGGAGAAAAATAGCTGTCATCGGTTGTGCTGGTGCGCTCCCAGTTGCCGCCGACATTCAGTGTCAGCCAGTTCCAGGGGCTATATTCCATATTGCCGAAGTAGCGTGACTGATAATTATCGACCGTCCCGTTGAAGTAGGTCTCCGAGCGCAGAGTGTCCTTTCGAAACCCTGCGCCTCCAACCAGCTTTAGGGCTGGATTTACGAGAAGTGTGTCCTGAATTTCCAACTCTAACCGGGCGTCTTCATAGTCGCTGTTTATCTCAGTAAATAACGCAGGAGGGTCTCCGGGATTACCAGAGGGTTCAAAGCAATTCTGGCTGGCGTACAGAGGGGTACCTTGAAGCAGGCAGTCAACGACACCACTGGGTGCAACAATTCGGTAACGTTGCTCGCGGCGGAAGTTTTCCATGGCAGCCTGAATATGAAAAAAATGGTTTTCGGAAAAGTGGTAGTTAAATCTGCTTTGAAGATAATAATCTCTCAGCTCAATGTCAGGATTCTCAATGGGAGTAAGACCGCCGTTTTTACTTGGGTCCTCCTGGTTTACGCCGTCCGCCATCCCTGTACGAAACTCCAGGTTTGCCTGGTCATTGAGCGTGGCTCGCGAATCCCACGTAATGAAATTCAAATTGTGTCCATCGTGGAACTCATTGCCATCCCGTTTGGTGCCAAAGCCGTCAAACTGCCGGTTTTCCAGGGTAAGTCGCCAGTCGACAACTTCACCTGTATTGCCCAGTGACCCAAAGGTTCTTTCATAACCACGAGACCCGCGGCTGACATATGCCTCAACACCATCGGTGTCAGCTGGATCGCGGGTAATAATGTTGATGGTACCCAGAAAAGCATTAATGCCATAAGCAGCGGAGTTGGGCCCCCGCGCAACCTCGATCCGTTCGATCATCTCCAGAGGCACCGGCATGCTTTCCCAGTCCATGTCCGACAGGGTGGCCCGGTGGGCGGTGCGGCCATCGACAAGCACCTGCATCCGGCGTTGCTCGTAATGACTGGTGCCGTGATAGGTCACAACAGGCTGATGGCTGCCCACGAAGTTCACTGTCATGCCAGGCACCAGGCGGAACACCTCGTACAGATGCTTGATGCCTAGATCCCGGATCAGGCTGCCTTCGATAATCGTTGTGCTGCCGGGCACGCGGGTCTTCGGTTGCCTCAGCCGGGTCGTGGTCAATACTTCCGGCACTGGCTCTTCAAAACTTACCGTGCTGGTGTCAAACTCGGGCGGGGCTTCCTGAGCTGCAGCCGGGCCAACAACTGCGGCAAGGGTGCTGACAAAAATGCCGGGCAAGTATCGGGCGATCGGTTGGGCGAAAGGAGATGGCTGCTTTGTCATGAGTGCAATTCGTATTATTCACGCCTGTCGTTTTATAATCCAACCGCAGTCCATTGCTGGCTGTTTGCGTTCATCCTAAGTGACGCGGATTAATTTGTCTCCATAAACGATAGATAAATGCCGAATCGGAGTGGCCATTTTATGAATTGCTGGGAAATTCTGGGGATCGAGCCAACCAACAATCGAGACCGAATCCGCGAGGCCTATGATCGGCAAATGAAATTTGCCTCAGGGGAGGACGCCCAAGCACTGGATCGTGCGTTCCGGGAAGCAACCGGAGAAGTGCCGCCGACGTCAGAGCCAGTTGCTGAGCATTCGGAGGAGGTGCCCCGGTCAGAGCCCGTGGACGACTCCCTTGATGCCAATGACGCCCAGATTGCCCGTGAGGTGGTTATTCAGATCAGGGCATTGCTGAACGATGACCGTCGCCAGCAGGATGTAGGCATCTGGAAGGCAATCCTGTGTGAGCCGCCCGCTGATCAGTTGCCGGTTCGCCGGGAAATTGCCCGTTCCCTTGAGCCACAGCTGCGCCCGATGGCGGAGAACGGCAGCTTCCCGCAGCCGGTGGCAAAATTCCTGGGCGACTGGTTTGATTGGTTCAGTGTCAGCGAGGCCAACCGGCAGCCAGTGCCGGACCAGCCAGACCCGAGAAACTATCCGGAGCCCGGGGTCGGCAAGAACGAGGACAATGACGAGGCGCCCGAACAGCCGCCCCAGATGATGAACTTCTGGCCGGCTGTGATTGGCTGGATCGTGGGTCTGGCGATATTAGCCTCGATCTTCGGGGGCATGAGCGGCGGCTGACGCCTGTTCGATTTTTATCCGGTAACGCTCCGCCAGGATGGCGCCGACAATCACCTGGATCTGGTTGTAGCACATGATCGGCAGCACGATCATGCCAAAGCCGGGGTGCCCGGAGAACAGCACCTTGGCCATCGGCAGGCCTGATGCCAGACTCTTCTTTGAACCACAGAACACCACGGCGGCTTCGTCTTCCAGGCTGAAGCCAAGCTTTCTCACCATCAGCCGGGCAATGAACATGAACAGTGCCAGCAGTGCGAAACAGAGCACAATGGTGAATACGATGGCCTGGATGGGCAGCTTTTGCCACAACCCGCTTTCCACTGAGTGGGAAAAGGCCGAGTAAACGATAATCCAGATCACGCTCTTGTCATAACGTGCCATGAAAGACTCATTTCGGGCCAGAATGCCCCCCAGCCATGGCCTTAGCGCGTGCCCGACCGCAAAAGGCAATAACAGCTGGAGCACAATATCCTTCAGTGCCTCAGCGACAGAAAAGTCCCCTGCACCCGACGTGGAAACCAGTAGCAGCAGCAGGAAAGGCGTCAGCATCATGCCAAACACGTTCGAAGCTGCTGCGCTGCAGATGGCGGCGGGTACATTGCCTTTTGCCATGGCGGTGTAGGCAATGGACGATGAGACTGCTGATGGCAGTACCCCCAGATAGAGAAACCCCAGCCCCAGATCTTTCGGCATCCAGCTTGGGATAATGTCGCTCAATCCGTTAATGGGTAATGCAATCAGCGGGAAGAAGACAAACGTCAATGCCGTAATCAGGATATGCAGCCGCCAGTGTGTGGCGCCCGCGATGATCTGCTGCCGCGACAGCGCCGCACCATGAAAGAAAAACAGTAAAGCCACGGCTACGGTACCAACGGTGCCCAGTATGTCCGCCGCCTGACCGGTTACTGGCAGGAAGGAGGCCAGGACAATGGCGCCCAGCAAAAGCAGGGTGAAGGTATCTATCCGCAATTTCATGGCAATTCCCCCCGCAGCTGAAGAGCCTGGAGGCTGGGGGAGAGCAGGGCGCGTGATAGGGATTCCGCTTTGTCCGCATCCTTGCGGCGGATGGCCGCCAACAGTAGCTCATGATCTTCCTGGCTGGGTTCCGGCAACTCCGAGTCGGTTTCCGTTTGTTCGATGGTCTGGCTCACAGCATTGGCAAAGTAGTCGTAAAGCTCGATCAGTGCCGTGTTGTGGGATGCCTTGACCAGCGCATGGTGAAACCGCTCATCGTGGCGAATGCGCTCGGCGATATCGGTGCCTGCGCCGGCCCGGTCGTCCAGTGCCGTGGTCATTATTTTGAGATCTGCGTCTGTTCGCCGGGCGGCGGCCAGTCGCGCTGCCTCGGTTTCCAGCATGATCCGCACTTCGATCTGTTCTGCCAGCCGGGTACGGGCAATACGTCGTAGGGTTTCGCCCGCATCGCGATTAGCTCGCACGTAGGTACCGTCGCCCTGGCGGGTTTCCAGCATACCAACATGGGCCAGCACGCGAACCGCTTCGCGGATGGTGTTTCGGCTGATGCCCAGCGCTTCTGAAAGTTCTGCTTCCACGGGCAGCCGAGTGCCAACAGGCCATTCGCCGTTCTCAATGTTATGGCGGAGGCTTTCGATGGCAGTGTCCACCAGAGAGCCTTTTCGAATTTTTGTCAGCATATCCTTTGATCCCTTAAACATATCACCCAATCATCCTATGTTTAGATCAAAAGCACAACCACGAGGGGTAACCATGACGAGAATGCCGAGTAACTTTATGAATGAAAAACGCCAGCGGCTGGTCAGGCAGCGACACTGGCGAGAAGGCGGATTCGAGGGAATCCGGTATCAGGGGTGAGCGGTGGCCGTCGCCGGATAGTGCCAGTCCACAGTGCGCGGCTGGCTCTGGGCATTGGTAAACAAGTGGCCAATGTCGGGGACCGCGTACCATAGGTCACCCCGCGCCGGGGCATGACGGGCGAACTCGTTATGGCTCATGCCGATTTCCCACAACTCATTGCTATGCCAGCCTTCGGGCTGCAGCTCAATACGCACCTCGGAGCCGATCAGGCTCACGGACTCAATGCGCAGCGGCAGCCGTGCGTGAGCCGACGGTGAACGCGCCAACTGAACTTCATGGGGACGCATGTACAGCTGTGCCTCCTGGTCGCCCTGGACACTGGGCAGCGATACCCAGGCGTCGCCCTGGGTCAGTTTCTGGTTTTTCAGATTACCTTCAAGCACGTTAACGTGCCCGAGGAAGTCAAAGACAAACCGGCTTTCCGGGCGGGCGTAGAGGGCGGCAGGCTCATTCACCTGTTCCACCTGGCCGTGACTCATCACCACGACCTGGTCTGACAGCTCCAGCGCCTCTTCCTGGTCGTGGGTGACAAAGATGCTGGTGAAATGGAATTCGTCATGCAGCGCCCGCAACCAGCGGCGCAGGTCCTTGCGTACCTTGGCATCCAGCGCGCCGAATGGCTCGTCCAGCAACAGGATGCGCGGTTTGGTGGCCATGGCCCGCGCCAGCGCCACACGTTGCTTTTGCCCGCCGGAGAGCTGTGTGGGGTAACGGTTGGCCAGGTCCGGCAGCTGGATCATCTCAAGCAGTTTGTTGACCCGCTCGCGGATCTCGGTTTTCGGCGGCCGCTGCTTGCGGGGCAGGGATTCCAGGCCAAAGGCGATGTTCTCGGCGACCGTCAGGTGTTTGAACAGCGCGTAATGCTGGAACACAAAACCAATATTGCGGTCCCGCACGTGCAGGTCACTGACATCGTCGCCCCCGAACAGGATGCGCCCGGCGTCGGAGGATTCCAGGCCGGCGATGATGCGCAGGAGGGTGGTCTTGCCAGAGCCCGAAGGCCCAAGCAGGGCGGTCAGCTTGCCCTCGGGAATGTCCAGGCTGACGTTGTCCAGTGCGGTAAAACCGCCAAAACGCTTGCTGATGTTTTCAATGGTAATGCTCATGTTCAGACACCTCCTCTTTCGGGCGCCGGCTGTTCTGGTCGTGACTGCCGCCATTCAACAAAGGCCTTGGCAATCAGCGTAAGAATGGCTATGCCTGCCAGTAGTGAGGCGGCGGCAAAGGCTCCAACAATGTTGTAATCCTGATAAAGCAGTTCAACATGCAGTGGTAAGGTATTGGTTTGACCGCGAATATTTCCTGAAACCACGGACACGGCACCGAATTCCCCCATCGCACGGGCATTGGTCAGGATTACGCCGTAGATCAACGCCCATTTGATGTTGGGCAGGGTGATCTTGCGGAAGACCCGCCAGCCCGAGGCACCCAGTACCACGCCGGCTTCTTCCTCTTCGCTGCCTTGCTGCTGCATCAGCGGAATCAGTTCCCGGGCCACGAACGGCGACGTTACAAACACGGTAACCATGACAATGCCCGGCCAGGAGAACATCAGCTGGATGTCGTACTGGCCCAGCCAACTGCCTACCCAGCCATTGCGCCCATACAGCAACAGGTACAGGAGACCGGCCACGACCGGCGATACCGCAAAGGGAATGTCGATCAGCGTGGTCAGAAGCTTACGCCCCGGGAACCGGAAACGGGTGACCGACCAGGCCAGCGCGGTACCGAACACCAGGTTCAGGGGCACGGTCAGCAGCGCCACAAACAGGGTCAGGCCGATGGCATGCAGGGTGTATTCGTCCAGCACGTTACTGGTGAAGGTGCTCCAGCCTGCACTCAGGGCCTGGTAGAAAATCACGACCAGGGGAATGACCAGCAGGATCACGGTGATACTCAGGGCCAGGCCGACGAGGATGCGTCGCACCCAGGGCTGGTCGCCCACGCGATGGTGTTTCGCCGCCATTTACCGGCCCTCCAGGCGGCGCAGATAGCGCCCTTGCCAGAGATGGATGGCAAACAGCAGGCACAGCGAGACCAACAGCATCAGTGACGCAATGGCACTGGCCGCGGCGTAGTCGTATTCCTGCAGACGCACGAAGATCATCAGACTGGTGACTTCACTGACGTAGGGTGTGTTGCCGGCAATGAAAATGATGGCGCCAAATTCGCCCAGGCTGCGGGTGAATGATAGGGCAATACCGGTCACCACCGCCGGCCACAGCGAAGGGAAAATCACTTTTCGGAAGACCCTCAGGTCGGAGGCGCCCAGGCTGACCGCCGCTTCTTCATCGGCCGGCGACAGCTCTTCCAATACCGGCTGAACCGTGCGCACCACAAAGGGAATACTGGTGAAAGCCATGGCCACTACGATGCCCAGCGGGGTAAATGCCACTTCCACGCCGATCTTCTCCAGCATCTGACCATACCAGCCGTTGGTGGCAAACAACGTTGCCAGGGTAATGCCGGCCACGGCGGTGGGCAGCGCGAAGGGAAGATCCACCACTGCGTCCACCAGGCGCTTGCCGGGAAAATCGTAACGCACCAGTACCCAGGCCAGTAGCAGGCCGAAGGCCCCGTTGAACAGGGAAGCCGCCAGTGCAGTCCAGAGGGTGACCTTGTAGGATTCCACAACGCGGGGATCAGTCACGGTGAACCAGAACTGATCCCACGTCATGCCGGCGGTTTCCATGACCAGGCCGGTCAGGGGAAGCAGCAGCACCAGACTGACGAAAAACAGCGAAATGCCGAGGCTCAGACCGAACCCCGGCAATACCCGTTTACTGCGACCAGCAAAGCGCCGCACGGGGGCGGCGCCTGCTGCCTGGGAAGGCGCGGACATAGCGACCTCTTAACGCCGACGCTGCAGTTGGTCGAGTTTGCCGCCACTGGTGAAGTGGGTTTCCATGGCGTTGTCCCAGCCACCGGCAATTTCATCGATGGACTTGAGCTTCAGTTCCGGGAAGCGATCCGCGTTTTCCTGCTTCACGGTTTCGTTGTGTACCCGGTAGTTGAAGCCCGCCAGCAGGCGCTGGGCATCCTCGGAATAGAGGTGCTTCAGGTATTCCTTGGCCAGGGCTTCGGTGCCGTTCTGCTCGACGTACTCGTCAATCCAGGTCACCGGGAATTCGGCCAGGAAGCTCACTTCCGGTGTTACCGGCACGTATTCGCCATTCTCGAAGCGGTCGGCAATGTTCAGCACTTCAGATTCGAAAGTCAGCAGTACGTCGCCAATGCCACGCTCAACAAAGGTAGTGGTGGCGCCGCGGCCGCCGCTGTCGAAAACCTTCACGTTGCCGAGCAGCTCCGACATGAACTGGTCGATTTTCTCCTGGTCATCGCCGTAGGTTTCCTGGGCATAACCGAGGGCAGCCAGGTAGGTATAACGGGCGTTACCGGAGGTTTTCGGGTTCGGCATCACCAGGTCCACGTCTTCGCGAACCAGGTCGTCCCAGTTCTGGATGTTCTTGGGGTTACCTTCCCGCACCAGGAAAGCCATGGTGGAATAGTACGGCGAGCTGTTGTTCGGCAGGCGGTCGGCCCAGTTCTCCGGGATCAGGTTGCCGCGTTCGTGCAGGATGTTGATGTCAGTTACCTGGTTGAAGGTGGCCACATCGGCCTTCAGGCCCTGAATGATGGCTTGCGCCTGCTTGGAGGAACCGGCGTGAGACTGTTTGATCTCGACGGTTTCACCGGTTTTTTCAAGCCAATGGTCCTTGAACTCTTCGTTATAGGCAGCGAACAGTTCACGGGCAATGTCGTAGGAGGTATTGAGCAGCTCACGGTCTGCCGAGAATGCGGGTTGAGCGGAGAGCAGGGCGGCGCCCAGTGCAATGCCTTTCAGCAAGTGTTTCATGATTGCTCCTCAGAAATCGGTGATTGAAATCTGAGGAGCAATGTATCAGAGAGGGTTAAGAACGAAAAATATTAAAAATAAATATTATCCGAACTAAAGGGAATATGCATTAGTAGCGCAGCAGTGCAGAACCCCAGGTAAAGCCACCGCCGAATGCTTCCAGCAGCACGGTCTGGTTCCGCTGGATACGGCCATCGCGAACCGCCTCGTCCAGCGCCAGGGGAATAGAGGCTGCGGAGGTGTTGCCGTGCTTGTTCACGGTCACCACCACCTGGTCCATGGGCATGTGCAGCTTTTTCGCCGTTGCGGCAATGATGCGCAGGTTGGCCTGATGGGGAACCAGCCAGTCAACATCGGACTTCTGCATCTGGTTGGCTTCCAGGGTTTCATCCACGATGCGACCGAGGGTGTTCACTGCCATCTTGAAGACTTCGTTGCCTTTCATCTCTACAAAAGCCGTGCCGGCTTTAACCGCATCAAACTCATTGGCAACGCCACAGGGCACATGCAGCAGCTTTTCGTAGCGACCATCGGCATGCAGGTGAGTCGAGAGAATGCCGGTTTCCTCGCTGGCCTCAAGCACAACGGCACCGGCGCCGTCGCCAAACAGCACGCAAGTACCGCGATCTTCCCAGTCCAGCAGACGGGAGAACACTTCAGCGCCGATGACCAGTGCTTTCTTGCTGGAACCGGAAGTGATGAACTTTTCGGCGGTGGTCAGTGCATAAACAAAGCCAGAACATACGGCCTGGACATCAAAGGCGGGGCAGCCATTCTGGATACCCAGTCGCGACTGCAGCAAGCAGGCGCTGCTGGGGAAAACCTTATCGGGCGTGGTGGTGGCAAAGACAATCAGGTCAATGTCGTTCGCCTCAATACCCGCAGCCTCCAGGGCGCGGAGCGAGGCTTGCTCAGCCAGATCCACGGTGCTCTGGCCTGGAAGGGCAATGTGACGCTGCTCAATACCGGTTCGCTCACGAATCCATTGATCAGAGGTGTCCACCCGCTTTTCGAGATCGAGATTGGTGACGATGTTGTCTGGCAGGTAAGAGCCGGTACCGGCAATGCGTGCAAAAGTCATGCGTCGTTTCCAGTGTTCGATAAGGTAAAGAAAACCCGATAGTAACCCTTTCCAGCGTTCAGAGTAATTAGCGGTTTGTCATAGTCTGGCCGGCACAGTCTGTGCCACTGTGCCGGCCAGCCCGGTTTGCTTCTTTAGCTCTCCTTGAGCGTGTTCATATCGATCACAAACCGGTATTTCACATCGCCTCTCTTCATCCGTTCGTAGGCTTCGTTGATGTTCTTCATGTCCAGCATCTCAATATCGCAGGTGATGCCATGCTCAGCGCAGAAATTCAGCACCTCCTGGGTTTCCGGCATACCTCCGATAAGCGAGCCTGCCAGAACGCGACGCTTGAACACCAGTTGGCCAGCCTGCAGTGCTGGCTCAATCGGCTCCAGAAGCCCAACCAGAATATGGGTGCCATCAAACTTGAGGCAATTCAGGTAAGGATTCAGGTCGTGCTGTACCGGCACCGTATCCAACATGAAGTCAAATGATTCTGCCACGGCTTCCATCTGTTTTTCGTCCGTGGAAATGACTACATGGTCGGCGCCCTGTTTTTTGGCTTCAGCAACCTTGCTCTCGGAGCGAGTGAAGATGGTGACTTCCGCCCCCAGTGCCTTGGCGAACTTTACGCCCATGTGGCCCAGGCCGCCCATGCCAATTACGCCAACCTTATGACCCTTACTCACGCCATAGTGGCGCAAAGGTGAATACGTGGTAATGCCAGCGCAGAGAATGGGCGCCGCGGTGGCCGGGTCCAGGTTCTCCGGAATACGGACCACAAACCGATCACTGACAACGACAGAGGTGGAGTAGCCACCGAAGGTGATGCTGCCGTCGTGGCGATCTTCACCGTTATAGGTGCCTGTCATGCCCTCAAGGCAGTATTGTTCCAGGCCAGCTTCGCAGGCAGAGCAGGTGCGACAGCTATCGACCATGCAACCCACGCCAACCAGGTCGCCAACTTTGTAATCTTTTACCTCGGGCCCGACCGCGGTCACACGGCCTACAATTTCGTGCCCCGGCACTACAGGATATTCGGTAACGCCCCAGTCGTTTTCCACGAAATGGATGTCCGTGTGGCAGACGCCGCAGTAATCGATGTCAATCGCCACGTCGTCAGCGCGCAGCTCCCGGCGGTCAAAGGCATAGGGGCCCAGGCCGGAAGATGGGCTGGTTGCGGCATAAGCTTTGGTATTTGCCATGTTGTTCACTCCTCAACGATTGGTGTGAAATGCCCTTCGGTATACGTTTAGCAGACTAACAAGATCACGCAGGCTACGTATATAGCGCTCCTTGAATTGTAGAGACGACCGGTCTAAAATATTTTCCATGAACACAGCAGAGCAAACAGCAAACCGCGCTGAACAAGCGGACCAACAAGCCCCACGCCGGCGGGGACGACCGCCCAGGAAGAGGGAAGATCTCACCGAGACCCGTGAACTGCTTTTGCGCGCCGGGCTGGAAGTGTTGACGGAGAAGGGTTTCTCGTCGGTTGGCATCGATCAGATCCTTCGCCGGGTAGGGGTTCCAAAAGGGTCTTTCTATCACTACTTTAAGAGCAAAGAGGCTTTCGGCCTTGCCCTGATTGATCGCTACACCCGCTTTTTCGCCCACAAGCTGGACCAGCACTTTCTCAACACCGAGCTGGCGCCATTGGACCGGGTAAGGGCGTTCGTGGATGACGCGGCCGAAGGCATGGCCCGTTACGATTTCCGTCGGGGCTGCCTGATTGGCAACCTGGGCCAGGAAATGGCCGTTTTGCCGGAAAGTTTCCGGTCCAGACTCAAGGAAACGTTCGAGGACTGGGAAAACCGGTTCAAGGCATGCCTGATGGAAGCCCAGCGTTACGGTGAGTTGTCCGAGGCTGCCGATACGGAACAATTGGCCAGCTTCTTCTGGATTGGTTGGGAAGGCGCTGTTTTGAGGGCCAAGCTTGAGCAGGAATCCACACCATTGATGGTGTTCGCGAAGTACTATTTCGCCGGACTGCCGACGAAATAAAATTTTTTAACCATAAATAGACGACCAGTCTAATTTAGGAGGTGAAGTCATGTTCAAAGGCATTTTGATCGAGAAAGACGACAACGGCTATCGGGCCGGCCTGAAAGAACTCGACGAGGCCCAGTTACCCGAAGGCAATGTGACGGTTCGCATCAGCCACTCAACCCTGAACTACAAAGACGCGCTTGCCATTACCGGTAAAGGCCCGGTGGTTAAACAGTTCCCCATGGTGCCTGGCATCGACTTCGTGGGTGAAGTGGAAGAAAGCTCCCACCCGGAACACAAGGTTGGCGACAAGGTCGTCCTGAACGGCTGGGGTGTCGGTGAAGGCCATTGGGGTGGCCTGGCCCAGAAAGCCCGGGTAAACGGCGACTGGCTGATCCCGCTGCCGGAGCAGTTCTCACCGGAGCAGGCCATGGCCATTGGTACCGCCGGTTACACCGCCATGCTATGTGTTCTGGCCCTGGAAAAGCACGGCGTAAAGCCGGAAGACGGTGAAATTGTCGTGACCGGCGCCAACGGGGGCGTTGGCAGTGTCGCCATCTCCGTGCTGTCCAAGCTTGGCTACGATGTGGTGGCGGTAACCGGACGCCCGGACGATGCCGACTACCTCAAGCAGCTTGGCGCCAAGGACATCCTGGACCGCGCGGAATTCTCCGAGAAAGCCAAGCCGCTGGGTAAATCCCGCTGGGCAGGCGCCGTGGATGTTGCCGGTGATAACGTGCTGGCCAACATCTGTTCCACCATGAAGTATCGCGGCGTAGTTACTGCCTGTGGCCTGGCCGCTGGCATGAACTTCCCGGCAACCGTGGCACCGTTCATCCTGCGTGGTGTCACCCTGGCCGGTATCGACAGCGTGATGTGTCCGCGTGAAGACCGCCTGGAAGCCTGGAAGCGCCTGGGTACCAACCTGGACGTGGACAAGCTGGGCGAAATCGGCCATGAAATCGGCCTGGGCGATGCTATCTCTAAAGCCGAGGAGCTGCTGGAAGGCAAGGTTCGCGGCCGCATCATTGTCGATGTGAACCGGTAAGAAAGAACCGCAGAACTTCCGGTAATAGCCCGACTCTGGAAGGCCCTCATGGCCTTCCGGAGTTTTTTCTGTTCTTCTGCACACCGTTTTTGATCACTCAGTACTGTTAGCCCCACCCTGGAGACCACCCAATGAGCCGTCTTCCCTTATCCTCACTCTTTCTCATCATCAGCGGCTGTCTGATGCTGATGCTGTCTTTCGGCTTGCGCTCCAGTTTTGGGCTGTTTGTGGAGCCGATTGGCGAGTTCAACGATTGGGGGCGCGATATCCTGGGCCTGGCGCTGGCCATCCAGAACCTCGCGTGGGGTGTGGTTGCGGTGGTTGCTGGTGGTCTGGCAGACCGTTTTGGTACCACCAAGGTGCTGGTGGCCGGTGCTGCGCTTTATGCCGGCGGCATCCTGATGACCGTGAATGTCACCGATGTCTGGAGCCTGAACGCAGGCCTGGGCGTGTTGATCGGCGCCGGCGTTGCCGGTACCTCGTTTGGTATCGTGCTGCCTGCCATGGCACAAGCGGTGGCACCCGAGCAGCGCCAACTGGTCTTGGGCATTGGCACCGCTGCGGCTTCCGCCGGTCAGTTTTTGCTGGTGCCGGTTATTGGCCAGTTAGTGGAATCGCTGGGTTGGAACGTTGCGCTGCAGGCCATGGCAGGAATGGCGCTCGTAATGGCATTACTGGCCATGCCGCTGGCCCGGCCCCGGGGGCATGATGGACACGCTGCCGCCCACCATGATCAAAACGAACCGTCCTTTTCCGAAATCGTGCGCATCGCCCGTGGGCACAGGCCCTACTGGCTCCTGATCCTGGGCTTTTTTGTTTGTGGTTTTCACGTGGCGTTTATCACCGTGCACCTGCCACCATTCCTGACCGAAGCCGGTTTCAGTACCAGCGTGGCCGCCTGGTCCATCAGCCTGATTGGCCTGTTCAATATTGCAGGCTCGCTCCTGTCCGGTGTGTTGTCCGGACGTTTCGGGCTTCGCAATGTATTGATCGCCATCTATGGCGCCCGTGCGCTTCTGATCACGCTGTTCCTGGTCCTGCCACTGACCCAGGTGTCTGTCATCCTGTTCAGTTGCGTGATGGGGGTGTTGTGGCTGGCCACGGTGCCGCCGACCAGTGGGTTGGTGTCTACCATGTTCGGCACCCGCTACATGGCGACTTTCTATGGCGTGGTCTACCTGGGACATCAGGTGGGCAGCTTCTCGGGCGTTTGGCTGGGTGGCGTACTGTATGAACTGACCGGCAACTACAATATCGTCTGGTGGCTTGCCGTGGGTCTCAGCCTGGTGGCCATGGCCCTGCATTGGCCCATCAGTGAGACGAAGGCGGAAGCCAAAGTGCAAAACGCCTGACAAAGAAGCCCGGCACACAGCCGGAATACTTCCCGTTATACCCGGATTCTGGGAGACTGTGAGGTCTTCCAGAGTTTTTTATTTGGTTCAGTCCTCACGGCTCGACTTGCCAGTGATGTGTTCTAGGAACGCTGCATTAAACCGGATCAGCTTCCTGCGGTATCCCCGGAACTTCTGCCACTCGACAAAGAAGCAGAAGCCTTTAGCGAGGTAAGAAAGTCGATGGACAGTCATTCCAACAACTGTTTCGAGCACACAGAAACGACACCCGGCAATACACCAGTGGCATCCGGGCTTGCTGAACGTCTTGTGAACCTGACCGGGCAGAAAAACAGGCTGGACACGCCCATCCGCGGGCTCAGTCTTCATCGCTGGGAGAGCCCCACCGAGCCCACCAGCTATATGCTGGCTCCCAGTATTTGCCTGATCGGACAGGGCAGGAAGCGTGTTTTCCTGGGTGAAGAGGTTTACGTTTATGACGCCGACCACTTCCTAATCACCTCGGTGGATCTGCCGGTGGTCAGCCAAATCATTGAGGCCCGCCCGGAACGACCCTATGTCGGTTTAACCATGGAAATGGACCTTAGGGTGATCGCCCAGTTGATGGTGGAATATCCGTCGCCGGACGATAAACGCTCGGCGGACAGGTTGGGCATTGCCGTTGGCGAGGTGAATGAGCGTTTGCAGGATGCTTTCAGTCGTTTGCTCGATCTTCTTGAGCATCCGGAGGACATTCCGGCCCTCGCGCCGCTGATCCAGCAGGAAATCTTCTATCGCTTATTGCAAAGTGACCAGGGTGCAAGACTGCGACAGATTACCTCCAGCGGCAATCACAGTTACCAGGTGGCTCGCTCCATTGACTGGCTAAAAGAAAATTTCAGCAAGCCGGTGAAGGTGGAGACCCTGGCAAGGCAGGCGGGAATGAGCGTCTCATCGTTTCATAACCATTTCCGTTCTATGACGGCCATGAGCCCGTTGCAGTTCCAAAAGAAAATTCGCCTGAGTGAGGCTCGCCGGCTGATGCTGGCCGATCACCTGGATGCTTCCCGTGCAGCCTTCGAGGTTGGTTATGAGAGCCCGTCCCAATTCAGTCGGGAGTACAGCCGCCTGTTCGGCTTGCCCCCGGTGAGGGATATCCGGCGGCTGGTTCAAAGCGCCGCCGGCTGAGCATTTCCCGTTAAAACCCGGGTAATCAATCTTTCTTGACCGGACCGGCCAGGTAGTCCTCATCGGATACCGGTTCCAACCAGTCAACCGGACTGCCATTCAGGGCCTCCTGAACGGCCACATGCTGCATGGCGGTGGTATCGGTCGCACCGTGCCAATGACGACGACCGCAGTTACACCAGATAACATCGCCAGGACGGATTTCCGTTTTCGGCCCGCCTTCGCATTGTGTCCAGCCCACGCCATCGGTGACTAGCAGAACCTGACCCAGTGGATGGGTATGCCAGTTCGTGCGGGCGCCCGGCTCAAAATTGACCACTGCCATGCCCACGCGGGAGGGCTCCGGGGCACTGAATACCTTGTC
This sequence comes from Marinobacter persicus, assembly GCF_002934325.1. Taxonomy (GTDB): domain Bacteria; phylum Pseudomonadota; class Gammaproteobacteria; order Pseudomonadales; family Oleiphilaceae; genus Marinobacter; species Marinobacter persicus_A. Next base: position 42,838 of record NZ_PTIV01000021.1, read on the forward strand.
AATTCGAACATTGCCGGTGAAGTAATCGCTCGGCCCTTTGATGGCTTCAGTCGAGCCGGCTCTTATCACCTGCATGTTGTCTTGTGTGGAATCCGTGTCTTTCATAACTGCCTCCGTCGTTAACCGAGTCTCTATAAGTGTGGGGGCCGGGAGCCGGAACCGTTAGAACAAAATCTTTGTTTTCTTGCCTGATTGTCCAGACCTTTCCGATTGACGGGTATTGGCAGCTTTTCAGGCTGAGTTCAGTTTTCTTCTGCAAGGTGTTGAAGAGAGGAGGATGACGCACAAAGTCCTTCACATAGAGGGCCCGGGCAAATGAACTATGTTGGTTAACAGTCATCGCGTATAAGGAGAACCGGTTTGAGCAACTTCATGGCACTCTGGCACGAAGCGGCAACCACCAGTCTCGGCTTTTTCTGGATGGCGCTGTGGGCGTTTGTACTTGGTTATGTCATCAGCAGCCTGATTCAGGTGTTGGTCACTCGAAAGCGCATGCAGCAGGCCATGGGCAAGGACGGCCCGCGCAGTATGGCACTGGCCACTTTCTTCGGTTTTATCTCCAGTTCCTGCAGTTTTTCCGCTCTGGCCACGACCCGAGCCATCTTTAATAAGGGGGCCGGGTTGGCACCTTCGTTGGCGTTTATGTTGGCCTCCACGAACCTGGTGATTGAACTGGGTATGGTCATTGCCATTTTCCTGGGGTGGCAGTTTGTCGTGGGCGAGTATGTTGGCGGTATTCTGTTGATCCTGGTGACCTGGTTACTTATACGAATTACCCGCCCACGCCGGCTGGAAGCGCAGGCGCGCCGAAAAATGGATGATGGCGACTCCGAGGAACACGGCGAGCAGAAAGGCTGGAAGGAAAAGATCACCAGCCGGGAAGGGTGGCAACAGATCGGCCAGACCTACGTGATGGAATGGCAGATGGTCTGGAAAGATGTGCTGATTGGTTTCACCGTGGCCGGCATTATTTCCGCCATGTTGCCCAAAAGCTTCTTCGAAGCCCTGTTTATTGGCTCCGGAGGCGCAAACGCGGCGAACCCGGCTTTCCTGGAGGTGCTGGCCCAGACTCTGGTGGGTCCCGTTGCCGCGTTTTTCACGTTTATCGGCTCCATGGGCAATATTCCGCTGGCTGCGGTCCTGTTTAGCCAAGGCGTGACTTTCGCGGGCGTCATGGCCTTTATCTTTTCCGACCTTGTGGTACTGCCGGTACTGCGCATTAACGCATCCTACTACGGATGGAAAATGGCGCTGTACATCCTGGCGTTGATGCTGGTAGGCATTGTCAGTGTGTCACTGATCATGCATTACAGTCTGCTGATGCTTGGCATGCTGCCGGACTTCAGTGGCCACGCGGCAATTGCGGATCGTGAATTCTTCAAATGGAACTACCAGGCGGTACTGAACATTATATTTGTGGGTGTGACCGTGGTGCTGGTCTGGTTCTGGCGCCAGTCGCAACAAGGGCACTCTCACCATCATCATCACCATGACCATGACCATGACCACGGCGGTGTCTCTATGACCGATAAGGTGTTACGAGTATTAGTTGTGGTTGCAGTGATCTGGCTAGCCGGTGGAGTGACGCTCCCTTTGGTCTGATGAATCAGAGCTCGACAATCACCCGCAGCCCACCATTGGCTGCGGTCACAAAATGGGTTTTGCCGCTGTAACGGGAAACAATGTCTTCAACAATGGCCAGTCCAAGTCCGTGGCCAGGCATCTGTTGATCAAGCCTTAACCCTCGCTGGCCAAGTTGGGTTATTTCATTTTCCTTAACCCCAGGTCCGTCGTCGGTGACGATGACCTGCCGGGTTCCATTAGCCTGTTTCAACTCCAGCTCGACACATTGCTTGGACCACTTGCCAGCGTTATCCAGCAAGTTGCCAAGTACTTCACTCAAGTCATGCTCCTCAATTGGCCATCTTGTCTCCTCAGGCAGTGAACTCGACAGCTCAAAAGACTTGCCGGGGTATAAGCGCCCCATCAGCCAGAGTAGATCCCGCGCCTGGTCAATTGGGTGGGCGAATTTGCCGACCTGTGGACCGGCGAATTGGCTGCGGCGCATTTCTGATTCCAGCTGTTTGTTGATATCGTCCAGGCGAGATGCCATCTGGTGTCTCAGTTGGCTATCCAGGGGGCGGGTGTCGTCTTCCAGAATCTGACGCACGGCTGCAATGGGTGTTTTGACACTATGAGAAAGGTTGGCCACAGCCTCCCGGGACCGCTCCAGTCGTTGGTCCAGCGAATCCAGAAGCTGGTTTAGTTGCAGTACCAGTGGTTGGAACTCCTCTGGTGCCTCCACGTCAATACGCGAGTCTTCGCCTTCCTGGAGTCTTTTCAGGGCGGCTTTGATAGGCGTTACTGGTTTCATGGACAGATTGATGCCAAACCAGATAACCGCCACCAACAATGTTATCAAAAGAAGAGAGACAATGGCTGTCCATGCGTGTAGCTCCCCCTGGCTGCGCTTAAGGGCACCAAGATCCTCGGAGACAATGACCACAACAGGCGTTTGATTGACCTGGAATGACGTGCGATAAGCCAGAATATCTGAGGGAGCTTCAGGAATGACAGATTCCTGTACCCGAGTTATGCCGTCTGAACCCGCTTCCAGTAATGGCATTAATAACGGTCTCCAAGCCTTTGGTGAAACGAGAGTTTTCGAGGGCGAGTGAACCGCAAATGCATGGTGAAACACGTCCTGGAAATAGTCGCCGGTTTTAATGGCGTCCAGTTCACCATTGGCGTTTCGGATCTGGTGTTCAAGAAAGGCGGCTTCGTCTTTAAGTCGGCTTTCCAGAAATGATCGGGACATCCGGTCCAGAAGCAAGCCATGAACCAGCCAGGCCAACACCATCAACAAGATACCGGCCGGTAGCAGGAGAGTCAGCAGGGTTCCTTTTACCGAAGCCGGCTTTTTAAACAGTGTCATCAAACAGGTACCCCTGACCACGGCGGGTGACAATAGTGTCGGGCCCCACCAGCTTCCTGAGCCGCCGGATATAGGCCTCAATCACGTTTTCACTCGGACTTTCGCTCAGGTTGTACAGTTGCTCCATCAGTTGTTCTTTGGAAAACACGTGGCCAGGACGGCTCATCAGGCATCGAAGCAGCCGAAACTCTGTGCCGGTCAGGCTGTGTTCAGTACCGTCAGATACTGTCAGGCTTTGACGGTTTTCATCAATTTCAAAGCGACCGGCGGTGAGCATTGAATGGGTGCGCCCTTCACTTCGGCGAACGATGGCGTTGAGACGAGCGATCAGTTCCTCGGACTGAAACGGCTTGGCGAGGTAGTCATCCGCGCCAGCTTTCAGGCCATTCACCTTGTCTTGCCAGTCTCCGCGAGCGGTAAGGATGAGGACCGGGAAACTGATTCCGGCCATACGCCAATTTTTCAGAACGTCGAGCCCATTACCGTCAGGCAACCCCAAATCCAGTACCACGGCACGATAATCCTCCTGCCTGCCCAGGATCATGGCCTCTTTGGCAGTCTGGGTCGCATCGACACTAAAACCCGCTTTTTCCAACTGATTAGTCAGGCCTTCGGCCAGCAAACGATCATCTTCCACCAGCAGTAAGCGCATGAACCGGTCCTTTTAGAGCATTAATACTGAGGTTTCCCAGTCTCGCCGATAAACCTGAATCCGGCCTGAATAATAATTAACTCTACTTTTTCAGGAGGGGTTCAGGTTGCTACGTTATGGTATCGGGCTGTGAGCCCAACTGAGAACTTTTTGGCGCTAGAAGACACTTCAGAACGACGATTTTTTGAGGATTAAAATGCGAGTATCTCATTTTTTGTGTGTTGCCGCCTTGTCTGGCCCGGCGTTGACCTTTGCTGCCGGTGCGCATAGTGGAGGCCATGGTGCCGCCAGTGGTAAACCGGGAACAGCCGCTGAAGTAAATCGAACTATTCACGTTGAGATGCGGGATAACTATTACGAGCCCGAGCAGCTCGATGTCACAACCGGAGAGACTGTTCGCTTTGTGGTGGAAAACAAGGGCAACCTTGTCCATGAATTCAATATCGGCACTCCGTCAATGCACGATGCCCATCAGAAACAGATGGCGATGATGGTGGAGCACGGTGTCATTCAGGGTGGCGAACTCCACCATGAAAGAATGGGCATGGACATGGGCAACGGCCACTCAATGCAGCACAACGATCCCAACAGCGTTTTGCTGGAACCAGGCCAGCGCAAGGAAGTGATCTGGACTTTCAGTAAGAAAAATAACATTGAATTTGCCTGTAATGTCCCCGGCCATTACCAGTCCGGAATGTATGGCGAGATTCAAATCAACTAAGTCCAATTTTCAGCGCCGATTCAGGTTCAAATGGTTTCATGGGAGGTGAAGCGTATTGATCTGGAGGTGAGCCATGACCAAAGCACATAAGGCAGCAAACCAAGAAGGGTTTCTGCTGTGCCGTAAGCTAAGAGTGAATGGTCTTGATGATAACCAGTGGCACGATCTGATAGAAAAGCTGAACGATCACCCTTGCGTTGATTTCGCCGAGCGCAAACCCAAAGATCTGCTGGAAGTTACATACGACGGAACCCACTGGTCCACGGAGGAGCTTCTGGACGCAATCAAGGCCCATGGAGGGTGGCTGACAAACAGCTGGTGGCTGAGAAGAAAACTGGCCTGGTATCGGTTCACCGATGAAAACGTCCGTGCCAATGCCAAACACAAGCCCTTTTGCTGCTCCAAAATTCCGCCGATGAAGAAATGATGGGGAGATGATGAGCACGGAAGAAGATCGATCGACTCATTACCAGGAGGGCAGCCTGTCGCTGTCTGGAACTGTCATGTTGGGTACCGGCGTCATGATTGGCGCCGGTATTTTTGCTTTAACCGGGCAAATGGCTCAGATGACGGGCGCTCTATTCCCTCTGGCCTTTCTGGCAGCGGCTGTCATTGTCAGCTTCAGCGCCTACTCCTACATCAAGATCTCTAATGCCTATCCGTCGGCCGGCGGCATTGGTATGTATTTGCACAAGGCTTACGGAAGCCGTTTACCCACAGCGTTCAACGCCTTGCTGATGTATTTTTCCATGGTGATCGCCCAAAGCTTTCTGGCGCGTACCTTCGGATCTTACACGATGCAGCTTTTTGGTGGCGAAAGTGGGCTAATGGTGTCCACCCTTGGGGTATCACTGATCCTTGTAGCGTTCGTGATCAACCTGCTTGGTAACCGGATGATCCAGGGAGTAGCCTCTTTCATCGGGATCCTGAAAATTGGCGGAATATTGATTTTCGGGCTCGTTGGTGTCTGGCTTGCAAAAAGCATTTCCGTCGACTTTTCGAACACCGGCGAGGCCGGAACAGTCGGCAATTTCTTCGGTGCAACCGCATTGGGTATCCTGGCGTTCAAAGGCTTTACCACGATTACCAACAGCGGCTCGGAAGTGAAAGACCCCAAGCGAAACGTCGGGCGCGCAATCATCATTTCCATTGCAGCCTGTGTGGTGATTTACACCTTGGTTGGCTTTGCTGTCGCCGCCAATTTGTCCCTGGCTGAAATTATCGCGACTCAGGATTATTCCCTTGCTGCAGCTGCGCGTCCTGCGCTGGGAGAATACGGTGTCTGGTTTACGGTGGCCATTGCCATAATGGCCACAGCCGGAGGCATTCTGGCCAGCATTTTTGCTGTCTCCCGCATGCTGGCAATGCTGACTGAGATGAAGCTGGTTCCCCACAGGCATTTCGGCATGCCGGGCAGCATCCAAAAACATACGCTGGTCTACACTGTGGTTTTGGGGCTGATTCTGACGGCCTTCTTTGACCTCTCTCGGATAGCGGCACTCGGCATTGTGTTTTATCTGATTATGGATATTGCCATCCACTGGGGGGTATTGCGTTATTTGCGCCGGGACATAAAAGCCAACGTTTGGGTTCCGGCCACCGCCATTTTACTGGATTTGCTCGCACTTGGCGGCTTTGTTTGGGTCAAGCTACACACCGATCCATTCGTTATCGGCGTGGCAGTTGTCACGATGATAGCAATCGCCATTGCGGAACAGGTTTTCCTGAAGACAACAGCTGGAATTGAGCCTCCAAAAGGAGAGCACTCGCACGCTCACCACCATAACTGAATACAGTTAACGGCACGAGGATGTGTACAAGATGGATGGTCATATGTTCGGTAATACCATGTGGGCAGGACACTGGCTGTGGATGCTGGTGCTTGCGATTATCGCCGTCATTCCAGTCTGGCGTATTTGCCAGCGCACCGGGTATCCGGGTTGGCTGGGGGTGTTGATCCTAATACCAGTTATCAACCTTGCTTTGCTTTATTTCCTTGCATTTTCGGAGTGGCCGGCGGACAAGACCGGAGATCGCAATGGCTGAACATCAACGCGCTCACCATCACCAACATCACAATGACAACGCGCAGAAGGAATCCGGCGAACATACGGTGAAGGATCCGGTGTGCGGCATGTCGGTGGATCCTCACACGGCGGAGCATCGAAGTCAGCATGAGGGTAAAACCTGGTACTTCTGTTCGTCGCATTGCCAATCCAAGTTCGACGAAAACCCGGAACAATACCTTGGTGATGAGCCAAATCGGGAAGAGCCCGTAGCACCGGGCACTATTTATACCTGTCCCATGCATCCGGAAATTCGACAGCAAGGGCCTGGGGATTGCCCCATCTGTGGTATGGCGCTGGAACCGGAAGAGGTGAGCCTTGAGGAGGGCCCTTCCGAAGAACTCAAAGATATGACGCGCCGGTTCTGGATCGGCCTCGTGCTGGCCTTGCCGGTACTGATCCTTGAAATGGGCGGCCACTTGACCGGGCTTGATCGGGTTGTCGCTCCGCAGACATCCAACTGGATTCAGCTGGTGCTGGCAACGCCGGTGGTGGCGTGGTGTGGCTGGCCATTCTTCGTCAGGGGCTGGAAATCCGTGGTCAGCCGTAACCTGAACATGTTCACGCTGATTTCCATCGGTACCGGCGTGGCGTTGATCTACAGCCTGGTTGCAACACTGACCCCTCAGATCTTTCCGGATGCGTTCCGGCAGGCAGATGGCTCGGTCGCCGTGTATTTCGAGGCAGCGGCGGTCATTGTCGTGTTGGTGCTGCTGGGGCAGGTGCTGGAATTGCGGGCCCGGGAGAAAACCTCCGGCGCCATCAAAGCCTTGCTTGATCTGGCACCCGCCACGGCCCGCAAGCTGGATGAGGATGGCGGCGAATCGGATGTGTCACTGGATCAGGTCAAGGTTGGCGACCGCCTGCGGGTTCGCCCGGGCGACAAGGTGCCCCTGGACGGCGAGCTACTTGAAGGTAGCTCCAATGTGGACGAATCCATGGTGACGGGGGAGCCCCTGGCGGTCAGCAAGAAATCCGGTGACCAGGTGATTGGCGGCAGCATCAACCAGCAGGGCAGCTTCATCATGCGGGCCGACAAGGTTGGCCGGGATACCATGCTGTCCCAGATTGTGCAGATGGTTGCCAGCGCCCAGCGCAGCCGCGCGCCCATACAGGGGCTGGCAGACAAGGTGGCGAGCTACTTTGTGCCGGCCGTGATTGTGATCGCCATCATTGCGTTTATTGCCTGGTCCTTCTTCGGACCGACACCGCCGATGGCCTTCGGCCTGATTGCGGCCGTCAGTGTCCTGATCATTGCCTGCCCCTGTGCCCTGGGTCTGGCAACGCCCATGTCCATTATGGTCGGCGTCGGGCGGGGCGCCCAGAGCGGTGTCCTGATCCGCGATGCCGAAGCTCTGGAGCGCATGGAGAAGGTCGACACCGTGGTGGTGGACAAAACCGGCACATTGACCGAAGGCAAGCCCCAGGTGACCAGTCTTGTTCCGGCCGAGGGAACCAGCGAGGAAGAACTGATGCGGTTTGCCGGTGGCCTGGAGAAGGGCAGCGAACACCCGCTGGCCCACGCCATACTCGATAAAGCCAAGGCCATGGAGCTGAAGCTTCCGGACGCTGAAGACTTTGATTCGCCTAACGGCAAAGGGGTAACGGGCAGGATTGATAGCCAGCAAGTACTGATTGGTAACCGCCTGCTGATGGAATCCGAAAACGTCGATACGGCGGACTTTGAAGAGGAGGCCGACCAGCTCCGAAAGGACGGCGCCACGGTTATTTTCGTGGCAGTGGAGGGCAAAATCTGCGGCTTGCTTGCCATCGCCGATCCTGTCAAGGAGACCACGGAAGCCGCTATTTCCGCCCTGCAGGAAGACGGCATCCGGGTGGTCATGCTGACCGGCGATAATCGGACCTCGGCCGAGGCGGTTGCCCGCAAGCTTCATATCGATGAAGTGGAAGCGGAGGTCCTGCCCGAAGACAAGGGCAAGATTGTTCAGCGGCTGAAAGACGAAGGCCGTATTGTGGTGATGGCCGGTGATGGCGTGAATGATGCACCCGCCCTGGCAACAGCGGATGTCGGCGTGGCCATGGGCACCGGCACTGATGTTGCCATTGAAAGTGCCGGCATCACCCTGTTGCGGGGCGATCTTATGGGCATTGTGGAAGCACGCCGGTTGTCGCTGGCCACCATGCGCAATATCCGCCAGAACCTGTTCTTTGCTTTTGTATACAACTCCGCCGGTGTGCCCATTGCTGCGGGGGTTCTCTACCCGTTTTTCGGCATCCTGCTGTCGCCAATTTTTGCAGCGGCTGCGATGTCGATGTCTTCGGTCAGTGTGATTGTGAATGCGCTACGATTAAGGGTGGTCAAGCTTGGGAGGCCTGAGCACTGAATTTCTGATGAATCGGAGAGAGCTATGTCATACACAATCAATCGAATCATCAAGGATGCCGATTTCGAAGAGGTAGATAAAAGGACGCGAGAGGCGCTAGCCGACCACAGCTTCGGCGTGCTGACGGAAATTGATGTCAAAGCCACCATGAAGAAAAAGCTGGACAAGGATATGTCCGCCTATCGGATTCTTGGGGCCTGTAATCCGGGAATGGCTTGGGAAGCCATCGGTGTGGAACCTCGCGTGGGTGCCATGCTGCCTTGCAATGTGATTCTCCGCGAGGTTCCAGAGGGCGTTGAGGTCAGTGCGGTAGATCCCGTGGCCTCCATGTCTGCCATTGATAATGCCGAACTCAAGCAGGTCGCTGGGAAAGTCAGGGATATGCTTTCTGAGGTTGTTCAGGCGATCTGACCAGCCCATAACAGGCGGCCTGGTGCCGATTTAATCACTAGCATCTCCCGGCAGACGTAGCCGGGAGATGCTCTATTATCTAGCCAAGCTCTCTGAGCACCGGAAAGGCTGAAAGCATCCAGGAGGCGAAGCGGGTCATCTGGCCGGTCAGCACCATAACGCCCATGAGTACCAGCGTCAGGCCTGCCAGAGCTCTTAATAATCGGCTCCACCGACTGAGCCTGCGCAGACGCTCGCGAAAGTGCTCAATAAACATTGCCGTCCCCAGGAAGGGCAGTGCCAGCCCCAGAGAATACGTTGCAAGATACAGCATCCCCGTCTCAGCGTTTGCATGAGTAGAGCTGAGCGCCAATATAGCTCCGAGTATGGGGCCAATGCAGGGTGTCCAGCCCACGGCAAATGCCAGACCCAGCACGAAGGCTGCTGTTGGTCGTCCGCCTTCCAGCGTGTGACCCAGTCGCCAATCGCGTTGGAGTGCCGGCATACTCCACCAGCCGAGCATGAAGAGACCCATAAGGATGATCAACGTACCGGCGACCAGGTTTGCTTCCTGCCGATAGGCGATCAGCAACTGTCCCAGAAGACTGGCGCTTGCGCCCAACACGACGAACACCACGCTGAACCCGAGCACAAAGCAGAAACTCAGCCAAAATGCTTTCAGGCGATTTGAGGTCTCAGTCACTGCGCCGCCGGTAACAACGGACAGGTAGCCCGGCACCAGTGGGAGAGTGCAGGGTGAGAAGAAGGACACCAGGCCGCCGAGGAACGCGGCCAGAATGCCCCAGGTTGCGAGATCAGGCATTCAAGAACTCCATGCTGATTGGTTTCCCCGCCGCTGGCCAGGGAGCCGGTTTCAGTAGTCTTTATGTTCCCGGAATACGCTTTGCTGACCATTGGCCCGGAAGGCAATTACCTGATAGTCCTGCTTTGTACCCGTTTCCATCCCGGGGCTGCCCTGAACCATGCCTGGCACAGAAAGTCCCGCTGTATTGAACTGGGGGTTTTCCAGGAAAGCGGTAATGTCGGCGGCCGGGACATGCCCTTCAATCACCAGGCCGTCAATCAACGCCGTATGGCACGAGGCCATTTGCCGCGGTATCTGGTGCTTGATTTTGATTTCATTGATGTTGTTTGTGTTATTGACGTTTACCTTGAAGCCATTGCGTTCAAGATGCTCCGTCCAGCCTGCACAGCAGGAGCAGCTGGGGCTCTTGTAAACGGTAACCACGGGCGTCGCCGGACTGGAAACGCTGTTTTTTGTGGCTGGCTCTGAGGCCTGCAGTTTAAATCCAACAGCGATTGCTCCAATGGCGAGTGCTACGGAAGTGGCGATAACAGCCTTGTTTCTGGTTTTCATGGTGCTCTCCTGACAGGCATAACGGCACATAGAGATATTGCCTGCGAACATAAACAGATAATTCGGTTCGCCCCGCCTTCTGGCGGGGGCGTTAAAGATGCAGCAAGGTCAGGAGAGGGCGTCAGGCGGGGGTGTCAGGACATCGGAAGTATGATTGTGATAGGCCTCCCAGGGTGGAATGACGTGGCCCCGGGCAGCAAGCTCAATGGGGGGAATTGGAGCTCCGGTAATTATACCGAGAACCGAGACGGAGGCGCAGTGCGGTGCCGCCAAGTCACACGGTTCCTGTTCAGTGTCATCACAATCCACGGATATTCCGGAATGATTCATGCCAGACGTGTTAGCAGTCTCTGTACCGGGGTAGGTCATTCCATGACAATCAACCGCATTGATAGCAGAACTCTCCAGGGCTCCACTTGCCACATCACCAAGCCCCTGATTAAGGCCGCCAATCAGCAGCAGGATGCTTAGTAACGCTGCAATAAGTGGGCGAGTGAGCATGGCTGATCCCTGGATTGGCTTTTATCACAAGTAACGCTTAAACCATAAAACCCTTGAGTAGCTCACACGTCAAGCATTTCGACCCACTCACGTAATGATTGCGCCGATGCGTACGACCGATGAATAAATTTATAAGCGTTTTCAGCCCGGTTTCAGCTCGGCATGCTCAACTCGCACAGACGCATGTACTCTGAAGACAAGGTGACCCCAATGAAATACCGTTCACGTAAGCAGTGGTTTGCGGGCCCGACCGCCGTATTTTTGATGAGTCTGTCGCTAACGGTGTCAGCCGCTGGCAATCGGGCGTTCATTCCGATGGGGATGGCAGACTCGGTAGGCGTGATGGATCTGGAGAATAACCGTTTGACGTCGACAATTGCTGGCACCGTTAACACCCACGGTTCGGCACTGACGCCCGATGGCCGCTTTCTCATTGTTGGCAGTTTAACGGCTCATGACAGTAAAAAGATGCCTGCCCGGCCGGCTGGGGTCAGCGCAGACGACCACGCTGCCCACCACGGCGGCGGCAGCAGCGCAGCGCCGGATGCCTCCACTGGCCGGATTTTTGTTGTGAACACCAATACCAACGTTGTTGATCGGGTACTCGAAGTACCGGGCCCGGTCCACCACGTTCTGGTAACAACCGATGGCCGTTACGCGGTCTCCACACATCCCATGGGCGGTGGAATCAGCGTTCTCGACCTGGTGTCGGGGGAGGTTGTTGAAGTGATCGCCACCGGTCCATCTCCCAACTACGTTACGACGGCTAATAACGGGAAGACGTTATTTGTCAGCAATACCGGCAATGGCACCGTTAGCGAAATTGATACTCGAAACTGGTTTGTGAAGCGCAATATGCGCATAGGCGGAGGACCCGAGCACATGGTGCTCTCTGCCGATGGGGACCACCTTTACGTCAACGACGCTGCCTCTGGTGAAGTTGCGGCTCTCAAGCTTGCTGACGGCACTGTGACAGCGCGATACAAAATTGGCGATGCGCCCCATGGCCTGGATCTCAGCGCTGATGGGGAATTTCTTTTCGCCACAAGCCGCGGTGATGAACGAATCGTTCGCTTGGGACTCAACAACAATTCCCGCACAAGCGCGCAGTTAGCCCCTGCTCCCTATCACCTGGCCGTCTCTCCGGTTAATGGCAGTCTATTGGTTACCAGTCGTGGTGAGCCAAAGCTCTGGATCCTTGACCCTGAGTCGCTCACTATCCTCAAGGAGGTTACCCTTGAGGGGGTTGGTCACCAGATATCGATTGATGGCCAGTGAACAACCCGGGGCCGATTTCCCTCAACCTGTGGAACGATATTATAAATAAAATTAACCATCAAAATTTCAGGAATGTTTAAGGTTCGTATGGTCTAATTCAATTCCGCAGAGGTAAGCACTTTAGTTTTCCATTTGCGTTTTCTCAGTAATATTAGTGCCGCAGATTCGTCTGCGGCTTTTTTTTCGCAAAAAAAAACCGCAATGTAAATATTGCGGCAATATGCATGAGCCAGGCTTTAATGACTACCTATAAAAGCAGCCCTTTCCCGCTATGAGGCTATCAGGCTTATAGCAGGTGATATTTGTCATTCTTTTATTATGGTTAAAGCTAGAAATGCTCTTTAAGATTTATTGGTTTTCGAGTTTTTGGTTGCGATGGTTTTTGACTGGGATCTTTCATCGCTATCAACGTGGCGGGAGCAGGTCTTTTCGGCGGATTTCGCCTCAACTGTTTTGTTGGGATAGGTTCGTGCCTCGTTTATACGATCCGCGTAACCTGACTCGGCGTATGCACCGGTGGACAGAACTGAAAGCAAGACTGCAGAAACAAAGTATTTTTTCATGGAATTCTCCAACTACTTAATGGAATTCAGGTAGGTTTCAGATTTTCATGATTTATTGGCCATGTCGGCTCCGCCAGCCGCCACAAGGACCCTGCTGGCGGACACCTCTTCATTCAGCTGTTTACCGCAGGGTTATCCTGCGGTTTTTTCTCCTTTTCTTCCAACGCTTCGTGATACGCCTTGCCTTCTCGGCTCATCATTTGAACGCGGGCTTCCATGCCCGCCTCGGACATGCCAGAGACGGTCATATCCCAGTGAAGGCGCTTCATCTTTTCATTGTTCAGGATGGATTCATTCGTTGCCTCATCTTTAAGGCTTGCTTCCGTAAGCGTTGTTAAATCCTGATTGCTATTTATATCAGCCGCCATAACAGTACCGGAAAGGGAAGCTGCAAAAATAAATGACATCGTTTTTTTCACTGCAATATCTCCTTGTTTGTTTGGTCAACGTTTAAAGTTAAACACGCTTTCCTGAAATATTTCTGAAAAAACGCTTAATATTTATTTTTAATCAACAAACTTTTTAGGGGTGGAAATGTATTACTTTCAGGTTGGTTTCAGGTTGGCACCATAGAATTCCCGCGCCGATGTTATTTTTCTGGAGTATTGAATTTGCCGACCTTATCTCGTTTTATAAAGTCAACAGCTTTGGGGGCTGCTCTCCTTACGAGTCTGCCTGCAGCGGCTGGGCCTCTTGCGCTGGACCGTGCCATTGATTTGGCTATCCAGAATGACCCCTGGCTTCTTGAGAGTGTCCAGATTCAGGATGCACTTCAGGAAGAATCCATCGCCGCGGGGACCCTTCCAGACCCCCGCCTTAAGCTTGGTGCCGCCAACTTGCCGACCGACACGTTTGATACCGGACAGGAGGGCATGACCCAGACCACCATTGGGATCACCCAGAGCTTTCCCCGGGGCAATACACTGCAGCTGGCCAGTGAAAAGAAAAGCCAACTGGCAGTGGTCGAGAAGTTTCGCCGTGAGAATCGAAAGGCAGAGATTGAAAGAACCGTGACCAATCTCTGGCTGGACATCTGGAGTTCCGAACAGAGCATTGAGCTGATTGAAGCCAATAGGGGCTTGTTCGAACAGTTGGTGGACGTCGCCGAAGCGGGGTATGCCTCAGCGTCAATGGGAGCCAGACAACAGGATGTCATTCGTGCCTCACTTGAGCTGACACGGCTTGATGACAGACTGACGTCCCTGGAATCGACATTGGCGGCAAGCCAGGAAGGCTTGCGGGAGTGGGTTCAGGCCGAAGTGGGCGGCGCGGGTGTCAGCCGTGAATTGCCTGCGCAATTCTCAGGCCCGGTGGCAAATGGCTGGGAGCTCACCACCGTAGATGCGATCCGGCAGCACCCACAGGTTCGCACCACCGAACAGCTGGTTGAGACCCGTACGGTAGATCTCGATCTTGCCCGCCAGTCTTACAAACCCGAATGGTCCATCTCTGCCCAGTACGGTTATCGGGAGGATGCCCCCAACGGCCAGGACAGAGCAGATCTCTTCTCCGTGGCTGTCGGTTTTGACCTTCCGATTTTCACCGGCAACCGACAGGACCGCCGAGTGAGCGCGTCAACATCCCGCCTGGAGGCCGCCAAGAGCCAGCGACTGTTACAGGTCCGCACCCTACAGGCCCGGGCACGAACCGCTCTCGCCCGGATAGATCGCCTTGATGAGCGCATCCGACTGTATCAGCAAACCCTGCTGCCACAGATGGAGGAACAGGCGGGGGCTGCGCTGTCTGCCTACAACAACGATGACGGCGATTTTGCCGAGGCGGTACGGGCCCGGATTGACCAGCTCAATGCCAACGTTGAGCTGATCCAGATGCGCGCCCAACGAGCCAAACACCTGGCGGACTTCCGCTACCTGACTTCAACCACTGACGCCCCTATCTCTTCATTGACTCACTATCAGGACTGACTTCATGGCCAATTTTATTCGCCCGCTGGGCTTTGTAGTGCTCGGTAGTATCGCCGGAGCGGCGGCCGCTTATTGGCTGGCACCAGATACAACCCCTAACGCTGTGTCACAGAGCGCTGAATCGGACAAAAAAGAACCACTTTACTGGGTGGCGCCCATGGACCCCAATTTCAAAAGCGACAAACCCGGTAAGTCGCCTATGGGCATGGATTTGATTCCGGTTTACGAGAAAGGCGGTTCTGCCGAGGATTCCCCCGGCACCGTTCGCATCTCCCCGACGGTCGTTAACAACCTTGGTGTTAGGACTGAACCCGTGATTCAGGGGCGTATGCCCAACAACATCACCACGGTTGCTTATGTGCATTATAACGAAGACCAGATGGCCCATGTGCACCCCCGCGTGGAAGGCTGGATCGAGTCGCTTTATGTGAAATCCGAAGGGGAGCCGGTGGAGCAGGGCACTCCGTTGTACACCCTGTATTCTCCCACCCTCGTTAACGCCCAGGAAGAACTGTTGATGGCGCTGAATCGAGGTAATCAGCGGCTGGTCAGTGCCGCACAGGAGCGCCTGGAAGCCCTGAATGTGCCTTCTGGCCTGATACGTCAGCTACGGGACGGTCGAAAGATCCAGCGAACCATCACAGTGTATGCGCCAGCGTCTGGGGTGATTGAAAACCTCAACGTGCGGGAAGGTATGTTCATCAAGCCGGGGAACCGGGTGTTGTCCATCGCCGCGCTTGATGAGGTCTGGGTGATTGGTGAGGTATTCGAGAGCCAGCTGTCGGCCGTCGAGGCCGGCAATCGCGTGGAAATGACCCTGGACTACATGCCAGGGCGCGAATGGCGGGGCAAGGTGGACTATGTCTACCCCGAGATCAACCCCGAGACACGGACAGCCAGGGTACGGATGCGCTTCGACAACAGTGACGGCTCCCTGATGCCGGGTATGTTTGCCCGCGTGAAGGTTCAGGGTGAGCGGGGGCGACGGCACTTCCTGGTCCCGCGCGAGTCCATTATCCGGACGGGCGAGAGCGACCGGCTGGTCGTCGCACTGGAAGAAGGCGCGTTCAAGTCGGTTAACGTCAGTGTGGGGCGTGTTGGCGATAAGTACGCCGAAATCCTGGAAGGCGTGATGCCTGGCGATACCGTGGTCACATCGGCTCAGTTCCTTATCGACTCTGAGTCCAGCAAAACGTCCGATTTCAGACGTATGGAAGCACGGCCTGCTGACAACATCGACATGGAGATGGACCACTCCGGACACGCCATGCCAGGCATGCAAATGGATTCGGAATCCGCCCCGATGGACCATGACAACATGGACCACAGCGCCATGAACGGGGAGGCCAGCCAGTAATGATTGCAGCCATTATTCACTGGTCCGTCCGCAACCGCTTCCTGGTGCTGCTGGCCACGGTGTTGATCACCGGGCTCGGCCTGTATTCCCTCAAGAAAACCCCGGTTGATGCGCTGCCGGATCTCTCCGATGTGCAGGTCATCATCAAAACCAGCTTTCCCGGCCAGGCGCCGCAGGTGGTGGAGGATCAGGTCACCTACCCGCTGACCACGGCCATGCTCTCGGTACCGGGGGCTGAAACCGTTCGCGGCTATTCGTTCTTCGGGGATTCCTACGTGTACGTGATCTTCGATGAAGACACCGATATGTACTGGGCACGTTCCCGGGTGCTGGAGTACCTGTCTCAGGTGGCTCCCAGTCTGCCGGATTCCGCGAGCCCCCAGTTAGGCCCTGACGCCACGGGCGTGGGTTGGGTTTACCTGTATGCGCTGGTAGACCGCACCGGCAACCACGATCTGAGTGAATTGAGAAGCCTGCAGGACTGGTTTCTGAAATACGAACTGCAAACCGTACCCGGTGTCTCTGAGGTCGCAGCTCTGGGCGGTATGGTGAAGCAGTATCAGGTGAAGGTCAGCCCGGAAAAACTGCGCGCGCTGGGCATTCCGCTGGCACACATTCAGAACGCCATCAAACGCGGCAACCAGGAAGTGGGTGCTTCAGTCATCGAGATGGCCGAGGCCGAGTACATGGTTCGCACCTCCGGCTACATCCAGTCCCGGGAAGACCTGCTGTCCATTCCGCTGGGGCTGGATGACAACGGCACGCCCATCCTGCTCAAGGATGTTGCCACTGTGGAAGTCGGGCCGCAGATGCGCCGTGGGGTTGCGGAGTTGAACGGCAACGGCGAAACCGTGGGCGGCGTGGTGGTGATGCGCTTTGGCGAAAACGCACAGGCCACCATCAACGGCGTCAAGGCCAAGCTGGAGTCTTTGAAGTCCAGTTTGCCCGAAGGGGTTGAAGTGGTCACGGTTTACGACCGTTCCGGCCTGATCGAAAGGGCGGTTAACAACCTGGGCTTCAAGCTGCTCGAGGAGTTTGTGGTCGTTGCCCTGGTGTGTATCGTATTCCTGTTCCATGTGCGCTCCTCACTGGTGGCCATCCTCAGCCTGCCTGTCGGCATCCTGGCGGCCTTCATCGTCATGCACTGGCAGGGCATCAACGCCAACATCATGTCTCTGGGCGGGATCGCCATTGCCATCGGGGCCATGATAGATGGCGCCATCGTGATGATCGAGAACATGCACAAACACATGGAGCGAACACCCCTGACCCCGGAAAACCGCTGGGAGGTGGTGGCACGGTCCGCTGCGGAAGTCGGCCCTGCGCTGTTTTTCTCCTTGCTGATCATCACCGTCAGCTTTGTACCGGTGTTTGCACTAGAGGCTCAGGAAGGGCGCATGTTTGCTCCGCTGGCCTTTACCAAAACCTACGCCATGGCCGCCAGTGCGGCGCTTGCGGTCACGCTGGTGCCGGTGCTCATGGGTTATTTCATTCGTGGCAAGGTGCTTCCGGAGCACAAGAACCCCATAAACCGGCTGTTGGTCGGCGCCTACATGCCGGTATTGAAGCTGGTTCTTCGGTTCCCCAAAACGACAGTCCTTGCCGCTCTGGTGGCCCTGATCGTTGGTGTCTGGCCTGCCAGTAAAATTGGCAGCGAGTTCATTCCGCCGCTGGACGAGGGCGACCTGATGTACATGCCCACCACCTACCCGGGCATTTCCATTGGCAAGGCCAGGGAGCTGCTGCAGCAGACGGACAAACTGATCGCCACCGTGCCGGAAGTGAAAACCGTCTTTGGCAAAGTAGGGCGGGCAGACACCGCCACCGACCCGGCGCCCCTGACCATGATCGAAACCTTCATCCAGCTCAAACCAAGGGATGAGTGGCGCGAGGGGATGACCACCGAGAAACTCAAGGAAGAGCTCAATAACCTGATTCGCTTGCCCGGCGTGACCAATGCCTGGGTTATGCCCATCATCACGCGAATCGATATGCTGGCCACCGGCATCAAGACTCCGGTGGGCATCAAAGTGGCCGGCCCGGATCTGGCTGTGATCCAGGACATCGGCAAGCAGCTAGAGGAAATCATGGTCGATATTCCCGGCACAGCCTCGGTTTACTCCGAGCGAGTAGCCGGAGGGCGCTACATCAAGGCCGACATTGACCGGGAACGCGCCGCCCGATACGGGTTGAACATTGCCGACGTGCAACAGGTCGTGGCGTCCGCCATTGGCGGGATCAACGTCTCCAAAACCATCGAAGGGCTGGAACGTTACCCCATTAACGTCCGCTACCCGGCGGATTACCGCGATTCTCCGGAAAAACTGGAACAGCTGCCGATTGTGACCGCTTCCGGTCAGCGCATTGCCTTGTCAGATGTGGCGGACATCCGCGTGGAAGACGGCCCACCCGCCATCAAGAGCGAAAACGCCCGCCTTAACGGCTGGACCTTCGTGGACATTGACGGCATGGACGTTGGCACCTACGTGGAGCAGGCCATGGACATTGTCAGCAGCGAACTGGATCTGCCCGCGGGTTACTCTGTGACCTGGTCCGGTCAGTACGAGTACATGCTGCGGGCCAAACAAAAGCTCAGCTATGTGGTGCCGCTGACGCTGGCCATCATCGTGATCCTGCTGTTCCTGAATTTCCGGCGCTTC
The DNA here is from genome assembly GCF_002934325.1 of Marinobacter persicus. Classification (GTDB taxonomy): domain Bacteria; phylum Pseudomonadota; class Gammaproteobacteria; order Pseudomonadales; family Oleiphilaceae; genus Marinobacter; species Marinobacter persicus_A. The sequence goes on from NZ_PTIV01000021.1 coordinate 61,609, forward strand.
GCGGAAGTGGGCATCATCATGGGAACCCTGCCGTTTGCGATGATTGGTGCCATCTGGCTGATGTATTTGCTGGGCTACAACTTCTCGGTCGCCGTGGGTGTCGGTTTTATCGCCCTGGCTGGCGTGGCGGTGGAGATAGGCGTGATCATGCTCGTCTACCTCAACCAGTCCTATCAGGAAATGGTGGAGAACTGTGAGCGCAAAGGCCTGACACCGAGGAGGGAAACCCTTCGCCATGCCGTGCTTCATGGCGCCGGCTTGCGGGTACGACCGGTCATGATGACCGCGGCCGCCATAGTGGGCGGGCTTGTGCCCATCATGATCGGCAGTGGCACCGGTTCGGAAGTGATGGGTCGCATTGCCGCCCCCATGGTCGGGGGGATGATCACGGCCGTTATCCTGGCGTTGCTGGTGATCCCGGTACTGTTCTATCTCTGGAAGCAGAAGTCTGTTGAGACATAGACTCTAACAAATTGTTTATAAACCGGATTCCTGCCAATTTGCCATCAACTCAAGTGGTAGGAATCCGGGGCTTTCGTTATCCAGTACCCCCCTATTAGGTGAGCTAATAACTGCTAGACTGACCAATACATGCCATCCGATGTCAAAAACGGAGTCCCACTCTGTTTCTGCGAAGGAGGTAACGTATGGAACTGAATCTTAATCCCGAAACCGTGTGTCTGTTGATCACCAAGGCCCATGAATTTCACGCCAAGGAACAGGTGACCATTACCGAGAACCCCACCAGCCCGGCGGATGACTGGGCAATGCAGACCCTTGCTGACCATGCCGACGATGCCACCTATCAGGAAATGGTCAATCTCATCAATGACCTGGATCCGGACCAGTTGCTCGAATTGGTCGCCCTGATGTGGCTGGGACGAGGGGATTTTGCCTTGGAAGAGTGGCAAGAGGCGCTGTCCCAGGCGGCTGATTCCCACACCTCCCACACGGCCAGTTACCTGATTGGCACGCCGCTGGTGGCTGATTACTGGCAGGAAGGGCTGGAGTTGCATGGCTACACCTGCGATTGATCAAGCAAGGCAGGGCAGAATGCATACTTTAAGATTGATGCTGTGCGGCGATGTGATGACCGGGCGGGGCATTGATCAGATTATGCCCCAATCGTCGGATCCAGCTCTTTTTGAGCCAGTAGTACGCTCCGCGAAGGAATACGTCACCCTGGCGGAAAAGCGGTACGGGACCATTCCACGCAACGTTGAACCCGATTACATCTGGGGCGATGCACTGCCGTTAATAAAGCAGGTGCAGCCCGATGTACGCATTGCCAACCTGGAAACTGCCGTCACCACCAGTGATGATCGCCAGCGAAAAGGCATCAACTACCGCATGCACCCGGCCAATGTCACCTGCCTGCAGGCGGCAGAGCTTGATGTCTGCACCCTGGCCAACAATCACGTGCTGGACTGGGGCAAACAAGGCCTTCGGGAAACCCTGGATGTTCTGCAAAATGCTGGCATTCAAACCGCCGGCGCAGGCCTGGACCTGAATGCCGCTAAGGCGCCAGCCATACAGCAAACAGGCGAGGGTAGAGTGCTGGTATTTGCCGGAGGCCACCCAGACAGTGGCATTGAATTCGGCTGGGCCGCTACCGCCAGTCGCCCCGGCGTTCGGTTGCTGCGGGATTTCTCATCTTCCACCGTTGCTAGCATCGCCCAGAGTATTCAGGCCCAGCGCCGGGACGGCGATGTGGTGGTTTACTCAATCCATTGGGGCGGCAACTGGGGCTACGATATTTCCGAAGAACACCAGGCGTTCGCGCGGATGTTGATAGATGAAGCCGGTGTGGACTTGGTCTTCGGTCATTCCTCCCATCATCCCAAAGGCATGGAGGTCTATAACAAGAAACTGATCCTCTATGGGTGTGGCGACCTGATCAACGATTACGAAGGGATTACAGGCTATGAACAGTTTCGCCCCGACCTTCGGGTGCTCTATTTCCCGTTGCTGAACCAGCACGGTGATTTGGAGGGCCTGGACATGGCGGTGCTGGACACTGCGCGTTTTACCCTGCACCGACCCGCTCCTGAAGATGTCGGCTGGCTACGGGAGCGAATGGCGGAGGCCAGCCGTGAAAGCGGCGTTGACGTGCGCAGCAAAGGCGACAACATTCTCGAACTGCACTGGTAACCCCCTAAACCTGGCAGGCCTTTTCCTTCAGCAGCACGTTCAGAATCCGGTGATTGAGTGAGTAATCGACAGGCAGCTCAATCAGATGAACGCCAGGGCTTGCCAGGCAGTGATCCAGCGTTTCCTGAAAGTGGTCGTCACTGGTGGCCAGATAACCATTGGCGCCATAGCTGCGGGCATAATCAACAAATTTCGGGTTACTGTAGTCCAGTCCGTAGTCATCAAACCCCATGCCTTCCTGTTTCCACTTAATCATCCCAAACGCGTTGTCGTTCAGTACAATAACCACCAGATCAAGCTCCAGCCTCACTGCGGTTTCCAGTTCCTGTGAATTCATCATGAAACCGCCGTCGCCACAGATGGCGACCACTTGGGAATCAGGACGAGCAATTTTCGCAGCGATGGCCGAGGGAAGGCCGGCTCCCATACTGGCCAAGGCGTTATCCAGCAGCATGGTATTCGGCTTGTAACACTTATAGTTGCGGGCAAACCAGACCTTATAGATGCCATTGTCCAGGCTCAGAATGGCACCGTCGTCCAGTTTGCTCCTGAGCAGATTGACCAGGCGCTGGGGCAGCATGGGGAAGCGGTCGTCTTCAAAATAACGGGAAAGATGAGTGTCCACCTCCTTTTTCATGGCTTCGAAATAGGAGAGATCCCAGTGATCCTGCTTACGGATTTGCTGGCCCAGATTTTTCAGAGACAACGCAATGTCACCCACAACATTGAGCTGGGGGAAATAGACGGCATCCACCTCGGCCGGACAGAAGTTGATGTGTATAACCTTTTTGCCGCCATGCTCCATAATGAAGGGCGGTTTTTCCACCACATCGTGACCTACATTGATGACAAGATCTGAATGGTCAATGGCGCAGTGAATAAAATCATTGGCGGATAGGGCAGCTGTGCCCAGGTACAGCGGGTGGCGTTCGTCGATCACCCCTTTGCCCATCTGAGTGGTAAAGAAAGGAATGCCGGTCGCATCCACGAAATCCGTTAGGGCTGAACAGACCCGCTTTCGGTTTGCCCCCGCGCCAATAAGCACCAAAGGAGACTTCGCAGCTTCGATCATGGCCACCGCTTCAGCCAGACTTTTGTCGTTGGCCGCGGGCATACGGTGACCAACCACCTCGAAAACAGTGTCATCACAGTCTTCTCTTGCGATGTCTTCCGGTAACTCGAGATGCACCGACGCAGGCCTTTCTTCCATCGATAGACGAAAGGCTTCACGAACCAGGGGCGCGATGGTGTTGCCATTAACAATTTGCCGGGTGAAACGCGTGACCGGCTGCATCAGATCCACCACATCCAGAATCTGAAAGCGACCCTGCTTGCTGGATTTGATGGGTTTCTGGCCCGTGATCATCAACATAGGCATGGCACCAAGCCGGGCAAACGCTGCCGGTGTCACAAGATTGGTGGCGCCCGGGCCGAGTGTTGCCAGGCAGACACCGGTCTTTTCGGTGATGCGGCCCAGGGTGGCGGCCATGAAACCCGCACCTTGTTCGTGACGGGTAACAATCAGGCGGATGCTGGAATCTTTCAGCGAATTCAGAAGGTCGAGGTTTTCTTCTCCCGGAACTGCGAAGATATACTCAACACCTTCGTTTTCGAGAGCCTTTACCAGCAGGTCTGAAGCTTTCATCTCGCGCCCCGTTTCGGTGTGTGGGCTTCATATATAGAGGGTTGGCAGACAAACGTGAAAAATAGCCCAAAAACACTCCCAACCTATTGAACTACCGTTTTTTTGGTCACCCGAACCCGAGTTCATGTCATTCTGACCGATAAAAGTAACTCAGCCTTGTTGTCGGCCCCGCAGACTCTACTCGACTGGGGACTGACCTTAGCGGATGCGGATTGCCTGGAAGACGCCGTGCCGAAGACCCGGCTGATGTCGAGTGAAGATGCTACGGTGTTGTGGGGCGCTCGGCACCAGCTTTTTAAAAGCCGGTCGCCGGTCACGACAGACAGCAAGGGTGTCTGCCAGGGCGACAATACGTTGAACGCCTCCTGTCTCTGAAGAAGCGAGGAGTTACCTGTCTCACTGGAAGGAGAAGCTCCTTAGCTGGCCTCGGCATCCGCGTGATGTTGCATATTAATCTGGCGCAAACTTGGCTAATGTGTAACTGACGCTTGTCTATATGTTTAGCTTACGATTTACTGTTATCGAATCATCAATAGCAGGACAGTGACATGGCCCCGCAAACTCCTCGAGAACAGTTTCCTTTCGCCAATGCCCGGGTAGCAAGACGCTGGCGCAAGTTGTTGGATGAGCGCCTGAAAGACCTGAATGTCACCCAGGCGCGCTGGTCTACCATGGTCTACTTGCAGCGCGGTGGTGAAGGGCTAACCCAGCGGGAGCTAGCCCGCCTGATGGCCATTGAGAACCCAACACTAGTCCGCCTGCTTGACGGCCTCGAGGAACAGGGCCTGATCGAATGCCGGCTCTGCAAGCTTGATCGGCGTGCCCGGCGGCTTTATCTCACCAATGCCGGTGAGCGCTTTATGAGCGAACTGAATGAGCGGGCGAATGTCTTGCGAGAGGAGATGCTGAAAGGCATTGAAAATACCGACCTGGAAGTCGCCCTGCGTGTTTTTGAGCGGGTTATGGAAAATTCTGCCAACCTCAAAAATACCTGAACCCGAAACATTTTTCAGGCGCGAGCGACAAGATTAGAACTGGAGCGTTCCGCACATTCCACCGGCACAGGACAGTTCCATCACGGCTAGCTGTCAATCATTACTTGTGTTACGTTTAGTTTATACTGAACAGATTGAACAAGTTGTGCGGACAGCCGTCTCATCATTTCTGGCCGGCGACCAAAAAGTCGCCGTACGGAAGGTATGTCAGCATCCGGGAGCAAGTTCTTTTACATCCGGTTCAACCCAGCTTTGGCAGAGGAATCTTCAGTGAAATCTGGATGTTGCAGAAAGCGTTACCGGAATTGGTGCTCAGGTCTGTTGCTGGGTTCTCTTGTGACATCAGCTTCCGCTGAAGGCCTGCTGTCCCTGAAAGTAGAAAACGATGCGTTTTCCGCCGGCGGCGATGGTCAATATACCAACGGCGTAGAGGTGATCTGGGCTTTTGAGCCCCCTGATCGACATTGGAGCCGCCGTCTTGCGGACGTTATTCCCGGCTGGTCTGGCAGTAGTCTTGCCGGCGCAACATATCGGCTAGGACAACAGATGTATACGCCGGAAGATATAGAGGTTGAAGCGCTTATTAAAGATGATCGTCCCTATGCCGGCCTTTTGTTTGGTGGGATTTCGCTACTAAGCGAAAGGGAACACGGTGGTTTGCGTTTGGCAGATAGCCTGCATATCGACGTGGGCATCGTAGGCCCGGCCTCCGGCGCTGAGGTGGGTCAACGAAATTTCCATGAACTTATTGCGGCAGACAAGCCGAGGGGTTGGGATAACCAGCTTGATAACGAGCCAGTTATCAATTTCGGTTATGAACGTGCCTGGTTTATGAAGCAAAACTTCTCTGGTCTGACCATTGAATATGGGCCGTCTGCCGGGTTTGCGCTCGGCAACCTGTATACCTACGCTTCCGGCGGCCTGGGGTTTCGTTTGGGAGAGGGGCTTGATCGTAGTTTCGGCATTCCGTCAGTCGCTCCTGCACAAGGCGGGCAATCCTCTTTTCGGCGGGATCAGGGCTTTAGCTGGTACGTCTTCGCTGCCGTTGAAGGGCGCTATATGGCACACAACCTGCTGCTCGACGGCAACAGTTTCGAGGACAGCCACTCCGTTGATAGTCGCGAATGGGTTGGCGACGCCCAGGTGGGTGCGGCATTGACCTGGGATCGCTGGCAGATCGCTTACACCTACCTGTGGCGAAGCGAAGAATTTGAGGAAAAGGACGGCGTCGATCAGTTTGGATCGATCGTTCTGTCTACCTGGTTATAAACGAAGGCATGGATCGAACGGTTTTTGAGTCTTTGGCCCATTCAGAGGTTAGTTATATGGAAACAGAGAAGAGTTTGATGGTGCGTCTATTTGGGGCCCGCATGCTGCCCATGTGGTTGGCGGTTCTTTTGCTGGCTGGTTGTGACAACTCCTCCGGTCAGACAAAGGCTGAACGGTCTGCGCCGCCGCCTCCAGAAGTCGGCGTTGTTGAGGTGCAGCCGCAGCGTGTGAATCTTTCAATGGAACTGCCGGGCAGAACCGCCGCTTACCGTATCTCGGAAGTGAGGCCGCAAGTCACGGGCATTTTGCAGGAGCGCTTGTTTGAACAGGGCGCCCAGGTCAAAGCAGGTGAGGTCCTCTACCAGATCGACCCCAACCGATACCGTGCTGCCCATCAGCGGGCCCAGGCAGAACTGGAGCGCGCACAGGCCGAATTGCGACAGGCGCAGCGGGAGTGGGCACGTACGTCAGACTTGTTTGAGAAGAATGCGGTCAGCAAGCGTCAACGTGATGAAGCGCTATCGGCCTTGGAGGCAGCCCGGGCGGATGTCTCCCGATCCCAGGCGATGCTCGAAACGGCGGGTATCGAGCTGGCGTATACCGAGGTCAAGGCTCCCATCGCCGGGCGCATTGGCCCGACACTGTACACGGAGGGTGCGCTGGTGACCGCCAATCAGCCCCAGGTCCTGGCGCGCGTGGTGCAGCTTGATCCCATGTATGTCGATATTCAGCTACCGGTCGAAAAACTGGCTCGAATTCGGTCGTCTCTGAAGGAGGGCGCTGCTTCTGAGGCCGGCCCAAATGAAGCCGAGACTGTTTTGTTGCGCGAAGACGGTACCGTCTATCCCCACAGAGGTCGCGTTGACGTTACGGATGTTACCGTCAACCAAAGCACGAGTTCCGTCACTGTGAGAGCCGTTTTTCCCAATCCGGACGAAGATCTCCTGCCAGGAATGTACGTGCGCGTTCGTCTGAGTGAGGGAATTCGGGAGAACGCCATTCTGGCGCCGCAGCAGGGCGTGAGCCGTAACCCGCAAGGAGAGGCCACCGCGTTGCTGGTCAACCCGGAGGGTGAAGTTGTCGCCCGCCAGTTAGAGGCAGAGCGGGCCATTGGCGCTTTCTGGCTGGTGGAAAAGGGGCTGGAACCGGGGGATCGCCTCATTGTCTCCGGCCTGCAAAAGGTTAGGCCAGGAGCCAAGGTGAAGCCGGTTGCCGCAGATATTCCATTACATCCCCCCCAAAACCAGCAAGCCAGTGGCACGAATAATCCGAAGAAGAACGCCTCCGACGACGAGGGCACCGCGCAATGATTAATTTCTTTATTTCCAGGC
>NZ_PTIV01000022.1 GCF_002934325.1 Marinobacter persicus
ACCGCCTGATGCGATTCCTGTTCGTCGGGCCAGTGCTTTGCCTGCGGCTTCCTTCAGATTCCACCTCGCGGTGGACACCCTTGCCGTCCGGCTAGCGGTTCCCCTTGCCGGGCCCACAGGGGACTTGCACCCCCAAGTCATCCGGCCAGCACCACCTGTACCGGAACAGCGCCCGTCAAGGCGCTACGCGCCATGCCTGGCGCACCACAAAAAACCCGGCCATTGTGCCGGGTTTTTTATTGCCTGAAACAAAGGCGAAAAAGCTCAGAAGGTTTCCAGATATCCCTTGGGCAGCGCTACGTCCATGGCAATGGGCAGGTGATCCGACATGGGGTAACTCACCACCTCCGAGTGCCGGATCTCCAGGGACGGGCTGACCAGAATGTGGTCCAGCGCCTTTTCCGGCCGCCAGCTGGGGAAACTGTGCGCCGTCTCCGGCAGAGGCACCAGGTCGGTCTCTTTCAATGGCGTTTGCGTTAACAGTTGTTCGGCATGAGCATTCATGTCGCCCATCAACACCACATGGCGATAATCACCGATCTGTTCACGGATATAACCCAGCTGGCGCTGCTGGGCCGACTTGCTCAATGACAGGTGCATCAGTACCAGCACCAGCGGATCTTCCTCAGAACCGTAACGGGCAATGATGGCGCCCCGGCCCGGGATCAGGCCGGGCAGCTTGTGCTCAGTCACATCCAGGGGCCGGAACCGGCTGAGCAGGCCGTTACTGTGTTGCGCGACCGGGCCGAGGTTTCGGTTGAGCTGCTGATACCAGTAGGGAATTCCCGCGCTTTCGGCCAGGTACTGCACCTGATTGATATAGCCGCTGCGAAGGCTGCCGCCATCACACTCCTGCAGGGCAACCACATCGTATTGGCTGAGCAGTGTGGCGATACGATCCAGGTTCTTGGCCCGGCGCCGATGTGGCAACACGTGCTGCCAGCTTCGGGTGAAGTAATGGTGGTAGGAAGAGGTATTGATGCCGACCTGAATATTGAAGGTCAGCAACCGGAGGTGCCGGTGAGGCTCAAAATCCGGCACATGCTCGCTGCCGGAACAGGTACTGCCCGGCCGCTCCCGGGTTCTGAAGGTTTCGAGCTGACTGCGCAGTCTCTTATACATGCGTGAATGCTCCAATCGAGCCGGAAGAACTGATGCCCCAGGACACCAGACTTCCGGCGCCCGGCAAATCACTCAGAGGCCGCCCGCTCCTTCTCAACCAGATATTTCACGACCTCAATCACATTTTCGTGACCACCCGCCATGGACGCACTGGTCACGTACTTGCCATTAATCAGCATAGTCGGCGTGCCGGTGATACGCGCACCACGAATCTTGGACTGGGCCTGCTGAACCCGTGCACGAACACCAAAGCTCTGGTAGGCGTTGGTGAACTCTTCAGGATCGACACCGTAGCCGGCAACAAAGTTGGCCAGCGACTCCACATCGTTCAGGGGACGGTGCTCGCCAGCCAAAGCATCGAACAGGGCATCGTGCACTTTATCGAGCTCGCCCATGGCCTCCAGGGCATAAAAAGCGTAGGCGTGAGGTTCCCAGCTGCGGCCCAGGGCAGCCGGCAGCCTGACGTAGTTCACGTAATCCGGCGCGCTCGCCTCATAGGCCTCGGACAGGGGCTTGAAGTTGTAACAATGCGGGCAGCCATACCAGAACACCTCTGCCACCTCGACACCCTCGTCGGAAGCGGTACGCACCGGGTTATCGAGAGTACGATAGTGCTCGCCCTCCTCCCAGGATTGGGCACTCACCAAACTGGAAAACATCAGCGAGGCAACAAGCAACACAACAGAGCCAAAGGTTCTGGTCATCGGTGATCTCCGGACATTCAATGAATTCAGCAGGGATTATGACCCAGCGCAGCAGCAAACTTCCAGACGATCAAGCGCCCGAAACCTTACCGTCGTGTTAAAACGCAAGAACCCCGCCGAAGCGGGGTTCTTGTTACCTTCCCGGAAGAACCAAACTCAGTTCAGGCCGGAAACGTAGCTGGCCACGGATTCGATTTCCGCATCGGTCAGCTCGGCAGCCACATCCATCATGATCTGAGAGTTGGAGGTGCCGTTACGCTCACCGTTACGGTAAGCCTTCAGCTGATTCGCGATGTATTCGGCGTTCTGACCACCCAGGGCCGGATAACCGCCTGGCTCGTTGCCCTGGCCGCGGGGGTTGTGGCAACCCGAGCAGGCCGGCACGCCAGAGGCCATGTTGCCGCCACGGAACAGGGCGCGGCCCTGATCAACCAGATCCGGGTTTGCCTGATTTACCACCATTTCCTGGCTGTCAAAGTAAGCCGCCAGGTTACGCAGATCCTGGTCAGACATAGCGTCCAGCAGACCCGTCATCTGAGGCACGGCCCGGTCACCGGACTTGATGGCCGTCAGCTGGTTGAACAGGTACTGCTCACCCAGGCCGGACAGTTTCGGGTAGCTGCCCATGATGGGCTTGGCGCCACCCTGGCCGTGACAGCTGGTACATACTGCTGCCTTCTGTTCACCTGCTGCTGGATCTCCTGCCCCGTGAGCCACTGCTGTAAGGCTAACTCCGAGAACAACTCCTGCGATCAGTCTTTTCATGCTCGCTCCGCTTCTCTCATCTTTGAAACTAGACAGTATTCTTCATTATGCTGCCGGCAGGCACTGACCCAACAGGCTCCAACCGGGGCTCACGGCGGTAACGCAACAGCGCTCCACCGGAAATTGGTGTAGCATTATACATTAATCGCCGATAACTGAAATCCAAAGGAACACCAACTGTCGTGGACTCTGATCTGACTCAAAAAAGCCTTTCCTATAATAGCGCCCGTTTCCTGATCAGCGCCTCGCGGCTGGAGGAGTGCCCGCCGGATGCCGGCGCGGAAGTGGCCTTCGCCGGGCGCTCCAACGCCGGCAAATCCAGCGCCCTGAACGCCATCACCGCCAATGGCAAACTGGCCCGGACCAGTAAGACCCCCGGGCGCACCCGGCTGATCAACTTTTTCAGCCTCAACAAGCCGGACATGCATCTGGTTGACCTGCCTGGCTATGGCTACGCCAAAGTCTCCCGCGACATGAAGGACGACTGGCAGCAACACCTCGGCCATTACCTGAACGAACGCCGCTGCCTGCGGGGCCTGGTGCTGGTAATGGACATTCGCCACCCGCTCACCGACTTTGACCAGATGATGGTGGACTGGTGCGAACACAATCAATTGCCACTGATGATCCTGGCCACCAAGGCCGACAAACTGAAGTTTGGCCAGGCCAAAACGAGCATGCTGGGCATCGCCAAAAAGCTCAAAGATTACCAGTGCGTGCAACACCTGATCATGTTCTCCGCCACCTCAAAGCGCGGGGTAGACGAATGCCGGGAAGCGCTGACCCAATGGCTTGAATCCCCGGACCTATAAGCCAGCACCGCGCGGGAGCCAATCATGGAAAGTAACACCGCCTCTGACAGTCAAGAGCAGCTCGCCTACTGCCACCGGGTGTTCCAGGCCCAGCGACAGGCCTTCCGCAAGCAGCCCCTGCCCACGGCGGGCGAGCGCAAAGAACGGCTGACCCAGCTCAAACGGGTGTTGCTTGCCAACCAGGAGCAACTGGCAAAAGCCATTGACCAGGACTTCGGGGGCCGCTCAAAAGATGAAACCCGGATCGCCGAGCTCCTGCCTTCAATCCAGGGCATCAACCACGCGCTCAAACATCTCGAGCGCTGGATGCGGCCGTCCAGCCGACCGGTCTCAATGCTGTTCCGCCCCGCCAGCAACCGGGTGCAATACCAACCCAAGGGGGTGGTCGGCATCATCGTGCCCTGGAATTACCCGTTATACCTGGCGGTGGGCCCCTTGATCGCCGCCCTGGCGGCGGGCAACCGTTGCATGATCAAAATGTCGGAATTCACGCCGGCCACCTCGGCCCTGTTTCGGGATCTGATGGCCGAGACCTTCCCGGAAGACCAGCTCGCCGTCATTCTTGGCGACGCCGACGTCGCCGCCGATTTTTCACGCCGACCATTCGATCATTTGCTGTTTACCGGCTCCACCAGTATCGGCAAACGCGTCATGTTGTCCGCTGCGGAGAACCTGACACCGGTTACCCTGGAGCTGGGCGGCAAGTCCCCTGCCCTGCTGGCACCGGATGTACCGTTGCACGATGCCGCCCAGCGCATTGCCTTTGGCAAGGCCCTGAACGCCGGGCAAACCTGCGTGGCCCCGGATTATGTGCTGTGCCCGGAGGCGCAGATCCCGGCCTTTGTGGAGGAATTCCGCAAGGCTTTCAGCCGGATGTACCACCGGCTCCGGGACAATCCGGATTACACGTCGATCGTCAACGACCGGCAATATCAGCGGTTGCAGCAGCTATTGGGCGATGCCCGGAGCCGTGGCGCGGAACTGGTCACACTCAATCCTGCGGACGAAGAATTGGCTGATAGTACCCGGAAAATGCCCATGATCCTGGCACTGAACACCACACCGGACATGACCCTCCGACAGGATGAAATTTTCGGCCCGATCCTCCCGGTGGTGGGTTACCAGTCCCTGGATCAAGCCATCGATAGCATCAATGATCAACCCCGGCCACTGGCCCTGTACTTTTTCGGCTACGACAAGGCACAACAGCAGCAGGTGCTGGAAACCACCCATTCCGGCGGCGTGTGCCTGAATGACACCTTGATGCACGTGGCCCAGGAAGACCTCCCCTTTGGCGGCATCGGCGATTCCGGCATGGGGCATTACCATGGCCGGGAAGGCTTCCTGACTTTCTCCCATCACCGGGGCGTGTTTGCCCGTCCGAAGTTCAACAGTGGCCGGTTTGTGTACCCGCCCCACGGCACCCTGCTGCACAAGCTGGTGTATAAACTCTTCATTCGGTAGCTGCCCGCCGGGCCTCTGACTTCAGGCGCGCGGGCATTGCTGGTATCCTGACGGCCTTCGAAGACAGGAGCGGCGCATGACCAAAGTAATCTACCCGGGCACCTTTGACCCCATCACCAACGGCCACACCGATCTGATCGAACGGGCCAGCCGGATGTTTGATGAAATCGTGGTCGGCGTGGCGTACAACCCGAAAAAGAATCCCCTGCTCAATCTGGACGAACGCTGCGAGCTGGTGCGCCAGGCCACGGCACACATCCCGAATGTCAGCGTCACTGGCTTCAGCAACCTGCTTTCCCATTTTGTGGAGGAACAGGGCGCATCCATCATTCTGCGTGGCCTGCGGGCGGTTTCGGATTTCGAATACGAATTTCAGCTGGCCGACATGAATCGCCGGCTGGCGCCGGGCATGGAAAGCGTCTTCCTGACGCCCGCCAACCACTTGTCCTACATTTCCTCGACACTGATCCGGGAGATTGCCTCCCTGGGCGGGGATGTCAGCGAGTTTGTTGACCCGGCGGTGGTCAAGGCCCTGAAACAGAAGTTCCAGGACGCCTGACCACCCGGGCAGTTACATCAGCGGCGGCAGGGGCAGTGCCACATCATTGATGTTCAGGACCATGTCCTGCAGCTGCCCGCGCATGACCAGCCGATCGCCTTCCTGTACAAAGAAACCTTGTTTCACCAGCGGCGCGACCTGCATGCGAATCTCGGGATACTGTTCAGCCAGCGCCACCGGCAGACTGAAGCTCAGCGAACCGGTCAGTCGCTGCATGACCATCAACATCTGCTGGCGCTCGGTGTCGGACAGGCGTGGATGGGCCAGTTCCAGATCACCCTCGATCGTACCTTCTGCAGTGCTCACATTCAGCTCCCGGATGCCTGCAGAAAAACCGGCCCCGACCATATTCTGGACCGACTGGGTCATCTGCTGCATCAACTGCATTTGCTGCTGGAACACTTCCCGGGAGTCCAGCTCATCCTGAAGCTGCAATACCTGGAGTTCAGTCATGGTGTCGCTGAACGTGTTCCAACTCGCCACATCCAACCCATTGAGAAACAGGCTCAGGCGGTGCGGCCCGTAAGAGGCACCATCCACGGTAACCGACTCCAGTTTCAACGCCGCCTCTGAGTCGAGGTCACGCCCCTCGTTTGAGGCCTCACTGGAGCTGGTCAGGATCATGCCATCAATAACAATGGGCGGGGTTTCCGGACTTTGCAGGGAAACATTATCCAACTTCATGGAGCCCGATCCGGTCCAGACATCGCCACTCAGCCATGCCATTTCCTGCTCCAGCTCCAGGCCCCGGACAATCACGTCCGCCTGCGGGCCGATGAGGGCCACTTCCGGCCAGACCATCAAGAGATCCGCCTGCTCGCCCATACTGCCCACATCAAGCTTGGCGAGACCACCGCTGGTTCGAAAAATCTCGCCACTGTCCGGGTTCGTCACTTCCATCACCGGGGCGTTGAATTCCAGCGTTGCCGTGCCCCAGAGCCGGGTTTCCAGGGTCAAGCGCGGCTGGTCTTCGGGATACCAGTCTGCGCCTTCAGGCTGCCAGCCGTTGCGGGGTTTGAAGTCCATCAGGCTTCCGGTCAGACCGTGGGTCACCGTTGCCTTAAACTCGATCTCGTGACTTTCACCGGTCGCCGGATCGGTGATGGTAACGCTGCCGGAGGTCTCGGCACCCAGCACGCCACGATCGTATTCCCCGGTGTTCACCCGGACAAAGGGCTGAGCCCCATTGACCTCTTCCGTGGCCTGCAACCACTGCTGCTCGGTCATGTAACCCACGCCCCAGGGCGCGGCACCGGCCCCAACCAACAGCACCGCACCGGCGGCAATCCATTTATTCAGTTTCAACGTTCCATTCCTTTTTGATTATGTTTTTATCCTACCGCCCTCCGGCACTCTCAGCCGGAACTGCTGGTGAGTCGGTCCAGGAGCACCAGTTGCGATGCCACGGGTTCCTCGCCTTCAGCGGGGTGATTCTGCAAATACGTGCCGTCCGGCTGCAGCACCCATGACTGGCAGTTGTCCGCCAGATAGGTGTCCAGATCTTCCCGGAGGCGGGCAATCAGGGCCGGGTCTTCCACCGGGAAAGCGGTTTCCACTCGGTTCAGCAGGTTCCGTTCCATGGCATCGGCACTGGAACAGTAAACCTGGGGTCGACCCCGGTTTCCAAAGTAATAGACTCGAGTATGCTCCAGGAAACGGCCGATGATGGAGCGTACGCGGATGTTTTCAGACAGGCCTGGGACGCCCGGGCGCAGGCAACAGATGCCCCGGATAATCAGGTCAATCTTCACGCCGGCCTGGGACGCCCGGTACAGGGCCTTGATGACCTGGGCTTCGGTCAGGGCGTTGAATTTGAATATAATGCGCCCTTTCTCGCCATACCCCGCTTCCCGCTCGATCAGGCTGATCAGGCTCTGGTGCAATGTGAACGGAGCGTGAAACAGTTTCTTGATCTTCAGGGCTTTGCCCATACCGGTGAGCTGCTGGAACAGCTTGTTGACGTCGTCACCGATGGATTCGTCGCAGGTCATGAAACTGTAGTCGGTGTACAGCCGCGCGTTACCGGCGTGGTAGTTACCGGTGCCCAGGTGCACGTACCGGCGCAAGCGCCCTTCCTCCCGGCGTACAATCAGGATCATCTTGGCGTGGGTCTTGTAACCCACGACACCGTAGACCACGATCACCCCGGCTTCCTGCAGGCGGCTGGCCAACTCCAGGTTTTCCTCCTCACTGAACCGGGCCCGCAGCTCGATCACCGCAGTGACTTCCTTGCCCCGACGGGCGGCATCGGCCAGCGCCTCAACAATCTCGGAGTCTGCACCGCTGCGGTACAGGGTCTGACGAATGGCCAGCACGTGCGGGTCTTTCGCGGCCTGACGCAGTAAATCCACCACGGGGCTGAAGTTCTCGTAGGGATGCAACAGCAAGAGCGGACGCTTGCGGATGGCATCGAACATCGAATCCTTGCTGCGGATCTGGCGCGGAATCGACGGTGAGAAGTGGGAATAGGTCAAATCCGGCCGATCCACCAGGCCGCCCACAGCCATCAGACGAGTCAGGTTTACCGGCCCGTGGACCTTGTACAGATCCCGCTCTGTGAGACCGAACTCCCGCAGCAGGAAGTTCATCAACTCTTCCGGGCAGTTGTCCGCCACCTCCAGGCGCACAGCATCGCCGAAACGGCGACTGAGCAACTCACCGCGCAGGGCGGAGGCGAGATCTTCCAGGTCGTCTTCCAGCTCCAGGTCGGCGTTGCGGGTCAGACGGAACTGATAGCAACCTTTCACTTCCATGCCGGGGAACAGCTTGTCGGCGTGGGCGTGGATCATCGAGGACAGGAACACCAGGTTCTCACCGCCCTCGCAGATCTCATCAGGCAGGCGCACCAGTCGAGGCAATGAGCGGGGCGCCGGTACAATCGCCATGCCGGTTTCCCGGCCGAAGGCATCCTTGCCATCGAGTTCGACAATAAAATTCAGACTCTTGTTCACCAGTCGCGGGAACGGGTGCGAAGGGTCCAGACCAATGGGGCTGACCACTGGCAGCACTTCCTCATCAAAATAGGAGCGCACCCAGTCCGCCTGTGCTTCCGTCCAGTCCCGACGGCGAACAAAGTGGATATTCTCCTTCTCCAGCTCCGGGATCAGGACGTTGTTGAGGATGTCGTACTGCTCGGCAATGTACTCGTGGGCAATGCGGCTGATCTCGGCCAGCACCTGGTCTGGCTGCATGCCATCGACACCCACCGTTTCCCGGCCGTACTTCAACTGCTCACGCAGGCCGGCTACCCGGATCTCGAAAAATTCATCCATGTTGCTGCTGAAAATACAGCAGAAGATCAACCGGTTGATCAGCGGGTGAGTGGTATCCAGGGCCTGTTTCAACACCCGATAGTTGAACTGCAGCTGACTGAGCTCCCGATTGAAATAATTCTCGGTGGCGTCGATGTTGACCTCTTCACCTGCCTCGGGCAGATCAACCGGTGCCGGCACCTGCTCGGCATCGGTCGCGGCGGCTGTCATGTTTTTGCTTGTCATTGCTGTCCTTATCCGTGGTTGAAACAGGCTCGGGGTGTACCTGTTACTGTTCTTTCATCAGGCGGGCTGCGCGCACCGCAAAATACGTCAGGATGCCATCGGCACCGGCCCGGCGCATGGACATCAGGCTTTCCATCATGACCTTGTCGCCGTCCAGCCAGCCATTCTGGGCCGCCGCCATGTGCATGGCGTATTCACCGCTTACCTGATAGACAAAGGTAGGCACCTGCAGTTCTTTTTTCACCCGGTAGACAATATCCAGGTAGGGCATGCCCGGCTTGATCATCACCATGTCAGCCCCCTCCGCCAAGTCGGACGCCACCTCATGAATGGCTTCGTCGCTGTTGGCCGGGTCCATCTGGTAAGTGGACTTGTCCGCCTTGCCCAGGTTGGCCGCCGAGCCGACCGCGTCCCGGAACGGCCCGTAATAACTGGACGCATACTTGGCCGAATACGCCAGGATACGGGTATTCACATGGCCTGCTGCCTCCAGCGCCTCCCGGATGGCCGCCACACGGCCGTCCATCATGTCCGA
The DNA here is from genome assembly GCF_002934325.1 of Marinobacter persicus. Classification (GTDB taxonomy): domain Bacteria; phylum Pseudomonadota; class Gammaproteobacteria; order Pseudomonadales; family Oleiphilaceae; genus Marinobacter; species Marinobacter persicus_A. The sequence continues at coordinate 9,459 of NZ_PTIV01000022.1, forward strand.
CGGTGCCACCACATCAGCACCAGCGTCAGCATGGGAGACCGCCTGGCGCACCAGGGCTTCGACGGTAACGTCATTCAGGACATAACCCTGCTCATCGATAATGCCGTCCTGGCCGTGGGTGGTAAACGGGTCCAGCGCCACGTCGGTGATCACGCCCAGCTCAGGGTAAGCCGCCTTCAGCGCCCGCACTGCCCGCTGTGCCAGCCCGTCCGGGTCCCAGGCACCGGAACCGGCCAGGTCTTTCTTTTCCGCCGGCACCACCGGGAACAAGGCCAGCGCCGGAATGCCCAGGCTCACCCATTCGGCCGCCTGCTGCACCAACAGATCGACACTCAGCCGCTCTACGCCGGGCATGGAGGGCACGGTTTCACGCTGCTGTTCCCCTTCCAGTACAAATACCGGATAGATCAGGTTGTCGGCGGACAGGTGGTTTTCCCGCACCAGGCGCCGGGAAAAATCGCTGGCCCGGTTACGACGCAAACGGGTATGGGGAAAGCTACGGCTGGACAGTGACGGAGTGGGCTTGGTCACAAAATACCTCCTGAAGATGAGTAACCCTGGGAAATGGTTCCATCATACACCCGGAAGGCAACAGGGGCCGAGTGTGAGGTCAAATCATGACACGGGAATGACAAAACCGGGTGCCCTGCGGGGCACCCAGCTCAAAAAGAGGGGTTGGCGAACTCAGAAACTGCGGTTGTTGAAGCCGACTTCCACCTTCCGGGAAGCTGCGGACTGGAAGTGCGTATCCACTTCCTCAATGTGACCACCGTTCTGAAGGAACGCTTCGATATCCGCCTGCAACTGGGCTCTCACCCGGGCCCGGCCGGCGATGGAATGATTATCCTCAGTTTCGGCACTCCAGTTGCCGGAACTTTCCAGGGCGCTTTCGTCGAAATCACTCATGGCTCTCTCCCATCAACGAAAACAGATCTACAGGTGCGTCAGGCCTGGCCCGAACAACACCGGGTCTCGACTGGCGGCCCTTAGGGACCCGTCTTGCGCTCTTTATAATCTCGATTTCTGACTCTCGCCATCCTCACAAAATTAAATTTGCGTAATCTTAAAGGGCGGCATGCAGGCCATTGATTCTATTAAGCAATCGAAGGCATTGAAGGCCACTAAATGTTGACAGGAAGGAACGACGGTCATTCACTGTAAAAACACCAGACCGACCCGACTGATAACAACAACATTTTCAGGTACCGTCATGTCGCACGATTCGGAACACGCCACCCGACCAGCCCCGGGCCACGATGCCTGCCTGGCCAACACGCACGATGTCTTCAACCAACCCAGCCCGCTGGAAAACTACAACCTGTACGAGCACGACATTGCCCTGCAGGAGGCTGTAGCCAGGGAGGGCGCCGGATACGCGCACGATGACCTGAACCAATTCGGCACCTGGGCCGGCAAGGCCGAAACCATCGAATTGGGCTTTCAGGCCAACGCCAACAAGCCCACTTTCCGAACCCACGACCGCTACGGCCACCGGATTGACGAAGTCAGCTTCCACCCGGCCTACCACGAACTCATGCGCGTGGCCCTGGAAAACGGCCTGCACAGCTCGCCCTGGGCCAACCCCGGCCCCGGGGCCCACGTGGCCCGGGCCGCCAAGTACTACCTGCACACCCAGGTGGAGGCCGCCCATGGCTGCCCCGTTACCATGACCTTCGCCGCCCTACCGACCCTGCGCCAGCAACCGGACCTGGCCCGGGAATGGGAACCCCGCATTCTGACCAGCGCCTACGACGGTCGGAACGTGCCGGACCGCGAAAAACGCGCCGTCACCCTGGGCATGGCCATGACCGAAAAGCAGGGCGGCAGCGACGTGCGAGCCAACACCACCCAGGCCTGCCCCATCGGCCGTGAAGGCCCCGGCCAGGCCTATGAACTGGTCGGCCACAAATGGTTCGTCTCCGCCCCCATGAGCGATGCCTTCCTGGTACTGGCCCAGACCGCCAGCGGCCTGTCCTGTTTCCTGATGCCGCGTTGGCGACCGGACGGCAGCAAGAATCCCTGGCAGGTCCAGCAGTTGAAAAACAAGATGGGCAACGTCGCCAACGCCTCCAGCGAAGTCGAACTGCGCGGCGCCCTGGCCTGGATGGTCGGCGACGAAGGCCGGGGCGTAAGAACCATCATCGACATGGTCGCCATGACCCGCTTCGATTGCATGATCGGCAGCTCCGCCGGCATGCGCCAGGCCTTCGCCCAGGCCAGCCACCACTGCCGACACCGCAGCGCCTTCGGCGCTCGCCTGAGCGACCAGCCCCTGATGCAGAACGTACTGGCCGACCTCGCCCTGGAAAGCGAAGCGGCCATGACCTACGCCCTACGCATCGCCCGGGCCCTGGACCACGCCGACAACGAACACGAACGCCTGCTCGCCCGCCTGGCCACTCCCTTGGGCAAATACTGGATCTGCAAACGCACCGCCAACCACGCCTACGAAGCCATGGAGTGCATCGGCGGCAGCGGCGTCATGGAAGACTGCATCATGCCCCGCCTGTTCCGCGAATCCCCGGTCAACGCCATCTGGGAAGGCAGCGGAAACGTCCAGTGCCTGGACACCCTGCGCGCCATCCAGAAACAACCCGAGACCCTAGACGCCTTCTTCACAGAGGCCGCCGAAGCCAAAGGCGCCGACCACCGCTTCGACCAGTTCCTGGCGCAACTGCAAAACGACTTCGCCGACATCAGCGATTTCCAGTACCGCGCCCGCAACCTCGTCGACCGTTTGGCCCTGGCCATGCAGGCCTCCCTGCTGCTCCGGCACAGCGACAAACACCTCGCCGACGCTTTCTGCGCCACCCGCCTGCAAAACAACGGCGGGCAGAACTACGGCAACCTGCCAACGGGCACCAATCCAGCGGCCATTATCAAACGGGCGACGCCTGTAGTAGGCTAGCGCTTCGGTACAGCCGGCCAGTTCACACTGGCACAAGCGTTTAACTGCGAAGTTTAGTGAGCGCGCGTGGTGCCGCCTTCCAAAAATTTGCGGAGCCATGGATGGCGGAGCATAAGCGCCACATGGGTTCGACTGAGCGTTTATAAAGCGAAGCTTTATGCGACAGGAGAACGACTGTAATCTGCGATTGCAGGCCGGACCCCGAAGGGGTGCCGCAGGAGCGCTTTTTGGAAGGCGGCACCACGTGCGCTCCAGCACCACAGCTGGATATTAAGATGTCAGAAGCACTCAGAAAGCTACTAGCCCAAAACAATCCACCCGAGCAGCCCACCATCACCCCAAGCGTGGGCCTGCTCACCCTGCACTTCCAGCTCTACGCCTGCGACGACCTGAAGGCCAAACGCAAAGTCTTCACCGCCCTGAAAGCCGTCTGGGGCAAAGAACCCGACCTGGCCGTCGCCGAAACCGGCGACCACGACGCCCTCGATTGCGCCACCTGGACCATCGCTGCCTTGGGCGCCTCCCCGCAGCAGATCACCCAGCGTCTCGACCAGGTCGAAAAAGACATCCAGAGCCGCATCGACGCCGCCATTCTCGAGGTCCACCGGGAAATCCTGTAACCCTTCCAGGCTCGCCTCAGGCAGACACAGGCTTTATACTACGCCGCCTTGGAGAATTGGCGCCTATGACCGGAAAGAAACCATCCGCTCAGGCCTCTATCGAGGCCATGTATCGAGTCTTCACCGTGCCCGAGGCACCGGACTCGACCCTGAGCCGCATTGACCAGAACATCTCCCGCAACCTCGCCGGCTTCCTGCAGGAACACATCGTCGCGGTTGAACGGGATCTTTCTGACGTGGAAAAAAACTTTTCCGACTCCGCCATCCCGGAAAAGCCGGTCTTCGTCTCCGACCAGACCCAGTTCCTGCTCGACAAAGTCGTGGCGGACTCCGTCCATACCGCCTCGCCCGCGTTCATCGGGCACATGACCTCGGCACTGCCCTACTTCATGCTGCCGCTGTCAAAAATCATGATTGCCCTGAACCAGAACCTGGTCAAAATCGAGACCTCCAAGGCCTTCACGCCACTGGAGCGCCAGGTCCTGGGCATGATCCACCGCCTGGTGTACCAGCAGGACGGCGCGTTCTATCGCAAATGGATGCACGACCCCAGCCACGCCCTGGGCGCCATCTGCTCCGGCGGTACAGTCGCCAACCTGACCGCATTGTGGGTCGCCCGCAACCGCGCCTTCCCACCCGAAGGCAGTTTCCGCGGCCTGCACCAGGAAGGCCTGTTCCGGGCCCTGAAATACTACGGCTGCGAAGGCGCCGCCATCCTCGTCTCCGACCGTGGCCACTATTCCCTGCGTAAAGCGGCCGACGTGCTCGGCCTGGGCCGGGAATCATTGATTGCCATCCCCACGGACGACGACAACCGCATCCAGATCGACGCCCTGCGCGACAAGTGCCTGGAACTGCAGAAACAGAAAATCAAGGTCATGGCCATCTGCGGCATCGCCGGCACCACCGAGACCGGCAACGTCGACAACCTCGACGCCATGGCCGACATCGCCCGGGAATTCCGCGCCCACTTCCACGTGGACGCCGCGTGGGGTGGGCCCACCCTGTTCTCCCGCACCCACCAGCACCTGCTGCGGGGCATCGAACAGGCCGACTCCGTCACCTTCGACGCCCACAAACAGCTGTACGTGCCCATGGGCGTGGGCCTGGTGGTGTTCAAAACCCCGGGCCTGGCCAGCGCCGTGGAACACCACGCCCAGTACATCATCCGCAAGGGCTCCAAGGACCTGGGCAGCACTACCCTGGAAGGCTCACGGCCGGGCATGTCCATGCTGATCCACTCCGGGCTGAAAATCATTGGCCGCGAAGGCTATGAAATCCTCATCGACGAGGGCATCAACAAAGCCCGCAACTTTGCGGACATGATCACCGAAGACCCGGATTTCGAACTGGTCACCCGGCCCGAGCTGAACATCCTCACCTACCGCTACTGCCCGGCGGTGGTGCAACAGGCCCTGGCCGTGGCCGACAAACGCCAGGCCGAGCGGATCAACACCAGCCTCAACCGCATCACCAAATACCTGCAGAAAACCCAGCGCGAGCGGGGCAAGGCCTTCGTCTCCCGGACCCGCCTGGAACCGGCCCGCTACGCCCACTTCCCCTGCATCGTGTTCCGCGTGGTGCTAGCCAACCCGTTGACCACTCCGGACATCCTCATGGACATCCTGGACGAGCAGAAAGAACTGGCGCAGGAAAGCGGCATTGCCGAGGAAATGGCGATATTGAAAGGGTTGGCGGAGACGGTGCTTCAGAAACAGCGGGAAGGGTCAGAAAGCTGAGTACGATCTTAGGTCTGTCTTGGTAGCCTGCGAGATTGGGGGAGTCGAGGACTTGGAGGCACTTTCCAAAAAGCGCTCCTGCGGCACCCCTTCGGGGTCCGGCCTGCAATCGCAGATTGCAGTCGTTCTCCTGTCGCATAAAGCTTCGCTTTATAGACGCTCAGTCGAACCCCTGTGGCGCTTATGCTCCGCCATCCCTGGCTCCGCAAATTTTTGGAAAGTGCCTCCAAGCCCTCTTAGCGAAACTCCGGCGTTAACGCCGCAAAGCATGGTCTGGGTTCTTGGGGAGGAGCGCTTTTTGGAAGAACCCTCGCTCCTCCTGCTGCCACCTACTTAATAAAGCGCTTCCTCATCATCCAGCACCTCGTGCAGGATTTCCAGGAACATCTTGTCCGCCTCACTCCAGGCCTCTGGAATACGGATCGTCGTGTTGGCGCTGATCTCGCGGGCCACCAGCTCATCGGCGTTCGGCTCGCCCCGGTACTTACGGGCGATCTCCATGGACTTGACGGCAATGGTCGGGTCACTCATCACCTTCTTGATGAACACCCGAAGCTCTTCGATCATCTTGGCCTGACGGCCTTCGTTGGATGTACCCATTCCCCACTCCTGTCATTTGTCTGGTCGCGAGGCCATCGGCCCCGCGCTTTTCTACAGTATGGCCGAACTGGAAAATTCTCACCAGTCCCGCAACTTAGAGACCCAAGTGATCCCTTAGCTCACGAACAGGCCACGCAGGGTAAAGAACAGGAACGCCGCCATCAAAGCCGAAGCCGGTACAGTAATAATCCAGGCTGCGGCAATTTTCACCAGGTGCGAGCGCTTGACCATCTCTTCGCGGTAAATTTTCTTCAGACGCTTACGCTCGGATTTGGCCAGCGGCACCTGCTGCTTGTCCTGCTTGGCCTGCTGCAGCAATCTTTCCATTTCCTCGACGGACGCGTTCCGGAAATCCTCCAGAAACGGGCGCAGGCGCTCCTGCTCGGCCGGCTCGTGCTGGTCCATGATCTTGTGCAACTGGGTGGCGTAGTTGCGCTTGAGGTACTCACGCAGAAAGCCCACGCCAAACACACCACCGATGGCAATGTGGGTGGAGCTGACCGGCAGCCCCAGCTGGGAGGCCAGAATAACCGTCAAAGCGGCAGACAGGGCGATGCAGAAGGCCCGGGTCTTGTCCAGCTCGGTGATCTCAGTGCCCACGGTCTTGATCAGGCGGGGGCCGAACAGCATCAGGCCCACGGCCAGGCCCAGGGCACCGACCATCATGACCCACAGTGGAATACTGGCGGCGGTCACCACACCGCCCCCAGCCTGGATGGCGTCGTTGATAGCTGCCAGCGGACCAATGGCGTTGGCCACGTCGTTGGCACCGTGGGCAAAACTCAACAGGGCCGCGGCAAAGATCAGCGGCCAGGTAAACAGCTCACTGACTCCGTGGGGCGTGTTTTCCATGGCGGCTGCCTTGCGCCCGACCAGGCTGCGCATTGCAAAATACACCACCGCAGCGGCGGCAAGGCCGATCAGCGCCGCCTGCATGAAATCGACCTTGATGACCTTTTTCACACCCTTGATCATCAGGTAGGTGCCAAAGGCCCAGGCCATCAGGGCAACCAGCACGGGCACAAAGCGGCGCGCCGATTCAATCAGGTTTGGCTGATAGAGTACGGTTTTCTTGATGGAATACAGGAAGAGAGCGGCGAGCATGCCGCCCAGCGCCGGGGAAATGACCCAACTGGCAACAATCTTGCCCATCACGGCCCAATCCGCGATCGCCCAGCCTCCGGCCGCAATACCGGCCCCCAGCACACCACCAACAATAGAGTGCGTGGTAGAGACCGGCGCACCCATCCAGGTGGCCAGGTTCAGCCAGAGAGCACCAGCCAGCAACGCGGCTGTCATCAGCCAGACAAACGCCCGGGGATCTTCCAGTGTGGTCGGGTCAATGATGCCGCCCTTGATGGTGGAGACCACGTCGCCACCGGCGATCAGGGCGCCCGACGCCTCGAACACGGCCGCCAGCAGCACTGCCGCCCCCAGGCCCAGGGCACCGGAACCAACCGCAGGGCCTACGTTATTGGCAACGTCGTTGGCGCCGATGTTGATGGCCATGTAGCCACCGATTACGGCGGCGGCCATCAGCAGCATGTTATTGGGCAGTTCCTGACTGAACGCGCCGACACTGAGCCAGACGCCGAGCAGGAAAAGCACACTGAAACCAATTCGATAACGTTCGGTGGAAGGGCTGCTTAGGAGGGTATCCAGAAAACCGGAAGAGCGGGCCATAACCAAGGGATCTCATTTTGTACGGGTGAATTGAAGCAATTCAGCGCCGCAAACTATAATTTTTTTGACATCGAATTGAAATATAACCGTAACTTTTATCCGGCTTGAGCCTGCCTGCCGAGGCCGCTATGATCGGGCCACTTTCAACCACCCGGCGATTTCTGGAAAAGGCGATATTATGGCAGCAATCCGCATTCTGACAGGCAGCGTCTACGGTGGCGCGTTAATGACCGCTCGCAAGGTCAAAGAGGAACTGGAAGCCGACGGCCACACCGTGGCGTTGCTGGAAGAACCGAAACTAGTGGATATTACGGACAATAATGACGCCCTGCTGGTGTGCACCTCCACCACCGGCGACGGGGAAATCCCGGACAACCTGCTGCCCTTCTATGTCGACCTCCGGGAACAGCTGCCCCAGCAGCCCGGCCGCCCTTTCGGCATCATCGTGCTGGGTGACAGCTCTTATGGCGATACCTTCTGCGGTGCCGGCGACCTGATGGAAGAGGCCCTGCTGGAAACCGCCGCGCGCAAGGTGGGCGAGACCCTGAAGATCGACGCCCTGGAGACCATCGATCCGGAAGACGAGGCCGCCCCCTGGGCGAAAACCTGGGCCGCCGGGCTCTGAGGCCGGAAGCCCCGCACAGGCGGGGCAACGATTACTGGCGTTCGCGAATCAGCGCTTCCTGGGTGGTGGACGCCACCAGCCGGCCGTCCTGGGTAAAGAAATTACCCCGGTTAAACCCCCGGCCACCTGCCGCACTCGGGCTATCCTTGTCATACAGCAGCCACTCGTCCATGCGGAAGTCCCGATGGAACCAAATGGCGTGATCCAGGCTCGCCACCTGCATATTGCGGCTCAGGAAGCTCCGCCCATGAGGAGCCAGGGACGTGCCCAGGAAGGTGAAATCCGAGGCATAGGTCAGCAAACAGCGGTGCAAGACCGGATCGTCTGGCAGCGGCCCCAGGGCTCGGAACCAGTTCTGGCGGTGGGGCGGCTCCTTTTCCGGCTTGAACGGATTACCCGGATTCACCGGCCGGATCTCGATGGGCCTTTCTCGCGTCATCATCTCCCGCAGTTTTTCCGGCGCCTGCTCTGCAAGTAGCTTGCCCCACTCCTGCTCGGATTTGAGCTCGTCGGGGCCCTGCTCCACTTGCGGCATATCGAGCTGGTGCTCAAAGCCCTGCTCTTCGGCCTGGAACGACATGGAACCCGTCAGAATTTCCCGGCCATCCTGCCGGGCGATGACACGGCGAACGGAGAAGGTGCCCCCATCACGCACCCGCTGCACCTCATAATCAATCGGCATACTGTGATTGCCCGGGCGCAGAAAATACGCGTGCAGGGAGTGACACAACCGGTCTTCCACGGTGCGACTTGCTGCCATCAGGGCCTGGCCCAGCACCTGCCCACCAAATACATGGGGAAACCCCAGGTCTTCGCTGTCGCCCTGAAAATGGTCGTCCCCCATGGGCGAGAGGTCCAGCAAATCCACCAGTTTTCGGGTTACTTCCCGCATACTTGCTCCTGTTACCGTTTTAAAGTCGAGATCAGACGCCAAAACCCATTAGCTTCCGAACGGCTTTCTACCTCAGCTGCCGGAATTTGGCAATGCCAACGCACGACCAGCGGCAACTGCCCTGCAATTATCCGCCTGGCTTGTCATTCGATCTCGACCATCTCGAAATCCTCTTTGCCAACGCCGCAGTCCGGGCATTCCCAGTCATCCGGTACATCTTCCCATTTGGTGCCCGGCTCAATGCCGTCTTCCGGCCATCCCTCGGCTTCGTCATAGATAAAACCACACACCATGCATTCCCATTTTCTCATACTGTTTACCTCACAGGGTGATTTCGCCTTTTGGGGAACCTTGTTCAAGTTATCCTGCCAATCGCGGCAAGTACAGACAACGACCCGGATATCGCCACTCCCTTCAGTCGCAACACTTCGGTATAATCGGCCGTTTTACGACAGGATCGACCGTTATGAGCGACACCGTCACCGAAATGAACCAGGTTATGGCCGAAGCCGACTGCCTGGTGAATGAACAGCAGGTACACAGTGCCATCGAGACCATGGCCGGGGAAATCACCGAGCGCCTGCACGACCGCAATCCGCTGCTGTTCTGCGTTATGAACGGCGGCCTGATCCTGACCGGCCAGTTGCTGCCGCAGCTGAAGTTCCCGGTCCAGGCCGAATATCTGCACGCCACCCGTTACCGCCAGGAAACCACCGGCGGCATCCTGGAATGGAAGCTGCGCCCGGAAGTCGACATGAAGGACCGGACGGTGCTGATTGTGGACGACATCCTGGATGAAGGTACGACCCTCTGCGCCATCGCGGATTACTGCCTGACCCACGGCGCCCGGGAAGTGCTCACGGCTGTACTGGTGGACAAACAGCATGAACGCAAGGCCCGCCCGGACCTGAAAGCGGACTTCACCGGCCTGGAAGTGGAAGACCGCTTCCTCTTTGGTTATGGCATGGATTACAAAGGCTACTGGCGCAACGCTCCCGGCATTTATGCAGTCAAAGGACTGTAACCGGCCGGGCATCCCCGCCACGCGCTGGTACCGTTCCCTGGCAGCAGCTGGACTTTACCGCCCGGACGTCCACGGTCCGGCCGGTTACTGGCTGCAGGTCCAGGGCTCCTTTACCCAGGCCCTGAAACAGCGGTGCCGCCACAGCTTCCGGGTTCAGGTGTGCCGGGAAGGCTTCTCACGCCCTTCCCCGGAAGAAGCCCAAACCCTGGGCCTCGCCAATCGCCAACTGGCCTGGATTCGTGAAGTCCGGCTGATTGGCGACGGGCACCCCTGGGTACTGGCCCGGACGGTTATCCCCCTGGACTGTTTTGAAGGTCGCGGCCGCCAGCTGCGCCATTTGGGCAACAAACCTTTGGGTGCCTTCCTGTTCAGCAGTCCGGAGTGGCGCCGCGGTGATCTTGAAACCGGTCTATGCCAGCCGCTGCACAACCGTCAGCCCCGGCTCGCCCGTCGCTCCCTGTTCTATCGCGGCACCAGCGCCCTGATGGTCTGCGAATACCTGTTGCCTGAGCTGTATCAATAGCGCCCACTTTCACTCCAGCTCACCCGCTGGCTATAATCGGCCCTGCTTCCAGCTCCCGACCGATGGATGACCATGCCATGCTGCAAAACGCCATGCCCGATCCCGTCCGCACCCGCCTGATTGATTACGCCCGGCTGCTGCGCATTGATCGCCCGATTGGCAGCTTGCTGTTGCTCTGGCCCACCTGGTGGTCGCTCTGGCTGGCCGCCAGCGGCATGCCCTCATTAAGCAATATCGTGGTATTTACACTGGGTGTGTTTTTCATGCGCGCCGCCGGCTGTGCCATCAACGATTTTGCCGACCGGGACTGGGACCGGCACGTCGAGCGCACCCAGGACCGCCCCCTGACCACCGGGCGCATCCAGGCCTGGGAGGCCTTGGCCTTGTTTGCCGGTTTGTGCCTGATTTCCTTCCTGATGGTGGTGTTTTTCACCAACACCCTGACCCTGTATCTGTCTTTCGGCGGTGCCCTGCTGGCCTTCATCTATCCCTTCATGAAGCGCTACACCCACCTGCCCCAGCTGTTCCTGGGCGCAGCGTTTTCCTGGGCCATTCCCATGGCCTGGGCGGCCGAAGCCGGTGAACTGAGCCAACTGACGTGGCTGCTGTTCACCGCCAACGTACTCTGGACCGTGGCCTACGACACCCTCTACGCCATGGTCGACCGGGATGACGACCTGAAGGTGGGTATCAAATCCACCGCCATTCTGTTCGGCGATGCTGACCGGGTGATCATCGGCATCCTGCAGGCCCTGGTGGTGGTTGTCCTGGTTATTGCCGGCAACCAGGCAGAACTCGGCAGCTTCTATTACCTGGGCGTGGTTGGCATGGCCACATTGTTCGTCTATCACCAGTACCTTGCGCGGGAGCGGGCCCGGGCCGGCTGTTTCAAGGCGTTCCTCAACAACAACTGGGCCGGTTTCGCGGTCTTCGTGGGGCTGGCCCTGGACCTGGCGCTCTGATTCCCCTGGGGTGTCATATACTTGTAACACGTTAACGTTGTAATGACCCTGCAACGAAAACGGTGAGTGTGAACCACACTCTTCAGGTCTGAAACAGGTTGAAGCTCATGACTGGAAAAACTGTCCTGATTGTCGACGATGAATCCGCCATCCGCGAGATGATCGCCGTGGCGCTCGAAATGGCAGATTACGATTACCTCGAAGCCGAGGATGCCCGCCAGGCGCACGCACTGGTTGTCGACAAACAGCCCGACCTCATCCTGCTGGACTGGATGCTGCCCGGCACCAGCGGCGTTGAACTGGCCCGCCGCCTGAAAAAAGACGAAACCACCGCCGACATCCCGATTATCATGCTGACCGCCAAGGTTGAGGAAGATAACAAGATTCAGGGCCTGGAAGTGGGTGCCGACGATTACATCACCAAGCCGTTCAGCCCCCGGGAACTGGTGGCGCGCCTGAAAGCGGTGCTGCGTCGCACTACTCCGCCTGGCGTGGATACACCCATTGAAGTGGAAGGGCTAACCCTGGATCCCATTGGTCACCGCGTCTATACCCAGGACGGTGAGGTGAACATCGGCCCGACCGAATACCGTCTGCTCCAGTTTTTCATGACCCACCAGGAGCGGGTCTACACCCGCTCACAGTTACTGGATCAGGTCTGGGGTGGTAATGTTTACGTTGAAGAGCGTACGGTTGATGTACATATCCGCCGACTGAGAAAGGCGCTGGGTGCAAAATACGACCACCTGGTCCAGACGGTGCGGGGCGCCGGCTACCGATTTTCCACTAAAGTCGCCTGATCGGCCCAGCGTTACGCATCAACACCAGACCGTCGACAAGGTAGAACTTGATGCAACACAATTGGTCACATTATCTGCGTGTGATTATCGCCCTTTTGACAGGGACCACCCTGATTGGGTGGGCCTTCGGTTATCCGCTGTACGGCCTTTTGTCTGGCCTGATTGCCTATCTGTGTTGGACACTGGTGCAAAGCAGGCGCCTTTATTACTGGCTGGCCAATCCCGCCGCCTCGGATGAGCCGCCCCGAAGCATCGGCCTGTGGGGCGACATCCTGGACAAGCTGCACAAACTCCACCGCAGCCACCTGCTGGCCGAAGACCGCCTGCGGGCGCAGATCAGTCGGGTTCAGGAATCCACCAACGCCATGCGCGATGGCGTCATCATGACCGACGCCCGGGGCGTGATGGAGTGGTGGAACGGATCTGCTGAACAACTACTGGGATTCAAGCGCAGCACCGACCAGGGACAGTTCATCCACAACCTGATCCGCACACCCGCGTTCAAGGCCTACTTCGATGCCCGGGATTACCGCGACCCCCTGGAAATTCATTCCCCTGCCCGCCCTCACATCCGCCTGCAGGTCCAGATCAGCCTTTTTGGAGAAGACGACCGCCTGATCGTCGCCAAGGACGTCACCCGCCTGTATCAACTGGAGCAGATGCGCCGGGATTTCGTGGGCAACGTTTCCCATGAGATGCGCACACCACTGACGGTGATCAGCGGATACCTGGAAACCCTGGTGGACCACAGCGATGAACTGCCTATGAAATGGCGCCGGGCCATCAATACCATGGCCGACCAGGCCTCACGCATGGAAGCGCTGATTACCGACCTGATCCTGCTGTCGCGGATTGAAACCGGAGAACACACCGCCGACGACACCCAATCCGATCCCGAGGCGTTGATCCGGCAGATCTGCGGAGATGCTCGCACTCTCGGCCGGGACAAGCATCAGGAAATCACCGTGGACATCAATGATCATCGCCTGCTCAAGGGCGATGAAGGCCAATTGAGAAGCGCGTTCTCCAACCTGATTTTCAACGCGGTCAAATACACGCCGGCCGGTGGCACTATCCACGTTTCCTGGAGTGCCAACCGCGACGGGGCCCACTTCTCGGTGAAGGACACCGGTATCGGCATTGATCCGGTCCATATTCCGCGCCTGACGGAGCGTTTCTATCGAGCCGATCCCAGCCGCCACAAGGATACCGGAGGCACCGGCCTGGGGCTGGCCATCGTCAAACACGTGCTCATCAACCACGATGGCAACCTGGAAATCCGTAGCGAACCCGGCCAGGGCAGTGAATTCATCTGTCACTTCCCCAAGGAGCGTTTGGTGGAACGGCTGCCGGAGCCCCAAGCCGAGCACTAAAGCCGTTCTCCGGGCGGAGGTTCCCAGGCCCGGAGCAGCCGGTTACCGGTTACCCGCCCGGAAGGTGGCGACAAAGCGCGACAGGTCTTCCATCTTCTGTGGATCGTCATCCACAAATCGGATGGTCACGCTGATAAAGTCGCTGTCCTGACGGCGATCCACCGCCTGCAACTGGTGGACGTAGCCGTTCAATCGGGCGGTTTTTTCCGGGCCGATCTCCATATCCACCACCGCCTGATCCAGAATGCCCGGGAACTCCTGGTCCCGCTTGGCAATCACCCGCACTTCCGTGAGATTGATATCCTTGACCACGGATGTCAACGTGCTGTCGGCAAACCGGACCTGGGCAACACTCATCGAACCCTTGGCGGCGGGCTTTTTGGCCGGCGAAGGCGCGCTGGAGGCGGCCAGCAATGGGTTATCGGCGGCTGCCCTGGCGTTTTGGTCAGGGGCAGGTTTGGCCGGCGGCGTGTCCCGCTTCTGGGTCAGCAGTGCCGCCGACTCCTTGAAGGCATCGGCCGGGCCTTCCATGGATTTGCCGCTACGACCCATGGCGTCTTTCAGCCGCCGCCCCATCACCTTGATGATCTTCTTGCTCAGCCCTTCCGGGCTGAAGGGCTTGCCCAGGTATTCGGACACGCCCTCTTTCACCGCTTCGACCACATGGTCCTTGTCACCACGGCTGGTGATCATGATGAACGGCACTTTTTCGTAATGGGGCTGCTGGCGCATCCACTGCAGCAGTTCCAGGCCGGACATTTCCGGCATTTCCCAGTCACACAGGACCAGGTCAAAGGTGGTTCGCGACATCAGTGACTGCGCCCGCCGCCCGTTCTGGGCATCGGTGGTCTCGATAACCGGGAACCGCTGGCGAACCGTTCGTTTCACCAGATCACGCACAAAGCTGGCGTCATCCACCACCAGCGCTTTCAGGGCTGCCATAAAAAATTCACTCCGGGGCCATACAGTGGCCCTCACTATAGAACATCCGGGGCGTTTCGTTGGAACCTTTGCGACCAAAAGACGACAAACCGTTCTGCACGGTATTTTATGGGACCGAAAACGCGCTAACATGGCTTCAAAGAGCCTTCTTTACATTACGCGAGGTGATCTGTGGTTCACGCGAGTACGCGCAAAGCACGCTGGCACGTGGTTCCGGCCCTTGGGCTGGCCTCTCTGCTCATCAGTCTGCCGGCCCAGGCCGAGGAAACCCTGAGTGAGTCCGAGTTTGCCCAGTGCAAGCAGCGGCTCGAGGAGCGGGCTATCAACGCCGGCGTGAGTGCGCCAGTCGCCCGGGATGTCATGGCCCGGGCCGAATACCTTGACCGGGTCATCGAACTGGACCGCCGGCAGCCTGAGTTCACCACCACCTTTGCCGAGTACCTGAACCGCCGGGTGAATGCCGACCGCATCGCCAGGGGCCGGGAACTGCTGCGGGAACACCGGGGGCTGCTGAACGAGGTCACCGAAAAGACCGGTGTCCCCGCCCCGTATCTGGTGGCTTTCTGGGGCCTGGAAACCAATTACGGCAGCTATTTCGGCAAGATGCAGGTGCCCAGTTCCCTGGCCACCCTGGCTTGCGATCCCCGTCGTAGTGAGTTCTTCAGCCAACAGTTGATTGCCGCGCTTCGCATCATTGATGAAGGCGCCATTTCCGCGGACCAGATGGAAGGGTCCTGGGCCGGTGCCATGGGCCATGTGCAGTTCATGCCCACCGTGTTTCTGAGACATGCCGTGGACGCCGACGGCGATGGCCGTCGTGACCTGTGGAACAGTCTGCCCGATGCCATGCTCTCCGCCGGTCGCTTCCTGGAATCCATGGGCTGGGATGGCGAATACCGCTGGGGGCGGGAAGTGCTGCTGCCGAATGACTTCGATTACAGCCTGGCCGATGGCCGACGCCTACCCCTGGACGACTGGCGGGAAATGGGCGTGACCGATGTCTGGGGACACCCGGTGCCGGACGAGCCCATTGATGCGGCCATGGTGGTTCCCAGCGGCCACGAAGGGCCGGCCTTCCTGGTCTATAACAATTTCCGGGTGACCATGGGCTGGAATCGCTCGGAATTCTACGCCATTGCAGTGGGCCACCTGGCCGATCGTGTCGCTGGCGCGGGCGGCTTGCATACTCCGCCGCCGGAAGACCAGCCGGCCCTGTCCCGTGACCAGATCCTGCAACTGCAGGAAGCCCTTAACCAAAAAGGCTTCAGCAGCGGCGAACCCGACGGTATCCTGGGGTCCAATACCCGCAACGCCATTCGCCGGTACCAGAGCGCCCAGGATATGATTGCCGATGGCTTTCCTTCCCGGGAAGTGCTGGAAAGCCTGGCAGTGAAGGGTATCTCCGAAACCGACGATGAAAGCGGCTAGCGAGGCTGGCTACTGAGCCATGGATTCAGTCACTCAAGCTGCCCTTGGGGCGACGATTGCGGGCACCGTCGCTGGCAAATCGCTGGGCCGTTCTGCCCTGCTGATCGGCGGTGTGCTGGGCACCCTGCCCGACCTGGATGTGGTCATTGATTACGGCAGCGCCGTGGCCAACTTCACCCAACATCGGGGCTTCAGCCATTCCCTGTTCTTGCTGGCACCACTGGCCATACTCCTGGCCTGGGCCTTCTGGCGCTGGCGCCCTCAGGTGTCACTGGCCCGGTGGCTGACGCTGACCGGGCTGGTTCTGCTCACGCACCCCATTCTGGACGCCTTCACCACTTATGGCACCCAGCTGTTCTGGCCCATTGGGCCGCCGGTTGCCATCAGCAGCATCTTTATCATCGACCCGCTGTATACGCTGCCGCTGCTGCTCGCCTGCATCGCCTTCCTGATACGCCCGCCAGCGCCACGCATCATGGCCGTGGGATTGATGCTTTCCACGCTGTACTTGGGCTGGACGCTGGTTGCCCAGCAGTGGATGACCGAAAGGGTGAAGCCCGCGCTCGCACAGGCTGGATTGGATTCCTACCAATTGCTGGTCCAACCCATGCCATTCAACACCTTGCTCTGGCGTGCGACTGCCATCAGCGACGAGCGTCGGATTGAAATTGTTACCGGCGTTTTCGATGGAAACCAACCCCTGACCCTGGAGCATTTCCCCCGCAATCCCGGGCTTCGACGCCAGGTGGCCTCATTGCCGGAGGTAAAGCGGCTGGAATGGTTCACCCGGGGGTTTCTGGACTACCAACAGTCCGGTGATCAGGTGATTGCCACCGATATCCGCCTGGGCGTTCCCGGCGCTCATCCATTCAGCTTTGTGGTGGCTGCAAACTCGGCTCAGGGCGTTACCCCGCTTGGCAGTACCCGCCTGCCCCGTCCGCCACTGAAAGCCGATGCATCCAACCTTCTCTGGAACCGGATTACCGGCGAACAGCCAATACTTTGCCTGGCCACCCTTTCGGCACCTGCACCAGGAGAGGGATGCTAATGCGTCTGGACCAGTTCGTCGCCAATAGCACAACCTTGTCGCGCAAGGACGCCAAACGGGCCATTGCAGCCGGGCGAGTGCGCGTAAACGACAAGCCCTGCAAACAGGCCAGGCAGCACATATCGGCACGAGATAGCGTCCAGCTGGACCACCAGCCGGTGGCGATGCCTGAAGAGCTATACCTGATGATGAACAAGCCTGCCGGTGTGATCAGCGCCACCACCGACAGCAACCAGGCCACCGCATTGGATCTGCTGCCGGTAGAACTGGCGGCACGGGTTCATATTGCTGGCCGCCTGGACAAAGACACCACGGGCCTGCTGCTGCTCACCAGCGACGGTCAATGGTCCCACCAGATCACTTCGCCGCGTCGGGACTGCCCCAAAACCTACCGCGTCAGCCTGGCGGAACCGCTTGGCGATTCGGCCAGAAAACAGTTGGAAGAAGGGGTGCTATTGAAAGGCGAGGACACGCCCACCAAACCCGCCCGCGTGGTCCAGCACGCCGACACTTTGCTAGACCTGACCATCCACGAGGGTCGCTACCATCAGGTCAAGCGCATGCTGGCGGCGGTGGGCAACCGGGTGACGGCATTACACCGGCAGAAGATTGGGCTGGTGACTCTGGATGAGCGGCTGTCACCTGGCGAATTTCGGCCCCTGACAGCCGATGAGATTCAGGCCTTCAATGGTTGAGTGTTGCGCTCAGGGCGCCGCTTCAAACTTCTGGGCTTGCAGATTCTTACGCACCTTTCCGGCCTCAAACACCTCACCGTTCATGGCAATATAAACCCCCGGCGGCAACAATTGCAGTGCGGCCCAGGCAAAACCCAGATTGAACACCGCATCGGTGCGGCGCATGCGGGCCGGTTGCATGGCACCTGTCAGCACGATGGTGCGCCCGGGCACCTGCCGAAGCTGCTCGGCAGTCAGCGCCATCGTATCCGTACCATGAGTAATCAGTATCCGCTGGGCGTCTGATTCACGAACCGCTGCCTTGATGCATTGCCGATCCTCATCCGTCAGTTCCAGACTGTCCTTTCGCATCAATTCAGCGAGCTGATAGCCCTCATGGATGCCGGCTTCGGCCAACAGCTCCCGCAGCAGGCTATCGCCAATCTCAAACTGACTGTTAGCATCGAAGTACACCTTATCGATGGTGCCGCCGGTAGTGAAAATCTGGATCATTGCTGCCCCACTTTAGCTTAGATTGTTCCCGGAAGTTTAATGGTTACGGACACCGATCACACCCTGGAACCATTGGCATCGGCACCCCGCAAAATATGCAGAAGCGACTGACCTGTATCAAGAGCGGGGGTACAGGAGCGTTTTACACTCATTTGACCTTTTTATCCTACGGAGGCCTCCCATGTCATCGCCCGATCCATCTGCTTCTTCTGAAGCCAACAGCAATGCCTATCGGTATTGGCGGCAGGGTTATGGCGTGGTGCAGCATTCCGAACAGACTGCACAACAGGTGCAGCACCTGGCGGAGCGACTGGTTGCCGAGGGTTTCCAGCCCGACGCGGATACCGTCTACCGGAAACTGGCCGCCCTGGACCGCCTGACCAGCGCTGGAATGTGGCTGGTGGTGCACATGACCTACTGCCGCCGGGTGGATATCGCCGGCGCTCCATTGAGCTCACTGGATTTCAAAACCCATCCGGAAGGCCATACCGGCGGTGCCCTGAATATGGTCCCGGCCTATGCCGCCTACCTTGCGCTGAACAACCTCACAGGCCAAACCCGAAGCTGGCTGATGGGCCAGGGCCATTGCGTGGCCGCCATTGAAGCCCTGAATGTGTTGACGGGCAACCTGCATCCGGAGCAACAGCGCCGCTACCTGGCTCCGGACGGTCTGTCCCGCCTGGCTTGCGATTTCTACAGCTACCAGCAAAAACCCGATGGTTCCATGGCCGCGCCTTTGGGCAGCCACGTTAACCCGCACACAGCCGGAGGCATTCTCGAAGGCGGCTACCTTGGGTTTGCCGAGTTGCAATACGCCCACATGCCCCTGCCTGGCGAGTCCCTGGTGGCCTTCCTGTCCGACGGCGCAGCCGAGGAACAGCGCGGCAGTGACTGGATCCCACGCTGGTGGCGCGCCGAGGACTGTGGCCTGGTGTTGCCGGTCATGATCGCCAACGGCCGGCGTATTGAGCAACGCACCGAACTGGGCACACCCGCTGGCCTGGAGCGCTTTGAAGCCCATCTGGAGGCAAGGGGGTTCGAACCTTACCGGTTTGACGGCAAGGACCCCGCGGCATTTGTTTGCGCGTTGTTCGAAATGGAACAGGGCCTGTCCGCCCAAAGCGAAAGCACGCCCCAATACCCTGCCCGAATTCCCTACGGCATTGCCGAGACCATCAAGGGCTTTGGCTTCTACGGTGCCGGCGACAACGAAGCTCACAACCTGCCACTGCCCGGCAACCCACGCCTGGACGCCCGCGCCCGGGATCTGTTCAATGAATACGCCGCCCCTCTGTGGGTGGAAACCGGGGAGTTGGGCATGTCGGTGGCCATGCTTAACGAACACCAGCAACAGCAACGGCCGCTGGAACGGGATCATCCGCTGACCCAACGCAATCCGGCCGACCTGAATCTGCCGGTTCTGCCCTGGGGACAGAATCAGGCCTCCCCCATGACCGCCGTGGATGAATTCTTCCAGGCGCTGGTGGAAGACAATCCAAGGCTGCGACCGCGGGTGGGCAACCCCGATGAACTGGCCAGCAACCGACTGACCGGCATTCTGAAGCGCCTCAAGCATCGCGCGAATCAGCCGGAGAACAAGCAGGAGGACGTGCATGGCAAGATCATCACGGCCCTGAATGAAGAGGCGGTGGTTTCCGCCTGTCTGGCCAATAAGGCCGGCATCAACCTGGTGGCCAGCTACGAAGCCTTCTGCGTCAAGATGCTCGGGGCCATCCGCCAGGAACTGACCTTTGCCCGAAGCCAGAAAGAGGCCGGGCGCCCGCCCAAATGGCTGGGGTTACCGATTGTTGCCACTTCCCACACCTGGGAAAACGGTAAAAACGAGCAATCACACCAAGACACCACCTTCTGCGAAGCCATGCTGGGGGAGATGAGCGACGTGTCCCGGGTACTGTTTCCCGCGGACTACAACAGCACCCTGGCGGTACTGCCCTCGGTGTACG
The DNA here is from genome assembly GCF_002934325.1 of Marinobacter persicus. Lineage (GTDB taxonomy): Bacteria > Pseudomonadota > Gammaproteobacteria > Pseudomonadales > Oleiphilaceae > Marinobacter > Marinobacter persicus_A. Next base: position 29,777 of record NZ_PTIV01000022.1, read on the forward strand.
AAAACCGGGGCCGCATCAGCTGCATGGTAGTGCCCAAGCGCGAGCGGCCCTGTGTGTTCAACGACACGGAAGCCGAAACCCTTGCCCAGCACGGCGCCCTTGTGGTCGATGAAGACACCTCAGCGGGCGAAGAGCCCCTGCTGATGATCGCCAACGGTGCCTACCAGTTATCGGAAGCCATCCGCGCCTGCGAGCGGCTGCGTGATACCGGCGCCCCGTTCCGCCTGGTGTACATCCAGGAACCGGGGCGTTTCCGATACCCAAGGGACCCGATGGAATCCAGCGCCTGCCTGACCGAGTTCGAACGGGAGCGCCTGTTCCCCTATCGCATGCAACGGCGGGTAGCGCTCACCCACATGCGCCCGGAGGTATTCCGGGGCCACCTGCCAGCCCTGTTCCCGCATCCGATGCATTCCCGGGTTCTGGGCTATATCAACCATGGCGGCACCCTCAATGAGAGCGGCATGCTCTTCGCCAACCATTGCACCTGGGGCCATGCCCTGGCGGCCTGTGCGGCGGTACTCGAAAAGCCACCCGGTGAATGGCTGTCCAGTGCGGAACTGGCGGCGGTGGAAGGCCGGGGTGATCCTTCCGTTATCACCCGCGGGCTGCCCTGAACAGCCGGCCCCGGATGAGAGTTTCCAGCTCAAGAATCAGGAGCACCGCGACGCCAGTCAAGGAGCAGAAGGCCAATTGGGCCAGGGAGAGGGCTGCCGTGCCGAAGGTTACCTGGAACCAGGGAGTAAAAGTAAACAACAGCTGCAGTACCACCACGGCGGATACCGCGATCAGCACACTGGGGGTGCCCAGTACGCCCCGCAGGGTTACCGAGGCAGTGTCCAGATAGCGCACGGCAAACAGGTAGAAGACCTCCATTGCCACCAGCGTGTTCACCGCCAGCGTACGGGCCACTGTCTGATCGGCGAATTGGTGCATGCCCCAGAACCAGGCGCCGAAAATTCCCGCCAGGAAAAGCAGCGATACAAACACCACCCGCCAGACCACAAAACCCGCCAACAGGGACTGATCCCGGGACCGGGGTGGTTGCTCCATGACATTCGGCTCCGGCTTTTCAAACGCCAGGGTCATGGCAAGGACCACCGAGCTGACCATATTGACCCAGAGAATCTGCAGCGCGGAAATGGGTAGCGTCAGGCCCAGCAGCAAGGCGGCCACCAGGCTGACAGACTCACCACCGTTAATCGGCAAGAGAAAGGCGATCCCCTTACGCAGGTTGGCATAGACCGCCCGACCTTCTCGCACCGCAGCCGCGATGCTGACGAAATTGTCGTCCAGCAATACCACGGAGGCGGCCTGACGGGCAGCTTCCGAGCCTTTCACCCCCATGGCGATGCCCACATCGGCCCGCTTCAGGGCGGGTGCATCATTGACCCCGTCCCCCGTCATGGCCACTACCCCGTGCAGAGCCTGCAAGGCCTTAACCAGACGAAGCTTATGCTCCGGACTGGTGCGGGCAAACACATCGACTTCCCCAACCAGCGCCTCTAGCTGCTGGTCACTGAGTTGGTCCAGTTCCCTCCCGGTAAGGACCTTGTCCGGATTGCGCAATCCCAGCTTACGGGCGATGGCGCAGGCCGTCAGGGCATGATCACCGGTGATCATTTTGACCCGGATCGCCGCCAGGTGGCAGTCCTTGATGGCCCGGATCGCTTCATGCCGGGGCGGATCCATCAGCCCCACCAGGCCCAACAATTCCGCGCCCTCGCTCAGTTCCTCGATGACCAGTTCGGTGGTGCCAATGGCCATGGGGCGGCGTGCGAGCGCGAGGACGCGCAGTCCGTCCCTGGCCATGCCGGTGACCAGCCTTTCCCACTTCTCCCGGTCCAGATCAACCAGCTCACCACTGTCAGAGACCTCCTTCCGGCACATGTCCAGAATCTTTTCCGGAGCCCCTTTGAGATAGGCGGTCCCATGGCCATGGTGGTCGTGGTGCAAAGTCGCCATGAAGCGGAGCTCGGTATCAAAGGGGACCTCATCAACCCTCGGCCAATCATCGGTAATGGTCTCTACATCAAACTCGGCCTTACGGGCGAAAACTTTCAACGCTGCTTCCATGGGATCGCCATGGATAACGGGAAGGCCATCGCGCTCAGTCAGGGTTGAGTCATTACATAGAGCGGCAGCCTTTGCCAGCTCGGACAAGACGAGATGATTTCCCGCCTCCTGGCCATCCATGCAGACTCTGCCATCCGCTTGGTACCCCTCCCCGGTAACCTCAAAGCGCTGCTCTCCGACAGCAACAGCCGTCACCATCATTTCGTTACGCGTCAGGGTTCCCGTCTTGTCGGAGCAGATCACCGATACCGCCCCCAGGGTTTCGATCACCGGCATGCGCCTTACCACCGCCTGACGACTGGCCATCTGCCGGACGCCAATGGCCAGCGTAATCGTCAGGATGGCTGGCAACCCTTCAGGAATGGCGGCCACCGTGAGCCCAACCACCGCCATAAATAGCTCTCGAAACGCCAGGCCGCTGAATGCGAGTCCACCCAGAAAAATCGCCAAACCGGCCAGGATCACAATGATCGACAGGCCACGGGCAAAACGGTCCATTTGTTCAAGCAAGGGTGTTTTCAACGATGGCGTACTGGCAAGCAGTCCCGAGATGTGACCAATTTCCGTATTCACGCCCGTGCGCACCACCACCCCGCGACCGGTACCTGTGGCCACCATGGTTCCGGAAAATGCCATTCCGGACTGGTCTCCAAGCACAGCGGCCTCATCCACTGGCTCGGGTAGTTTGCCAACGGCCTCAGATTCACCTGTCAGGATGGCTTCTTGAATGTTCAGGTTGTGGCACTTCTCGAGACGAATATCAGCCGGTACCCGATCCCCCGCCTCCAGCAACACTGTGTCGCCGGGTACCAGTTCGGTGGCATCCAGCATGTGTTGACCATCGGCTCGAACCACGCGGGCTTTCGGTGCCAACATGTGCTGAATGGCGGACAGCGCCTGTTCTGCCCGCCCCTCCTGAATAAAACCGACCAGGGTCTGAACCACCACGACCGCCAGGATGACACCCGCATCCACCCAGTGCCCCAAGGTCGCGGTAATAGCCGCGGCCCCCAAAAGAACATAAATGAGGAAATTGCGAAGCTGGCGGGCAAGACGAGCTAAAGGACCACTTTTCCGAACCTCCGGCAGGCGGTTGGGACCAAACTCGGCCAAACGTTCACGGGCTTCCTGCGCGGAGAAAGGCCCTTGCGCCGAGAGCGAACTCCGCACTTGAGAGGGCGTAAGGGCATGCCAGGACGGGTTGGGACCAGCCGGGGAATCAAGACGTTCGGGCATCAGAGCACTCCATGGCAATGCCTCAATCCAAGCGTCAATCGAACACCTGACTATGACAGCAACCGCAGACCCAGGTTCCTGGGCATCAACGATAAACGGGGGCCTCGGGCCCCCGCTTCATTGCATGGGTATGGATGGATCAGAGCTATCAGCCGCTGACAAATGCGGGGCCAAAGCCCATATTCCACAGGATGGCCGAGCCGGCACGGGTGGACACCAGGATGATCAGCGCAACGGTTAGCAGCGACACTCCATAAAGCTCCGCCTGCTCTTTCTCAATGCCCATAACGATGGGCAATCCATCGTACATCAGGCGAGCGCCGTATACGGCCGCCCCCAGGAAGACAAGCGCGTTGAACCAGGGGTTGGGATACAGCAGGGCAAAGCCGGCGAGGAACAGCGGCGTGCAGGAATAGGCCGCCAGGGCGACCCCATTGGCCGGCACATGTTCTTCCCGGGCACCGTAGGTTTTCGCCATCCAGTTGATAGCGTACCCCAGGGCAAAAACGCCGATAAGCATCGCCACGTACGTCAGGAGGCTCAACTGCACCGCGCTGATTTCCGTCAGCTTGATCAAACGATCACTACCGACGGCCCAGCCGAAATGAGCTGTGGAGATGTAGGCGCAAACAGGCGCTATGGCTGCCAATATGAGGACATAGGCAACATAGAGCCGGGTGGGATTTTCGTGTTCCTTACGAATCGTGACCCACTCTTTATCCGGGTGGGTGAAAAGACCGAACGCATGCGACAGGAGCATTGTTATTACCCCCTCTTGTTGCTGTTGTTGGTATGTATAGATACGGCACCCGTCAAATTCGGATTCATAACCGCTTCTGATATTGACTATAGTCAATGACAGAAAATGTAAAAGCATTCATCCAATTTTATTCACGCAACCGGGAGTCACGACCATGAAGCGACTGACCCAACTCTCTTCCGCCACCGCCTTGCTGCTGGCCAGCGCTGCGCCACAAGCCGGCGCGGAGCTGCAGACCAAAGCCATCGAATACACCGTCAATGATCAATCCTTCACCGGCTATATGGCCTGGGATGACGAATACGAGGAGGCTCGCCCCGGGATACTGGTCGTCCACGAATGGTGGGGGCATAACGAATTCGCCCGCGAACAGGCCGAGAAGCTGGCAGCCTCTGGCTACACCGCGTTCGCCCTGGACATGTATGGGACCGGCAAACAAGCCGATCACCCAGAAACTGCCCAGAAGTTTGCCCAGGAAGCGACAAGCGATCTGGAAAAGGTCAAAGCCCGCTTTACCGGCGCCATGGAAGTGCTCAAGAACCACGAGAGTGTGGACCCATCCCGCATTGCAGCCCAGGGGTACTGCTTTGGCGGCTCGGTGGTGCTGAACATGGCCCGGATGGGAGTAGACCTGGATGGCGTCGTCAGCTTCCACGGCTCACTGGCCAGTCCGATACAGGCGGAGCCAGGTGAGGTAAGGGCCCGGGTTCAGGTATATACCGGCGGTGCCGACAAGATGGTTCCCGCCGAGCAGGTGGCGGACCTGGTGCGGGAGATGCTCAATGCCGATGTGGATCTGACCCTGGTCTCCTTCCCTGGTGTGCGCCATTCATTCACCAACCCCGGCGCCGATCGCCTGGCCGACGAATTCAATCTGCCCATCGGGTACGATGAAGAAGCCGCCCGCCGATCCTGGGAGGGCACCATGCGTTTCTACGAAGAAATATTCGGCCAATAAGTCCGGGATACCGGACGATCAGGCACAAAAAAAGGCAGCCGAAGCTGCCTTTTTGGCGGTTATTGCCTAATCCATCAGGGATTAGAGAGCAACAACGTTCTCCGCCTGAGGACCTTTCTGGCCCTGGGTAACGGTGAACTCAACCTGCTGGCCTTCTGCCAGGGTTTTGAAACCGCTGCCCTGAATAGCGCTGTAGTGAACAAAAACGTCCGGGCCGCCTTCACGAGTAATAAAGCCAAAGCCTTTTGCTTCGTTGAAGAACTTAACAGTACCGGTAGTAGTAGACATACTTAAACTTCCTGAAATCAATCATTTTATCTGCCGCCATCCGCCCTTGTGACGTTGGTCGGCGTTTTACGGAAAAACAGAAATCGCGGGATCAAAAACAGGACGGCACTACTAACTACGGAGGTACGTCTTATTCATGAACTGCTTTACTAATCTTTCCTACGAGATCCACTCTACTCAAGAACCTGAGACTTGCCAAGAATAATTTCAATAAATTTCATAGGTATTGATACCAAGCGGAAAACGCCCTACCTCAGTGCGCTCCGGGCACCACTCCGGCGCTTTACCCGCGCAGCAAGGTGAAGGAGTAAAAGCCGACGAACGTCATCAGGATGGAGCCGATCACGTGGGCCAGAATACCCACCAGGGCCATCCCCCACTTACCTTCCTGCAAGGCGGCAAACATCTCCAGGGAAAAGGTGGAGAAGGTGGTGAGTGCGCCGCACAGGCCGGTGATGGCAAACAGCCGCCACTCCGGCGCCAGGACACTGCTATGGGTGAAGAACCCCATCAGCAGGCCGATCAGCCAGCCGCCGCTCAGGTTCGCCAGCAGGGTGCCCCAAGGCACGGCGTGATAGCTGGTGTTCAGCCAGAGCCCCAGGCCCCAACGCAGGTTGGCGCCGATCACGGCGCCAACACTTACAGCAACAAACGACAGCCACATGTCAGTGGCACCAGTCAGGCCGGGTTGTGGTCAACACGAGCCTCCTTGTTGCGGGCAAAGGCATCAAACGGGAAATCGTCCACAGTCAGCATTTCCAGCACTGTTTCTTCATACTGACGCATGAAATCGGTTTCTTCCTTGCTGAAAATATCTGCCTTGAGGGCCGCTTCAAACCGCTCCTCCGGATGCAGGGCGGTCATCGGCAGCTCGCCCTTGACATAGGCCTTGTTGACCTTGCGATAAAGCTCCTCGGCTTTGTCATAGTCACGCAGCAGTCCGTTATACCGGGCCACTGGATTGACCACCGTACCCTCACCGTCACTGGTCCAGACGCCTGCAAGCAGCTTGTGCCGCACCGGGGTATCGGTGGAGATCGCCCGGGCCAGCTCACGCGCCTTATCGTCCTGGGGCTGCCCCCAGTGGCGCCCCAGCGGCAGGGTGATGGCACGCAGGGCCATGGCCACCTTGCGGTTGGGCAGGTTTTTCAGGAATTCATCCAGCGCCTGTTCGGTGCGGTGCAACAGCAGAGCCAGACTGTACTGCATCAATTCCTTCTCCCCGGCCACCGGCTGGGTCTCGTACCAGTTCTTAAGCACCATGGAGGCGAGGTACAGATTCGACAGCATGTCACCCAGGCGTGCCGAGATCAGCTCGCGCATTTTCAACTCGCTGCCCAGGGTGGTCATGGCGGCATCGGAACACAGGCCGAACGCGGCACTGAAACGGGCCACCGCCTGGGCGTACTTGCGTGAGGCGCTGTCAAACGGCACGTCAGCCCGACCCAGACCCAGCGCCTGGGTAAAGGCCCGAGACGCATTGCCGAACACCAGGCCAGCGTGGCCGAAGAACGCCTCGTCAAAGGCGCGCACATCGTCGTTGTCCTTCGCCGCCAGCTCCTTCAGCACGTAAGGGTGGCAACGAATGGCACCCTGGCCGAAGATCATCAGGCTGCGGGTCATGATGTTGGCGCCTTCCACGGTGATCGAGACCGCCGAACCGCTGAAACCAATGCCCAGGTAGTTGCGAGGCCCCAGGGTCACGGTTTTGCCGCCGTGCACGTCCATGGCGTCGGTCAGGATGCCGCGCTGGAACTCGGTCAAGTGGTACTTCAGGATCGCCGAGGGCACGGCCGGCTTCTCGCCGTTATCAATCATGTTGGCGGTATGGTTGACCGCCGACTGGGCAATGTAGGTCTTGGCGGCAATGCGAGCCAATGGCTCTTGCACGCCCTCCATGTCCGCCACCGGGGTATTGAATTGCCGGCGAATCCGGGTGAAACCACCCGCGGTGCCCGTGGCGTAAGCGGCCACACCAGCCGCCCCGGACGGCAGTGTGATGCAGCGTCCCACCGACAGGCATTCCACCAGCATGCGCCAGCCCTGCCCGGCCATGTCCTTGCCACCGATGATGTAGTCCAGCGGGATGAACACGTCCTTGCCCTTGATCGGGCCATTGAGGAACGGCGAGCCGATCGGACAATGGCGACGGCCGATTTCCATGCCTTCGGTGTCACGGGGAATCAGTGCGCAGGTAATACCGTAATCCTCGGTGTCACCCAGCAGGCCGTCCGGGTCAAACATGCGGAACGCCAGGCCCACCACGGTGGCCACCGGCGCGAGGGTGATCCAGCGCTTCTCGAAATTCAGGCGCAGACCGAGCACTTCCTCACCGTCTACTTCCTGCTTGCAGACAATGCCAGTGTCCGGCAGGGAGGTGGCGTCGGAACCCGCGCGCGGCCCGGTCAGGCCAAAGCAGGGGATTTCACGGCCATCGGCCAGGCGTGGCAAATAGTGGTTCTTCTGCTCTTCGGTGCCGTACTTGACCAGCAGCTCGCCCGGGCCCAGGGAGTTGGGCACGCCCACGGTGACCATCAGCATCTCGTTGGAGGCCAGCTTCTGCAGGACCGCCGTCTGGGCCTTGGCGGAAAATTCCAGGCCGCCATACTCCTTGGGAATGATCATGCCGAAGAATTTTTCTTTCTTCAGGAAATCCCAGAGTTCCTGCGGTAAATCGGCCCGCTCCACGGCGATGTCCCAGGCGTTGCACATGGAAATCGCCTGGGTGCACTGGTTATCAACAAAGGCCCGCTCTTCGTCACTCAGGCCGTTATGACGGTTGATCAGCAGGTTGTGCCAATCCGGGCGACCGGTGAAGAGTTCGCCGTCCCAGCCAACCGTGCCGGCTTCCAGAGCCACCTTCTCGGTGTCGGAGACTTTCGGGGCCACTTTCTTGAACGTGGCAAACACCTTCGGGGTCAGCCAGCTACGGCGGAATTGTGGCAAACCGGCCACTGCAGTAAGCGCCGCCCCGATAAACAGCAACAGGGCCAGCCAGCCGGACGCCAGGAACAGGGCCAGCACTCCGACCCCCGCCATTACGCCAATGGCCGATTTGGCACCAGCTTCCCGCCGCAACACATACAGCAGGCCCACCAGGGCTACGAGAAACAGGATCAACGTCATTGCGAACTCTCTCTGTCGTCTTCCATGAATGGAAAGCCCGGGCACAATGCCAGGGCCTTTTGACTATAGCTCGATACGGGGAAATTACCCTAACAGATGCCCCCTGACCAGTGACCCTGATCGCCTTGCCTCCCTTACGAGGTAACAATCACCCGGATGCCTTCCAACGCCAGGCTGGCGTGGCTGATCGCCTCGCGGGCCGCGTCCTGCTGCTGGCGCAGGAAGTCGATTTCCTCCTGACGAATGGCGGGGTTCACCCGGCGCAGGGCCTCCAGCCGATGGATTTCCGGCACAAACGCCTGGTCCAGGCGGTCCAGGGCCTGCTGCTGAAGGGGTTTAAGGTGAGGTCCAGCCAGCCCTTCCACGTGATCCACCATGGTCTCCACTTCGGCCCGGATGCGCGGCACGATGGCCTGGGCGGTGCGCCGGCGGATGTTAGAGCACAGCTCATTGAGCTTGTCGTGGGGTAGTGCCGCCGAGAGATCACGGCCGTTCACATCCACCACCAGACGCAATGGAGAGACCGGCAGGTAACGGGTCAGTTGCAGGTTTTCCGGCGCCGGGCAATGCACGGCAAACACCGCTTCCAGCAACAGCGAACCGGCCGGCAGGGCCTTGACCGACAGGTTCGACAACGCCGCCTTGCCCAGACCCGAGCTGGTAACCGAGTCCATCACGCCGGTCACCATCGGGTGCTCCCAGCTCATGAAGGCCATGTCTTCACGATGCAGCGCCTGCTCCCGGTCCCAGGTGACGGTGAGGCCGTCGTCCGGCAGACCGGTGACCATGCCGGCCTGATACTGCTCGCCAGGCTTGAGCACGTCGGCGTGCTCGCTGTGGTCCTCCACATCCACGCCCAGGATGTCGAAAGCCTGCATGAGGTAATCCCGGACCTGGGCGGAACTTTCCTCCTGCTCGATGCTTTCGATCAGCGCTTCGGCCACATCCCGACGGCAGGAGTTCATTTCAATCAGGGCATCGCGACCATTGTGCAGCAGGGCCTTGAGCCGGTCGGTTTCCTCGGCGCTGCGGGCAATCAAAGGTTCCAGGGATTCGCTGTCACCAGCCAGCGCCTGCTGCCACAGGTCCTCCACGTGTTCCTTGACCGACACCCCAACCGAGCAGCTTTCTGCAAATGCATTCAGACCTTCCTGGAACCAGCGGTACTGGACTTCCTGGCTGGTACCCTGGAGGTAAGGAATGTGAATACGGATGGCTTCGGTCTGGCCAATGCGGTCCAGGCGACCAATGCGCTGCTCCAGCAGGTCCGGATTGGCCGGCAGGTCAAACAGCACCAGGTGGTGGGCGAACTGGAAGTTGCGGCCTTCACTGCCGATTTCCGAGCAGATCAGTGCCTGGGCGCCCTGCTCCGTGTCAGCGAAGTACGCAGCGGCCCGGTCCCGCTCAATCAGGCTCAGGTGCTCGTGGAAGGCCGCACTGCGGATACCGGCCCGCAACTGCAGGTAATGCTCAAGGGCCATGGCCGTGGAGGCGTTGGCACAGATAACCACTACCTTGGCCGGGCGCAGGCCCGCCAGCTTTTTCTCCAGCCAGGCGACCCGGGGGTCTTCGGCCAGCCATTGTTCTTCGTCTGGCACCGAGACTTCCGGCGACAGGCCGGCCACGTCATAACGCGTGTCGTCATACAGTGGCGGGCAGGCCAACGGCTCCGGCAGCGGCTGGCGCTCCGGGAATCCCTGGATCGCCGCCCGGGTGTTACGGAATAGCACGCGGCCGGTGCCATGGCGGTCCAGCAGCGCGTCGATGACCGCCTGGTGGTTGTCATCGCGGGCCAACAATTCGTCCAGGTCATCCCCCACCCACTCGGCCAGCGTCGCCTTGTCGGCGGCCGAGATCGAATCCGGGTTATCCCGCAGGCGGTGCACCACCTGGTTCACCGCTTCGTAATCCTGTTCTTCCTCCCGGAAGGCCTCCAGATCGTGGAAGCGGGCCGGGTCCAGCAGACGCAAGCGGGCAAAATGGCTGGCCACGCCCATCTGCTCCGGGGTGGCGGTCAGCAACAACAGGCCCTGGCTGGCTTCGGACAAACTTTCAACCACCTGGTATTCCGGGCTGGCCTGCTCCGGTGACCACTCCAGATGGTGAGCCTCATCCACCACCATCATATCCCAGCCGGCTGCCTGGGCGTCTTTCTGGGCTTTTTCGCTATTCACCAGGAAATCCAGACTGCACAGCACCAGCTGTTCACTTTCAAACGGGTTGACCGAGTCATCGTCCCCGAAAATGTGGTTCACCAGCGCATCCACATCATCCTCTTCTTCCTTGAGGGCGTCGTAGCGGCTCTGGTCAATAATGGAGAAGTGCAGGTTGAACCGGCGCAGCATTTCCACCAGCCACTGGTGCACCAGCGAATCCGGCACCACAATCAAAGCCCGGTGGGCGCGACCGGTCTGCAACTGATCGTGCAGGATCAGGCCCGCCTCGATGGTCTTGCCCAGCCCCACTTCGTCGGCCAGCAGTACGCGCGGCGCATGGCGCCGAGCGACCTCGTTGGCGATATAGATCTGGTGCGGCAGGTGCTGGGTACGGGCACCAATCAGCCCCTGGGCCGGCGAAGCCCGCAAGCGATCAAGATGCTGGAGGGTAGCCACCCGCAACCGGAACGCTCCGTTACGCTCGAACTGACCGGCGAATAACCGTTGGTGCGGGGCTGAGAAATTCACCGAACCAGCCAGTTTTACCTCGGAAATCGGGTGGATGTTCTCGCCATCGTCGGCGTGGTACATGAGCACGCCATCCAGATCTTCCACCGCCCGCACGATGTATTTAGCGCCATCAAACGTCTCTATTTCCTCGCCCAACTGGAAAATAATGCGCGACAGGGGCGCATTGTCGATGGCGTACGTGCGTTCTTCATCGGCGGCGGGGAACCCCAGGGTAACGCGACGCCCGGAAACGTCGGTGACAATACCCAGTCCAAGTACGCTGTCGTTGTGGCTGACCCAACGCTGCCCGATGACAAATTCCGATGTTTCCAAGAAGCCTCCGCTTACAGATTACTGATGATTTGAATCGCTTTCCCGAACCCAGTAGGCCGTGGCGCCACAGACCGCCGCCGGCACCACCACCAGGTTCAACACCGGCACCATGGCGGCCAGCGCCACCGGAACACCAAAACCGAGGGCTGACAACCGGGTATCCCCGAGCAACCGACGCAGGGCCGGGAAACTGACTTTGTGATTGTCGGCCGGATAATCCACGTATTGCAGTGACATCATCCAGCTGTTGAACAGAAACCACAGCACCGCCGCCACCAGGTTGACCACCGGGATCAGACCGATAATCAACAGGACAATGGCTCGCGGCAGGTAATAGATAATTTTCTGGACTTCCCGCCAAAGCGCCCGGGGAATGTCCTTGATAATCGCAGCCCAGTTGTCATCGGTGCTGACTTCCTGGCCCGTCAGGTGCTTTTCTGTCAGTTCCGCCAGGTAGCCATAGAAAGGCGCGCCAATCAGCGTCGCGACAATGACAAAACCGTAGGCCATGATTAACAGGATGACCACGCCATAGAGCAGCCAGAACAGCCAATCCAGGGCCTGTAGCCAGCCCCAGTCCGGCAGCCAGCCCATCACCATGGCAATCAGCGTCTCAAACCCCAACGCCATGAAATAGAACATCGCGGCGAACAGGACGACGTTGATGACAAGGGGGATGATAACGAGCAGGCGAAGACGAGGTTGGCGAATCAGGCGGAACCCTTCTGCCAGGTAGCCCAGCCCCCGAAAAAAGTTTCCTTTACGCATTGCCTGCATTCCTCCGCTCTCACCATCTCGAAAGGGCGCAAAGCATACCACGCCAGGCGCCCAGCCACAGCCTGGGTCCGTTGTGTGTTACCCGAAACCCGGGGAACCTCCGCCCCCCCCCTTTTTGGCCAGCGGTTTAAGACATTCGCCATAAATCGTGTAAGACATCGCTTACATAGCTGTCAGATATTGCTGTCAGTTTGTGTGCGAGGCAACGCTCAAACTTTACGTTCATTAACGCAGCTTCATGTTTTAGAAAGGGAAACGCCATTTGAAGCGGTAGCAAAAGGCAAATGTTTTAGACCTCCGTCACCTTTCTGCAACGCTGACATTGCTATAGTTGATTCCACAGGGATGATACGGAAAGGACGACACCAGGACGTTCTCCAGACGGAAAAGGAGAGAAGCACGGATGCAAGGACGCCTCGCTTGAGGGACGCATTGGAGCGCCGGTCCGGAAGGCTGGCGCCAGGGGGCGGCTGAAGGACTCGGCAACATGGCAGTTGCCCAGCGCATGGACGCGCCAACCTGTTCCGAAATCTGATCTGCCCGGGACGGCGGCTCAGTACTCTGAAAGGGCAGCCTTGTGCTGCCCTTCATTGTTCCCCCCCTACTCACGGCATACCCCCAAGGGTGCTGCAACCTAGCCAGTTCGTTATACTGCCGGCTCATTCAGTGCAACAGCGATCCAAGAACATGGCCAGCAGACCGGACACCGACGATTACCTGAACCTGTTTCTGAACGATGTGCCCCTGATGGACGTTCGGGCTCCCGTTGAGTTCGGCAAAGGCAGCTTTCCGTCCGCCGAAAACGCCCCCCTGATGAATGACGAGGAACGGCACCGGGTTGGTATCTGCTACAAGGAAAAGGGACAGGACAAGGCCATCGAACTGGGCCACCAATTGGTCTGTGGCGATGTAAAAGCCCAGCGAATCGAGGCCTGGAAGCGATTCACCACCCGCCATCCAAAAGGCTACCTGTTTTGCTTCCGGGGCGGACTACGCTCTCGACTGACCCAGGAATGGATCCGGGACGCCGGCATTGATTACCCCCTGGTCAAAGGCGGTTACAAGGCCCTGCGCCGGTTCCTGATCGACACTTTTGAAGACATCGTCGAGACCGCCGGTTTCCGCATTCTCAGCGGCCGCACCGGCACCGGCAAGACCCGGGTGCTGCACCAACTTCCCAACCCGGTCGATCTGGAAGGTATAGCCAACCACCGGGGCTCGAGTTTTGGCCGCCAGGTCACGCCCCAGCCCGCACAAATCGACTTCGAAAACCGCCTGGCCGTGGCCATGCTCAAGGCCCACCACAAGGTGGGTGGCCCCATGTACCTGGAAGACGAAAGCCGCCTCATTGGCCGCTGCTCACTACCCGAATCCCTGCGCACGAAAATGGCCCAGGCACCGCTACTGGTTCTTGAGCGCCCCCTGCCCGAACGGGTAGACATCATTCGCGCGGATTATGTGGAGGGCATGTTGGCCGATTACGTGGCCCGTGACGGAGAGGAAGCCGGTTGGCTGAATTTCCGGGACTACCTGCTCAGCGCCATCGATCGCATCCGCAAGCGCCTGGGTGGCGAACGTCACCAGAAACTCCGCGCCTTGATGGAACAGGCACTGGACCAGCAAGGGGCCAGCGGTTCGACAGCGGACCACGACGCCTGGATCGAATCCCTGCTGCGTGACTACTATGACCCCATGTACGATTACCAACTTAGCCAGAAAGAGGGCCGCATTCTGGTGAGAGGTGGCCCTGACACCATCACCGACTACGCAAAAAACCAGCATCCCCGGTGATACAGTGCCACCGCACGCTCGTACCACGGGGCTGCGAGAATCTGCTATACATTCTTGATACTTCCAAAACAGATACGAACAAGGAGTTCCGCTATGGGTGACTTATTTGGTGCCGACGGTCAGGCATCGCAACTTATGGATCAGGCCATTGCCCTGATTATGGCTTACGCCCCCAAGGTTGTGCTGGCCATCATCACCCTGATTGTTGGCCTGTGGCTGATCAATCGCTTTGTTAACGTACTGGACAACAAGCTGGGCAAGAAAGACCCCACCCTGAACAAGTTCCTGTGTGGCCTGATTGGCGCCATCCTGAAAATCCTGCTGCTGATCTCCGTGGCCTCCATGGTGGGCATCGCCACCACCTCGTTCATCGCTGTTATCGGTGCAGCCGGTCTGGCGGTAGGCCTGGCCCTGCAAGGTAGCCTGGGCAACTTCGCCGGTGGCGTGCTGATCCTGATTTTCAAACCCTTCAAGGTGGGCGACACCATCGAAGCCCAGGGCTTCCTGGGTGCGGTACGTGAAATCAGCATCCTGTACACCATCGTGGATACCTTCGATAACCGCCGCGTGGTGATTCCCAACGGCAACCTGTCCAACGCCACGCTCACCAACGTGAGCTTTTACGACACCCGCCGTTGCGACATGACCTTCGGCATCAGCTACGGCGATGACATCGACAAGGCCAAGGCCGTGATCAAAAGCTGCCTGGACGAAGACGACCGCGTACTGCCAGAGCCGGCGCCGCGTATCTCGGTAGGCTCGTTGGGGGACAACTCGGTGAACATAATCGTGCGGCCCTGGACCAAGACCGACGATCTGTGGCCGGTGTACTGGGACATGCACGAGAAGATCAAGAAAGCCTTCGACACCGAGGGACTGACCATTCCGTTCCCGCAGCGCGATGTGCACCTGTACAAGGAAGAATGATCGCAAGTTCCCGGGGGATTGACCCCGGTCGCTTGTCTGCCCCGCCGCTTTGCGTAAACTGAGGGAGCCTCAGAGGGCAATCAGACAGGAACCGGTGGTTATGGCCCAGGAATTTGACATTATTATCACGGGCGGCGGCATGGTTGGCGCCGCCCTGGCAACCGGCCTGGGTCGTCAGGGATACAAGATCGCCCTGATCGACCTGGCCGAACCCGATCCCTTCGATTCACAGTCCGTTCCCGACATCCGGGTGTCCGCCCTGAGCGCGGGCAGTGAAGATTACCTGCAATCCCTGGGCGCCTGGCCGAGCATCCTGGCCATGCGGGCCACTCCCTACCGCCGCCTGGGCGTATGGGACGCCGCTAACCACCCCATCACCGACAAGCTGCCCGGCAGCCTCACCGAAGTCGAGTTCAATGCCGACGAACTGGGTGCATCCCACCTGGGGCATATCGTTGAAAACTCCATTACCCGACTGTCAGTATGGCAGACTGCCAAGGCTGAACCCCTGGTCACCCTGTTCACTGGTCAGGGAATCACCCAGCTGGAGCAGGATGACAGTACCGCAACCGTCACCCTGG
Organism: Marinobacter persicus; assembly: GCF_002934325.1. GTDB lineage: Bacteria > Pseudomonadota > Gammaproteobacteria > Pseudomonadales > Oleiphilaceae > Marinobacter > Marinobacter persicus_A. The sequence continues at coordinate 45,296 of NZ_PTIV01000022.1, forward strand.
AAGATGGCAGCAGCCTGCGTGGCAAACTGGTGATTGGTGCCGACGGCGCACAGTCGCAACTAAGAGCGCTGGCGGGCATCGGCGTCGTCCGGGACCAGTACCAGCAGCAGGCCATGGTGTTTTCCGTGCGCTATCGGGGCACCCCCGAAGACATCACCTGGCAGGGTTTCTACCCCAGCGGCCCCCGCGCGTTTCTGCCTCTGCACAGTGCGGATGAGAATTATCCTGGAGAAAGCTGGGCATCGCTGGTGTGGTACGACAGCCCGGCTCGCCACGAAGAGCTTAAAGCACTGAGTGATGCCGAGCTCATGGCCGAAATACAGCACGAGTTTCCCCGGCGGCTGCCGGAACTTACTCATATCGATGGCAAAGCCAGCTTCCCCCTGGCCCGCCAGCATGCCAAACACTATTACGCCAACCGGGTGGTGTTGGCCGGCGATGCCGCCCATACCATCAACCCGCTGGCCGGCCAGGGCGTGAATCTGGGCTTCCAGGACGCACTCTGCCTGCAGACCCTGTTGAATGAAGCGAGGATGAACGGCACCGACCCTGGCAGTCAGGCCTTATTGAAGCAGTATGAGCAACAGCGGCGTCCGGCCAATCGACGCATGATGCTGACCATGGATGTGTTCTACCATCTGTTCAGCAACGAAATCCCGCCGGTTCACCTGATGCGCAACCTCGGTCTTGGCGCTGCCCGCGCCCTGCCCTTTGCCCGCAACCGGGTGGCCCGTTACGCCATGGGGCTGGAAGAGCCGCCGGTGGTCAGCCTGAAACAGATGGCCAGCCACCTGCCGGGCCTTGGCAGCCTGCGCGAGAACCGGCCATAACATTCCGACCACGTTCAGGAGGACTCATGTCCGACACCATTTTTACCAAGATCATCAACCGGGAAATTCCCGCCGACATCGTCTACGAAGACGACACCGCCCTGGCGTTCAAGGACATCAATCCCCAGGCGCCGGTGCATTTGCTGATTATTCCCAAGAAGCCGATCGCCACGATCAACGACATCGAGGAGGATGATCGGGAGCGGGTGGGGCATCTGTTCTGGATTGCCGGCAAACTGGCCACGGACATGGGCTTTGCCGAAGACGGCTACCGGACGGTGATGAACTGCGGTGAACACGCCGGCCAGTCGGTGTTACACATCCACCTGCACCTGTTGGCCGGGCGGTCTTTCGGCTGGCCGCCGTTTACCGATACGCCGAAGCAGGTCTGAGTTTACCCGGCTCCGAGGTTACCAGACGCAACCGAGCCGGTATGCGGTACCGCCTGGACGGACAATCTTTGGCCATGGATGGCCAAAGCTTAGCGCCCATGGAAGGCTTGAGCGTGTCCGGGAAGGCGGTACCGCATACCGGCCACTCCCCGAGGCCTGATTGCGTCTAGACACTCCCGACTAGAACCTAGCCCCCAACAACCCGCTCAGCCTCTTCAATGGAGGTATGGCGAACGTCTTCGCCCTCCACCATGAAGATCACGTTCTCGGCGATGTTGCAGGCGTGGTCACCCACCCGCTCCAGGGCACGCAGCACCCACATGACGGACATGCAACGGGAAATATTGCGAGTATCTTCCATCATGAACGTTAGCAATGTGCGGGCGGCGGCCTGGTATTCCTCGTCCACGCGCTTGTCTTCCTTCATGATCCGCAGCGCCTGCTCGGAATCCAGCCGGGTGAAGGCGTCCAGGGCATCGTGCAGCATGGACTGAACGTGGCCGGCAATGTGCCGTACTTCCACGTAGCCGCGCGGTGCCTGGCCTTCCTCGGACAACTTAATGGCCAGCTTGGCGATTTTCTTGGCCTCATCGCCCACCCGCTCCAGGTCCGCCACCATTTTGATCACGGAGATCACCAGGCGCAGGTCCCGGGCGGTGGGCTGGCGGCGGGCAATAATCAGGGTGGCCTCTTCATCCAGGGCCACTTCCTGCTTGTCCACTTCCTTGTCTTTCAGGCGGACCTGCTCAGCCAGTTCGCCATCGCTGTCAATCAGCGCCTTCACCGCTCGTTCCACCTGGGATTCAACGGCGCCGCCCATTTCCAGGAACTGGGTTTTCAGCTCCATCAGTTCGTCATTGAACTTGTGGGAGATGTGATCTCCGTATACGTCGTCTTTTCTATCTGGCATGTCTTTCTCCAATAACCGGGCCGGGCTTAGCCAAAGCGGCCGGTGATGTAGGATTCGGTCAACTCGTGCTCCGGTGAGGTGAACACCTTGTTGGTGTCGTTCACCTCCACCAGGTGACCCAAGTGGAAATAGGCAGTGCGGTGAGACACACGGGCCGCCTGCTGCATGGAGTGGGTCACGATCACGATGGTGTAGCTCTCGGACAACTCTGCGATCAGTTCCTCCACCTTGGCGGTGGCAATTGGGTCCAGCGCCGAACAGGGTTCGTCCATCAGCACCACTTCCGGGCTCACGGCAATGGCACGGGCAATGCACAAACGCTGCTGCTGGCCGCCGGACATGCCGGTGGCCGTGGCATCCAGACGGTCCTTCACCTCTTCCCACAGGCCGGCCTTGCGCAGGCTGCTCTCAACAATGTCATCCAGGTCCGATTTGCGATTGGCCAGGCCGTGGATGCGCGGGCCGTAGGCCACGTTGTCGTAGATGGACTTCGGGAACGGATTGGGTTTCTGGAACACCATGCCCACCCGGGCCCGAAGCTCGACAACATCGCGCTTGGGGTCATACAGGTCCTGATCGTCCAGCTGCAACGAGCCTTTGACCCGACAGATATCGATGCTGTCGTTCATGCGGTTCAGGCAGCGCAGGAAGGTGGATTTGCCACAGCCTGAAGGGCCGATAAAGGCGATGACTTCGTTGCGGGCAATGTCCAGGCTGATGTTCTTGATGGCGCGGTCCTCGCCATAGAACACTTCCACGTCACGCAGCTTGAATTTGGGATCGTCGGCATAAGGTGCTCCGACGGTGGCGCCCTCTTCGATGACGGTCTCAGCCGGACGGCTTTCGCCCGCTGGCAGTTCTGCTTCATCCGACTTATCCATTTCCTGGGCAACCGCTGTATTAAGCGTACTCATAAAACCTCTCCTTACCACCGGCGCTCAAGTCGTTTACGGAGCCAGATGGCCAATGCATTCATACCAATCAGAAATGCCAGCAGTACCATAATGGCGGCTGACGCACGTTCAATAAAGGCAAGCTCGGGGCTACCGGCCCACAGGAACACCTGTACCGGCAGAACCGTGGCGGAATCAAAGAATCCTTCCGGCACGTCCACAATAAAGGCCACCATGCCAATCAGCAGCAACGGCGCGGTTTCACCCAGCGCCTGCGCCATGCCAATGATGGAGCCGGTCAGCATACCCGGCATGGCCAACGGCAATACATGGTGCAGCACCACCTGCATTTTCGAGGCGCCGATGCCTTCAGCGGCTTCCCGGATGGAAGGCGGCACACTCTTGATCGCCGCCCGGCTGGAGATAATGATGGTGGGCAGGGTCATCAGGGTCAGCACCAGACCGCCCACCACCGGCACCGAGCGCGGCATGCCAAACAAGTTGATGAACACCGCCAGGCCCAGCAGGCCGAAGATAATGGAAGGTACCGCAGCCAGGTTGTTGATGTTCACTTCGATGAAATCGGTCAGCTTATTCTGCGGGGCGAACTCTTCCAGGTAGATCGCGGCCGCCACCCCAATCGGGAAGGACAATGCCAGTGTCACGATCATGGTCAGCAGGGAACCGATGATTGCCCCAAGGATACCCGCCTTGGACGGATCCCGGGAATCGCCGTTCTTGAAAAAGGTGTCGTTAAAGGACGTCTCGACAATGCCTTTTTCAACCAACTGGTCCACCCAGCGTTGCTGCTGCTGAGACAGCTTGATGGAATAGGCATCATCACCGGCGTGCTTCACATAGACATCCACATCGGTGTGCGCCAGGAAGCTCATCGAGCGGGTGGTGTTCAGCCACTCGGGGTTCTCTTTGAGGGCGTCCCGCAGGGTCACTGAAGCGTAGGGGTTGATCAGATCCGCCACGGCATCACGATCACTCTCCGTCGCGGATGGGATTTCCTTCAGCAACGCCTGCACCAGCGGCTCGACAAAATCCGCCATCTTCAGTTGTCGCTCATCGGTGGCATCGTCCAGGTACATCATCTCGCCATCCAGCTCGACTTGAAGGTCCAGGGTGGTCTTCATGAAACCGGTGGCACCCTTGCCGACGATGTCTGCAAACAGCACCACCAACGCCGACAAGGCAATGGCGATGGCTGCAATGCCGTAAGCCCGGAAACGGCGTTCCTTACGGTAACGGCGTTTCAGCGATTTGCGGACTAACTCCGCCTGTGAAAGTTGATCAGTCATACTGTTCCCGATATTTCCGGACAATTTTCAGGGCAATCACGTTCAGCAGCAGGGTGGCCAGGAACAACATGGCACCCAACGCAAAGGCCGCCAGGGTCTTGGCACTGTCAAACTCCTGGTCGCCAGTCAGCAGCGTGACAATCTGCACGGTAACCGTAGTCACGGTTTCCAGCGGGTTGGCGGTGAGATTAGCAGCCAGGCCAGCCGCCATCACCACGATCATGGTCTCGCCAATAGCGCGGGACACCGCCAGCAGAACCCCACCCATGATGCCCGGCAGCGCGGCCGGGAAAATGACCTTCTTCATGGTCTCGGACTGGGTGGCCCCCAGGGCCAGCGAGCCATCCCGAAGCGTCTGGGGCACGGCATTGATAACGTCGTCGGACAGCGATGACACAAACGGAATGATCATGATACCCATCACACCACCGGCGGCCAGCGCACTCTGGGAAGACGCGTCGATGCCCACCGAGGCGGCCAGGTCACTGATGAACGGCGCCACGGTCAGTGCCGCGAAAAAGCCGTAAACCACCGTGGGGATACCCGCCAGCATTTCGAGCATTGGCTTGACGATGCTCCGAACCCGCTTGTTGGCGTACTCGGAAAGGTAAATCGCCGAGAGCAGCCCCACCGGCACCGCCACCAGCATGGCAATGAACGAGATCAACAGGGTGCCGGTAAACAACGGAATCATGCCGAAGGCGCCTTCTGCCGCCACCTGATCGGCACGCAAGGCGGTCTGCGGGCTCCACTGGGATCCAAAAATGAAATCAATGAAGGAAATTTTCTGGAAGAACCGGAAGGTCTCAAACGCCACTGAAAAAATGATGCCAACGGTAGTGAGAATCGCCAGCGCGGCACAGGAAAAGAAAATCCACTTGAGGATGCTTTCCACCTGCGCACGCGCATTCAGTCTCGGCCGAATGCGCAACCAGCCCAGGAAGCCCGCCAACACCGCCACCGCGATCACCAGAGCAGTCATGTACAAGCGACTCTGGCTTCTTAACTCTTGCAACCGCTCAGCCGCCTGGGCAATCGGAGCATCCACAAACCCCGGGGGCAAGGCACCACTGGCCACATTGCTGATCTTGCTCAGCAGCAGGCTCGCGGCACCTTCGGAGTCCGGGATCATATCCACCGGCAGCGACCCGATGACCAGCATCTGGATAACCTTGCCCTGGAATGCGGCCCACAGCGCCAGAACCAGCAAAGCCGGTATTCCACACCACAGGGCCGCCCGGGCACCGTAGTAAAAGGGCAAAGACTTGAGATGACGAATCCCTCCCAGCGGCATCGCCAATGAGCGGGAACGGGCGTAGCCCAGCCCATAGGCGATCACCACCAGGGCGAGGGTCAGTATGAGGAGATTGGCAGGTTGCATGAATTATCCTGTCTGGCACTTCAATTGAGCGGCAAGTTTACGGTGTTCCGACCCGGGTTCAAACCGGCCACTTTTGTCCAACGCGTTTAACCACAAAAGGGTGCGAGCCCTCAGACTCGCACCCTTCACAGTCAGCTTTTCCTTAAGCTGCTGATTTTCTTAGAGCAGTTCGCTCTTCTGCAGGTTCGGCATGTTGGCGGCCTTGTCCTGCAGATCCATCAGGGCTTCACGCGGCGGAACAATCAGGCCGACGCTCTTCAGGTAGCCGTTGCGACCCATGGCAGCCGGACTGACGAATTCTTCAATGTAGCCCTTAATACCCGGGATAACACCGATGTGAGCTTTCTTCACATAGAAGAACAGTGAACGGGCAACCGGATACTCATCAGCAGCAATCGCTTCGACAGTCGGAACCACGCCGTTCAGGGTAGCAGCCTGCAGCCGGTCAGAGTTTTCTTCCAGGAAGCTGTAGCCGAACACACCATACAGGGAGTCGTCGTCGATCAGCTTCTGAACGATCAGGTTATCGTTCTCACCGGCTTCGATGAAGGCGCCGTCTTCACGAACGCTCTGGCACACGGCTTCCATGTCGTCTTCGCTCATGTCGGCAACGGCCGGCAGGTCTTCACAGCCACCCTGCAGGGCCAGTTCGTTGAAGGAGTCACGGGTGCCGGAAGTCGGCGGCGGACCCATTACACGAATGGCAACGTTCGGCAGGCTGGAGTCGATGTCGCTCCACTTCTCGTACGGGTTCTCGATCAGCTCTTTCTCGTTGTCCGGGTTCGGAACTTTCTTGCCCAGGGCCAGGAACAGAGTTTCCAGGGTGATGTCCAAGTTTTGTGCTTCCTGGGAGCTGGCAATCACGATGCCGTCAGAGCCAATACGGAACTCGGTGATGTCTGTCACGCCGTTCTTCTGGCACAGGTCATACTCGGACGTTTTCATGCGACGGGATGCGTTGGTGATGTCCGGGTGCTGGGTACCGATACCCTGGCAGAACAGCTTCATGCCGCCACCGGAGCCTGTGGACTCCAGCTTCGGAGTGCTGTACTCGGTTTTGGTACCGAAACGCTCAGCCACAACAGTCGCGAACGGGTATACCGTGGAGGAACCCACAATGCTGATGGTGTCACGCGCCATAGCCGGGGTGGATACGGCGGCGATGGTGCCGGCCAGGGCTACAGACGTCAGCGCAGTTTTCAGTTTCATCACGTCAAGTCTCCGTTATTTGGTTTAGACGTTGGGTCGGATCTGCTTTACCGATGAGTGCATCCTAGGGGGACTGTGTGACAGCTTTGTTACAACCGAAAACAACCCGTTTTTTTCTTTAAGCGGCTCAGACCACTCTCTGGTAAACGCCCTCCACTCCGTCCTTAGCCATCACCCACTGCCAGAGCTGGATATCCCGTGCCCGGAAGGCCCCGGCGCAGGAGAGCAGGTAATACCGCCACATGCGATAGAACCGCTCGCCCAGTTCTTCCCGGAAACGGGGCCAGGCTTTCTCAAAGTTGGCGTGCCAGGCCATCAGGGTCTTGTCGTAATCTGCTCCGAAATTGTGCAGATCCTCCACCACAAACAGTTCATCGACGGCGTCGCCAATCTGGCCGATGGAAGGCAGCTCGCCGTTCGGGAAAATGTATTTGTCGATAAACGGATCGGGGAAGGAATTGCGCTGGTTCTTGCCGATGGTGTGTAGCAGGAACAGGCCGCCGGGGTTCAAGCAGCGGTAGACCACTTCCATGAACGTGCGGTAGTTCTTCGGTCCCACGTGCTCGAACATGCCGACACTGGCTATGCGGTCAAATTTTTCATCAATCTCCCGGTAATCCATTAGCCGGAAATCAAGGTTCAGGTGCGGATAATGGGTTTTCGCCCACTGGGTCTGCTCTTTGGAAATGGTCAGGCCCACGGCTTCCACGCCATAATGCTCTGCGGCATAGGCCATCAGGCTGCCCCAGCCGCAGCCGATATCCAGCAGGCGCATACCCGGTTCCAGTTGCAGCTTGCGGCAGATCAGGTCCAGCTTCGCCTCTTGGGCGTCTTCCAGATTGTCCGCGTCTTTCCAGTAGCCACAGGTGTAGGTCATGCGGGAATCGAGCATGGCCCCGTAGAATTCGTTGCCCAGATCATAATGGGCTTCTCCCACTTCCCAGGCGCGCCTGGCGGTCTGCCGGTTCAGCAGCTTTGCTCTTACGATGTGGGGAAAAATTTTGGCGGGTTTGATGTAATGCGGCAGGCGGGCGGCTAACAGCTTACAGAAGAACTGGTCCAGCGCCTCAGCCTCCCAGGCCCCGTCCATGTAGGCTTCGCCAAACCCCAGGTTGCCACGGGCCAGGGCGGCCTCGGGCACCCCTTCGGCCAGGAACTGGATATCCCAGGGCCGGGAACCCCCAATCTGGATGTCTGCCTGGGCCAGCAGATCTGCCGCAAACTGGTGGGTCTTCTTGTCGGGGTCAAAAAACTTTGTACTCTCGGCCATCGTCTCGTTCATCATTCGCCATCTCCATTAACAGATGATAGTCGTGATGAGCTCGGCGAGAGGCGGTGCTACACCACCTCAAGTGCACGCAAGGCAGGCCAGTGAATTACCGGAGAATAACCAGCGGTTTTTGGGCGGTTTCCAGCATCCTGGTGGTGGTACTGCCCACCAGGAACCGACGAACGCAGGAGTGACCGTAAGCCCCCATGATCAGCAGATCAATGTCATGCTCATCCTGGTATTCGTGCAGGGCCTTCTCCACATCCGTACCCTGACAAATCGCTTCTGTCACATCCAGATCCTGAGCAGCGAGGACGTCTCGCGCCCGCGCCATCTGCCCACGCTTTTCATCGGTGTCCTGCCCCACCATCACCAGGTGGAACGGCATACCCTGGAAAACCGGCGTGCCCGCCAGGAGCTCGATACTCCGGAACGCCGTTTCACTGCCATCAAAGGCAAGCATAGCACTCCGTGGCTCAGTGTACTCATCCGGCACCAGCAACACCGGACGGTGTACGCTACGGATCACCGTTTCCAGCTGGCTGCCCACGTGTTTCGCACCTTCCCGGTTGCTGCCTTCGCCGTGCAGCCCAAGGACAAACAAACGGGCCTCGGGCTCCAGGGAAACCAGCGAGCCGGCCAGCTCGTCGTGACGCTGGCGCTGATTGACGCGGTCCACGCCATCGGCCCGAACACGCTGCTCGGCTTCATCCAGCATCAGGTGGCCCTGCTTGAGGGCCAGCTTGCTCCGCTGTTGGTCCAGTTCCACCAGCTCATTCAGCAAATGCTCCCGGGCGCCCAGGCCAATGTTGCCACTCACGTCTGTACGGGCCGGGTATTTTTCCTCGTCCAGCACGTGCAGGAGCAGCAGCGGGTCACCCATGCGCTGGCTGGCCCAGGCTGCATAGTCACAGACGCTCAGCGCCGCCTGGGAACCATCGATGCAGGCCACCACCTGCAGGGGGCCGTTTTCTCGGTTGTTATCCGTCATTGATGCAACTCCCTCAGTGGCCGCCCATGAGACCATCGGCGGCGTCCGGTTTGTCATGCACGCCGAAGCGATCGACGATCGTGGCGCTGGCTTCGTTCAGGCCGAGCACTTCCACATCCGCACCTTCACGACGGAATTTGATCACGGCCTTGTCGAGCGCACCGACGGCGGTGATGTCCCAGAAATGAGCGCGGCTCAAGTCGATAACGACGTTATCGACCGCTTCCTTGAAATCGAAGGCTTCCAGAAATTTTTCCGATGAGCTGAAGAACACCTGCCCAACCACCTTATAGGTGCGGGTGTCGGTGTTCTGATCAAACTCCGAGGTGACCGCCATGTAGTGCCCCACCTTGTTGGCGAAGAACAGGGAAGCGAGCAATACACCGGCAAGAACGCCAAATGCCAGATTGTGGGTAGCAACCACCACAACCACGGTCACCACCATAACAATGTTCGTGGACAGCGGGTGTTCTTTCAGGTTCTTGATTGAGCCCCAGCTGAAGGTACCGATGGAAACCATGATCATTACCGCCACCAGCGCGGCCATGGGGATCTGCACCAGCCACTGGTCCAGAACCAGCACCATGATCAGCAGGAAGACACCGGCGGTCAGTGTGGACAGACGGGTCCGGCCGCCGGATTTCACGTTGATGATGGACTGGCCGATCATGGCGCAACCGGCCATGCCGCCCAGCAAACCGGCACCAATATTGGCCACGCCCTGCCCCTTACACTCGCGATTGCGGTCACTGGTGGTGTCAGTCAGATCGTCCACGATGGTGGCGGTCATCATGGATTCCAGCAGGCCCACCACCGCCAGACCGAGCGAATACGGCAGGATGATCATCAAGGTTTCGAGATTCAGTGGCACATTCGGCCACAGGAAGATCGGCAGCGTGTCCGGCAACTCGCCCATGTCGCCCACGGTGCGGATATCCAGGCCCACCGCCATGGCCACACCGGTCAACACGATGATGCACACCAGCGGCGACGGCAGCACCTTGCCTACCACCGGCACGTAGGGGAACAGGTAGATAATGCCCAGCCCGGCGGCGGTCATGGCATAGACATGCCAGGTGACGTTGGTCAGTTCCGGCAGCTGGGCCATGAAAATCAGGATTGCCAGGGCGTTCACAAAACCGGTGACCACCGAGCGGGAGACAAACCGCATGAGTCCACCGAGTTTCAGGTAACCGGCAATAATCTGGAACACACCAGTCAACAGGGTGGCCGCCAACAGGTACTGTAACCCGTGCTCCTTAACCAGCGTGACCATCAGCAGGGCCATGGCCCCGGTAGCAGCGGAAATCATGCCCGGGCGGCCGCCGACAAAGGCAATCACCACGGCAATACAGAAGGAAGCGTAAAGCCCGATTTTCGGGTCGACGCCGGCAATGATGGAAAAGGCAATGGCCTCCGGGATCAACGCCAGGGCCACCACGATACCAGCGAGCAGGTCACCACGGATGTTGGAAAACCAGTTGGTTTGAAGACTTTTCAGCATATTCAGTCAATCCGGTTGAATGTCACAAAAACAGCGAGTGCACAGATCACAATCGACCAGTGCCACAGTGTCTTATGGGGGTATTACAGGAACAGGACTGCGACCAGCGCGGCATCACGAGCGAACGGCAAACGGACCTGCACGGGGCAGCCGGCTAAAGGTTGTTCGCGGACACCTGGGGGAATGGCTTGAGCGCTAGGGCGGAAGAATCGTCACAGTCTGGTTTCAATTTTGTTGATGAAGGAAAAACGAGGCGGCGCCTCAAAGAGGGCGCGGATTCTACCAGAGCCGGTTAGGAAAATCGACCGGCGGCCATGGCGGCCTCCATGAAATCCCGATAGCGGGCCTGCAAGGCCGAGGCCCGCCAGGCGTCCGGCGCGATCGCTGAGGGTTGATTCACCAGCACTTTTTGCAAGGTATCCACCGCTGTCCGGGCTTCTTCGTCAGGATCGGTTTCGTGGCTGGCATACCGGCTCGCGGCAGGCACGTACTCGGGGTAAGCCAACCGGTCCGGCGCCAGCGGCACGCACCCCGAAGCCATGGCCTCGAGCATCGACAGCCCCTGGAAATCGTGCAGGGCCGTGGAAAACACAATATCGGCTTCCGCCAGCAATCGGTCGTAATCGGCCCGCTGCTCCAGAAACCCCCAGTGATTGATTCGATGAGCGAAGCGTTTGCGAATGTCGTCAAACTCCGGCGGGTACTTGCGGAAGCTCTCCCCCACCACACTCACCCGATAAGGCACCTCACGCCGCTCCAACTCGTTGAGCAGGCCCAGCAGCCGGCCAGGCCCCTTGTCATACTCCCACCGATGGTTCCAGAGCAGATGCGGGCATTGCCAATCCGGCTTTGTTTCCCGGCTGACAAACATCCGATCTTCAATGGGCACCGGGAGCACCCGGGCTTTGTCACGCAGCCCGGCAATCAGCCCATACGGAACGCCGTCGGGCATCCGGTCCAGAAACCGGGTGGCACCATCCAGGAAGCTGTCCCGGTTCCAGGCACTGTTGAACATCAGCCCGTCAGCGGCAATGGCGCTGTACAAATTCACCACCTGTGGATCAACGCTGGAATGCTGCCGGTCCGATACCGGAAACGCGAACTGGTTTTCGTGCATGTACAACAGGCAAGGCACACCGGCCAAAGCGGGATGGAAACCCTTCAAGGCAGCCAGGTCCACCATGGAGGTGGCAATCACCAGGTCCCAGCTTTCCCGGAAACAGGGCTCGTTGAGCCAGGCCAGGGGGTTGCCGCGAATGCGCCAGCGGAAATACCGGGGCGACAGCGCCAGGGTGTGCCAGTGGTAATCCGGAAACAGCGCCACCAGCTGTTCCCGCCAACGCCGGTGACTGGCGGCATCGTAACCGGACAGGAGCAGAACCCGGGGCTTTGAATCCGTGTTGTTGGAGGCTGACTGGGTCATGACATTAATTCGTTGTTGAGAGTCGATGCAGGCCACCGCGTCCCAGGGACCAGAGCCCCAACAATGGCCCCGGCACCAGCAGCAGCGACACCCAGACACCCCAGGTATCCCACAAACCGGCGGTTATCCAGATGGCCGGAAGCGTCAGACCATAACCAACCGCGTTCATCACTGCCAGTGAGGAACCAATAGATTCCCGGGGTGCGGCGGCGGCCGCCAGGGCGGAGAATTGAGGCGAGTCGGCGACCACCATGACTCCCCAAAGCAGCAGGAGCATCAACAACAGCCAGGACGGCAGGCCCGCCAATACCGGGTAGCAAAGGCACAACAGGCCGGAAACGGCCAGCGCTCGGAAGGCCACCCAGGCACTGCCCCGGCTGCGACTGAGCTGTCCACCCAGGATGCAACCCAGAGCCCCAATGGCGATCACAGCAAAGGCCAGCCAGGGCAACAGGCCGGCAGACCAGCCGGCACGGTCCAATTCCCGGGCCACCAACAGTGGCGTCAGGGTCCAGAACGCATACAGCTCCCACATGTGCCCGAAATAGCCGCCCGCCACAGACCGGAACCGGGCATTACCCAGGGCGGCCAGCCCCCGGCTAAGGGGAATGCGGCCGGAGGTCTTGGGCAGGTGCGGGCCATCGCCCAGCAACAACACCAGGGCACCGCCAACCAGAGCAAGCATCGACGAACCCAGCAGCGGCCATTCCCAGGGCAGCCCCAGGGTGGCGCCACGCATCAGGTGCGGGAGTGCGGTACCCACGGTCAGCATACCGATCAACCAAGCCAGTGCGGCGCCAGCGTATCGGGGCGTCCAGGCAATCACCATTTTCATGCCCAGCGGGTAGATACCGGCAAGACACAAACCCGTGGCGAATCGCAGGGCGAAACCCAGGACTGGCTGCTCCACCGCCATCACGAAACCGGCGTTGGCCAGCGCCCCCACCACACTGGCCACGGCAAACATGCGGCTGGCTCCGAAACGATCCGCCAGCCCAGTCACCGCAAAGGTAAGCGTGCCGGCGATGAAGCCGCCCTGCACCGCCAGGGTCAGCGTGCCCAGCCGGGCTTCCGCCAGCCCCAGCTCGCGGGCCAGGGACAGCCAGACGCCGTTAATACTGAACCAGAGGGACGTGCCAAACAGTTGCGCCAGCACAATCACCGGCAGGGGGTAACGCCGAAGCAGGTCGATCATTGTTGTTGTCTTTGTTATCAGCTTTGCATTTTATGGCAGCAGATCCGGCCATTGCTGTCGGTCTCTACATTGCAGCGGCTGGCAAGGGTTGCCCGAAGCCGCTCCCGGGCCCGGCGAATGCGGGCCTTGGTGGCCGGCAACGACAACCCGTGCGCCTGCGCATACGCCACCTGGGACATGGTCCCCAGATCACAGGCCTGCAGGATATCCCGGTCCGCGTCCGCAAGAACCGGAAGGGTCCGGTGAATACACTGGTCCGGCTCATCCACCGGCGCCCGATCTGAGGTACGCTCATCTGGCAGATGCTCCGGCACGGGCACCCACTGTTTGCGCAGGCGGGCGTTGTCGGTCAGGGCATTGCGGGCCACGCGGAACAGCCAGGCCCGGGGGTTGTCCAGCTCACAGAACGTTTGCCCTGCCCGCATGGCACGGAAGAACACGTCCTGCAGGAAATCATCAGCCATGGCGGGGTCAGGCAACCTGCTGACGAGGTATTGCCGAAGTTCCGATTGGTGATCTTCCCAGGCTTTCAATACGCACTCAAATGCCATGGTGCTCGGTAAACTCCCGTGTTTTGTCGGTGCCAAAGGTACCGCCCCATCGAAACCACATTGTATCGTGTTGTGTCTGGCGTTGCTGTCAGCACTTGTCTGTCCAAACCGGTGTATCTTTTCTGTGTCTCGTTCGTCTTCTTTGGCAACAACACTTTTTCGTGGACACCGGACCGGAACAAACCACCATGCTGGAGATCTTCACCCTACTCGCCGACTGGCTGGCCTACACCCTGCTGGGCCTGGGCCCGGACACCAGACTGGGCACGGCCATTCACTTTTTCATTGAGGACACCACCAAGATCCTGTTCCTGCTGGTGGTGATGATCTATGTGATTGCCCTGATGCGGGCCTCGCTGAATCTGGAGCGGGTACGCGCCTACATTCAACGGAAAAACCGGGCGGTTGGCTACTTTTTCGGCTCCGGCTTTGGTGCCATCACGCCGTTCTGCTCCTGCTCCAGTATTCCGCTGTTCCTGGGCTTTACCAGCGCGGGCATTCCGCTGGGCATCACCATGGCCTTTCTGTTCACGTCGCCCATTATCAACGAGGTGGCGGTGATCATGCTCTGGAGTCTTCTGGGCTGGAAGTTCACCCTGGCCTATATCGTGGTCGGCATGGCCGTGGGCATGATCGGCGGCATGATTCTGGATGCCATCAAGGGCGAACGCTGGCTGAAGGATTTCGCCGCCAAGGCTTACCGGAAGGCGGCGGAGAAGACTCATGACTCATCGCAGGACGTTGAAGTGCCCGAGGCCCCGAAGCTGACGTTTAAAGACAGACACAATTTTGCGAAAGACGAACTGAAAGAAATCGTCGGCCGCATCTGGAAATGGGTATTGATCGGCGTTGGCCTGGGCGCCGCCCTGCACGGCTTTGTGCCGGATGGCTGGTTTGCCGAGAACCTGGGCGCCGGCCAGTGGTGGAACGTCCCCGCCGCCGTATTCGCCGGCCTGCCCCTGTATTCCAATGCCACCGGGGTGATTCCGGTGATGGAAAGCCTGATTACCAAAGGCCTGCCGGTGGGCACCACCCTGGCGTTCTGCATGAGCACCGTGGCGGCCAGCTTTCCCGAGTTCATCATGCTCAAGCAGGTGATGACCTTCCGCCTGCTGGCGATCATTTTTACCATCCTGCTGGCCAACTTCATGGTGGTCGGCTGGGTGATCAACCTGATCGGGCCCTGGCTGTTTGGCGGGGTCTGATGTATTCACACGAGAAACCGAGAACAGGAGAACCCGATGAAAACGTTTGAAGTACTGGGCACCGGTTGCAAGAAATGCGTCAACACTGCCGAAGCCATTGAGCGCACCGCTAAGGATTTGGGCGAATCGGTCGAAGTCATCAAGGTGACCGATCCGGCCAGGATCATGGAATATCAGGTGATGTCCACACCCGCCGTGGCACTCGACGGCAAGGTGATTCACAGTGGCTCCGTCCCGGAACAGGACAAGATTGCTGGTTGGATACAGTCGTAAACCGAGTTGATGATTTACAGGATATAGGCACATTGGGCGGCCGAACTAACTGCCGGTCGCCCAGACCTTCTCTAAACGTAGAAGTCCCGATCTCTCGGGTTGAAGAAAATCAGCATATACAGAGGCTTCCGTAGGGGGCAGGCCGGGCCGTCGAAAAATACTGTCGCGGTTGGTTAATCTGGACGCTTTCGGGTCGGGAAACTATCTATACTGAGTACAGAACCAGGCCAATTTCCTTAGGAATATAGGTATGACCCCGGAACTTCCAGAACCACACCCGTTGCTGATACAAACCGATGGAGAGACACCGGCCTCGTGGGATTTCCAGCCCGCAACAGGCGTTGTGCTTCTGGTGCCCGAGCGTGACCGCAATGCAATAGAAAAGACGCCCTGGGCCGGCCTTCTGGAAAAGACACTTCCAAGATATCCGGAAACCGAAAATCCGGTATTTCTGTCCACGCCCTGTGGTGGTCGTGCCGCCGTTGTTTTTGTGCCCGACACTATCCCCACCTTCAAAGCCCTGACCCTGGCCCGTAAAGTCGTTGGCCCCCTGATGGCAGAGCGGTCAGCTGAGCTTAATGTCATCTCCCTGATGGACACTGAGATTTCTGCCAGCACCATGGCCGAAGCACTGCTGGCTGCCGCACACGCAGACCTGTTCCAGCTGCCCCGGATCTCTGGCAAACCAACGGAACCGAAAGTGCTCGAGGCCATCCACTTTTTCGGGAATTTCGCAAACGCCGACTTCAGATACGCCGAGGCAACGGCCGAAGGCAACAATCTGGCTCGGTGGTTAACCCATTTGCCGGGCAATTACCTGACGCCGGGCATTTACCGAGAGTTCGTCGAGTCACTGGCTGGCGAAGAAGGCTGGGGCACCCATTTCTATGACCGCGACGAGCTGGAAGAGCTTGGGGCCGGCGCCTTCCTCTCGGTTGTAGAGGCCAGTCCGGTCAGGGATGCTGGCATACTGCACCTGCAATACCGCCCCGCCGGAGCCGACGGCAAGCCGCTGGCGCTGGTCGGTAAAGGCATCTGTTTTGACACCGGTGGCAGCAACCTCAAAGTTGGCGGCAGCATGCTGGGCATGCATGGTGACATGCAGGGCAGTGCGGTTGCGCTTGGCGCCTTTCTCGCCCTTACCCGCCTCGAATTCGATCAACCGGTGGACTGCTGGCTTGCTCTGGCGGAAAACCACATCGGGTCACGGGCAGTGAAATGCAACGACGTTATTACGGCCCTCGATGGCACCACGATTGAACTGATCAACACCGATGCCGAGGGGCGAATGGTGCTTTCCGATACCCTGGCACTGGTCTCCCGCGGCAAGCCGCGTGCAATTATTGATTATGCAACGCTGACGGGAAGCGTGGTAGCCGCTCTGGGGCAGCGAATGGCCGGTGCAATCACTAACCGCCGCGAGTGGGTAGAGCCTATTATCCAGGCAGGGGAACGCTGCGGTGAGCGGGTATGGCCGTTTCCGTATGAAGACGATTACGATGAGGATCTGAAGTCAAAAGTTGCCGACACCTTGCAGTGCCGAACAACAGTGCCCGGCGATCACATCTACGCGGCACGCCTGCTGGGGCGGTTTGTTGACAAGGAAATCGGCTGGGTTCATGTCGATATGGCCTCCTCTGGCACTCACACGGGCGGGCTGGCCCATATACCCACGGACCTGCAAGGTTTCGGGGTGCGCTTCGGGGTGGAGTGGCTCAAGAAGTTAGCCGACCGCTAACTTCATTCTCAGGCTAAGCCGCGACCGCTCGCTTTACCGGTAACATTATGGACATCAAAGCCGCGATCACGAGAAATCCCGCCGAAATCCACAAACAGGCTTCCAGCCCATGGGCCTGGTATACCCAGCCGGACAGAATGGTGCCCAGCAACCGGCCAGCCGCGTTGGACATATAATAGAACCCCACATCCAGCGACACGCCATCGTCCCGGGCATAGCTGACAATCAGATAGCTGTGCAGGGAGGAGTTAATGGCGAACAGCACACCGAACAACAGCAGGCCACCGATCACCACCGGCTGAGCCGGCCAGCCGGCCATCAGGCCGGCGGCAATCACCGCCGGAATCAGCGCCAGGGCACCGGCCCAGAGCACCGCCCCCTGACGGCCTTCGGTTTGCCCGGTGATGCGCGGGGCGATGGTCTGGATGAAGCCGTAGCCGATGATCCAGCTGGCCATGAAGCCACCCACCTGCCAATGATCCCAGCCAAAGGCGGTGGCCATGTATACCGGCAAGGCCACCACGAACCAGACATCCCGGGCGCCGAACAGGAACATACGAGCCGCCGACAGCACGTTGATGGCCCGGCTCTTGGAGAGGATTTCACGGAACTTCGGTTTCGCCTTGCTCTTGCCCAGGTCCTGCCCCAGCAGGAACAGGCTGGCCAGCCAGACCACGCCCAGAGCCACCGCCATCAGAATCACGGCCCCCTTGAAGCCGGCGGCCATCAGCAGCACGCCACCCAGGAAGAAGCCCACGCCTTTAAGGGTGTTCTTGGAGCCGGTGAGAATGGCCACCCACTTGTACAGCTTGCCCTGCTCGGTATCCGGCACCAGCAACTTGATGCCGCTCTTGGCGGACATCTTGTTCAGATCCTTGGCAATGCCGGACAGCGCCTGGGCCGCCATCACCCAGGGCACGGTGAGCATCGCCGCCGGCACCGCCAGCATGGCCAGGGCGACAATCTGCAGAAACAGGCCGATGTTCATGGTGCGGTTCAGGCCCATGCGGGCGCCCAGGTAACCGCCCACCAGGTTGGTCACCACCCCGAAGAATTCGTAAAAGATGAACAACAGGGCGATGGCCAGCGGCGAATAGCCCAGCTGGTGGAAATGCAGTACCACCAGCATTCGCAACGCGCCATCGGTCAAGGTGAAGGCCCAGTAGTTACCGGTAATCACCAGATACTGGCGGATGGCGGCAGTCATATCAGGCCAGGCCCACCTTGCGCGCCAGCTCGGCGGTGCGGTTGGCGTAGCCCCACTCGTTGTCATACCAGGCGTAGATCTTCACCTGGGTGCCGTTGACCACCAGGGTGGACAGGGCATCAACGATGGAGGAACGCGGGTCGGTCTTGTAGTCGATGGACACCAAAGGGCGTTCTTCGTAACCCAGGATGTCTTTCAGTTCGCCTTCGGCGGCGGTTTTCAGCAGCCGGTTGACGGTCTCCACATCGGTGGGCTTTTCCACCTCAAAGACGCAGTCGGTGAGCGAGGCATTGGTCAGCGGCACCCGCACCGCGTGGCCATCCAGCCGGCCCTTGAGTTCCGGGAAAATCTCGATGATCGCGGTGGCGGAACCGGTGCTGGTGGGAATCAGCGAACTGCCGCAGGCCCGGGCCCGGCGTGGGTCCTTGTGGGGCGCATCAATGATGGTCTGGGTGTTGGTCAGGCTGTGGATGGTGGTCAGCGAGCCGTGCTTGATGCCCAGGTGCTCGTGAATCACCTTCACCACCGGTGCCAGGCAGTTGGTGGTGCAGGAAGCAGCGGTGACAATGCGGTCGTTCGCCGGGTCAAAGATATCTTCGTTCACGCCCAGCACGATGTTCTTGGCGCCCGCCTCCTTCACCGGTGCGGTCACCACCACGCGTTTTACGCCCTGGTCCAGGTAGGCCTGCAGCACTTCCACCTTGCGGTTCACGCCACTGGCCTCGATCACCAGGTCACAGCCGGACCAGTCGGTATCGGCAATGGCGCGGTTGCGGGTCACGCGAATGCGCTGGCCGTCGATCACCATGTCGTCGCCATCGGCGGTTGCCTCATGGCTCCAGCGACCGTGAATGCTGTCGAAGTTCAGCAGGTGCGCGAGACTCGCGGCATCTGCGCCCGGATCATTGATCGCTACGAACTCCATCTCCGGCCAGCCCCAGGCGGCGCGCAGGGCCAGGCGACCGATGCGGCCGAAACCGTTAATACCTACTTTGATTTTGCTCATGGTGTTCTCCTTGCGATTCTCGCAATCCATACAATGTGTGTCAGGAACAACGCACCGGCCGGTCGGCCATGCTTTCCAGCCGGACCAGCGGGCTCTCAATCAGTGACGCGTTGTGAATGGCCGTCTCTTCCAGCACCCGCCTCAGCCACTCCGGCAGGGCCGGGTTCAGATAATAATAGACCCATTGTCCGTGCCTTTCGGTATCCAGCAGGCCGGCATCGCGCAACGTGGCCAGATGACGGCTGACTTTGGGCTGTGATACTTCAAAGGCTTCGGTCAGCTCACACACGCACAGCCGGACCTGATGACGGATCAGCAACAGGGCGGACAGACGCAGCTCATCGCCCAATGCCTTGAACACGGTCACGGGATTAAATTCGGCGGGCTTCAGGCCGGTTTCTTTCTGGTGCACCAGGGTGAACAGGCCAATCCGCTCCTTTAGCTCTTTCAGGGTAAGCGCGAAGGTGGCGTGCCGGTTGGTAGCGGCCGGGTCCGGGAAATCCCAGTGAATCTGCTGGGCCCCGGCGTGCACCACGCCGCATTCACTGGCGGCCTTGTCACACAGCGTAATCACGTAATCCCAGGGTTGATCCTGCAAACCGGCCAGCTGTTTGCTGTGCAGCCCGGTGCTATCAATACCGGCCTCTTCCAGCACCTGCAGGGCCAGGGGGTTAGGTGTGGCAGGGTCAGTACCCGCGCTGGCCACTTCAAACTGGTCACCGGCCATATCACGGAGCACGGCTTCGGCCATCAGGGAGCGGGCGCTGTTGGCGGTACATACAAACAGGACTCGGCGCTTCATGCGATTTTCCATATATTCGTTTTCATGAATATCTGTTTTTATGCATAATAGTGGGGATTCGTTAACGAGTAAAGGAAGAGAAAGGCATGGGTTTTTTCGAGCGGTTTCTGTCGGTCTGGGTCGCCCTGGCCATCATTGCCGGCGTGGTACTGGGGCAAGTGGCACCGGTGGTGCCGGAGATGCTCTCACGCTTTGAATACGCACAGGTATCCATCCCTATCGCCATCCTGATCTGGGCGATGATTTTCCCGATGATGGCGCAGATTGATTTCACCGCCATCGTGGGTGTGCGAAAAGAGCCCAAGGGCCTGGCCATCACCACCACCGTGAACTGGCTGATCAAGCCTTTCACCATGTTCGCCATTGCCTGGTTCTTTCTGACCGTGGTGTTCGAGCCCTGGATTGCGCCGGATCTAGCCAGCGAGTACCTGGCCGGTGCCATCCTGCTGGGCGCCGCGCCCTGCACCGCCATGGTGTTTGTCTGGAGCTACCTGACCCGTGGCGATGCCGCCTACACCCTGGTGCAGGTATCCCTGAACGACATCATCATGCTGTTCGCCTTCGCACCGATTGTCGTGTTCCTGCTGGGCATTTCCGACATCCAGGTGCCCTGGGATACCGTGCTGCTGTCGGTGGTGCTCTACATCGTCATCCCACTGACCGCCGGCTACCTGACCCGCCGCGTGCTGATCGCCCGCCAAGGCGAACAATGGTACGACAACGTCTTCATGAAACGCATTGGCCCGGTTACCCCGGCGGCCTTAATTGTCACTCTGGTGCTGCTGTTTGCCTTCCAGGGGGAGGTGATCCTGCAGAACCCGCTGCACATTGCCCTGATTGCGGTACCGCTGATCATCCAGACGGTGTTCATCTTTCTGCTGGCCTATGGTTGGGCCAAGTTGTGGAAGGTGCGCCACTGCATCGCCGCACCGGGGGCCATGATTGGTGCCAGCAACTTCTTCGAACTGGCTGTCGCCGCCGCCATCGCCCTCTTCGGACTACAATCCGGTGCCGCATTGGCGACGGTAGTGGGAGTATTGGTGGAAGTACCCCTGATGCTGGCGCTGGTGAAAATTGCCAACAGGACCCGGAATCACTTCCCGTCCTGACCAGCTCGCCAATATCCGGCGCGACTCAGCCGCGCCAGAAATGGGGAGAAAATAAGACAAACACACTGAGCAATTCCAGCCGGCCTAACAGCATGGCCGCCATTAATACCCACTTCGCGGCATCTGGCAACGTCTGGAAGTTACCGGCGGGCCCGATCGTATCCCCAAGGCCCGGTCCAACATTGGCTAAAGCCGTAGCCGCGCCGGTCAAGCTTGTAACAAGGTCTAGACCGAGCAAGGCGAGTATTGCAGCTACCGCACCCAGGGTTGCTAGGAAAATGAAGGAAAAAGCCACGCTGGACGCCACAATCTCGTCACTGATGATACGCCCGTTATAGTGCCGGGCAATGACCGCATTTGGGTGCAACAGCCGGATCACCTGCTCTCGCAGAAGCAGCATCGAAAGCTGGAAGCGGAAAATCTTCATGCCACCACTGGTTGAGCCTGAACACCCCCCCACAAATGTCAGAAAAAAGAACAGCACCACCACAAAGGGTCCCCACAGGGAGTAATCCTGTGAAGCGTAGCCTGTGGTTGTGACCACGGAGGTCACATTGAACAGCGCGTGCACAAAGGCATCAACAGGCACGACACCTTCTTTTACAACCCGATAGGAAGCAATCGTAGCTGCCACGATCACCAAGAAGGTGATAAAGAAACGAACCTGTTTATCCCGGAACAAAGGCTTGGCCTGGCCATTCAAAAGCCTGACAAAGAGGAAAAACGGCACGCCGCCCAGCATCATAAAGATGGCCGACGCAAATAGAATGGGGAGCTGCTCAAACTGCCCCATTGAACTATCCGATGTGGAATAACCGCCTGTCGATACGGTCGTAAACGCATGATTCACCGCATTGAACAGGTCCATGCCTAAAACCCAATAAACCAGAATGGACCCAAAGGTCAATGTCAGATAACTGAACACCAGCCCCCTTGCCAAACGGTTCGTCCGTGGCACGGCTTTCTCTGTCCACTCTGAGGACTCTGTGGCGAATAGCCGCATACCACCAATCCTCAAGAACGGCAGAATTGCCACGGCCATGCCAATGATGCCGATACCACCCATCCATTGCATGATGGAGCGCCACAGCAGAATGTCGCCAGGTAGATTATCGAGGCCAGTCATCACCGTTGAGCCGGTGGTAGTTACTCCGGAGATGCTTTCAAAAAAAGCATCCGTAATGCTTAAGTTAAGGTCGCTTAACAATAGCGGCAAGCTGGAAAAAAGAGGGAGCACAACCCAGGAAGAAACGGTGAGGAAAAACATTTCCCGCTGTTTGAGTGGATAGCGTCTCCGGCCGACACTCAAAAAAAACATCAGACCGACCACGAAGCAGATCGATGCCGATTTGACAAACGCCAGCCAGTCAGGGGTTTCGCCGAACATCAAGAGATTCACGGGCAGCGTCATCAGAAAGCTGAGCAGAATCAGCAAGAACCCAAGAATCTGTATTACAGGCCGCAAATTCATTAGTGCCATAATCAGGATCGCCCAGCTTTTTCTCGAATCATTCGTGCCGCCGCACAACCTATAACCGCACCACTCAACTGTATATAGGTGGCAAAGCCTGCGTACAGTAAATCTTCTTTAGAGTGAGTAGCAATATAATCGGCTGGCAACGCCGCGAGGGCTGACAGGCCAGCGAAAAAGAATCCCCATTTAGCCCCGTGCACCCAGGCAAAAAACACTACGGGCACCATATAAGGAAAAATGGATAAAACAGGCCGCCCGGCTTGGTGATTGGCTATAGCCAGGAAGGCGAGCCATGCGAGCGCAATAATTAGGTGGCCCAGTATACCCGGTTTTAAACGAGAAAAACCCATGCTTGCCCCTGTTCGGTAAGGCACGTCTGCGCCAAACAGCGTAAGGAAACCACAAGCTCACGTAATTTTGGACTCAAAAAATGTAATTTTTACGGCATTTTTACGCCCCCTAGGCAGCATGGACCGCAACGCAGTGCGGTAAGCGTCCATTCCACGACGTTCTGCCGCCCTGCTGAAATTCGCCCTACAGTAACCTCACATTTCCCAGCATGAGGTTACCCCTATGAGAAAGC
>NZ_PTIV01000023.1 GCF_002934325.1 Marinobacter persicus
GCAACCAAATCAGACGCGGACCCTGACGGCCTTGGTGCTCACCAAACCAGGCGGTTTTGGCAGTAAAGCCCGGCACCAAGGCCACTGGCACAAAGCCAACCAAAAGACTGAGGCCTTTGCCATTAACGCAAAGCTTAGCGGCGACCTTGTAATGGAGGCGAAGCCGCAATGAAAAGGGCGTCCGGCGGCCATCGGCCGCGTACTACAGCGACTTGTTAACAGATGCCTAGCTTCCCAATAAGGTCACCGAATCCCCAGATCAATGTACCGCAAATGGATACGGCAATACCGATGAGGACTTTGTTGCCCGTTTTTCTTGATGTCTCGTCGGTTATCCGAGAGTTCCCATGTTCATCTCTGCTGGCAAAGCCGAACGCTGATGCGTGAGATAAATACACCCCTTGATCAAATACGGGCGAGCTTACGAGGAGTAGCCCAGCAACAGTGATCACTGAACCAAACCGTGAGAACCAAGTCCAGTCACAACCTCGCTGTGAAAGGTAAATACCGATCAATGCTGAAGTCGTAGCTAGGATCAGGACAAAAACTGAACTGCCGAATGGCCTTATAAACCTGTCCAGCACATGAACGTCATGGTGACTTATGCCCAAATCTACTCCCTACTGTTAACTGCGTAATTCACCGACAAATGACTTCTATCCGAGGCGCGCCTATTCCCGCCACCAGTTCAAAGTCACTCGCCATTTTCTTCCCTTTTATCAGAAACCTATCTTTCTCCGACAGTACCGCCCCGGAAAATAGGCGTCAATTGTCGGGATTGTCCCAGATCATGCGTTCGCCTATTTCCAAACTCGCATGACTGATTGCCACTATTTTTCAAACACTTGCACCGCCTTTGGCAGCATAACTCTGGCCTTTCGCGACAGTTGTCGCATATCTCCGCTTTTTCACGCAATTTGAGAGGCCCACTAGAGCAACCCCGCGGCTGATTAGTTTGTGATATGGCAGGCTTAAAACGGGGGGAAAGAAAGGAGGGATACCGGAGCCAAACGGCAAACGCCGTCGAGCTCCGCAAGGCATGGCTTGGCAGGCGTCAGTGTTCCATCTTGGAATGGTCCATGGTCATGCCTCCATCCATGGGCTGAACCTGCAATTCCACATCCATCGGCCCGGCACCTTCGAATTCCAGGGTCACGGGTACCGGCTCGCCTTCCACGATGGGGCTGTTCAGCTGTTCCAGCATCAGGTGGTAGCTCATCGGCTTGAGCTTGACAGTCTCACCGGCTGGGATGGCCAAGCCGCCTTTTACGGGCTGCATGCGCATTACGTCGTCCTTCATCACGGTTTCATGGATAGAGACGTGGCCGGCTTTGGGGGTTTGGGCGCCTACCAGGCGGACTTCCTGGTGGGTGTGATTACTGATCACCATGTAGCCCACGCCCATGGGGGTGCCCGGCGGGGTTGGGCGGGTCCAGGGGTCGGAGATGCCGACGGTGCCGTGGTTGGATGCCAGAGCGGTCGGAGCCAGGGTGCTGCAGGCCAGGGCGAAGGCGCAGGCCAGGGCGGAGGCGCAGGCCAGGGAATTCAGTCGCTTCATATTCGATCACCAGGTGCTTGTTTTTCGGTCTTTTCCTGCAGGAATCATCGGCGCAGCAGCCGATCGCGTGCAAGCGTCAAATTGTCGCAGCGTTCCGCTTCAGGCTACCAGTCTCGGCTGGAGTCGCCGTGGCGTAACAACCAGTAGGTAATACCCAATGCCAGGGTGGTGGCGGCAATGCCCAGAAGGTACATGGGGGTGAGGGTTTCGAAGTCGAGCACGATCACTTTCCGGGCAATGGCCATGAGGGCGGTGGCCACCACTAACTGCACGGGGAACACGTTGGTACCCAGGTACAGGCGAATATTGATGAAGATTTCCACGGCAATCAGCACGGCCATGAAGGCGCCGAAGGTGAAAAAGATGTCGTTGATATCGAGCAGGAGGAACGGTGGCGTGACCAGCCGGTCGTAGATGATATAAATCACATCACCCACGCCCCAGAGGATCACTGCCACCATAAGTACCGCAAGCACGCGGATGGCAAACCGGATAACCCGGTGCAGGCCCCGGAAGAACGGGTCGGGGAAATCAATGGGCAGTTCCTGGTGAAGCTCGTGTTTCTTTTCCTGCTCCGGAACCGCCAGCTCTTCTTTCTCACCGTTCGAACCCGCCATGAGCCATCTCCATCGTGGCCTGCGTGGTTTTAAGCGCATCAGGCCTTTTTAACGAACTCCGATTTCAACTTCATAGCACCAATACCGTCGATTTTACAATCGATGTCGTGGTCGCCGTCCACCAGGCGGATGCTTTTTACTTTGGTGCCAACCTTTACCACGGTGCTGGAACCCTTCACTTTCAGGTCCTTGATAACAGTGACCGCATCGCCGTCCTGAAGTTCGTTGCCGTTGGCATCACGCACCACCGGGCCGGACTCAGCTTCCGCCTGCTCGGCTTCGGTCCATTCGTGGCCGCACTCGGGGCACACGAGTTGCACACCGTCTTCGTAGGTGTATTCAGAGCTGCACTGGGGGCAAGGAGGAAGTTGAGACATTATCATTTCCTGTTAATAAAGTGTGAACGCGATTATACCCCTTCCCGGGCAAGGATTTCTCCGCAGGCATCGGTTAAACTTCTCACCAAAACCCGCTTAAAGGATCACCGCCATGCCAATCTGGGTCGACGCTGACGCCTGCCCCGTGCCCATCCGGGAAATTCTCTGCCGCGCCGCCGTCCGCTGGCAGATCCAGACCACGTTCATCGCCAACCACGCCATCAGCCTGCCGCCCAGCCCGTTCATCAAGCGTCGGCAGGTGGCCCACGGCTTTGATGTGGCGGATAACGAGATTATGGACCAGATGACTAACGGCGACCTGGTGATCACCCAGGACATTCCCCTGGCCGCCGAGGCCATTGAGAAAGGCGCGGATGTGTTCAACCCGCGCGGCCAGGCATTTACCAAGGAGAACATCCGCCAACGACTGGCGATGCGCAACTTTATGGAAGAAATGCGCAACGCCGGCCAGGTGACCGGCGGCCCGGCTCCGTTCAGCCAGACGGACCGTAAAGAATTTGCTGACAAGCTGGACCGCTGGCTGCAGCGCCATCAAAGGCGCTAGCGTACTGTGTATACAGCTCCTTTCCGGACTATTACGAGAGTTTCAGAGTTCTTTTATTAAGCCTGGACCGTTACTAATGTTTTGATACAGGCATCGAATGCTTTGAGCAAAGCGATACATGGCATTCATACATTCACAGATCAAATCCAAAACATTTGGTAAGGAGATCTGAGAGTTATGAAACGCACAACACTATCCCTCGCAATTGCCTCAACGCTGATTGCAGCACCAGCAACCGCGCTGGCCACCGATCATGAGAACCCCTACCTGAAGTCAGACGGTTCGTGGATCACTCTCAGCGGCAAGGTTACCAGCACAACAGCCGATACGTTCACAATGGACTACGGCACAGGCTTGGTTGACGTTGAGATGGATGATTGGGACTGGTTCGAAGAAAACGGTGAGGTGCTGCCTGGCGATGAAGTGACGGTTTATGGCGAAGTCGATGACGATACATTCGAGTCCGCCAAGATTGAAGCCAGCAGCGTCTATGTCGACAGCTTGGGTACTTTCTTCTACGCCAGTCCGGCTGACGAGGAAGCATTTACGGACCTGGACCTGGCCCCCACAGTTGATATCGGCGAGCTGGTACTGACCGGCACCGTAACCAGTGTTAATGGCTCCGAGTTCACCATTGATACGGGCTCCCAGGAAATGAGCGTGGATACCGCGCTTATGCCTTACGATCCAATGGACGATGAAGGCTTCCAGCAAATCAACGAAGGTGATCAGGTAACCGTTACGGGCGACATGGAAGACGACACCTTTGAAACAACGGAACTCATGGCTGATAGTGTTGTCACACTTCTGGATGACAGCAAGTCCTGATAGGTTTCCGGTTGAAGGTCCAAGGCCCCGCATCAGGCGGGGCCTTTATGATAATGATTCTCTTTTATTTGCCCCTGTAAAAAGATAGGCTTTGCGCTCACTGATCAACCCCAGACCAGAGCGCAACATGTCCAGCCATCCTGATTCCCATACCAATAGTTTTTCTGCCCTTCTCCGGCTACTGCGCTACGCCCGCGGATACCGCCGCCGGATCATCGCCGCCACCACCTGCTCGATCATCAACAAGCTGTTCGACATTGCCCCGGAAATTCTCATCGGTGTGGCCATCGATGTAGTGGTCAACCAGGAGGAAAGCTTCGTGGCTGGCCTGGGCTTTGACACAGCCCAGGAGCAGATCACGGTGCTGGCCGCCCTCACCTTCTTCATCTGGGCGGGTGAATCGCTGTTCGAATACCTGTTCCAGATACTCTGGCGCAACCTGGCCCAGCGCCTGCAGTCCGATCTTCGCCAGGATGCCTACGAGCACGCCCAGCGCCTGGACATGAGCTTTTTCGAGTCCACCAGCTCCGGCCAGTTGGTGGCCACCATGAACGACGACGTGAACCAGCTGGAGCGGTTTCTGGACGGCGGCGCCAACGCGATGATCCAGGTGGGTGTCACGGTGGTGGCCGTGGGCGCGGTGTTCTTCGTGCTGTCGCCTCTGATTGCCCTGCTGGCCTTCACGCCGATTCCCCTGATCATCTGGGGCGCGTTCTACTTCCAGCGCAAGGCCGGGCCCCTGTATGCCGATGTGCGTGAGAAAGTGGGCGATCTCTCCAGCCGGCTGGCCAATAACCTGGGCGGCATTGCCACCATCAAGAGCTTCACCGCCGAGCAGCGCGAAGCCAAACGCCTGAGAGAGGCCAGCGAGGCCTACGTGCAGGCCAACGAGCGCGCTATTCGCATCAGCTCGGCGTTCATTCCGGTCATCCGCATGGCCATCCTGGCTGGCTTTCTGGCCACCTTCACGGTGGGCGGGATGATGGCCCTGGAAGGCTCGCTGAATGTCGGTGCCTACGGCGTGCTGGTATTCCTCACCCAGCGCCTGCTCTGGCCGCTGACCGGCCTGGCCGCCGTGATTGATCTGTTCGAACGGGCCATGGCCAGTACCCGCCGCATCCTGGACCTGCTGGCCGAGCCGGTGAACGTGCATGACCAGGCCGGAACACCCCTGGCCCAGCCGGTACGTGGCGAGGTCAGCTTCAATAATATTGAATTCCGGTATGGCAGCAGTGGTGCCGGCGTACATGGCATCAGCCTGGACGTACCGGCGGGGCATACCCTGGCCCTGGTGGGCGCGACGGGTTCCGGCAAGTCCACACTGATCAAGCTTCTGCTGCGCTTCTACGACCCGGCTGGTGGCGAGATCCGCATCGACGGCCAGCCCATCCGTGATGTCAGCCTGACATCCCTACGCGATGCCATTGGCCTGGTGAGCCAGGATGTGTACCTGTTCGAGGGCAGCATTCGCGACAATCTGGCCTACGGCAAACCCGGCGCAAGCGACGAGGAGATCATAAAGGCGGCAAAAACAGCCGAGGCCTGGTCGTTCATCAGCGCACTGCCTGAAGGCCTGGATACCGCCGTGGGCGAACGAGGCGTGCGGCTGTCCGGCGGCCAGCGCCAGCGCCTGTCCCTGGCCCGCGCCCTACTGAAAGACCCGCCGATCCTGGTGCTGGATGAAGCCACCAGTGCCGTGGACAACGAAACCGAAGCCGCCATTCAACGTTCGCTTGCGCGGATTGGCCATAACCGGACGGTGATCATGATTGCCCACCGGCTGTCCACGATCGTGGAAGCTGACACCATAGCGGTGGTTGAGAATGGCCGGGTGATTGAGCAGGGCGACCACCAGTCACTGCTTGCCCGCCAAGGTGCTTATCATGCCCAGTGGCAGGTACAGACCGGTCAGGTTTTGGCACACACAAACAATTGATAGTAATTATTATTTAGATTACCATGCCGGCACTCGAGGACGGAGAGTCAGCATGTCGGCATTTTTCGAAGTATCCAACCTCGGGGTTCGCATTGGCGACACCCCGATTCTTCATGACGTAAACCTGGGCTTTACCGAGGGTGAAGTAACCGCACTGCTGGGCCACAACGGCTCGGGCAAGTCCACCCTGCTGAAAGTGCTGGCCCGGCATCAGGCTCCGAGCACAGGCCAGACCCACCTGCTGGGCAAGCCATTCCAACACACCGCCGCTCGGGAATTTGCCCGCACGGTGGGCTACCTGCCCCAACACCCCCCGGCCACCGATGGCCTGACGGTCCGTGAGCTGGTGGCACTGGGCCGCTACCCCTGGCGCGGGCCGCTCGGGCGTTACACCACGGAAGACCAACAACTGATTGACCAGGCCATTGCCGACACGGGCCTGCAAGCCTTCGCACAACGTTCCGTGGACACCCTCTCCGGCGGCGAACGCCAGCGCGCATGGATTGCCATGCTGCTGGCCCAGCAAACCCGTTGCCTGCTGCTGGACGAACCCATCTCCGCGCTGGATGTGAAGCACCAGGTGGAGACCCTGCGCCTGGTGCATCGGCTGGCCGAGAGCCGGGAACTGACGGTGATTGTGGTGCTGCATGACGTGGACCTGGCCGCCCGTTTTTGTGACCGACTGGTGGCACTGAAGGCCGGCCGGCTGATTGCCGATGGCCGCCCGGACGAGATCATGAAAGAGGGCACGCTGGAGGCGATCTACAGTGTGCCCATGGGTGTGATGGAACGAGCCCCGAGCCAGTGGGTTTCCTATGTTCACTAGGCTCTGTGTTTTCGCGGCCCTGATACTGGCCATGGCGTTGCCGGCGGCCCCCGCCGCTGCGGACACCTGGCAGCATGAGAACGGCTCCCTGACTCTGGAGCAGCCACCCAAACGCATCATCACGCTCAATTGGGCGGCCACCGAAGCCGCCCTGCTACTGGGCGTAACGCCGGTGGGCGTAGCGGACCTGCAGGGCTATCACCACTGGGTCCGGCAACCCGCTCTGCCCGAGGAAGGCGTGGCCAACGTGGGCACTCGGGTCGCCCCCAGCCTGGAGGCCATTGCCGAACTGGAGCCGGATTTGATCGTCACCAGCGCTGAAATGGCGCCCGCTGAAAGCCTGCTGGAACGCATCGCCCCCACCTACGTGATCAGTGTCTACCGCCCAGACATCAATGCTTTCGAGCAGGCTCGAAAAATGTTGCTGACCCTCGGTGACATGCTCGACCGCCGTGAGCAAGCCGAAGCGGTGCTGGCCGATATCGAGCAGACTCTGGAGCACGAACGTGCCCGGCTGGAACAGGCTGATTTGCAGGGACGCCCCGTGGCGCTGGTGAACTTCCTGGATGCCCGCCACGTTCGGGTCCATGCCCCGAACGGGCTTTACCAGACGGCGCTGGATGCGCTTGGGCTGGACAACGCCTGGCCTCACGACGGCAATTTCTGGGGCTTCTCGGTGGTTGGTCTGGAGGCTCTGGCAGATCATCGGAATGCCCGTCTGATTGCCATCTCCCCCACTCCGCCGGGCCTGCGGGACACCCTGGCCGACAGCCCCTTCTGGACTTACCTGCCCGCCGCACAACGCAATCAAGTGTACCAGATTGACCCGGTGTGGCCCTTTGGCGGTGCCTATCAGGTCAAGCGCCTGGCCAATTACCTGACCGATGCCCTGCTCGCCGGAGGCTCTGACAATGTCGAGTAATATCGCCACCTCTCCCCTGCAGGGGCCATCCATGCCCGCCCGCCTGCCATTAATGGCCGGCGTTCTCTGGGCGGCGGCCATACTGGCCAGCTCTGCCCCCTGGCTGGGGCAGCTCTCGCCCCTGGCGTTGCTGGAAGCCTTCATCGGTTTTAATGCAGACAGCTACGCCTCGGTCATGGCCCACTTCAGCTGGGCCCCGCGGGTTTCCATGGCGATTCTGATTGGCGCTGCGCTCGGCCTTGCCGGTGCCGTTACCCAGCAGATCCTCGGCAACCCACTGGCCTCGCCCACCACTTTGGGTGTGGCCGCCGGCAGCCAGTTTGGTGTCACCGTCGCCTCCCTGTTCTTCCCCGGCCTGCTGGCCTGGAGTGCGGATATCCCTGCCATTCTGGGTGGCCTGCTGGCCATTGCCATGGTCATTGCCCTGACCTGGCGCCTGGGGTTCTCACCGGTCACCGTGATCCTGGCCGGGCTGGTGATCACTTTCTTCCTGGGCGCCACCAACATGGCGTTCCTGCTGCTCAAGGGCGAATGGCTGGGCAACCTGTTTATCTGGGGTGCCGGTTCTCTGGTGCAGAACAACTGGCAGCCGTTCCTGGATCTCTGGCCCCGGGTGCTCATCATCGCTGCGCTTATGCTGCTACTGATGCGCCCCCTGCAACTGCTGCAATTGGGCGAGACTTCCGCCCGCTCGCTGGGTGCGAAGGTGGCCTGGGTCCGGGCGCTGGCGCTGTTCCTGGTGGTGCTGCTGAGCGCCACGGTGGTCAGCCGCGTGGGCGTCATTGCCTTTGTCGGCCTGGCCGCGCCGGTACTGGCACGCCTGCTGGGTGCTCGCACCCTGGGCGAAAAACTGGTCTGGAGCCCGCTGCTGGGGGCCGGGCTGCTGTTATTGGCCGACACCCTGGCCCACTGGGCTTCCACCTGGGGCGACGGCTCGCTGATTCCCACCGGCACCACCACCGCGCTGATCGGCGGGCCGATTATTCTTCTGGCCCTGCAGGGGTTCCGGAACACTCACCACATGCCGGGCCAGGCCTCCAGCCCGCCCGGTTTCCTGCCCCAACGCCGAGCCACCGGCGTGATTGCCGGCATTCTGCTGGTGTTATTGGCGGCAACCGTTGTGATTTCCATGGGCTGGTCGCCCGGGCTTGAGGGCTGGAACTGGACAGCCGTGACCAACTGGAACGAAGCCTGGGTCTGGCGCGGGCCGCGCATGCTGGCCGCCATCCTGGCCGGTGTCGCCCTGGGGCTGGCCGGCACGCTGATCCAGCGCATGACCGGCAACCCCATGGGCAGCCCGGAAATGCTGGGCATCAGCGGGGGTGCGGCGCTGGTTATGGTTCTGGTGGTGCTTTCCGGCATCGAGGCGGGGCGTGCCATACAGGTACTGGCCGCCACCACCGGCGCCGCTGGCGCCCTGGGCCTGTTGATACTGCTGGCCCGCAAACACCGTTTCGCCGGCAACCAGCTGTTGCTGGGCGGGCTGGCGCTGTATGTATTCATGGATGCGGGATTACGCCTGGTGATGGCTTCAGGCGGTACCCAGGCCTCGAAACTGCTGAACTGGATGTACGGTTCCACCTGGCTGGTGTCGGAAACCGAAGCGTTCAGCCTGATGGCGATCATCCTGACCATAAGCGCGGTGTTGGCGGTTATCGTTCGCCCGCTGACCATCCTGCCGCTTGGGGACGTCTCGGCGTCGTCCCTGGGGCTGCCGGTGGCACGGGCGCGGCTGGTCCTGCTACTGCTTGCCGCCGTGCTGACCGCCGCCGCCACGGTGGTGATTGGCCCGTTGAGTTTTGTCGGCCTGATTGCCCCTCACCTCGCCCGGGTACTGGGCCAGCAAACGGTTGGCCGCCAGCTGATTGTGGCCGGCCTGGTGGGCGGCGTGCTGCTGGCCGTGGCCGATTACCTGTCCCGCATCGTGGTCTACCCGAACCAATTGCCCGCCGGGCTGCTGGCGGCACTGGTTGGCGGGCTTTATTTCCTCTGGGGGCTCAGCCGTCATGGCAAAGCCTGAGCCCTTAGCCACAGAAGTCGGTTGGGTCCAGCGTTACACCCGATTGCTGGAGGCCTCGGAGCTGGACCGGGAAGCCTTACTGGCCGGCGCCCTGCAGACCAACGGTTCCGAACGCCGGGGGCTGTTCTCCCTGGCCCAGTGCCTGGCGGCACCCGAACTGCTGGTGCGCCAAATCCAGGCCGATTACCCGCAGGCTTCTGACCAGCGCGATATTCGCACCTACGCTTCGGTCCTGCAGCAGGACCTGGCCTTAAGCGTTCTCGCTCCGCTGGTTCTGCGACTGTTCCGCCATGAACAAGCGCCTCTGCCAGACCCCAACCGTATCTTCCTGGCCCCGAAAGACCAGCCCGGGCAGACGACCTCCCGGTGGCTCCTTACGCCGAGCCAACAGCCGGTCAACGAGCCGGATTTCATCAGGGGAATGGCGGACTACACCCGGCAATGGTACCCGGTGTTCCGGCAACAGCTGGGCGTGAGCCCGGGGGCTTACTGGAGCAGCGTGGGACTGGGCTTGGGTGCGCCTTTCTCGGCGGTGTGGAACCTGGCAGAGCCGGATTCGGTGTGTGAGCTGGCGCAACGATGGCTGGAGCAATTCAATAACGACGCCAACCGTTTTATCGACTGGATACCCGCCGTGTTCGGTGAGCAAAAAACCGCCATTCCCCAGCGCAAGGGGTGTTGCCTGAAATACCGGCTACCGGAAGGCGGCTACTGCGGTACTTGCGGCGTCTATCGCAAGCAGCGCCTGGAGGAACTCAAGGAGCCCGGGATTAAAGGCCCACCGCCAAAACGGTGACTGCCAGGGCGGTGAAACCGGTAGCCAGGAGTGCAATTTTCAGTCCTTCAATGACTTCTCTTTCCATGACCACGTCTCCCCTGAAAAGGAATGAGAGTTCTCAAAACAACTCTATGGATAGTAATGATTATCATCCGCCATTGCAACAGAGTGGCCTCACCGTTGGCGCAACCCCAGGCAAACACCTATGGTTTAGTTCAAAGACGTACGCGGCTTATCGACTAACTACGGGAGGCACCATGCGCTGGATCCTCGCTGTTATCTCATTCACCCTGTTGCTTACCGCCGGCCCTACCAGCCTGGCGAATGAACGGTTTTCGTCCGACAAAGCTGATTTTCGCCTGGAGACTGTTGCCACCAACCTGGAGCACCCCTGGAGCCTGGCTTTCCTGCCCAACGGTGACCAGTTGGTGACCGAAAGGGCCGGCCGGCTACGCGTGATCCGTGATGGCAAATTGCAGAAGGACCACATCAGCGGCCTGCCAGACTTGGTGGCCGCCGGTCAGGGCGGTCTGCTGGATGTGATCCTGCACCCACAGTTCGAAGAAAACCGCCTGCTGTTTCTGAGCCACGCCCACCGCAACCTGGACGGTATGACCACCCGCGTTGCCCGAGCGCGATTCACCGGCGACGCTTTGGAGGATGTTGAGGTGATCTTTGAAGCCTTGCCACGGTCCAATACCACCCGGCATTTTGCGGGGCGTCTGGAATTCGACCGGAATGGCTACCTCTACGTTTCAGTCGGTGACCGGGGGCAAAAGGAGCGCGCGCAAGACCTGGGCGACGACGCGGGCGGCGTTCATCGCATCACCATCAACGGCAAACCAGCGCCGGGCAACCCCTTCCTGGATGACCCTTCAGCCAACGACACTTTCTTCACCTACGGCAACCGCAACATCCAGGGTATGACCATTCACCCGGACACCGGCGAGATCTGGACCCACGAACACGGGCCCCGGGGCGGGGATGAAATCAACATCCTGGAAGCCGGCGCCAACTATGGCTGGCCGAAGGTCACTTACGGCATTGGCTACTCGGGGCTGCCCATTTCCAACAAGACCACCATGGAAGGGGTGAAAGATCCCCTGCATTTCTGGGACCCGTCCATCGCGCCCTCTGGCATGGCGTTCTATACCGGTGAGCTGTTTCCCGAGTGGCGGGGAGATTTATTCGTGGGCGCATTGGCCATGCGCAAAGTCGTCCGCCTGACCATTGAAGATGGGGATGTGGTGGAAATCGAGAACCTTCTGACCGAGCTGGGCGAGCGCATCCGCGATGTGCGCATGGGGCCGGATGGGGCGCTCTGGCTGCTCACGGATTCCCCGCGTGGGAAGGTTTATCGGATGGTGCCAACAGAGTGAACCCCAGGGTTTGATCGGCCCCCACTACCTAGTGCGGATCGTTCGTGCGCTCCGTTTTCTCGTACTGGGGCAGATCATCGGTGATCTCGAACCAGTCTGATTTGGAACCGACAAACACATGCTGCGCGGCCTTCTTGCCAAGGGGGCCATCCAGCGCTCCAACTCTCAGCCGGAGAATACCGGGAATCGCATCCACGCGACTGTACAACTGGCTGCCGCAACGTGGGCAGAAAGCCCGGTACTTACCCGGCCGGGACTCATACTCGGTAACCAGTTCCTCACCGGAAACAAACCGGAAACGCACCTTCTGCACCGGCGCACTGGCGGAAAAGGCGCTGCCATGGGCTCGGCGGCACTGGCTGCAGTGGCAAAGTGCGATGGGCCCCAGCGGGCCGTCGTATTCAAATTTGATATCGCCACACAAACACTGACCTGTAACCACCACTAACTCCCGGTATTTTCTGAAGATTCAGGAGCGTGATCATAAACCCTTTTATTAAATTTCACACCCTGCCCTCGAAATCCTTTACAAACCAAACAGCTGGCGCTAGGTTTTCAAGTAATATATAGGCCGATTCCAGCGCTGTCCGCCATGGACCGAAGGCCCGGAATCCGCTATCTTCAACTTGAGCGACTACAGAGGACTACCGTCATGCTGGCTCAGGGCTTACGCAAAAGGATTCTCCCGCCGGCAAAAGTCCGCGGGTCGAAGCTGCTCGCCCTGGCATTGGCTGCCAGTTGCACCCTCGCTCAAGGCGTCTCCGCTCAGGAGCGTCATTCTTTTTCCGGCTCGCCACTCTGGGCCAAGGAAGTTCGGGATTACGCCGAACAATCCCTGCACACCACCGAAGGCCTCAGTGTTGCCGCCATTCCCCTTAATGGCCCGGGCATTGACCAGTATGTAAACGCTGACCAGCTGATGAGCCCCGGCTCGATCATGAAGCTGGTGACCACCTACGCCGCCCTTGAACTGCTTGGCCCCAATTATCGCTGGACCACCGATTTCCTGACCGATGGCCACATGAACGGTGACACCCTGGATGGCAATCTCTACGTCCGTTTCAGTGGCGATCCCAAGCTGACCATTGAGCGGCTGTGGACCACCCTTGGCGAGCTTCGGGCTATGGGCATCAGCCACATCACCGGAGATCTGGTGCTGGATGGCAGCCGTTTCCGGGTGGACGGCGGTTTTCCAAAGTTCGACGATTCCGGCGATGATCCCTACGCTCCGTTTCTGGTGGAACCCTCTGCCTACCTCACCAACCTGAACCTGCTGCATTTCCAGGTTCGCTCCGATGAGCGTGGCACCCGAGCCTGGAGCGCTCCGGCATTGCAGGGAATCACCATCGACAACCAGGTCACCGCCTTGCCGGAAGGCCCCTGCCCGGCCCGCCGGAACTTTGACTGGACGCCGGTTTTCCACGAGAGCAACCAGGTGACCGTGCGTGTCACGGGCGAGCTGCCACAGGGTTGTCGGACCTCCAAGTACCTGTCGCTGCTGTCCCAGGAACAATACTCAGCGTCGCTGATCCGCTCATTGCTGTCTGACGTGGGCGTGCAGGTCGCCGGTGTTAATCGTTTGGCCCAGGTTCCCGAAGAGGCGGAGCTGGTCATGCGCACCCGTTCGCCGGATCTGGTATCCATGATTCGCGACATCAATAAATGGAGCAGTAACGTGATGGCCCGGCAGATGCTGCTGAACATCGGGGCGGAGCTACGGCAGGAAGACGATCTTGACGACCGGGTGGCCGGCATCAAAGCCATCTACACCTGGCTGGAAGGCAAGGGGATCAACACGGCGGGCATGGTAATCGACAACGGCTCCGGCCTGACCCGCCATGGCCGGATCACTGCCCGCCAGGGCGCGGACATTCTGCAACACGCCTGGAACAGCCCTTTCGCGGCCGATCTGATGGCCTCAATGCCGATTATTGCCATGGACGGAACCATGGCCAATCGCCTGAAAGACATCGGCATGGACGGTGAAGGCCGGATCAAGACTGGCCTGTTGGCGAACGTGCGGTCCGTTGCCGGATTTACCCGCGATGAGAACAACACCACCTGGGCGGTGGTGGGCATGGTTAACAACGATCCAGCCTGGAATGGCAAGGCCGTGCTGGATCGGGTGCTCTATTCCCTGCACTTCCAACCGCCGACGGGCACCACCATTTCGCAGTCCAGCGTTACCGGCTCAAGCAATATCCAATAGCGGTCACTCAGCGCCGAACAACTTCGCCATTGTGCGGTCGGCGAGCTTGTTTGCCAGTGGTGCGATAAAACTGACCAGCGGAAAAGCCACACCCCAGGCCACCAGGAACGCGGCTCCCCAGCGCGTAATAAAGCCGTCGCTTATGCCAGTGTTGATCGTGGTAATAATCCCCGACATCAGCAACGACATGATGCCAGACATGTAAAACGCAAACACAAACCGTCGAACCCGTGTCACTCTCTGTTTTGACATGCTCTCTCCGCCTTGAGCGCCTTCGTTACCATCCAAACAGGCAAACACCCCGTACATTGCACAGATATGCGCCACCCTCTGAAGGCGCACATCTTAGCAAGCAAACGATGTTTTGCCATATGGATTTGTGAGCGGTAATTCCAGGCCTCTGGTCTGCGATCAGGCCACCGATCAGATGGTGAGGTAGCCGCCATCCGCGTTGATGCAGGCGCCGGTGGTGTAGGTGGAAGCGTCAGAGACGAGATACAGCACGGTGCCTGCCATTTCCGACGGGTCAGCCACCCGCTTCATGGGAATATGGGCCATGGCCTGTTTCTTGATGGCGTCGTTGCTGGTCAGCGCGCTGGCAAATCTGGTGTCCGTCAGCCCCGGAAGCAACGCGTTTACCCGCACGCCCTGCTGGCCCAGTTCCATGGCGAACGACTTGGTCATGGAAATCACCGCCGCCTTGGTGATGGAGTAGATGCCCTGGAAGTGGCCGGGATTCACGCCATTCACCGACGCCACATTCACGATTGAGCCGCCACCGGCTTTTTTCATCAGCTGGGCGCCCCGGGCACACATGAAGAAATAGCCCCTGATATTCACATCCACGGTTTTCTGGAACGCACCCAGGTCCGTGTCTTCAATGGGCCCGAAATAGGGGTTGGCGGCGGCATTGTTGACCAGAATATCGAGCTTGCCGTGGGTTTCGCCAATGTGATCCCAAATTGCGTCGATCTGTTCCATTTCGCCAATATGGCAGGCAACCGCCTCGGCGCTGCCGCCCCCTTCCCGGATGCTCTGGGCCACGGCTTCACAGGCGTCGATCTTGCGGCTCGAGACGATCACGTGGGCGCCGTAATCCGCCAGTGTGCGTGCGACGCTTTCGCCGATACCCCTGCTGGCACCGGTAACCAGTGCAACACGGCCGGTCAGGTCAAAAAGGTTGGTTTGGCTCATGGAGTCCCCTTCATTTTATTGTCATGGCAGCGCCTAGTAAGCCCCGACAAGCATCAGGAAGCCAAAGAAACCGGCGCCGACAATCCCCAGCGAAAGCACCACGATGCCGAGTCC
Organism: Marinobacter persicus; assembly: GCF_002934325.1. Classification (GTDB taxonomy): domain Bacteria; phylum Pseudomonadota; class Gammaproteobacteria; order Pseudomonadales; family Oleiphilaceae; genus Marinobacter; species Marinobacter persicus_A. Next base: position 15,324 of record NZ_PTIV01000023.1, read on the forward strand.
CCACCAGATGGCGGCGGCGTCGGAAATATCCACGTCATGGCCTCGCAAGGTGCGGTAGAAGGCCCAGGGGCCAAGCACAAAGGCGCCAACCACGGCAAAGACCAGCCCTACGGCCACACCCGCGAAAGTCCAGGTGGCCAGTACGGTGGCGCGGTCATCTACTTGTTCGGTCACACCCTGGTGCTGCAGGAATTTCTTGCAGAAAAACCAGATCAGACCAAACAATGCGGCGACAAAGACCAGACCGCCAATAAGGGTAATCAGGCGATAGAACACTCTCAGCCCCTGTTAGTGATGAATCAATCCGGCCAGACAGGTTCGGGCAGGCATTCAAAGCCGGGTTTGGCAAACAGGAACCCCTGGTACAGGGTGATCCCCTGTGAGCGCAGCCAGAAGTACTCTTCCGGCGTTTCCACACCTTCGGCCACAATCCTGCCACCCAGTTGGCGCATCATGGTGATGATGCCCGCAACCACGGCCTGTTTGTTAGGCTCGTTATGGATGTTACGCACAAGCCCCATATCCAGTTTAAGCAAATCCGGCGGACTGGCCATCATGATGTTGAAGCGGGAGTAGCCGGCGCCGAAGTCATCAATCGCGGTGCTGAAGCCCATTTCCTGGTAGGCCTCTATGATGGAGGTCAGATGCTCCACCGAGGAGAGGTTTTCGCCTTCGGTCAGCTCGAAAATGATCTTGCGGGTGTCGAAGTTGTAGGTCCTCGCTGCTGCCAGGGTGGTGCGAATGCAGTACTCGGCCTTGTAAACGGCATTGGGCATGAAATTGATGCTGAGCAATGCCTGCATATCCAGCTTCGCCGCCAGCTTGACCGCCTTTACCCGGCAAATCTGGTCAAACGAATACCGGTTTGTCTCGTTCACCTTCGAGAGCACCGACATGGCACCTTCGCCTTCCACCCCACGAACCAGCGCCTCGTAGGCAAAGACGCTCTTGGTAACGGCATCCACAATCGGTTGAAAGGCAAAGCTGAACGAGAAGTCCAGCCCGGTTCCACAGGCGCACTGCTCGCAGTGCGATTCGTCAAATAATACGTCTGGCTTTTCCACGGACTCTCCAGATTAGACACATGCCATAAATGTATACACATAATAAAAGGAATCAACTGAATCCCACTATAGTGACCAACCCTCACTTGGTAAAACATCCTTTACCTATCAGACGTATAGGTAACTGGCATCTGGTCCCGCGAGGACTACACTGGAAGCGGGCCGCATTAAGAAACTTGGTTACCTGGAGGTTACTGAATGGCCGAAACCACGCGCATTGCAATCACACCCGGGGACGGTATTGGCCCGGAGGTCATCGCCGAGGCAGTACGCTGCCTGGAAGTACTTCGTGCCAAGCACGATCTGGCGCTGGAGTGGACTCGTTTCCCCTGGCCATCGCATGCCTGGCACGAGCAACACGGTGAATCCTGGCCGGCGGATGCGCTGGATCAACTCCGTGATTACCAGGCCATTCTGCTCGGCGCGCTCGGCGATCCCGGCCCTGCGGATGACCCGGACCGCTACCTGCTGTCTGACGCGGTTTCCCTGGGCCCGCTGCTGGACATGCGCAAAAACTTTGACCAGTGGGTGTGCGAACGCCCGGCACGGTTACTCCCCGGCGCCCGTCAGTACCTCAAGGACGAACGGGCCAAGGACATCGACATGCTGGTCATCCGGGAAAACAGCGAGGGCGAGTACGTCAGCCAGGGTGGCCGCCTGCGCAAGGGCACTCCAGACGAAGTGGCCACTCAGTTGGAGGTGTTTACCCGCAAGGCGACCGACAGGATTATCCGCTATGGCTTTGACCAGGCCAGGAAGCGTGCGGCTGACCGCCTGCAGGAAGGACGCACCCGCAGCTTCCGGACCCTTGATGGCCGCACCTGCGAGAGCCAGGTGTGCCTGATCACCAAACGCAATGCCCTGCGCCACTGGGGCGATATGTACACCGAAGCGTTCGAGGAAATCAGCAAGGAATACCCCGATGTGGCAGTCCACCATGAACTGGTGGACGCCGCCTGCATGAAGTTTGTTCAGTGCCCCTGGGCTTTCGACGTGGTGGTGGCCAGTAACCTGCAAGGGGACATCCTGACCGACCTGGCAGCGGTGCTGTCTGGCGGCATGGGGGTTGCTCCGTCCTGCAACCTGAACCCTACCAATCCGAACATGCCCTCCATGTTCGAGCCCACGCATGGCAGTGCACCGGATATAGCTGGCCAGGGCATCGCTGACCCGACAGCCATGCTGTTTACCACCGCACGCATGCTTGAATGGCTGGGGCGAAAAGATCCCTCCCTGGCATTGGCCGGCCAGGAACTGTTCGACGCCATGGCCGCAGACCTGGCAGAGTGCGGCAACCAGCAAAGAACCAGCCGGGAAATCGGTGACGCTGTCTGCAAACGCCTTCGCGGCTCCTGAGACGGCCCCTATTCTCTTTTTGCATTAAAAAGGGGAGTGACATTGGTCACTCCCCTTTTCTTTTGCAAGACTCGTTTAGGGCTTCTCACTCAGCCATCACAAACTCCAGCCGGCCCGGCGCAACCCGGATATCCATCGGCACCATTCCGAACATCCGCTGCTTAAGATCACTTTCATCCAGCCGGTACACCGGCATGGTTTCCAGCATCTGGGAGACCACCCGCATCACCGAGTCGGTTACCGGCGCCAGGTCCCCCTTGAAAAACGGCGAATCAATGGAGCTTTCCAGCAACCGCAGCCTGCGCACGTAGACCGCTTTTTCCTCGCTGTCATACACCGGCGAGCCTTCCACTTTCAGGGCCAGGTCCACCGGCAGTTTGGCCATCAATGCATTGAGCGCCACCTGGCCTCGCAGATCGATCACCGCCACGTTACGGCCATCCGGCCCGAGGGTGATGTCGGCATCGCTCAGGCTCAGGCTGAGCGGAGACCCACTTTGCAGCTGTTGGCGGTCAAAGTCCGAGACCGCCTTCTTCAGGTGATCCTCAATCTCAGCTTCGGAAATGGAGTAAGGCGCCATGCTAGCGCAGCCACTGACCAACAAGGCCATCATGGTCCCTGCCAGTAACAGCACCCCGCGCAGTTTTGTTCTCAACATGATCTCTGTGTCCCGGTTATTGAATCGTCAACTTACTCGTTTTCGGCCCGGGCCTCGACTGTCGGCACCTGCTGCTCATCGATGTGCACGGTCAGTAGAATCGGGTGGCAGCAGACCTGACAATCTTCCACGTATTCCTGATCCGCCACTGAAGGGTCGATGCTGATTTCCAGCATCTCCCAACAGTAGGGGCATTGCACCATCACCGAGTCCATTGCGGCCATGGCGCTTTAGAACTGCTGCTTGGCCATCCAGGGAATGATGCGGTCAAACGCTTCTTCCATCTTCTCCACGCTGGTGGCGAAACTGAAGCGCAGGGCATTCGTGCAGTTGTCGCCGAAGGCATCCCCCGGCACGGCGCAAACACCCGTCTCCTTGAGCATCCTCAGGGCCAGATCGGAACCGTCGACATGGGGCGGCAGATTCGGGAAGGCGTAGAAAGCCCCGCCCGGTTTGTAGCCGGTCATGTGTGGCGTCTGGTCGATCAACTCCACAATCTTGTCCCGACGCTCCCGATAGATGTCCACCATGTCGTTGACACACTTCTGATCGGCGGTCAGTGCTGCTACCCCAGCAAACTGGGCCGGGGTATTGGCCACCGAGGTGGTGAACATGTGGTAGCGCCGCAGGGACTTGATCGCCGCCTGGCTGGAAATCACCCAGCCCACGCGCAGCCCCGCCATGCTGTAGGTCTTGGAGAAGCTACTGATGCACATGATGTTGTCCAGGTCCATGGAGCAGTTGAGGACACTGGCAAAGTCGTCATCATCGAACACCATGTGGTCGTACACCTCATCGGCGTAGACCTGGATACCCCGGTAGGCGCACTCCTCCAGGATGGTCTCCACAGTGCTGCGAGGATAGACCGCGCCTGTCGGGTTATTCGGGTTGTTCAGGATCAGCGCAAAGGTGCGCGAGCCCATGGCCCGGATAACCTCATCCGGATCCAGCTGGTGGTTGTTCTCCGCCCGGGTGGGAATGTACTTCACCTCGCCGCCGTTCATCCGGATCAGCGGTGCGTACAGGAGGAACGACGGGTCGGTTACCAGGAACTGGCGGCCCGGCGCCGATGTCGCCGAAATTGCCAGGTACAGTGCCTCGGTGGCGCCACTGGTGATCAGGATGTTATCCCGGGTCAGCTTGCGGTTATAGCGCCTGCCGTAATAATCCCGAAGCGCGACGAGAAGCTCCGGCAGGCCGGCATCCATGGTGTAGCCGGTCTGGCCCGCATTCAGGGCGTCCACGTAGGCGTCAATGATGTGCTTGGGCGTTGGCAGATCTGGCTGGCCGATGGAAAGGTGAATGACATCTTTCATGTTCGACGCCATGTTCACCAGCCGTCGAATCCCTGATACCGGAATGGCCTGCATGGCCGGGTTCCAACTGGCCTTGGCTTTGCGGTACTTCATTTTACGCGGTTTGCTTTGGCCGGTGTCTCTGTTCAGGGCTTCTGCCATATACACCTCCGGACGGCGGGAAAAGTGGGTAACTGTACCTGCAGGTTAGCCAGTTACACAGGCGGGAGCAAGCGGGTTGACCAGCGTTGTATCGGGAACCAGACTGTAACCAGATTAATTCCTTAACAGCAGGTTCATCGGAGGTCAGATGACAGCATCCAGCAAACCGGTCGTAACCGTACTTACCGCTCCTGGCGAGGACGCACCGCCAGGCATCGAAGACGTGCAGGCGCGGGCCGAAGTCCGCTTCGCCAGTGATGAGCAAACGTTGCGGGACACGCTTCCCGGCACCGATGTGATGATGGTTACGGATTTCCGAACCGAGGCGCTGGAGGCCGCGTGGTCCTGTGCTGACAAGCTTCAGTGGATCCACGCCACCAGTGCCGGGGTGGATGCCCTGATGTTTCCTGGACTGATTGAAAGTGACGTAACCGTAACCAACGCCCGGGGTATTTTTGACCGGGGCATCGCGGAGTACGTGGCCTGCACCATGCTGATGTTTGCCAAGGACTTCCCGCAAAACATCCGGCTGCAGCAAAAGCACCAGTGGAAGCACCGCGACACGGAGCTAGTGCACAAGAAACGGGTGCTGGTGGTGGGCGCCGGTTCCATCGGCCACCAGATTGCCCGCCTGGCCAGGGGCATCGGCATGGAACCCCATGGCATTGCCCGCAAGGCCAAGACGGACGACCCGGATTTTGAAGCCATTCACAGCAACGACGACCTGTTCGATCAGTTGCCACAGGCGGATTTCGTGGTCATTGCCGCGCCGCTGACACCGCAGACCGAGGGCCTGTTTGACCAGAAAGCTTTCAAGGCCATGAAAAACAGCGCACGGCTGATCAACATCGGCCGCGGCCCGATCGTCAAAACCGACGATCTGATCAGCGCCCTGGATAATGGCGAGATCGCCGGTGCCGGCCTGGACGTGTTCGAGGAAGAACCTGTACCGGAAGACCACCCGCTGTGGGACTACGAGAACGTGACCATGAGCGCCCACATGGCCGGCGATTTCATCGGCTGGAAGCGGGCGCTGACCGACCAGTTCCTGGAAAACTTCGATCTGTGGCAGCAGGGCAAGGACCGGTTCAACCTGGTGGACAAGAAGCTGGGTTACGCCAAGAAATAACGCTTCGCAACGAAGACAAGCCGCGACGAAAAAGGGAGCCACACGGCTCCCTTTTTATTGACTGCTTTTCAATCGCTGCTGGGCGTCTCGCCTCAGTCACCCGACAGCGACTGGTCCGTCGGGTCAATTTCCATCTGCTGGATGGCAATCACCGCCTGGGTGCGGTTACGCACGCCCAGCTTGCGGAAAACAGCGGTAATATGGGCCTTAATGGTGGCCTCGGAAACGTCCAGGTCGTAGGCAATCTGCTTGTTGAGCAGGCCCTCGGCCAGCATGCCGAGTACCCGGAACTGCTGCGGGGTCAGCGAGGCCAGGCGGTCGGAGAAATCAGTTGCCTCGGCCTGCATGCGCTCGATCTTTTCAGCCACACCGTCTGGAAGCCAGACATCACCTTCAAGCACGGCCTGGATGGCCAGGGTGATGGTCGGCAGCGGCGCGGACTTTGGAATGAAACCGGAAGCGCCATAATCAATGGAGCGGCGCATCACCTGGAGATCTTCGGAGCCGGACACAACCACCACCGGCAACCCCGGGTACTGCCCGCGCATAAACACCAGCCCCGAGAAGCCATGGGCACCGGGCATGGTCAAATCCAGAAGAATGAGATCTGCATCCGGATGGGATTCCACCGCTGCCTGCAGTGACTTGATGCTGTCGACCTCAACGGTGTTGGCATCCGGCACTGCCTGATTAACCGCCTGCTTCAAAGCTGCCCGGAACAGCGGGTGATCATCAGCGATGATAATTGTTTGACTCATTCAACAGATTCCTTACAGGTTGTTGGCAGCGATTTTACCCAAAATGCGGCGCATAATCTTGCCAGAACACATCTTAAGCAGTCCAGGCAGCGAGTACCAGCGGCGAACGAAGTGTACAGCATACACGGGGGCTCGTCCGGGTTCATTGACCTGTGTGCGCGACGCTGAGCCCCAGTTCACGCATGAAGCAATGGATGTTGGCCGGCATGGGGCCGCTAAAGGAGAGCCGGACCACAACGTCATTCCCAACCGGATGACACCGGGAGCCCGCTTTGAAGCCGCCCTGCTCCAGCAGGCAATCGACACGCCGGGCAATGGCTTCGCCCGAATCCATCCAGGTAATGACGTCCGGCAGGCTGGCCCGAAGCCACGGCAGCAATAACGGGTAATGAGTGCAGCCAAGCACCACGGTATCGACACCCGTCTCTCGCAACGGGGCCAACGCTCGCTCAATTCCCTCGCGAGGCGGCTCAATGCCGGCCACCAACCCTTCAGCCCAGCACACCAGATCCGGATTGCCGACCCGGACAATCTCGCAGTCGGCGGCAAAGGTCTGGATCAGGTCCTCCAGATAGGGCCGCTGAATGGTGGCGGGGGTGGCCAGAACACCGATCCGGCGATTTTTGCTGCAAGCCGCTGCCGGCTTAATGGCGGGCACCACGCCCACCACCGGAATGTCGGTACGGGCCCGCAAGGCCGGCAGCACGACGGTACTGGCGGTATTGCAGGCCACCACAATCACATCACAGAGAAGCTCGGCCTGGGACTGCTCAATCAGGTGACAGCAACGTTCCACCACCACCTCTTCCGGCTGGCCCCCATAGGGGAAACCAGCGTTATCAGCCAGGTAGACCAACTCCACATCCGGGCGCGCGCGATGAATGCAGTCAGCCACACTCAAACCGCCAACGCCGGAATCAAACACCAACACCCGGGCACACCGATCAATCACAGGCGTTCTCGCCTCCCTGATCGGCAATGTCAGCTTTCATGGCGCGAATCAGCCGTCCGGCAATAGTGGTGGACGGCGGTACCGGCGGATGGTCGTCCACCGTGAACCAGCCGGCATCGGCCAGCTCGTCTTCCTGCAAACGCAACTCACCACTGCGGTAATCGGCGAAAAAGCCCACCATCAGTTGGTGCGGAAAGGGCCAGGGCTGGGACGCCTGATAGCGGATGTTCTCAATATCCAACCCGGTTTCTTCCTTCACTTCCCGGGCCACGGCCTGCTCCAGATTTTCCCCCGGCTCCACGAAACCGGCAATCAGGCTGTAGAAGTTGCGGGTCACCCGGGAGGATTTGGCCAGCAGGAAGCGGTCATCACGGCGGATTACGGTAATGACACAGGGAGCAATGCGAGGATACCAGGGCATATTGCAGCGCGAGCACCAGCGGGCCCGCTCCCGGGGATGGGGGCCGGTTCGCTCCCCGCAGCGACCACAAAAGCGATTGTCCTGCCACCATTGCCAGAGCTGGAAACCGGTATTGAGAAGGTCAGCCGGGGAATCGGGGCGTTCGAGCAGCGCTTCACGCAGGGTCAGCAATTCAAACCCCGGCAAGCCGGGATCGGGCAGTTCGGTGACAAACACCTTGCGCCCGCGCCAGCTGCCCATGGCCAGGGCCTCGGGCCGGCTGTCGCCCATTTCCGGGCCACCCCAGGTGAGGAACCAGTCGTCCCTTGGCTTCAGGATCGCGTTTCCGGAAAATGCCAGCAGCAGGTCCCCGTCCTCTGGCGAGGCCTCCGACCAGCCCGGCAACCAATCCGATCCGTTATCCACCATAAACCCTACTCTGCCAACCACTGATTTGCGTGCCGGGAAATGTACCACATCTTCAACATCCACAAGAATTGCCAGGCTTTGCCACCCTCACACAACCCGGTAGACTTGTGGCCTGTTCCCAGGGCCGGAGAAACCTTTACATGCGATTTTACCAGGGCGTTCGTAACCTGATCCTGTCTCTTCTTCGCAAAATCCTGTTTTTGTGGGTCAGGACTGATGTAAGCGGCAACACCCTGGAAGCGCTGGGCCTGGACCCGGACAAACCGGTTTGCTACGTGCTTCAGTACCGCTCCCTGTCCAGCCGGCTGGTGCTGGAGCAGGAAGTGCGTCGAGCCAAACTGCCGGGGTCCCACGACACGTTGCCAGTCAAGGATGGTCCAGGCCATGCCTTTTTCTTCCTGTACAAGCGCATTACCGGCCTGTTCCGGGGGCGCCGCCAAAAGCTGGTGGCCACCGACGAATTCAACGAACTGGTGCGCTTTGGCCTGGAGCACCCGGAACAGGAAGTACAGGTGGTTCCCGTGGCCATGCTCTGGGGCCGGGCACCCGACAAAGAGCGATCCCTGGTCAAACTGCTGCTGTCAGATAACTGGTCGGTGGCCGGTCGCCTGCAGAAGTTCCTGATCATTCTTCTGCACGGGCGCAATACCTATGTGCAGTTCGGCCAACCGCTGTCGCTCCAGGAAACCATTGACGAATACCGGGACAACGAGGCCAAGGCCAACCGCAAGCTGGCACGGCTCCTTCGCACCTATTTCCGCCGGGTGCGTCAGGCGGTATTGGGCCCCGATCTATCCCACCGCCGCACCCTTGTGGATGGACTGATTCGGTCCCAGGCGGTAAAAGAGTCAATCCAGAAAACGGCGGCCACAGACAAGGTTCCGCAGCATAAGGTTCGCCGCAGGGCCTACAAATACGCCGACGAGATTGCCGCGAATATGTCGGTGGTCGCCATCAGGGTGCTGGAGCGGCTTCTATCCCGCCTGTGGAACCGGATCTACGATGGCGTGGATGTGCACAACATAGAAATTGCCCGGGAAGCGGCCCAGGACAACGCCGTGGTCTATGTGCCCTGCCACCGCTCCCACGTGGACTATCTTCTGCTGTCCTACGTGCTCTACCGCAACGGATTGATGCCGCCCCACATTGCCGCCGGCATCAATCTGAATATGCCCATCGTTGGCCCCATCCTGCGCCGTGGCGGCGCCTTTTTCATGCGCCGGAGCTTCCGGGATAACCCGCTGTACGCCACGGTGTTCAATGAATACATGCACGTGATCTTCACCCGGGGCTATTCGGTGGAATACTTCGTGGAAGGCGGGCGCTCCCGTACCGGGCGCATGTTGCAACCACGGGCGGGCATGCTGGCCATGACCGTGCGCAGCTTCCTGCGCGATCACCGCAAACCCATCGTGTTTGTACCGGTCTACATTGGCTATGAGAAGGTCATGGAAGGGCGATCCTATCTGGGCGAGCTGCGGGGCAAGAAGAAACAAAAAGAGAGCGTATTGGGGCTGGCAAAAACCGCCCGCAAGCTGCGCCACTCCTTCGGCAAGGTGTCCGTGAACTTTGGTGAGCCTTTGCACCTGGCCGACGTGCTGGATGAAGATCACCCGAACTGGCGCACGGAAACCTACAGCGAGGATTACCGACCCTACTGGCTGCCCCAGGTGGTCAATGATCTGGCCGGGCGTGTCGCCAGTGGCATCAATGCCGCCGTGGCAGTGAACCCCATTGGCCTGACCGCCACCACCCTGCTGGGCACCGAACGCATGGCCATGGACGAGGGCCAGTTGATCCGCCTGATGGATCAGTACGCCAACCTCTTACGGGCCTACCCCTACGCAGACACCGTAACACTGCCCGACGGCAGCGGGCGGGACTGGCTGGCGTATTGCGAAAACATGGGCCTGGTGATCCGCCAGCCCCAGAAGCTGGGCGACATCATCGCCCTGGAAGGTCGCAACGCCATCCTGATGACCTATTACCGGAACAACATCCAGCACCTGTTCGCGCTGCCGGCCCTGATTGCCAGCCTGTTCGAGACCCGGCCCAGCCTTCGCCGCGAAAAGATTGTGTTCCTGGCGACCGCCGCCTACCCCTACCTGCAGTCGGAGCTGTTCCTGCACTATCCCCGGGAGGAGATTGAAACCGTTATCCAGCACTGGATTGACGTATTGATTGAGCAGGGTCTGCTGCACCAGCTGGAAAACGACCGCATCGGGCGTCCGGAGGAAGGCACCGATGAGATGCTGCGAGTGCGAATCCTGGCCCGGTTTATCATCCAGACCCTGGAGCGCTACCACCTTGTGCTGGGCATTCTGCGCAAATACGGGTCCGGCACACTGACCGCCGAAGAGCTGGAAGAGCAAAGTACGCTGCTGGCCGAACGTATGTCGATCCTGTTCGGGCTGAATGCGCCGGAGTTCTTCGACAAGACCCTGTTCCGCAACTTCATTGCCAACATGCAGGAAAACGGCGTTTTGGAAGCCAATGAGCAGGGCTTGTTGGTTTATCACGAAGTGTTGGAGCAGGTCGCGGAAGACGCCCGGCTGGTACTGAGTGTGGAGAAGCAGCAGGCGATCCAGCAGATCACCATGATGGATGCCTGACTTGAGCGACGGGTCTAGCCTGGCAGGGCCTTGAGGGCGTAGATGTCGTAGCGGCTGCTTTTGCCTTCGATGCGGGTGGCCGGTTCCGGGCCCTCCACGGCAGGCGCCTTGCGTGGGCGCTTCACCACCACCCGGTAACGGGCACTGGCCAACGCGGCCGCCAGCAACTCACTGGAATCGTCGTCGTCACCCACCACACGTCGGAACACCTGCATTTCTTTTTTCACCAGGGCGGACTTGTCCCGGTGGGGAAACATGGGGTCCAGGTAAATTACATCGGCGACGTCCGGCCCGGCTTGCTGTAACCACTCAATGGAACTGCCGGGTTTCAGCTCCATCCTCGCCACAATCGGAGCGCAATCCGGGTTCAGGGCCGCCCGGGCCAGGCCATCGGCCAGCAGGGCATGGATTACCGGGTTGCGTTCCAAGAGGGTGACACGACACCCCAGCCCCGCCAGGACAAAGGCATCCTGACCCAGACCGGCAGTGGCATCCAGCACATGCAATGGCGCCTGGGTTTTCTGCAACCCCACGGCCTTGGCCACCAGTTGCCCGGCTCCGCCGCCATGTTCGCGCCGATACCCCATCTTGCCGGTCACAAATTCTGCCCGCACCGGCCCAGGTGCGCCCTTGCCGGTGACCTGCAGGGCCAGACCCTGTTCGTCGAAAAGCAGTAGCAGCTCAAATTCGCGGACTTTTTTCGGGAGCACCGACCCCAGCCAGGTTAAGCCCAGGTCACGGGCAAGCGCCTGACCGGCGTTCTGATCACCAAGGGGCGTGCAGCCCACGGCAAGGATGTTGATCAATTCGGGAGACAAGGGAGAGGAAAGGGAATCCGGCATCAGACCATGATATCAATGCCGGTCAGCACTGAGCCATTCTCGTATTCCTGGCCAGCGGCAGCCACACCGGCAAAAGTCGACAGGGCGCGGGCGGCCGAAGGCGACACATCGTCCGCGCGGAAGATTTCCAGGCGAGCATCTTCTGCGGCCCGACGAGCCTCAACCCGGCGGGGCAGGAACTCCTGGGATTCGCTGGCGTTCTGGCCCTGAGGAGCGCCGTCGCGGCTTTGGGCCGGTGCACCCAGATCCCGGCGTGCGGATTCCACCGCATCGGCCATCGGCGATGCGGCAGACGCACGTGCGTTCTCCCCACGCTCACGAGCAGGCGTGTTGTTGCCCGACTGGACCTGGGGATAATTGGCCGAATTGATACCGCCGATCATGGGCGATCACCGTAACGATAATGAGTCATCAAAAGCATTATGGAAGAATCCGGGCAGGATGGAAAGTGAGGGAGTTTTACTACCGCCCGGGCAGCTTCTTCCAGGTCACTTCGTCCCGGACATAGACCGGCTGGGCCTGGTCGGCGCTGACCGCCTCGCCATTATGGAATCCCCGTTCAGCCAGGCGAGCGACCTGGGCAGCCCGGGGCACCAAGGAGTCGTCCATGCCGCTGATATGCTCCGTCACAGCCTGGGGCATGGCGTCCCGGTATTTCCAGCCCTGGCCAGCGCCGAACCAGTGTCCGGACACGCCGGCCCCTGACTCAGGCAGAGCCACAGCCTCGGGCGGGCACACCCGCTCATTGCCAAGTGCTTCAGGCAGGCCATCACGGCACACAAAGGTACCCCAGTAGACTTCCCCCATGCGCGCATCAAAGGCCACCGCAATACCGTCGCCCTCACCCAGTGATTGCTGCTCAATGGCATTGAGCGCCACAGCCGCCAGAGAGGACACCGGCACCACGGGCAGGTCGAGTCCCCAGGCCATACCCTGGATCACGCCGGTGGCGATACGCAAGCCGGTAAACGAGCCTGGGCCACGGGCAAACGCCAGGGCGTCAAGATCCGAGGGGGAAAGCCCCTGCTCCGCAAGCAGTTCGCGGACCATGGGCATCAAAAGGCGGGTATGACCGCGCGGTGCCACTTCAAACCGCTCGGTGATCTGGCCATCAAGCCACAACGCGGCCGAGCAGCCTTCCGAAGACGTGTCCAGTGCCAATAACTTCACAGAATCCATGCCTCCGGGGCTTCCTCAACGAGGTTTACTTGAGTTTGGACAGAATTTCGTCCCGGATGCTGTCCATGCTGCCAACGCCTTCAACCCGAACGTATTCAGGCGCCTCGGACGGTGCCTTGTCGGCCCACTGCTGGTAGAAATCCACCAGCGGCGCGGTCTGATCATGGTAAACCTGCAGGCGCTTGCGAACCGTCTCTTCCTTGTCGTCTTCACGCTGAACCAGCGGCTCGCCGGTCTGGTCGTCCTTGTTGTCTTCCTTGGGGGGATCGTATTTCACGTGATAGATACGACCACTGCCCTCGTGTACGCGACGACCGGACAGGCGGCTGACGATTTCCTCGTCATCGACGGCGATCTCAACCACATAATCAATGTCGATACCCTGATCTTTCAGGGCTTCCGCCTGGGGAATGGTGCGGGGGAAACCGTCCAACAGGAACCCGTTCTTGCAGTCCGGCTGCTGAATGCGCTCTTCAATCAGGGCAATGATGATGTCGTCGGAAACAAGACCACCGCTGGCCATGACTTCCTTGACCTTCTCACCCAGCTCGGAGCCAGCCTTGATTGCGGCACGCAGCATGTCACCGGTAGAAATCTGGGGAATGGAGAAACGCTCGGTAATAAACTGAGCCTGTGTACCCTTACCGGCGCCCGGCGCACCTAACATGATAATTCGCATATACCTTGTGCTCCCATTGTCTTGTATATCTTTGGAAAAGCTACGACAAAGACCGATACGTTGGCGGCAGCTTTTTTGCTGCCGGCAATGACCATTGGCGCACCGAACCAAAAACGGGTGAGGATTATACCGAAGTCGTAGCCCACAGAGAAAGCCCGGGCTCGAAACATTGGCTGATCTACTCTACCGGGCGAGGGAGGATGCCAGAACATCCAGGTCCGAGGCAACCCGCGCCACATCCTGCTGAACCCGCTCTACTGCGGCCGGCGACAGCCCCAAAGCGGCTGATAACCCAGCGGTGTCGTCCGGATTAAATTCATCACCCACGCCCTGTTCCTTGAGCAGGGCGTTCGCCAACTGGACCAGCCAGACGTAATCCTCATGATCGCCCCGATAGCCCGGATGTTGGTGCATGCCGGCTGCCTTGATCACCGGCTCGGGCAACTGCCACAAGCGATGCAGGATGCCGCCAATGGCGCCATGCCCGACCGCCAGGATGTCCGGCTCCGCGCTGTGGCCAAACACTTCCTGCTCCAACGCGTGCATGCTGGCGTCCGGATTGGTCTCCCGCAGGGCGTTAAGCTCGTCAAACTCGGCGGGGAACAGGTGGCCCACCAACAGCAGCCCAAAGTTGTGCAGCAGGCCACACAGGTAGCCCAGGCCTTTGTCCCGACCGCTCGCCTCGGCCAGCCCCTGGGTCAGAAACGCGCAGTACAGTGAATGGCGCCAGAAGTTGTCCATTCCCAGGGCGCCATCCCGGGGCACATCGAAGGCACGTACCGAGGCAATCCCGAGGGCAATGTGGGCCACCCGATCGAACCCGAGCACGCGAGTGACCGCCTCCTGCACCGAGTGGATCTTGCCCGGATAGTTAAACAGGGCGGATCGGGCGTAACGCAGGATCTGGGCGGTCAGGCTGGGGTCGAATTCAATCAGCTCGGCCAGTTGCCGGGCAGTGGCATTGTTATCAGCCGTCAGACGCAGAATACGCAGCGCCAGCGCCGGCATTGGCGGCAACCGGTAGAGCTTCTGCAGCCTGTCGGCGACTTCCTCAAGGGTCAGGCCGGCGGCTTTCTCGCTGCCCTGCCCCCGGATCACGATATGCCCACTGCGGGCTCCGGCCAGCGCCAGGCGCAGGGAACGGCCGTCCATACTGACCAGTGTGTCATCGCTGCCTCCGGTAAAGATCACCTGTTCCGCCGAGGCCACGTCCTCATCCAGGATCACTGGCAGATCCCACGGGGCGCCCAGGGGAGGTACAAAACCTGGCTGACAATCGGCAAACAGGTGCGAGGTTTGGCGGGCGGTCAACGGCTGGAGGCGTCGTTCGGTGAAACGGCTGACGGCGTCGGGATCGAGTGCACTGTCAAAACGATGAACCGCCATCACCACGCCATTAAGGTCGATCAGCAGACTGGCCCGGACAAACTCACTCTGGGATCTGCCCGAGGCAATCACGGCAGCATCGAGGTTTTCGGCTGGCTGGATGTTGATCTGGCGGTAGGGAATGGCCTTGCGGGCCAGGTAATTGGACAGTCGTTCCGACAATGCCAAGGTAAAAGCTCCTGTTTATGATAAGCCGGCGCTTTCCCGCGCCGGCCCATAGTGTCTGCAGGTTAACCGGTGTTGCGCATGCCAGCGGCGATGCCCGCCATGGTCACTTTCAGGGCACGTTCAACCACATCGGGCACCTCGCCCTTGCCTTCCCCTTCGCGATCCCGGCGCAGCAATTCCGCCTGCAGGTAATGCAACGGATCGGTGTAAGGGTTACGTACTTTCATGGACTGGGCGAAGACCGGCTCGGCTTCCAGCAGGGTCTGCTGTTCCTTGAGCTCCAGCAACCGGGCAATGCAGTTACGCAGACGCTCGCGCAGACTGGCCCCCAACACCCGCAGCTTCTCATCATCCACCAGTACCTGCTCGTAATAGCTGGCAATGCGAAGGTCCGATTTGGCCAAAACCATCTCCAGCATATCGACATATGTCCGGAAAAACGGCCAACCAGCCATCATTTCTCGCAATTCGGGCAGACGATCCTCTCGGGCGGCGGCTTCGAGCGCTTCGTCACTGCCCAGCCAGGCCGGCAGCATCATGCGCATCTGGGTCCAGGCGAAAATCCAGGGAATGGCCCGCAGGCTTTCCACACCACCGGTGGGCTTACGACGCGCCGGGCGACTGCCCAGGGCCAGTTTACCGAGTGCCGTTTCCGGGGTGACCTGGCGGAAGTATGGGACAAAATCCGGATGTTCGCGCACCACATCCCGGTAGGATTTCAAGGACTTCTCGGTCAGCCAGTCCATCATCTCGCGCCAGCTGTCCTTGGGCGCGGGTGGTGGTGCCAGCGTGGCTTCCACCACCGCCGTGGTGTAGAGGGTCAGGCTCTGGACCGCCAGCCTCGGCAGGCCAAACTTGAAGCGGATCATCTCACCCTGCTCGGTGATGCGGAAACTGCCGTTCACGGAGCCCGGCGGCTGGGACAGAATCGCCCGGTTGGCCGGGCCACCACCGCGACCCACGGTGCCACCCCGGCCGTGGAACAGGGTCAGGTGCACGCCGTACTTGCCGGCCAGTTCGGTGAGCTGTTCCTGGGCCCGATACTGGGCCCAGGCCGCCATCAGCTGGCCGGCGTCCTTGGAGGAGTCGGAGTAGCCGATCATCACTTCCTGGCGTCCGTCGCAGTAGTGTCGGTACCAGTCCACCTCGAACAGGGCTTCCATGCTCTTCGGGGCGCCCCGCAGATCGTCCAGGGTTTCAAACAGCGGCACCACGCGCATGGGGAAGGTCATGCCCGCTTCCCGCAACAGCAGGATAACACTGAGCACATCCGAGGGTTGGCTGGCCATGGAAATCACGTAGGAGCCCAGGGCTTCCGGGGTTTGCTGGGCAACCACTTCGCAGGTTGCCAGGACTTCCCGGACGGATTCGGAAGGTTCCCAATGGCGGGGCACCAGCGGCCGGCGCCCTTCCAGCTCCCGGAGCAGGAACGCCTGGCGCTCTTCCTCGGGCCAGGATTGGTAATCCCCCAGGCCCAGGTAATCAACCATTTCAGCCACCGCTTCGGTGTGGCGGTCGGCCTCCTGACGGATGTCCAGCCGAATCAGCGACAGACCAAAGGTGTGGGCCCGGCGGATCATGTCCAGCAGGGGCCCGTCGGCGATGGTCTTGAGCCCGCAATCCACCAGCGAGCGGTAACAAAGCTCCAGCGGGGCGGTAAGATCTTCTTTTTTAAACAGAATACCTTCGTCATCCGCCACTCTTCCGTGGGCACGGGCGAAGGCCCATTCACGGGTCCGGCGCATGCGCACCCGCAGCTCATCAAGAACCACCCGGTAGGGTTCGGGAGCACCATCGACCACGGCCTTGAGTTCATCACTGGCCTGCCACATGGAGAGTTCGTTGCGAAGCGCCCTGAGATCGCTCAGGTACAGGTCCGCAGCCCGATAGCGCCCCACCATGAAAACTTCGCGGCTGACTTCGTGAGTCACATTGGGGTTGCCGTCCCGGTCACCGCCCATCCAGGAAGCGATACGGATGGGCGATGCCTGCAGGGGCAGGCCCTTACCCGTAGCCCCTTCCAGCGAGGCGTCGAGATTACGGAGAAAGTGTGGCAGCGCATGCCAGAGGCTGTTTTCGATAACCGCGAAACCCCACTTGGCCTCATCCACGGCGGTGGGCCGCTGCTGCCGGATCTCGTCTGTGTGCCAGGCCTCGGTAATCAGCCGCGCCAAGCGCTCGACGATTTCATCACGCTCCGCCGGCAGCAGATCTTCATGGTCCAGCTGTGCCAGGCACTCAGACATATCATCGTATTTCAGGATCAGCGTGCGTCGGGCCACTTCGGTGGGATGGGCGGTAAGCACAAATTCGATGCGCAGATCGGCCACCCGGCGATGCAGCTCGTCAGCGTCCACGCCGCCACTCTGCAGTCGGTCGAAGACCTCACTGAGCGATTCCACCACCAGGTCGGACGGGTGCCCCTGCTTACGGCGGATGCCGTGGTACTGCTCGGCCAGGTTGGCCAGGTTGAGAAACTGGTTGAAAGCCCGCGTGACGGGCAAAAGCTCGTCGTCATCCAGTTGACGCAGCAGCGTGACCAGGCGCTGACCGGAGCCGCTTTCCTGTTTGCGGTCAGCTTTCGCGGCAGCCCGGATCTCTTCGATCCGGTCGTAACATTGCTGCCCGGGGAACCGCAGGATGCTGTGGCCCAGCAGCTCGCCCAGCATACGCACATTGTCTCGCAGATCCGGATGCAGTTCAGTCACAATAGGTTCCTTCTGGATTGACGGGAGCGAATTAAACTTACGATACTAAGAGTCAACAGCGAAAGTCTATTGACGATTCATCATCCCAGCCGAGGACTCTCTATGAAAGTAACCGATCTCCCCCAGCAATGGGAAAAAGAAAAACAAGACGTGGAACGTCCGCACGAATACAACCTTCGGGTACCCCTGGAGGATGCGGCACGGATTGCGGCTCTGGCCGAGCTCTACCCCGACCGTACGGAAAGTGACATTCTGAATGACATGGTGGCAGCGGCCCTGGACGATCTGGTCAGCCAGGGACCACTGAAAGAAAGGCTAAAGAACACGAACTGATATCAGGCAACCGACTCCATCTGCCGCGCCTTCAGCCGTTCCATGTGTTTCTTGCTGAGGGCGACGAGCTGGGGCGTCAGGCCCGCATCCTCGTAAATCTCGAAACCATCCTCATCATAGGCAACCACCTTGTCACCCTGCTTGTATGGCAGGCCGGTCTCCAGGTCATCCAGCGCTGCGGTAATCAGATCGCGCATCAGATCCTGAGGCGACTTCATGGGGTACATCTCTACCAGCTTCTGAACCAGTTCGTGGTGTTCTTCCGACAGGGACACAAACGTCGGCTCGCGAGTCAGCCGACCACGACCGTGTTCATCCCAGTGCTCGACCAGTTGCTGGATTTTCATATGGCATTCACCTCTACATCGGATTCAATCACGCATTAAACACATTCACGTGTCTGTAACCAGAGTGTAGCCCAAGAACCGTGATGACGTGACCCCTAACGGTAAAGAATTCTACTTATGATCAAGACGTTGCGAGCGCTGCTTATTGCTTTTCCACACCCTTGACGGACTGCCAGATTTCATCCAGGGCCGCCAGTGATTCCTCATCCATATCCCGACCCTGCTCGGCCAGCACCTTTTCAATGGCCCGGAAGCGGGCCTCGAACTTGTGATTGGTGCGGTTCAGCGCCTGCTCGGGGGCGACTTTCATGAACCGGGCCAGGTTCACGCAGACAAACAGCAGATCGCCCAGCTCGTCTTCCACCGCATCCGGCTCACCAGTACCGGCCTCGGCGGCCTGCCAGGCTTCCTTGAGTTCGTCGATTTCCTCGTGCAGCTTGTCGAACACCGGCTCGACGTTCGGCCAGTCAAAGCCGTGCCGGGCCGCCCGGCGCTGCAGTTTGTCGGCGCGAGCCATGGCTGGCAGGGTACGGGCAATGCCATCCAGCCGGCTTTCGGGCTCGTCTGTTTCGGCCTTTTCGGCGCGCTCTTCGGCCTTGATGCGCTCCCAGCTTTCCTTGATCCAGGCTTCGTCCGGCCGGTTGTCCGGGTCCACCCGACTTTCCAGCGTTCCCTCAGGGAACACGTGAGGGTGGCGGCGCACCAGTTTGCGCACAAGATGGTCCACCACGGCATCGAAATCAAAATGCTCCTGCTCACGACCCATCTGGGCGTAGAAGATCACCTGGAACAGCAGATCACCCAGCTCGTCCTTGAGGTGCGGGTAGTCCTCCTGCTCGATGGCGTCGGCCACCTCGTAGGCCTCTTCGATGGTGTGGGGTACGATGGTCTTGAAGGTCTGTTTGGTGTCCCACGGGCAACCGGTTTCCGGCTCCCGCAGGCGGGCCATCAGGTACTTGAGATCGTCAATGGAATAACTCATCCGCGTTTTCGCCTCACGTCGATGATGTTCGGCAGGTTGCGAATCTGCGCCAGCAGCCGGGCCAGTTGCTCCAGGCTCGAGATTTCCACGGTGATGCGGATGTGGGCCGTGTTCTCGTCCTTGTTGGTGAGGGTAT
The DNA here is from genome assembly GCF_002934325.1 of Marinobacter persicus. Lineage (GTDB taxonomy): Bacteria > Pseudomonadota > Gammaproteobacteria > Pseudomonadales > Oleiphilaceae > Marinobacter > Marinobacter persicus_A. The sequence continues at coordinate 34,899 of NZ_PTIV01000023.1, forward strand.
TGAGTGACAACACGTCGCTGCGCGAGGACGACAGCAACTGGGTGATGTCCCGCAACAGACCAGACCGGTCGTAGGCCTCAATGTCGATATCCACGGGGTACACAGCCGCCGGCGTGCCACCCCAGTTCACCTCGATGATGCGGTTGGGCTCGAATTCACACAGGTTCAGGAAGGTGAGGCAATCCTGGCGATGGACGGTTACGCCCCGCCCCACGGTAATGTAACCACCGATAGGATCACCGGGCAGAGGCTTGCAGCACTTGGCCACCTGGGTCTTGAGCTTGCCCACGCCCTGAATCTGGATGTCCGACTCGGTGTCGTAGGCCGTTTTCCGGGGCGCACTGATCTTGAGATCCAGCTGTTCGGATTTCGGAACCAGCAACTGCTGGGCTACGTTGGCCACGTGGGTCGGGCGCAGGTCGCCCGCACCCACCGCCGCGAACATATCATCCGTGGAGTGGTAGTTGACCTTCTTCGCCAACTCGAACAAATCCACGTCGTACAACGACAGGCGCTTGAATTCGTCCTCGAGAATGGCGCGGCCGTCGAGGATGTTGCGATCCCGATCCTGCTGCTTGAACCAGTGCGTGACCTTGGCCCGGGCTCGTGAGGTCTGGATATAGCCCAGGCTGGGGTTCAGCCAGTCCCGGCTCGGCGCCTCGTTGTTGGATGTAAGGATGAACACCTGGTCGCCGGTTTTCAGCGGGTAGGTCAGCGGCACAATGCGGCTGTTCACCCGGGCACCCCGACAGGCATGCCCAATCTCGGTATGCACCCGGTAGGCAAAATCCACCGGTGTGGCACCCTGGGGCATGTCCACCACATGGCCCTCCGGGGTGAAGACGTAGACCCGGTCGGAGGTGACATCGCTTTTCAGGTGGTCGGCCAGGCCGGAAAGGTCGCCCAGCTCTTCCTGCCATTCCAGAACCTGGCGCAGCCAGTTGATCTTGGCGTCGTAGCCGGTGGACTTGTTCTTGGTATCCGTGCCCTTGTAGAGCCAGTGGGCACAGACGCCCAGCTCCGCCTCTTCGTGCATTTCATGGGTACGGATCTGCACTTCCATCACCTTGCCCTCGGGACCGATTACCGCCGTGTGCAGGGACTGGTAACCGTTCTCCTTGGGGTTGGCGATGTAGTCATCGAATTCGTTGGGAATGTGCCGCCACAGGGTGTGCACAATACCCAGGGCCGCATAGCAGTCCTTCACTTCCGGCACCAGCACGCGCACGGCGCGCACGTCGTAGACCTGGGAGAAGTCGATGCCTTTGCGGCGCATTTTGCGCCAGATGCTGTAGATGTGCTTGGCCCGGCCATTGAGCTCGGCCTTAATGCCGGAGGCGGCCAGCTCAGTCTGCAGGGTGTTGATCACCCGGGTAATGTATCGGTCACGGTCCAGGCGCTTCTCGTCCAGCAGCTTGGCGATCTTCTTGTAGGCAGTCTCATGCAGGTAACGGAAGGAAAGATCTTCCAGCTCCCACTTGATGTGACCAATGCCCAACCGATGCGCCAGCGGTGCATAGATATCGAAGACTTCCCGGGCCACGCGCATGCGCTTTTCCTCCGGGGCATCTTTCACCGCCCGGATGGCCGATGTCCGCTCTGCCAGCTTGATCAGGGCCACGCGAACATCGTCCACCATGTTCACCAGCATCTTGCGGACATTGTCCAACTGGCCTTCACTCTGGCCCAGCACGTTGCCCTTCAGCGGATGATGGACGGAGGATATTGCCGCCATCTGCTGGACACCGTTGATCAGCCCGGCCACTTCGTCGCCAAACTGCTTGCGGATGGACTCCAGCGGCACGCGCTCTTCCCGTACGGTGCGATAAAGCACGGCTGCCACCAGGCTGGCCTGGTCCATGCGCAGCTCCGCCAGCACCTGGGCCATTTCCAGGCCGGTGACAAAGCTGCTGGCGCCGGGCGCCCAGAGCCGGTCTTCCCGGAAGGCTTCCCGATCAATCTCGGCCGCCACTTCGCAGGCCTGCCGCAGTTGTTCCGGGTTGTCCAAATGGGTCTGGGTGGCAATGTGTTCAACCCACTGGTCGATGTTCACCTTGCCGTCGCCGCTTGTGGCGTAATCTTCCCTTACTTTAACCATGACAGAAACTTATCAGATGATCAGTTGGTATCCCGCTCAAACAGCGCGATGGATTCAACGTGCGTGGTGTGGGGGAACATGTCCATCACGCCCGCGCGAACCAGGCGGTAACCGTTACGGACCATGACGCCCGCGTCCCTTGCCAGGGTGGCCGGGTTGCACGAGACATAGACAATCCGGTTGGCGCCAAAGGCCGTCAGGTATTTGCAGATCTCCTCGGCGCCGGAGCGGGGTGGATCAATCAGGATCTTGTCGAAGCCTTCCTTTGCCCAGCCCTGGCCGGTGAAATCCCCGTGCAGGTCCGCGCCGAAAAACTCAACGTTGTCCAGGTTGTTCAGGCGGGCGTTTTCCCGGCCCCGGACCACCATGGCGTCGTCGCCTTCCACGCCGACCACCTGGCCGCCCTTGCGGGCCAGCGGCAGGGTGAAGTTGCCCAGGCCGCAGAACAGATCCAGCACCCGCTCACCCGGCTGCACATCCAGCCATTCCACCGCGCGATGCACCATATCCTGGTTAATGCCGGCGTTCACCTGGGTGAAATCCATGGGATGGAACTGCATGGTCAGATCAAACTCGTCCATGCGGTAGCTGAGGCGTTCCTGATCCCGACCCGGCGATTCCGGCCAGATCCGGTGCACGGTGTCCGGCCCCTTGGGCTGCAGGTAGATGTGCAGTTCATGCTCCTGGCCAAAACGGATCAGTTTCTCGTAATCCTCCGGCACCAGATCGTCCATGTTGCGGAACACCATGGCGGCGGCATCGTAGCCACAGGCCACTTCCACCTGGGGGATGCGGTTGTAGGCCTGCATGTCGTGCAGCAGGGCCCGCAGCGGCTCAATACGCTCACCAATGCGGGGATCAAGCACCAGGCACTGGTCGATGTCGGTCAAAAAGCTGTTCCGCTTCTCCCGGAAGCCCACCAATACCGATTCACGGGCTTTCACATAACGCACACCCAGGCGCGCCTTGCGACGGTAGCCCAAAGAATCCGGTGAACGCATGGGTTCAACCCACTGCTCCGGCTCAATGCCCCCGAAATGGGCAAAATGCTCGCGCAGCGTGTTTTCCTTGAATTGAATCTGAGCATCCGGGCTCATGTGCTGGAGGCTGCAGCCACCGCACAGGTCGGCAAACTCGCAGGGTGGCTGCCGGCGTTCCGGCGCTGATTCCAGAACCTCCAGCGTGCGCAATTCATCAAACCGGCTGCGGGAACCGACCATTTTGGCCATGACGGTCTCGCCCGGCAGCGCGCCATCCACGAACTGGGTTTTGCCATCGGCACGGGCGATACCCCGGCCATCGTGGCTCAGGGTCTCGATTTCACAGCGCACGGGCTCCTTGGGCAGGGGGGCCTTGCGGCGACGCTTGCTCATAGTCGTTCTCTTGTCGGTTGTGCTCAGGCGTGGTTGAAAACGCCGGTGGAAAGGTATCGGTCACCCCGGTCACAGATAATGGCGACGATGACCGCATTCTCAACCTCGCGGGAGAGTTTCAGGGCAGCGGCAATGGAACCGCCGGAGGAAACACCGCAGAAGATACCTTCCTGCGCGGCCAGTGCCCGCATAGTGTCTTCCGCTTCCTGCTGGCCAATGTCCAGCACCTGATCCACCCGGCTGGCGTCAAAAATCTTCGGCAGGTACTCCGGCGGCCAGCGGCGAATGCCCGGAATGGCTGCGCCATCTTCCGGCTGCAGGCCGATGATCCGGATGTCCGGGTTGCGCTCCTTCAGGTACTTCGATACACCCATAATAGTACCGGTGGTGCCCATGGAGCTGACAAAGTGAGTAACCTTTCCCTCGGTCTGCTCCCAGATTTCCGGGCCCGTGGTGCGGTAGTGGGACAGCGGGTTGTCCGGATTGCCGAACTGATCCAGCACCTTGCCCTGCCCTTCAGTCTGCATTTTCAGCGCCAGATCCCGGGCGCCTTCCATGCCCTGCTCCTTGCTGACACTGATCAGCTCGGCGCCATAGGCACGCATGGAGGCCCGGCGCTCCTCACTCATATTCGCCGGCATGATCAGCTTCATCCGGTAGCCCTTGATGGCGGCCGCCATCGCCAGCGCGATACCGGTGTTGCCGGAGGTGGCCTCAATCAGGGTGTCGCCGGGCTGGATTTCACCACGGCGCTCGGCTTCCTGGATCATGCCCATGGCAGGGCGATCCTTCACCGAACCGGCCGGATTATTACCCTCCAGTTTCGCCAGGATGACATTGGAGGTGTCGCCCGGCAGACGCTGCAACCGGACCAGGGGCGTGTGCCCGACATAATCTTCAATGGTGGGAAAACTCATGGTCAGACCCTGTGGTACACTTTGGCAACGAATCATACTCGTTATAGCCGCATTGTCCCAATACAGCTTGTCGCTAATACCATGACCGGCGGCTATAACTTCAGATTGAAGAAAGTGGGCCTGTCCGATTACTGGCTCACAGGTGCAAGGGATGGGTGACAGGAAAGTCTATGCGACATTGGGGCATTCGCAAGAAGGTACTGGTGGTGACACTGGTCCCGACGTTGCTGACCACCTTGCTACTTGGGCTGTTCTTCACCTATAGCTGGGTCAACAACATTGAGAACCTGCTGAGAGACCGCGGCGAGTCACTGTCACGTCAGCTTGCGGCCGGCTCCGAGTATGGCCTGTTTACCGCCAACCGAAGCCTGCTGACCAATCTCTCCAACGCCCTGCTTGAAGAACAGGACGTCCGCTCGATCACCTTCCTGGACCGTGACGGCGAACGCTTGCTGCATACCGGCCCCGGTCGTAGCGCACCACTCGGCGATATCACCCTTCGACCAGACAGTCTCGTTCACGCTACACGGGAAGACAGCACCCTGTTTATCACCCCGGTTCATCTTCAGGAACTGATGGTTGATTCCATGTTTGACCCCGGTGCCCGGGAGACCGCCGCCGACCTGGAGGCGCCGCTGGGCTGGGCCGCCATCGAAATGTCCCATGTCCGCACCGAAAAAGAGACCTACAAGGCGCTGTTGATTTCCCTGCTACTGATCCTCGCCGGCGTGCTGCTGAGCATGGCCATTTCGATGCGCCTGAGCAAAGCGTTCACCGACCCGATTTTTCAGCTCAACGGGGCCGTGGCCCGGCTGAAGGAAGGCAAGCTCGACACCCGGGTATACACCGGTGCCGGTCCGGAATTCGAACAGCTGGAATCAGGCCTGAACGAAATGGCCTCGGAGCTCAGTCAGGCCCAGGCGGAAATGCAGCAGAACATTGACCAGGCCACCGGAGACCTGCGCCAGACTCTGGAAACCATCGAGATCCAGAATATTGAACTGGACCTGGCTCGCAAGGAAGCGCTGGACGCCAGCCGCATCAAGTCGGAATTCCTGGCCAACATGTCCCACGAAATCCGCACACCCCTCAACGGCATTATCGGCTTCACCGAATTGCTGTTGAAAAGTCCCATGCCGCGTCAGCAGCGTGATCACCTGAACACCATTCGCAAATCCTCGGAAATCCTGCTGACCATCATCAACGACATCCTCGACTTCTCCAAAATCGAAGCCGGCAAGCTGATCCTGGACCGCATTCCCTTCCAACTGCGGGACATTATCGAGGAAGTGATGGTGATGCTGGCTCCCGAAGCCCACAGCAAGAGCCTGGACCTGGTCGCCCTGGTTTACGAGGATGTGCCCGACAACATCATGGGTGACCCACTGCGGGTGAAACAGGTGATCACCAACCTGATCAACAACGCCATCAAGTTCACCCAGACCGGTGAAGTGGTGTTGCGCGCAAGCCTTGAAGAGGAAGATCCCGACAATCACCGCGTCACCCTGCGTCTGAGTGTGACCGACACCGGTGTCGGCCTCTCCCGGGCTCAGCAACATGCCCTATTCAATGCCTTCAGCCAGGCCGACCCGTCCACGGCAAGGCAGTACGGCGGCACCGGCCTGGGACTGGCCATTTCCAAACGCCTGGTGGAGGAAATGGGAGGCGCCATCGGCCTGGACAGCGAACTGGGCAAAGGTTCCACGTTCTGGTTCACCCTCAACCCGGAACTGTCCACTCTGGCCAAAGATCCCGCGCCAAGGGACGCCCTCAAGGGCGAGCGGGTGATCTATCTTGAACATCAGGCCACTACCGGCCTGGCCATCGAACACCTGCTTCGGGCCTGGGGCGTTACCGTGGATCGGGTGGACACACCCACGGCGTTGCTGGAACAGGTGGAAGACGCCCAACAGAACAACCGTGGCTATGCCCTGGCGATGGTTGGTATTACCCGCCACCTGTTGCGCTCAAACCAGTATCGCGGACTGCTCCACAGCCTGGAGGTGGACCACGACTGCCGGACCATGCTGCTGACACCCACGCTGGACACCCAGGATACGCCCTTCTCCGGCATTGCCAGCAGCCACCTGACCAAGCCCGTCAGGCGGGACACTTTTTACCACGAGCTTCTGCTGCTGATTCACGGCATCTATTCCCAGGAATCAACCACCGGCAACAAGGCCATGTCACTGCCGGCTCCGGAGAAAAAGCACCCCGGCCCCCGCATCATGGCGGTTGACGATAACGCAGCCAATCTCAAACTGGTGGTCACACTTTTGCGGGAGCTGGGACTACAGGCGTGGGGCGCTGCCAACGGTTTCGAGGCGCTGAACCTGGCCCGGGAAGCCCCCTTTGACCTGGTCCTGATGGACCTGCAAATGCCGGGCATGGACGGCGTGGAAGCCACCGCCCGTATCCGCGAGCTGGACCAGGATGGCCATCACACCTGCATCATCGCCCTGACTGCACACGCCATGGCGGACGAGCAGGCGAAGTTGCGCAAGCAAGGATTCGATGGCTATATGCCAAAGCCAATCAGCAGCCGACAGCTAAGGGAGCTGGTTCGCGAGCATACCGGATACGAGGTGGCTGCCAGCCCCGGTCACCAATCCATCACCGAAGTTCGGGATACCCGCAACCCACCGCGACCGTCCAGCCGCCACCGTCAGCACGGGTGCGTCAGTATCGAGGAAAGCATTCGATTGGCTGCCGGCAAGGCCGATCTGGCCGAAGAGCTGTTCAGCATGCTGTTGGAACAGCTGCACGATGACCAGCGACAGGTTGAACAGCTCTGGGAAAACGACGAGCTGGACAACCTGCTGGAGTGTGTTCACAAGTTACACGGCGCCACCCGCTATTGCGGTGTGCCGGAGCTGAGAGAGGCCACCCACCAGTTCGAAACCGCCCTCAAATGCCAGAGCCAGGCCATGGCCGAGCACAAGGAACATCTGATTGCCGCCATAGAACGGCTGCGGGCCTGGAGTGATCAGACCGACTGGCAGGCCATGTTCAGGGCCGAACAGCAACAGTCGGAGACATCACAAAACTGACTTTCAGGCCCGGGCGCGATCCAGAATGGCCCGCATATCCCTGACCGCCTCTTTAAGGCCCGTAAAGACCGCCCGGGCAATAATCGCGTGACCAATGTTCAATTCGTTAATGCCCGGAATCGCCGCCACTCTTTCGGTGTTGTGGTAATGCAGCCCATGGCCCGCGTTCACGATCAGACCCCGCTTACGGGCGTAGGCAACCGCGTTCTCCAGAACCTGGAAGGAAGCCTCCAGGGCCACGGAGTCCCGGGCCTCGGCGTATTCGCCGGTATGCAGCTCAACCACCGGCGCCCCGCAGCGCACTGCCGCGTCAATCTGCACCGGGTCCGGATCAATGAACAGCGAAACCTCGGCCCCGATTTTGGCCAACCGGTCACAGGCGCGAGCCACCCGCTCTTCCTGGCCATCCACATCGAGGCCGCCTTCGGTGGTCAACTCTTCGCGTTTCTCCGGCACCAGACACACACACTCCGGCTCCACCCTTTCGGCAAACGCCAGCATGGCATCGGTGACCGCCATCTCCAGGTTCATCTTGGTTTGCAGGGTGTCCCTCAACAGCAGGACATCCCGGTCCTGAATGTGTCGGCGATCCTCCCGGGGATGAATGGTGATGCCATCAGCTCCTGCCTCTTCGGCCACCATCGCCGCCTGCACGGGGTCCGGATAACGGGTGCCACGCGCCTGGCGCAGGGTGGCCACGTGATCAATATTGACGCCTAACAGCACTCTGGAACTCATGGTTTTCTCCCTGATGATGAAACCGTGCCATTGAAAAGGGTACGGCTGTGCAGGGGCTTGCCCTGCAATAAATAATCGATCAGAACCCGCATCACGCGCTTTGCGGTTCGGCGGGGCTGATCGCTGCTCAGGTCCCCGGCCGCCAACGCCTGCAGGGTGCTGCCGGGGATCGATCGTAAACAGGCTTCCGGGTTACCGGCACTGACAATACCCTGGGCCGGATCATAACCATAGTCGCCCTGCTCCTGCACTGCCTGCTCCACATCGGTCGCGTAATCCCAGGCAAAGTCATACCCCAGGGCGCTGGCAAAGGCCCGCTCAAAGGTGCGCAAAACAGGTTCCACATCACCCTCGGCAGGCAGCGCCGACAATGCCTGAAGGCTGTCAATATAACTGGCGAAAAGCATTGGGTGGGAGTCGGCAACGGGCAGGACCCGCTGCAGCAATTCATTGAGGTAGAGGCCACTGTACAGAGCCCGGGTCTGATGCAGGGCCGCTGCCTGCCTGACTTCCAGCTGTATCAGTGTTTTCAGGTCGCTGCGGCCGCGCCAGTCCACCAGCAGGGGCTGGAAGGGCTGCAGCTGGGCTTTCAACGGACTGCGGGGCCCACTGGCCCCGCGCGCAATCAGGCTGATGCGGCCATGATTGAGGGTAAACAGATCCACCAGCAATGAGGATTCCCGCCAGGGGCGCCGATGGATCACATAAGCGGGCTCCTGCTGCACCGCACCGTTCATGGCGGCCTCAGGAATCGTTCATACCCAGGCTTTTCAGCGCCCGGTCGCTGTCGGCCCAGCCCCGCTTGACCTTCACCCACAGGCGGAGCATGACCTTGCAATCAAACATACGCTCCATATCGGCACGGGCTTCCTGGCCAATCCGGCGCATGCGTTCGCCCTTGTCGCCAATCAGGATTTTCTTCTGGCCCTCGCGCTCCACCAGGATTAGGGCCGATATGTGGAGCGTGGCGCCCTGTTGTTTGAATTCTTCAATTTCCACCGCCACCGAGTACGGCAGCTCAGCGCCCAACTGACGGGTGATTTTCTCGCGCACCATTTCCGCCGCCATGAAGCGCTGGCTGCGGTCGGTGATCTGGTCATCCGGATAGAAGTGCACGCTTTCCGGCAGGAAACGGCCCACTGCCTGCTCCAACGGCTCCAGGTTGGTCTCTTTCAGGGCTGATAGCGGGATAATCTCGGCAAACTCCCGCTTTTTCGACAGCATATCGAGATGCGGCAACAGCAGCTCCCGGTTTTCCAGGCGATCCACCTTGTTCACCGCCAGGATGACCGGGCAGCTCAACCGCTTCAGCTTCTCGAGCACCATTTCATCGGCACTGGTCCAGTTCAACTGGTCCACCACAAAGACCACCACGTCCACATCAATCAGTGCCGAGGAGGCCGCCTTGTTCATCGCGCGGTTCAGTGCCCGGGGCTCATCCTCGTGCATACCCGGGGTATCCACGTAGATGGCCTGCACCGGCCCTTCGGTCTTGATACCGAGTACCTGATGGCGGGTAGTCTGGGGCTTGCGAGACGTAATACTGAGTTTCTGGCCCAGAATGTGGTTGAGCAATGTGGATTTACCCACGTTCGGGCGGCCGACAATGGCCACGAAGCCACAGCGACTGTCCGGGTTTTCCGGGCGAGTAATGTCATTCATGATTCCGTCTCCACGCCCAACTGCTTGAGCGCATTGCGTGCTGCCTGCTGCTCCGCCACGCGACGGCTGCTGCCGGTGCCGGTGGTTTTCCGATCGAGCGAGGGCAAGGCACAGGAAACGTGGAACGTCTGGTTGTGGGCCTCACCGTCCACGGAAATCACTTCGTAGTTGGGCAGGGGGAACTGTCGGGACTGGAGGTATTCCTGCAGGCGGGTCTTGGGGTCTTTCTGGGTATCCTGGATATCCAGCCGCGCCAGACGATGCTCAAACCAGCGCAGCACCTGCTCACGGCAGGTGTAGAAATCGCTGTCCAGGTAGATCGCGCCGATGATCGACTCAATGGCATCGGCGAGAATGGATTCCCGGCGGAAGCCCCCGCTCTTGAGCTCGCCCGAGCCCAGGCGCAGATACTTGCCCAGTTCGAACTCGCGTCCGATCTCCGCCAGCGTCACGCCTTTGACCATGCGCGCCCGCAAGCGGCTGAGCTGGCCCTCCCGGGCTTTCTCGAAATGCTGATACAGATGCTCGGCAATCACCATGTTAACGATGGAATCGCCCAGAAATTCCAGGCGCTCGTTGTTCTGATTACCAAAACTGCGATGGGTCAGCGCCAGCAGCAGTCGTTCAGGCTGTTTGAACTGGTAGCCGATGCGGCGCTGAAGTTCGTCAAGGTTTGGTTGTGAATTCACTGGCCCTTCAACTCATATTCATGCTGGAAGTGAACGATACTGTCCACATTGCCAAAAAGATTGTTGCGTACTTCGTAGTCGACCGAGATCACTACAAATTCGCCATTTTTTTCCACGGAAATGTTCTTGGCATCGAAGCCACTGACGTTGTTCACGCTTAGCCGTTTGTTGATCAGGCGGCGCACCTCCGCCGGCCCCATGCTCGACAGCCCTTCGGTCCCTTCCAGGCTTTCCAGGGCTTCCTGGATGGTAAGGTCATCGATATAGACCGGGCCAATCTTGATCGCCACAGTCAATAAGGCACCAAAAAACAGCGCCACAATCACATTGGCCAGGGCCCCGCCCTGTTGCCGGGTACCAACGGGATGATCAGTTTTCATGACCGCTTCGCTCCTTAAAGTGCTGAATCACTCAATGCTGCCTACCCGTTCAAAAGATGGCAGACTGGTCAGCGATTGCCAGTGCATCCAGATGGCAAAGGCCTTGCCCACAACCATCTCGTCGGGCACGGTGCCCCAGAACCGGCTGTCGTTACTATTATCACGGTTATCGCCCATGACGAAGTAATTCCCTTCTGGAACCACCCATTCACCTTCGCCGGCACTGTTCAAACGCCCCATGCTCAGATAGATGTCGTGTTCCACATCGCCAAGCTGTTCGCGCCAACGCTCCAGCGGCGGCAACCGGGCCACGAATTCCCGGGGCACGGGTTCACCGTTAATAAATAGCTGCTTGTTCCGGTAACGGATATGGTCACCCGGCAACCCAATCACCCGCTTGATGAAGTTGGTTTCTCCATCTTCGGGAAAACGGAACACCATGACATCACCCCTTTCCGGATCGCCGACCTCCAGGATTTTGGTGCCCGCCACCGGCAGTCTCAAGCCATAGGCGTACTTGTTCACCAGAATGAAATCACCCACCTCAAGGGTGGGCAGCATCGAACCTGATGGAATCTGGAACGGCTCAACCAGGAAGGAGCGCAGTACCAGCACGATGACCAGCACCGGAAAAAAAGACCGGCTGACATCCACCAGCCAGGGCTCCTTGGGCTCTTCCTGCTCTTCCTGGGCTCCGGCCGCTTCTACCGTTTCCAGGCCAGCCGAAGCCAGCCGGCGTTTTCTCAGAAACAGCTTGTCAGCCAACCAGATCACGCCGGTGGCAAAGGTCAGAACCACCAGTACCAGCGGAAAATTGATATCCATTCAAGCGCCTTCGATTTAGTTATCCACTTTCAATACGGCAAGAAACGCTTCCTGGGGCACTTCAACATTACCCAGTTGCTTCATGCGCTTTTTACCTTCCTTCTGCTTCTGGAGCAGTTTTTTCTTCCGGCTGACATCGCCGCCGTAACATTTTGCGGTTACGTTCTTGCGAAGCGCCTTGACGGTTACCCGAGCCACCACCTGGTTGCCAATGGCCGCCTGGATGGCAATATCAAACATCTGGCGGGGGATCAACTCTTTCATCTTGTCGATGAGCTGACGGCCTTTGTAGTGTGCCTGGTCCTTGTGCACAATCAGCGCCAGAGCATCCACGCGGTCACCGTTGATCAGCACGTCCAGACGAACCAGCTTGGCGGTCTGGAAACGCACAAACTGGTAGTCCAGGGAAGCAAAGCCCCGGCTCGCCGACTTGATGCGATCGAAGAAATCCAGCACCACTTCCGCCATGGGCAACTCATAGGTCACCTGCACCTGGTTGGACATGAAGTGCATGTTCTTCTGTACCCCGCGCTTTTCTTCACACAGGGCGATCACGTTACCCAGATGCTCCTGGGGCACGAGGATGCTGGCTTCAACAATTGGCTCACGCATTTCTTCAATGGAGCCAATATCCGGCAGGCGTGAGGGGTTGTCCACCGACAGAGTCTCACCCTGGGTGGTCACCACCTCATAGATAACGGTCGGCGCCGTGGTGATCAGGTCAATGCCGTATTCGCGCTCAAGCCGCTCCTGGATGATTTCCATGTGCAGCATGCCCAGGAAACCACAGCGGAAGCCAAAGCCCAGGGCGTCGGAATTTTCCGGCTCGAAGAACAGGGAGGCATCGTTGAGGGTGAGCTTTTCCAGGGCATCCCGGAAGTCGTCGTAGTCATCCGAGCTGACCGGGAACAAACCGGCATAGACCTGCGGCCTCACCTTCTTGAAGCCTGGCAGCATCGGCGTTTCCTCGGCGTACTTCTGGTGCACGATGGTGTCGCCCACCGGAGCACCGTGGATATCCTTGATACCGGCCACTACAAAGCCCACGTCACCGGCTTCGAGAATGTTGGTGTCTTTCGGTTTCGGATTGAAAATACCCACCTTGTCGGCGTTCCACGCCTTGCCGGTGGACTTAATCACGATCTTGTCGCCCTTGCGCAGGGTGCCTTCGGTGATACGCACCAGCGAGACCACGCCCAGGTAGTTGTCGAACCAGGAATCAATGATCAACGCCTGCAGCGGTGCCTTCCGATCGCCTTTGGGGGGTGGAATCCGGCGAATCAGGTCTTCCAGGACGTCTTCCACGCCCATGCCGCTTTTGGCGCTGCATCGTACGGCGTCGGTGGCCTCGATGCCGATCACGTCCTCAATCTCTTCGGAGACCCGGTCCGGCTCGGCCTGGGGCAGGTCCATCTTGTTCAGGACCGGCACCACTTCCAGGCCCTGTTCGATGGCGGTGTAACAGTTGGCTACCGACTGCGCTTCCACGCCCTGACCCGCGTCCACAACGAGCAGCGCACCTTCACAGGCATACAGTGACCGGGATACCTCATAGGAAAAATCGACGTGGCCTGGCGTGTCGATAAAGTTCAACTTATAGATTTGACCGTCACGGGCCTTGTAATCGAGCGTCACGCTCTGGGCCTTGATAGTAATGCCCCGCTCCCGCTCAAGGTCCATGGAGTCGAGCACCTGCTCGGCCATTTCACGATCGGTCAGCCCGCCGCAGATCTGGATAAAGCGGTCGGCCAGGGTAGATTTGCCGTGGTCGATATGCGCGATGATGGAGAAATTTCGTATACGATTGATGTCGTTATCTTTTTCGGCTTCAGACATTCATCAAAATCCAACTGGTGTAAACACTCGGGTGTGACGATCGTAAAATGACCCGGTGTGGAAGTTAAAAAAACGGCAGGCATTGTAACGCGAAAGGGCCCCGCTGTCGCCCTGAAGGCCCCGGTTGACGCGGGCAAAGCGCGGGCGGGCCGCCCCTTGCCGATGCCTGGCAGCCCCAGCGGGGGCCAGGACGGCCCAGAGGCTGGGCTGTAGGCAATGAAAACCAGTTGGTCCGGCTTTGGATCACCGGAACTTAAGGACGCATGACGAGGTAGCTGGCCCGACCCTCACGCACAATACGCACGGAAACCGCACGATTCTCCGGGAGGTCAGCCACCACATCGCGAAACTCTTCCACCGAGCTCACCTGCTTGCGGTCAATCTCCGTGATGATGTCACGCGGCCGGATGCCCGCATCATACGCCGGCCCGCGCTCAACATCGGAGACAACCACACCGCCTTCAACACCCAGTGTACTGGCCAGTTCCGCAGGCAGCGGGTCCACACCCAGCCCCAGCGGATTGGAAGCCGTATCACCCTGGCTGCCACGACTGGAATCGCCCTGCGCCACGTTACGTTCATCCGGCAGCTGGCCAATTTGCACATCCAGCTCGATCTCCCGGCCCTCTCGCAGCACGGTCAGGCGGGCAGATTCGCCCACTGGCGTGCGGCCAACCATCGGCGGCAGATCGGCGGACGTTTCCACGTCCTGGCCATTGAATTCCAGAACGATGTCGCCCGACCGCAAACCACTGGCCGCCGCTGGCGACCCTTCCATGACCTCAGCGATCAGGGCACCTCTGGGACGGTCCAGTCCGAAAGTTTCCGCCAGGTCCCGATTTACCTCCTGGATCAGCACACCCAGCCAGCCGCGTGCCACAGAGCCATCGTCACGAATCTGCCGGAACACATTCATGGCGTCATCGATGGGAATCGCGAAGGAAACCCCCATGAACCCACCGGAACGGGTATAGATCTGTGAGTTGATACCAATCACCTCGCCGTCCATGTTGAACAGGGGGCCGCCCGAGTTACCAGGATTGATGGCCACGTCGGTCTGGATGAACGGCACGTAGTTCTCGGTGGGCAGCGAGCGCCCCAAAGCGCTGACAATCCCGGCGGTTACCGTGTAATCAAAACCGAAGGGCGAGCCAATGGCGAATACCCATTCACCTACCTGAAGATCCCTGGAGCGCCCAATACGAACCACCGGCAGGTCTTCACCGTTTTCAATCTTGAGCACCGCCATGTCTGACCGGGGATCGGTGCCAACAATGGTGGCACTGAATTCACGGCGATCACTGAGACGAACAATCACCTCATCGGCGTTCTCCACCACGTGGTTGTTGGTCAACACATAGCCGTCAGCGGAAACAATAAAGCCCGACCCCATGGAGCGACGGGGCTGCTGTGAGTGAGGGGATTGTCCGAAAGGTGACTGCGGGCCGCGAAAGAACTCCTGCAGGAACGGAGGCAACTGATCAAGCTGGTCCTCGTCAAAAGGCAAACCGTGGAACCTTGATCCCTGGCGCTTCGGTTCCGTGGTGGTGCTGATGTTCACCACGGCGCTGGAGTTCTCTTCCACCAGTTCGGTGAAATCCGGCAACTGGGCAGCGGCCAGTGGCTGACTCCAGAAAACCGATACCATGGCCGCCAGCATCAGCAAGGCGACGATCACCCGGGCCGGGCTGTACACCCTTGATACCGTGGCAACCTTAGTTTTTGCGCTCGGCATGTCAAACCCCCTGTTTTGTCGTTGACTGGTGAACATTCTGGAGGCACCAGAGTGTTTTTCAACTTAAAAAATCGTAGGAATCACAGGCAATTAACAGTCGCAATCCGATTAACGCGCAGCATCTTGGGCTGCAGCCTTCCCGCAACCCGGTCCTGCCAGCACCGCACCAGGATGAAGCCGCCCGCCAACCCCAGCAAAGCTCCCAAGATGGCGAACAGATCGGAACCGCCCAGCCACTGGTGGCCGGCAATGCTGAACAGCACCATCAACAGCAGGGGCAGCCCATACACCCATATAGACGCTTGCAACAGCGATTGCTCATCAATACCCAGCACGACTTCATCGCCAACACGGGCATTGACGCTGTTAAACACACACACCTGATTGGCCCGGCCACCGGTCACCTGGGCCAACGCCCGCTGACCGCAGGCCGCTTTCGCCGAACAGCTCTGACAGGCACTGGTGCGAATGGTCTGCACCCACGCCTGGTCGCCATCAACAGCCACCACCTTGCCGGTTTCGGTGATCATGGCCCCAACAACTCCAATGCCAGATCGTCATTAATCCGTACAGCTTCGGCCAATTTACCGGCTGTCTTGGGCGGAATCTCCCCCACCACCGCGATCAGGAAGGGGTGACCGACCACATCAACCTGGCGCAGGTATATCGTTGTTGCCCCGACCCGGGAGACACCGGTGGGCATCTTCAATTTACCTGCCGGCTCAACAAACACCGAAAACGCGGTCAGTCCATCGGAAAAGGCCACGGCCTTGCCCTTGCTGGACCGCGGCGCAGCGGCCGGCATGAAGCCCTCCGGTCGCCAGTCCAGAGTCCAGCCATTCATCCGGGGCAACGGCGACTGGTTATTTTCCGGGCCATCCAGCGTCCGGCTGATTTCATGCCCTTCGGTCTGCACCTCAAACTCCCGGTCAGGGATATTGTCGGTAATTTCCAGGCTGGTGAACTGGAACTGTTCAAGCACGCTCCCATCGGTATCCAGCACATGGCTTTTCACCAGAAGACCGGTATCTTGCTCAAGCCAGAGACGATAGCTATAGCGATTCTCGTCTTTCGCCCGCAGTGCCACAGTCACCGTGTCGTATCCGGCCACCCGGTCTTCACCCGTCAGTTCCGGCGTGTACCACTGCACCACCGGCATGAACTGCATCGCGAAGGCTTCGGCAAACGGGCCGGAGGGAATGACATCATCAAGCCGGACGCGGCCCTGGTCGGGCAGCACACAGACCACATCCATGCCCTTTCGGACAATTTCACCACTGCCGCCGTCCTGGATCACAAGCCGCTCTTCGACCCGGCCCTCCCGGAAACGATGGGCGATGCGCATGGAATGCACCTGACCGCCCCGCATGTACACAAAGACGCCTTTATAGGAGGTCATGTTCAAAGCCGGACCGAGCCGTTCCAGCCAGTCAACAGCGGTTTCCGGCGTTTCAGGGGACGATTCAGCAGCATAAGCCCCCGGGGCGGCGACAACAGACACCCACAACAGCATGGACAGCGCCAGGGCCGTCCATCCCACCAGGTTTATCTGTTTGCCGATCGCCCAACGATTCATTCAATAACACCTTTACCAATAGCCGATTCAGTAGCCACTGTTGGCACTGACCACCCGGGCATAGCCCACGGAACCCCGCCCGGCGCCAACACTGCTGTGTTGGGCATGCTCCAGCATGAACTGGCGCATCTGTTTGAGCTGCTCTTCATCCAGCCCCTGCAATGACAACTCTTCCATGGATACCGGCAATGCGGAAGATGGCACGTCAGGCTGGTGCGCAACCAGTTGACCGTCTGGGCCTTCCGAGGATTCCCAGCCCGTGCCGGCCCCAAAACCGACAACCATGGCCAGCATCACCATGGCCGCCACCGACCATGGCCAACCCCAGGCCTTCAATGGCGGGGCAGCCGGTGTCGCGAGCGCGGTTTGATCCCGCCCATCGAGGCTCGCTCGTACGGCCGATGCCACATCGACGCCACTGCCGGGGCCATGGTGGTCGTGCATCAGGTCACGGATCTGTTGCCAGCGCTGCCACTGGTCACGGACGTCGGTCTGCTCCTGATGCGACAGCAAGCGACGAACCGACAGTTCATCCGCTTCATCATCCATCATCGCTGACAGGGTTTCTCTAAGACGCTCGTCCATCGGATGCAACCTCACTTACGTCGCTGAATGATTGAGCAAAGGGCTAAGTTGACGATCCACTGCTTCTCGTGCCCGAAAAATACGGGACCGAACGGTGCCAATCGGACACTCCAGGATCCGGGCAATGTCCTCATAGCTCAGACCATCGTATTCGCGCAGCAGGAATGCCGAGCGCAGTTCCTCGGGCAGACCGGCAATCGCTGTCGATAGCGCTTTCTGCAATTGCTCACGTTGCAACAGCCTTTCCGGGGAAGCCAGATCCCGGAGACGACCGCCATCGTCGAAATTCTCTGCATCGCTGGCGTCGGCCGAACCTTGCGGCCGGCGGTTCCGGGCTTCAAGAAAGTTCTTGGCTGTGTTCACCGCAATCCGGTACAGCCAGGTATAAAATGCGCTGTCGCCCCGGAAACGGTCGATGGCCCGGAACGCCTTTACGAAGGTCTCCTGGGTCAGGTCCATGACCTCCTGATTGTCGTAAACATAACGACTGATTATGGACGCCACGCGGGACTGATACTTGACCACAAGCAAATCGAAGGCAGCACGGTCACCACTGCGAACCTTGCGCACCAATTGAAGATCGGTCTGACTGTCGGTCTGTTCAGCCGATTTACGTTCATTCTCTGGGGTCATGGACGAAGCAACGACGTGTCCTGGAGTTCGAGAGTGTCCTGGGATTCTGGCGGGCTTCGGCCCCACCTTCATCTGTTCGGCTTGTGTCATTGGCATTTTCCGGTGGTCGTTCATGAACCCTCAGTCTCTGGCGGGTACGAGCATAAGCAGGAACCGTCAGGCCAAATAGACAGCAAGCGCAAAGTTTAGTTCAATACGCACTCACATTATGGCCCGCGATAACGATTCAATGCCACAGTCCTTCGAATACGATGTCCTCATTATCGGCAGCGGCGCTGCCGGCCTCACCGTAGCGCTCAATCTGCCGGCGCACCTGCGCGTGTGCGTGATCAGCAAGGCCGACATCAATTCCGGCGCCACCCTGTGGGCCCAGGGTGGTATTGCCGCCGTTATGGATGCCACCGATTCGGTGGAGGACCATATCCGGGACACCCTGCAAGCCGGCGGCGGCCTCTGCCACGAGGACGCGGTGCGCTTCACCGTGGAGCATGGCAAGGAAAGCATCGATTGGCTGATCGATGCCGGCGTGGATTTCACCCGCGAAGACGATAACGATCAGTACCACCTGACCCGGGAAGGCGGCCATAGTCATCGCCGCATCATCCATTCCGCCGATGCCACCGGCCGGGCGGTGTCCACCACCCTCGCTGACCAGGCCCGGGCACGCCCGAACATTGACCTGAAGTCGCGCCGGGTCGCGGTGGATCTGATCACCAACCGCAAGCTGTCCCTTCCGGGCAACCGCTGCGTCGGCGCCTACATTCTCAACCTGGAAGACAACCACGTTGAGCTGTTTCGGGCCCGCTTCACCATTCTGGCGACCGGTGGTGCTTCCAAGGCCTACCGCTACACCACCAACCCGGACGGTGCGTCCGGTGATGGCATTGCCATGGCCTGGCGGGCGGGCTGCCGGGTGGCGAACATGGAATTCAACCAGTTCCACCCCACCTGTCTGTACCACCCGCACGCCAAGTCCTTCCTGATCACCGAGGCGGTGCGCGGCGAAGGGGGGATACTGACACTCCCGGACGGCTCCCGCTTCATGGACCGTTTCGACAAACGCGCGGAACTGGCCCCCCGGGACATTGTCGCCCGGGCCATTGACCATGAAATGAAACGGCTGGGCGCGGACCACCTTTACCTGGACATCAGCCACAAGCCGGCTGAGTTCGTGAAGCAGCACTTCCCGACCATCTACCAGAAGTGCCTGGAGTTCGGCATCGACATCACCACCGACCCGATTCCGGTGGTGCCGGCCTCCCACTATACCTGCGGCGGCATCATGACCGATGACCGCGCCCGCACCGACATCAACCAGCTCTATGCCGTTGGCGAGGCTGCCTTCACCGGCCTGCACGGTGCCAACCGCATGGCCAGCAACTCGCTGCTCGAGTGTCTGGTCTACGGTCGGGCGGCTGCGGCCGACATCACCCGCCGGGAAGCGGACATCCCGGCCGCCCCGGAAGCGCCGGACTGGGACGAAAGCCAGGTTCGTGATTCTGACGAAGACGTGGTCATTTCCCACAACTGGGATGAATTGCGTCATTTCATGTGGGATTATGTCGGCATTGTACGCACCACCAAGCGGCTCCAGCGGGCCAAGCACCGGGTGGACCTGCTGCACAGTGAAATCAATGAATTCTATAGCAACTACCGGGTCAGCAATGACCTGATAGAACTGCGCAACCTGGTAACCGTGGCAGACCTGATCATCTGCTCGGCATTACAACGCAAGGAAAGCCGGGGACTGCATTACACACTGGATTACCCGGGCCTCCAGAACGAAATCCGGGATACCATCCTGGTACCGACCACCTATCGAACCCAGACTCCCTGAAGCGGGAGTTTCATTCAGTTCTTACAACGGACCCATCTATGTCAGCGACCACCGATTCCAAAGAAAACATCGAATTTAACCGCCTCTGGTGGCACAGCCGCCGCGGCATGCTTGAGCTTGACGTGCTGCTCCTGCCGTTTCTGGAAGAAGCCTACCGGGACCTCGACCCAGCGGACCAGGCTCGCTACGAAAAGCTGCTAACCTGCGAAGACGCCGACATGTTCCAGTGGTTCATGCAGCAGGGGCGGCCGGAGGATCCGGACCTGCAGCGCATCGTGGATATGATTCTGAACCGTGTCCAGCCGGATTGAGCTGAACCTCCTTCCCTCTGCCACCGCCGGCCTGCTGGCTTCCGCGCCCTGGCTGGCGCTGGCAGGCTTCACCGCCGTGGCCGGGCTCCTGGGCTGGCCATTGCTCTTACTGTTTCTTCCAATCCTCGCAGGCCTTGCCTGGCACAGTTTCCGGGGTTGCGGCCTGCTCAGGGGGAAAACCGCAGTCGTCGGACTCAGGGCCGATCATAGCGGCCTGTTCTGTCGCTGTGGCGATGGTCGGGTTATGCCCGTGACGGTCGATTCCAGCAGTTGTGTCGGAAGTCGTTTTCTGGCCTTGAAACTTCGGCCAACCGGCGCCACCTCAGGTACACTGTTTACCCTGATCATCAGCGACCTGGGGCCATTGCGGGCCAATACGCCAGCCGACGATATCCGGCGCCTGACAATGTGGCTGAGACTCGGCTACCCCCACCCTGCCTGATGATGTTCACCGACCCGACCGGAGAACACGATGACCACTGACATCACTGAACCGAGCTTGTGGGAGAATCGCGGTGGTTACGCCCCACTCGAGCACAAACGGATGATCCGCATTAGCGGGTCCGGCACGGATAAGTTCGTTCAAGGCCAGTTCAGCCAGCACGTGGACGAGATAACCGCCCACCAATCGCTGCGGGCGGCCGCCTGCACCCCCAAAGGCCGAGCCTATTGCCTGACGCGCTTTGTACGCGACGGCGACGACCTGTTGATGGACGTGGAAGACAGCCTGGCCGAACGGGCCCTGGGGCAGCTGAGAAAGTACCTGATGCTGTTTCGGGGAACGACCATGGAACCCCTGGACCAGGCCCAAATCACAGGGCTCATTGGCCAACTGGCCGCCAGGGCCGTCGCAGGCGAAGAGGCAGTGTCGCTTACGAACCCCGGCCAGGTACTGGCTACCAGCGAGGGCTTCCTGATACGCATCGAAGACATGCCCGGTCCGGTGGCCCGCTATGAATTCTGGCAGACCGGGGGTGAGCCCGTGGTGCCGCAGGAGCTTGAACAGCTGTCCAGTGACGACTGGCTGGCATCAAGCATTGCCGCCGGCGTGCCCTGGTTGACCGAAGCCACAACAGAAGCCTACGTACCCCAGATGCTGAACCTTCAGCACTTGCAGGGCATTCACTTCAAGAAAGGGTGCTACACCGGACAGGAAGTGGTGGCGCGCATGCACTTCCTTGGCCAGTTGAAGAAGAGCCTGTTCCGCCTGGACTTCCAAGGCTCCGAAACCGCTCCAGTGCCGGGCACAAAAATACTGGGAGGCGACAAAAGCGCCGGTGAAGTCGTCAACTCGGTGATGACCGGCACCGACTCCGGCACCGTGCTGGCAGTGCTGCGTCACGATGCGGCAGAGAAGACCCTGACCATCGACGGAAACAATTCTGTCATCCTGAGCCGGGTCAAACTGCCCTATGCGGTTCCGGAACGGGAAGAAACAGCGCAAACAGATACATAACGTGACAGGAAAACCCGTCCGAATTTGCTATAAAATAAGGCAGATAGCTATTTTTCGAAGGCACTCCATCTCGCCTTCCAGACAAGCGGAATGTAACGGATCATGGCAAACATCATAGAAACCATTAAATCAGACCTGACCCAGGCCATCGATAACGACAAGCTGGTTCTGCCCACGCTGCCAGAAGTCGCCCTGAAAGTCCGGGAGATCGCGGAAGCCGAAGACTCGGCCATCGCCGATCTGGTCAAGGTGATCAGTAACGATACAGCCCTGTCTGCCCGGATCATCCGTGTCTGCAACAGCCCTCTGTTCCGTGGCACCCGCAGCATCGAGAACCTGAACATGGCGGTCAGCCGCCTGGGCATGGCCTACACCAGTAACCTGGCCATGGGCCTTGCCATGGAGCAAATGTTCCAGGCCACCTCCGACATGATCGACCGACGCCTGCGCCATACCTGGCAGGTGAGCACCGAGGTGGCGGGCATCTGTCACGTTCTGGCCCAGCATTACACCAAGCTCAAGGCCGACCAGGCCACCCTGGCCGGGCTGGTACACCTGATTGGTGTGCTACCCATCCTGCGTTACGTGGAAGATCAGGACCTTCAGATCAGCAGCATCATGCTCGACAAGGTGATCGATGACCTGCATCCCAAAATCGGCAGCCTGATCCTGAAAAAATGGGATTTCCCGAAAGAACTGCAGAATGTGCCGCTTGAGTACGCCAACTTCACCCGCGAAGTGCCCGAAGCCGATTATGCGGACCTGGTGATGGTGGCGAACCTGCAGATGGTAGCTGGCACCGACCATCCGTGGAACGAAATCGACCTGAACACAGTCTCGGCGTTCAAGCGTCTGGGACTGGATCCTCATGCCGACATGAGCGAAGAGGAAGATCTCAACGCCCAGATGGAAGCCGCCATGGCGCTATTGAAGTAATACGTGCTAGCAATACCGGGCCAGGAGCTCGGTTTTTGAGGGCAGCGCCCAGTTCACCGGGCGTTGCCCTTGCGCTTCCAGCCACTGATTTGCCTTTGAGAAATGCCGGCAGCCAAAGAAACCACGATAGGCACTCAGTGGTGAGGGATGTGGCCCCTCCAGCACCAGATGCCGCTGTCGATCAATGTGCTTGCCCTTCTTGCGGGCGTACCCACCCCAGAGCAGAAACACCACGTTTTCCCGCTGCCGGTTGATGGTTTCGATCACCTTATCGGTAAAAACCTCCCAGCCCTTGCCCTGGTGCGCACCCGCGTTGCCCTGCTCCACCGTCAGTACGCTGTTCAGCAAAAGAATGCCCTGCTCCGCCCAGGGCTGCAGGCAACCGTGGTCCGGTGGGGCAATGCCCAGGTCACTCTCGATTTCCTTGAAGATGTTCACCAGCGAGGGCGGGGCCGGCACATCCGGGCGTACCGAGAAGCACAGGCCATGGGCCTGACCCGGGCCGTGATAGGGGTCCTGTCCCAGAATGACCACGGACACCTCGTTCAGCGGTGTACTATTGAGGGCGTTGAAACACAGGTTGCCGGGCGGGAACAGGACTTTTCCGGACGCTTCCTCATCGGCGAGGAACCGGGCCAGCTGCTCCATGTAGGGCTGTCGAAATTCATCGGAAAGAAACTCATCCCAGCCACGGCCGGGCTTGAGTTGACTGGCGAGTACATCTACCGGGGGCATGGAAGTGGCTCTCCCTGTTTGGAAGGCAACAGAGCCGGGCTCGGTTAACGCCGCCCGGCTCTGCCAATGCGATCAGGACTCCTCGGAGCTACCCTGTTCGGCTTTGTGCTCCGGGCGCATGGCCGGGAACAGGATCACGTCACGGATGGACGGGGAGTCGGTCAGCAGCATGGCCAGGCGGTCGATGCCAATGCCTTCACCAGCGGTCGGCGGCAGGCCGTATTCCAGGGCCATCACGTAGTCTTCGTCGTAGAACATCGCCTCGTCATCGCCGGCGTCCTTCTCGGCTACCTGAGCGCGGAAACGCTCGGCCTGGTCTTCGGCGTCGTTCAGCTCGGAGAAACCATTGGCGATTTCACGGCCACCCACGAACAGCTCGAAACGCTCGGTGACAAACGGATCGCTGTCCTTGCAGCGCGCCAGCGGCGACACTTCCTTCGGATAGTCAGTAATGAAGGTCGGCTGCATCAGGCGGTGCTCGGCGGTCTCCTCGAAGATCTCCACCTGGATCTTGCCCAGACCCCAGATGCCTTTCACCTGGATACCGAGTTGCTTGGCCAGATCGGTCGCCTGGGCCTTGTCGGCCAACTGCTCGCGGGTCACTTCCGGGTTATGGCGCAGGATGGCGTCCACCACCGTCAGGCGCTCGAACGGCTTGCCGAAATCGTATTCCACGGTTTCTTCGCTGCCATCCTTCAACACCCGGGTGTTGGTCACTGTGGTGGTGCCCAGCACCTGCTCGGTAATGGTGCGAAGCATCTCTTCGGTCAGGTCCATCAGGTCGTTGTAATCGGCAAACGCCTGGTAGAACTCGACCATGGTGAACTCGGGGTTGTGCCGGGTGGACAGCCCTTCGTTGCGGAAGTTGCGGTTGATCTCAAACACCCGCTCAAAGCCACCCACCACCAGGCGCTTGAGGAACAGCTCGGGCGCGATACGCAGGTACATGTCGATGCCCAGCGCGTTGTGGTGGGTGATGAAGGGGCGCGCTGTGGCGCCGCCCGGGATCACCTGCAGCATGGGGGTTTCCACTTCCATGTAGTCCCGCTCGGTGAAGTACTGGCGCATCACGTTGATGATCTTGGAACGCGCGTAGAACACCCGACGGCTGTCCTCGTTCATCATCAGGTCGACGTACCGGTGGCGATAGCGCGCCTCGGTGTCGATCAGGCCTTTGTGCTTCTCCGGCAGCGGGCGCAGGGACTTGGTGAGCAGCACGTACTCATCCATGGTCACGTACAGGTCGCCCTTGCCGGACTTGGAGAGGGTGCCACGAACGCCCACGATGTCGCCCAGATCCCAGTGCTTGGTGTCTTTCTGGACGTCCTTGGAGGCGTAGATCTGGATGCGGCCGGTCATGTCCTGAACCACCTTGAACGCCTTGCGGTCCAGCATCATGCGGCCGGCAATGGCCACCTGGATGCCCATTTCCGCCAGCTCTTCCTTGGATTTATCACCGTATTTTTCCTGCAGCTCGGCAGCGGTGGCATCGCGGCGGAAGTCGTTCGGGAACGAATTGCCCTGCTCGCGCATGGCGGCCAGTTTGGCGCGGCGCTCGGCAATCAGCTTGTTGTCCTCGTGCTGTGCGGCGTTCTGGGTCTGTTCAGTCATTTTGGCTCACTAAAGAAGTCGGGGTTGTCCGTAATGGTTGAATGGCGCCACTTACAGCGCCATCTTCAGACTGGCTTCAATAAACTTGTCGATGTCACCGTCCAACACCGTCTGGGTGTTGCTGGTTTCGACCTTGGTGCGCAGATCCTTGATACGGCTGTCGTCCAGCACGTAGGAGCGGATCTGGCTGCCCCAGCCAATGTCGGCCTTGGCGTCTTCGGCCTTCTGTTTCTCGGCGTTGCGCTCCTGCATCTCACGCTCGAACAGCTTGGCTTTCAGCTGTTTCATGGCCTGGTCTTTGTTCTGGTGCTGGCTTCGGCCAGCCTGACAGGCCACGACGATGCCGGTGGGATTGTGGGTCAGTCGTACGGCGGACTCGGTCCGGTTAACGTGCTGACCACCGGCGCCGGAGGCGCGGTATACATCCACCCGCAGGTCGGCCGGGTTGATCTCGATTTCAAAGCTGTCGTCCACTTCCGGTGATACGAACACGGAGGAGAACGACGTATGGCGGCGGTTGCCGGAATCGAACGGTGATTTACGCACCAGGCGGTGGACGCCGGTTTCGGTACGCAGCCAACCGTAGGCGTAGTCGCCCTGGATGTGGATGGTGGCGCTTTTGATGCCCGCCACATCGCCTTCCTGGAGTTCGACGATCTCGGCCTTGAAGCCGCGACGCTCGGCCCAGCGCAGGTACATGCGCAGCAACATGTTGGCCCAGTCCTGGGCTTCGGTGCCGCCGGAACCGGCCTGGATGTCGAGGTAGGCGTTGTTGGCGTCCATTTCACCGGAGAACATGCGGCGGAATTCGAGCTTCTCCAGCTCTTTATCCATCGCGGACAGGTCGCCTTCGATGTCTTCGACGGTGCCTTCGTCCTCTTCTTCCACGGCCATGTCGAGCAGGCTTTCGGCGTCGCTCAGGCCGTTGGTGAGGTTGTCGATGGTACGAACAATCAGTTCAAGATCGGATTGCTCTTTACCCAGGGCCTGGGCACGGTCGGGGTTGTCCCAGACGGTGGGCTGTTCGAGCTCTCGCTCGACTTCGGTCAGTCTTTCACTACGGCGATCGTAGTCAAAGATACCCCCTCAGCGCTTCGGTGCGCTCGCGAAGTTCTTTAATCTTCGTCACTATGGGATTAACTTCCATGGAATCTCTTCTCGCGTTGGGAAATGATGCGATGAAATCAGGGGGCGAATTCTACCGGAATTTGGCGGGTAAATCAGCTGTTAGCGGATAGGGAGTTGGCGCACCTCGCCTGCTGGATTTGGTGCGAGCACAGAATGCGGATGGCCTTTCCGGGAGACGCCGTGGATACGTCCATGTAGGCTTGACGAAAACATCCATGTTTTCGACACTCCCGGAAAGGCCACCCGCACTCTGCGCCCAAGACTGTTTGCAAACCGCCGGCTCGACAACCCAGATTCTTAAGCAGCCTGAAACCTCGTTTCACGCAGGCATTCTCTGTAGTCGAAAACTTCCCCAGCCTTTCCCTTCCGTGTTATTCCGTGTCTTCCGTGGCAAAAACCGTCTTTATCTTTTCTTTCTATTTCGTGTTCTTTCGTGGATTTAGTGGCAAAAAATCACTCCAGCGGCTCCAGATAATCCACCAGTAACTGCAGGTTGGTCCGCCCCCGAAAGGTATTGGCATCCGGCTTGTACACCACTCTTGCACCCGTGCGGGTATAGTCCGGCACTTCCGGCCCCGTATTAAAAGCGATGCCATCGATGATGCCGCCACCCTCGAACGGCTGGAGCACCAGCTTCAGGTGGTTTTCGCCAACAATGCGCTGGCTGACCACGCGGAAGTTGCCGTCGAACACCGGCTCGGGGAAGTGCTGCCCCCAGGGGCCGGCGCGTTTGAGCAGGTAGGCGGTGTCGAGGTTGAGTTCTTCCGGAGCCAGCGGGCCGTCGGTGGTGATGGCGGCTTCCAGGTCTTCCGGTTGCAGTGTGTCGCGCACGGCCTGGTCAAAGGCGTTGCTGAAGCGTTCCAGGTCATCCCGGGCAATGCTCATGCCGGCGGCCATGGCGTGGCCGCCGAATTTTTTCATCAGACCCGGGTTTTTGGCGTCCACCGCCGCGAGCGCATCACGGATGTGCAGGCCGGGGATGGAGCGGGCGGAGCCTTTGAGGTGTTCGCCGTCGTCGTCCGGGGCGAAGGCGATGGTGGGCCGATGGGTCTGTTCGCGGATTCTTGCCGCGAGGATGCCAATCACGCCCTGGTGCCAGTCATCATCGAACAGCGCCAGACCCCAGGGCAGGCCTTCAAGGTCCAGGGACATGGAGGCCAGCAGATCCTGGGCCTGGGTTTTCATTTCCTTCTCGATGCTGCGCCGCTCGCGGTTGAAGTTGTCCAGCTCCCGGGCCAGGCGCTGGGCTTCGTCTCGGCTGTCAGCGAGCAAGCAGGCGATGCCGATGCTCATGTCGTCCAGCCGGCCAGCGGCGTTCAAACGTGGGCCCACCACGAAGCCGAGGTCAGTGGCGCTAATTTCGGTGTAGTCGCGGCCGGCGACTTCCAGCAGCGCCAGGATGCCGGGGCGCGCTTCGCCCTTGCGGATGCGGCGGATGCCCTGCTCCACGAAGATCCGGTTGTTGTGGTCCAGGGGTACCACGTCCGCCACCGTGCCCAGGGCCACCAGATCCAGCAGGTTGCCCAGGTTGGGTTCAGGATCGGGCAGCCGGTTGTGGTCGCGCAGGTATTTTCTCAGGGCGGTCAGTACGTAGAACATCACGCCCACGCCGGCGGCGTTTTTGCTCAGGAACGGGCAGCCGGGCTGGTTGGGGTTCACAATGGCATCGGCATCGGGCAGCTCGTCACCCGCCAGGTGGTGGTCAGTGATGACTACTTTCACGCCCAGCTCCCGCGCAACGCGCACCCCTTCAATGGCGGAAATGCCGTTGTCGACGGTCACCAGCAAATCCGGCAACTCGCCCTCTTCGCGCAACCGGTGAATAATGCCCGGCGTCAGGCCATAGCCATCGGCAAAGCGGCTCGGCACGCGGAAATCGATGGCCTCGATGCCCAGCATGGACAGCCCCAGCATGGCCACGGCGGTGCTGGTGGCACCGTCGGCATCGAAATCGCCCAGCACCATGACTCGCTGTTTCCCGGCAATGGCATCGGCCAGCAGCTCCACCGCGCGGTCAATGCCACGCAGTTCCATGGGCGAGGCCAGGTATTTCAGGGTGTATTGCAGCTGTTCGTCGGACTTTACACCACGGGCAGCGTACAGTCGGCGAAGAATGGGGGGCAGGTTTTGCCCCCAGCTGCCCTGTTCAGGCGGCCGGGGGCGACGCAGGATCTTTTTGGGAGTCATGCCGTCAGGCGTTCTTCCAGTGCTTTGAGATGAAGCCCTGCACCTCGGAGAGGTCGTTGTCCAGAACGGTGTAACGCTCTTCGCGCTCGAACAGGTCGGCCATGTGGACCGGCAGCTCGGGCTTCACGCTCACGCCGGATTCCGCGACTGCATCCGGGAACTTGGCCGGGTGCGCGGTGCCGAGGGTGATCATGGGCACGGAGGCGTCACGGCGACAGTTACGGGCGGCACGCACGCCAATGGCGGTGTGCGGGTCCAGCAGGTATTCGTTCTGGTCGAACACTTCGCGAATGGTATCGCAGGTGGTCTTGTCGTCCACGGCATCGCTGTCGAACAGCTTGCGGGCGCTCTTCCAGCGGTAGTCTTCGATGCTCACCGGTCCCTTGCTGGCGTTTTCCAGCAACTCTTTGACGGCGGCGCCATCACGGCCGTGCAAATCAAACAGCAGACGCTCGAAGTTGCTGGACACCATGATGTCCATGCTAGGCGACAGGGTATGCTCGAGCTGGTGCTGCTCGTACTTGTTGCCGCTCATGAAGCGGTGAAGGATGTCGTTTTTGTTGGTGGCGATCACCAACTGGCTGATGGGCAAGCCCATCTTTTTCGCCAGGTAACCGGCAAAGATGTCGCCGAAGTTGCCGGTGGGCACGGAGAACGCCATGCTGCGATCCGGGCCACCCAGCGACAGGGAAGCCTGAAAGTAGTACACAATCTGGGCCATGATCCGCGCCCAGTTGATGGAGTTCACCGCCGCCAGCTGGGTTTTGCCGCCCAGGAAGCTCTGGTCACCAAAGCTTTCCTTGACCATGCGCTGACAGTCGTCAAAGTTGCCCTTCACGGCGATGTTGTGGATGTTCTCCCCCGGCACGGTGGTCATCTGCCGGCGCTGCACTTCTGAGACACGCTGGTACGGGTGCAGAATGAAAATATCCACGTGCTCACAGCGGCGGCAACCTTCGATGGCGGCCGAGCCGGTGTCGCCGGAGGTGGCGCCCATGATTACCACGTGCTGCTTGCGTTTTTCGAGCACATAGTCGAGCAGGCGGCCCAGCAACTGCAGGGCGAAGTCCTTGAACGCCAGTGTCGGGCCACGGAACAGTTCCATCACCCATTCGTTGGTGTCCAGCTGCACCAGCGGGGCCACGGCCTTGTGGGCAAACACGCCGTAGGTTTCCTTGAGCATCTCGCGGAAGTCGTCTTCCGGGATGGCCTCTTCCACAAACGGGTACATGACGTTGAACGCCAGATCGGCGTAGGAGAGCCCGCGCCAGCTGCGAATTTCTTCCAGGCTGAAGTGCGGCAGGGATTCGGGCACGTACAGCCCGCCATCGCTGGCCAGGCCGGTCAGCAGAACGTCTTCAAAACCCAAGGCGGGGGCCTGGCCCCGTGTACTGATGTATCTCACGTGCGTACCTGTTAATTGAAGTTTTCAGCGCGGATGCGAATAACCTTGTCGGCGATATCGGACAGGGATTCCATTTCCTCGATGGCCAGGTTCATCTGGCGCTCCTGGACGGTATGGGTGAGGATAATCACCGGGATGCGACCGTCCTTGAACTCGGACTCCTTCTGCATGATCGACTCAATGTTGATGCCATGCTCGCTGAGAATGGAGGCGATCTTGGCCAGCACTCCCGGACGGTCCAGAGCCTGGATGCGCAGGTAGTAGGCAGACTGGATGTCTTCCATCGAGAGAACCGACAGATCCTCAATGGCGTCAGGACTGAAGCCCAGATATGGAACCCGCTGGTTGCTTTCAGCGGCCACGGAACGGGCCACGTCAACGATGTCAGCGATCACGGCCGAGGCAGTGGCTTCGTCGCCAGCGCCCGGACCGTAGTACATGGTCTGGCCAACGGCATCGCCATCCACCATCACAGCGTTCAGTACGCCGTCGACCTGGGCAATCAGGTGGCTCTTGGGCACCAGGGTCGGGTGTACCCGAAGCTCAATGCCGTCCTCGCGTCGACGGGCGATACCCAGGTGCTTGACCCGGTAACCCAACAGCTCGGCATGAGCGATGTCGTAGGGCGTGAGCGTGGAGATGCCTTCAGTGAAGCCTTTCTCGAACTGAAGCGGCACACCAAAGCCGGACGCGGCCAGAATGGTGAGCTTGTGGGCCGCATCAATGCCTTCCACGTCAAAGGTCGGGTCCGCCTCGGCATAGCCCAGATCCTGGGCTTCTTTCAGCACTTCGGCAAAATCACGACCGGCGCGCATCTCGGTCAGGATATAGTTGCCGGTGCCGTTGATGATGCCGGCAATGGTATCGATACGGTTGGCGGCCAGGCCTTCACGTACGGCCTTGATGACCGGAATACCGCCGGCTACGCCCGCTTCGTAGGCAACCACAACGCCAGCTTTCTCGGCGGCTTCAAAGATCTCGTTACCGTGAACCGCAATCAGCGCCTTGTTGGCCGTGACCACGTGCTTGCCATTGGCAATAGCGGCCAGCACCAGTTCCTTGGCGGCTTCATAGCCACCGATCAACTCGACCACGATATCCACTTCGGGGTCGTTCACCACATCGAAAACGTCGGTGCTGAAGGGGATGTTTCCCAGGGCAAGATCATCCCGGCTGCGACGACTGGCTACCCGCGAAATCCGGATATTGCAGCCGGAACGACCCGCAATAATCCCGGCGTTACGAGTCAGAACATTAAATGTACCGCCGCCAACGGTGCCCAGTCCGCAAATTCCGACATTCACATCTTTCAAGCTGTCACCTCTGTTCCCGATGGGTGCTGATGAATTACAAAACAAGGCGCATAGTATACCGATTCAACAGGCTATGAATAAGCCCTGAATGTCAAAGCAGACCCAGGCCTTCGGCCA
Organism: Marinobacter persicus; assembly: GCF_002934325.1. GTDB lineage: Bacteria > Pseudomonadota > Gammaproteobacteria > Pseudomonadales > Oleiphilaceae > Marinobacter > Marinobacter persicus_A. The sequence continues at coordinate 66,032 of NZ_PTIV01000023.1, forward strand.
GATTCCGGGCCGGCACATAGCCGCGTACCATGTTGCCATCCTCCAGCACAATCGCCGGGGTACCCGTAACGCCCACTTCGGCACCCAACCGGTATTGGGCCTCCACCGGGTTGTCACAACTCACGCGCTCCACCGACTTGCCATTCTTGGCGGCGGTCATGGCCGCCCGGGAGTCTTCCGCACACCAGACCGACTCGTATTTTGTCCAGGACGGCGTGCCCGGACCGGACCGGGGGAAGGCGTAATAGTTGACGGTGATTCCGTACTCATTGAGCTGCTCCACCTCGGCGTGCAGTTTGCGGCAGTAAGGGCAATCGATGTCGGTGAACACGTCCACCACCGCTTTCTCTTCCCCGGTGGCCGGGAACGAAATCACGCCCTCATCACCAAAGGCATCCATTTTCTGTCGGCGCTGTTCGGCGCGGGCCTGCTCGGTGACATTGGCTATTCCGGTGTTGGTGATTTTCAGCAGATCACCAGTGAGCAGATATTCACCACTCTCGGTGGCATAGATGGTCTGCCCGCTATTGCTTTGAACTTCGTAAAGCCCCGGAGCTTCCGATGCCTTGACGGATGTGACCTGCAAGCCAGGCACAGCCTCGGCCAGTTTATCGGCAATAGCCTCCTCTTTCGGACCGGCCAGTGCCGGGGCCGACAGTATGGCGGTCAACGCCAACGCGCTCAGGGAAAGTGCAAAAGTCAGTTTCATGGAGTTGAATGTATCCTTGGCTTGGTTAATAAGATGGCGGGAAACCGCACCGCTCTTCCGCAAGACCTCGCAGGCCCTTCAATGTGGTGGTGCGACACGGGCGACCAGAGAAAGTTCACCCCCGGGGATGATGCCGGTGGTGCAAGTCCTGCAGTCGTTGCCGGGCAATGTGCGTGTAGATCTGCGTCGTGGACAGATCCGAGTGCCCGAGCAACATTTGCACGACCCGCAAATCCGCACCGTGATTAAGGAGATGAGTCGCAAAGGCATGGCGCAGCGTGTGAGGCGATAGCGGCTTGTGAATCCCCGCGCGACTGGCATAGTGCTTGATACGGTACCAGAAGGTCTGGCGAGTCATGGCGCTGGCGCGGTTGCCTGGAAACAAGGCATCGCAGGCCTGCCCTTTCAGCAGTTCAGGACGACCCTGCTTCATATACTGCACCAACCAGTCGATGGCCTCCTCGCCCAGCGGTACCAAGCGCTCCTTATCCCCCTTACCCCTGATCCGAACCACCCCTTGCCGAAGATTGACCTGATCAACGGTCAGGCCGGTCAGCTCGGAGACCCGCAATCCGCAACCGTAAAGAATTTCGAGCATTGCCTTGTCACGCAGCTCCAGGGCCAATTCCGGGTCCGGCTCGGCCAGCAACCCGTCTACATCCTGCTCCGTAAGGGTATCTGGCAGCCTTCGGGGCAAACGGGGGCTATCAATCCGCAAAGTCGGGTCTTCGGAAATAACGCCTTCACGCAGCAGATAACGGTAAAACCGGCGAACACCCGAAAGTCGCCTCGCTGCCGTGCTGGTCTTGATCCCTTCGGCCAGACCGCTCGAGATCCAGCCCAGGAGATCGGTCCGGGCAGCCGCTTTCAGGCCCTGGCGGCCCGGCTGCTGCTCCAGCCAAGCCGACAACCTGCCAAGGTCACTCGCGTACGCTTGACGGGTCTGCTCACCCAAGCCATCTTCCAGCCAGACTGCCTCGCAGAACCGTTCAATCAGTTGTTCGTCATCATGCCGGGACAAACGTCTTCCTCTTCCGGGTTAGTTGAGCCCTGACATTTAACATCGAGTAGGAGGGGGAGTCACCTCCCCCGTCCTCTCACACCACCGGGCATACGGTTCCGTACCACGGCGGTTCATGGTTGGCGCTGAAGCCGAACCATCGTATCCAGCAAGCTTACCAGAGACAGACCGTTGAACACCCGCTTAGGCAGCGCCGCATTCATGTGAGATGCGCCGCTGTTCCACCAGGGTCCACGGCCATTCATGGCACTCACCCAAGCCCTGTGCTTAGTCAGACCGAGCCGCATCAGGTTACGAGCCCGCGTGCGGGGTCGCTTCCATTGCTGCCACAGGATCAATCGGAGGCGTCGGCGTATCCAGCCATCCAGTGCTTCCACCGGCCGTTTCGAGGCCGTCAGGCGATAGTAATTTGCCCAGCCCCGCAGCACCGGATTCAGGTGCCGGATGGTCGTGGTCAGCGACTGACCCTGTGATCGTTTGAGCAATGGCCGTAGCTTGGTCATAAAAGCCTTCAGGCTCTTCGGTGCGACCCGCAACCGGACCTGCTTGTGCCAGGTCACGCTG
>NZ_PTIV01000024.1 GCF_002934325.1 Marinobacter persicus
ATGACCACGGCCAAGTCGATTGCTGGCCGTGACGAATAAACGAACAAAAAGGCGGTAGAGCTGGCTCAGAAGTTAGTTTTTCTACAGCCTCGTTATGCGAATAAATCAAACGGAGTAAATTGAATGGCATTTGTAGAGCCGATAACGATCAAAGAAGCGATTGATAATGTACATAAGAAGAATTATTTGCTTCCGGCCATTCAGCGTGAATTTGTTTGGGGGACGGATCAGATAGAACGGCTTTTTGATTCATTAATGAGGGATTACCCAATAAGTTCATTCCTATTTTGGGAAGTCGAAAAACAGAATATAAGCAATTTTCAGTTCTATGAGTTTGTTCGTGAGTACCATGAACGAGATAACACTCATAATCCAAAGGCAGATATAAGTGGTGAGAGTGGGATTACCGCTATATTGGATGGTCAGCAGCGCCTTACATCTCTATATATAGGACTAAAAGGAACGTATGCCTATAAACTCCCCCGAAAGAGATGGGATAATGACTCCGCGTTTCCAAAAAGAAAGCTTTGCCTTAACCTGCTGTCGCGTGCAGAGGATGCTGACTTTGTATTTGACTTTAAGTTCCTGACTAAGAAAGAACATAATCGGTCTGATGGTGACCATTTTTGGTTTGTAGTTGGCGATATTCTCGATCTCGAAAAACCTGCTGACATAAATAAATACCTAATCAGAAACGGTTTGCTTAAGGTCGAAGAGGATAAGGCTGAATTTGCAAATGAGGCATTGTACAAGCTGTGGGAGGTCATTCATAAAAGTAAGTCTATAAATTTCTTTTTGGAAAAGGATGAAAGCTTAGATAAAGTTCTTAATATATTTATTCGTGTTAATAGTGGCGGGACGCAATTAAGTTATTCTGATCTTTTACTGTCTATAGCTACTGCGCAATGGAAAGAAAAAGGTGCCAGAGAGGAAATTACAGCGTTCGTTGACGAAATAAACGCCATAGGAGATGGCTTTAATATTAACAAAGATTTTGTGTTAAAAAGCTGCTTGGTTATATCTGGTTTTAGGGGTATTGCATTTAAGGTTGATAATTTTAACCAGGAAAATATGCTTACCATTGAAAAGCGGTGGGATGACATAACGAAAGCAATTAGGTCTGCAATCGTTTTGGTTTCAAGTCTTGGTTATCATAGAGAGACATTAACCTCAAACAATGCCCTTATACCTATAGCTGGATACCTATATAAAATTGGTAGTCCAGAGAACTTTTCTGAATCATCAAAATATCAAAATGATAGGAAAAAGATCTTTAAATGGCTTGTAATGGTGCTCTTGAAAAGGACGTTTAGCGGGCAGCCTGACAATGTGCTTAGGCCGATTCGTGAGGTCATCAACGCTTCTGTAGATGGTTTTCCCTCCCTTGAAATTGTGAATAAATTGAAGGGCGGAGCTAAGTCAATATCATTTGATGAAGATGAAATAGACAATATTTTGTATTATAAATATTCTAAAGCATATACCTATTCAGCCCTTGCATTTATCTATCCATCGCTAGATTTCAGAAATAAGTTCCATCAAGACCACATATTTCCAAAAAAGCTATTTACCAGAAAGCGGCTTGAGAAACGTGGAATCAAAACCGATGATATCGATTTCTATCTCGAAAACTATAATTATTTGGCCAATTTGCAACTACTTGAGGGCGTTCCTAACCAAGAAAAATCAGGGAAGGATTTTGATGTCTGGATAAAAGAAAAGTATCCGAATGAAAAGGATAGAAAAGCGTATATGGAAAGACACTATATCCCAGATGTTGATCTTACATTAGAAAACTTCAGGCAGTTTATAGAAGAAAGAGAAAAACTGCTCGTAGCGGAATTTAAGAAGCTACTAAAGCAGGAGATCGCATAACAAGTGCTGCACGCGGATAAATTACTCGCTGCGCTCGCATTTACCGGTGAGCAAGGCGTTATGCCCTACAGCAAATGCCCGTCTTGCAGCATTCGTTTGTGCAGAATGCGGATAATTTCGACAACATCTTCCTCGGCTGGACGATAAAAAATGATGTGGCTTCCTTGCGGATATTGTCGGTAGCCAGGGCTTATCTCATCGCAGGCATGCCCCAGGTTCGGATTCTCACCCAGAAGGTGGAAGCACTGATCGAACCGAAGAATGTAGTGGTTTCGTTGATCTCGGCCCCATTTACGTTCCGTGTAAATCGCAATAGATTTGAGGTCAGCTTTTGCCTTCCTGGAAAGCTTAAAATTCGGCATCAGTGTCCTTCGTTGTCCAGTTCACTAATAAAGGAGTCATAGGAGTAGTCCTCAAAACCACTATCCTCACCTTCCTTGAGCAGTTTGCGGAGCGTGATCAAGCGGGTTTCGGATTCTTCAAGTAGGCGCAAGCCTGCACGAACGACTTCGCTGGTTGAACTGTATCGGCCATTTTTGAGTTGTTCCGCAATGAACGCATCAAAATGTTGGCCTAGAGTGATGCTGGTATTCTTCTGCATGGTGCCGCCTCACTAGTACCAATAATTGGTATATTTTGGTTCAGGTGGCATAACAATGCAATCCACGCGACAAGCGCGTGATTGCTGGCGTTATGGGGAAATCCGCCTCCACCAGTAGCCTGGTTTTCTTGAGTGGTGGGCAAAAGCAACGACTATGAAAGTTTGGTTTCTTTGGATGGTTATGAGCGAGAAAGGAACTCTATGAAGAATGAGCTGTTTTGCTCCGGATTCTGCGGCGAATTTCACGGTCCCACGCTTCTGCGACACCTTCATCTGTAGGGCCATCCAGGCTTGCCATCAGGTCTTTAGCTAAAGCGGCACGCTCCTGTTCGGAGAGCGTCATGGCAGCATTTCTGAGGGCTTCGAGTTCAAGCGCAGTCATTTGACACCTCGGGGAGAGAGACATAGGTAAATGATGCAGGATGTTTCTCACCATAACAAGTGACTGGGGGGGGCAGATCCAAGGCGCCTTTGGCCCCACTCCATGGGTGCGCGTGCTGCAGATACATGAAAGGCGTTCGTCTTGACGTACGTACCCATAGGCGTACACTTGATTAATAGTTAAACACGCAAGAGGTGCGTCATGACCGGAATCACAGCAACAGAGGCGCGCAGCAACCTTTATCGGTTGATTGACGAGACCGCCGAGTCCCACCAACCAATCGTCATTATGGGGAAGCGGAACAAAGCCGTCCTGGTTTCCGAGGAAGACTGGTCTGCCATTCAGGAAACGCTTTACCTACTATCTGTACCGGGTATGCGGGAGTCTGTTCGTGAGGGGATGGAGACCCCCGTGGATGAATGCGATGAGGAGCTGGACTGGTGACATGGACGTTGGTTTACACCAAGCAAGCCCAGAAAGATGCAAAGAAGTTAGCCTTCAGCGGCCTTAAACCAAAAGCTCAGGAACTTTTAGCGCTGATAGCGGAAGATCCATACCGCAAACCACCGCCGTTTGAGAAGCTAATTGGTGATCTTGCGGGGGCCTATTCTCGCCGCATTAATATTCAGCATCGTCTGGTCTACCAAGTGCTCGAGAACGAGCGAGTGGTGAAAGTTCTCAGGCTCTGGAGCCATTACGAATAATGCCCCATCATTTGTGAATGTCCTAGACTTAGTCCCTAATGACCATAGCCAACAGACCACGCAGTTAGGGGACCGGGCGTCATGGCCTTGAAACATGGACTGAGCGGCAGGTTTTTGATTTCACAGCTACACTCCCTCGAAACGGTTGATAGTCTCCGGAGGCTGAAATGACCTACCCCATCAAAGGCGCCTGCCAGTGCGGCGGCGTTACTTACCAGTTGTTATCCGAACCCAAGATGTTCGTGGCCTGCCATTGCAGGGAGTGCCAGAAGCTTTCCACCAGTGCCTTCAGCATCACCGCCGTGGTGGATGCCTCTCAGGTGGAGTTCCAGGGTGAGATGGCCGAATGGCGCCGGGCGGCCGACAGTGGCAATGTCAGCGCCGCGAAATTTTGCCCCACCTGTGGCAACCGGATTTACCACTTTAACCCGGATGAGCCGGAGAAGATCAAACTCAAGCCCACCAACCTCGAAGACACCAGCATCATCAAGCCCACGGCCCATATCTGGGTAAGCCAGAAGCAGGACTGGTACACCATTCCCGAAGGGGTGGCGGTCTATGAGGGTCAGCTGTAAGGTGTAACTGATATAAATGTTACATGAGAGGTGATGGAATGATGGTAAACGACCAGATCATGGGCAGTCTTATAGAGCAAAACCCCGATGCGATGATCTTCGCCGATACCGACGGCAAGATCCTGGTATGGAATGAGGCGGCGCAGCGTGTGTTTGGGTTTACCAAAGACGAGGCCATTGGTGAGACCCTGGATATCATCATTCCGGAAAAATTGCGTGTGCCTCATTGGCGCGGGTACGACGAGGCCATCAAGAACCGCGGCACCAAGTATCTGGGCAAGTCCATGCCCACCAAGGCCATTCACTCGGAAGGCTCGACGATTTACGTGGAGCTGGGCTTTTCGATTGTGCTGGATGACAAGAATGAGGTGATGGGCGTGCTATCAAGCGCGAGGGACATCACCGAGAGATTCAAGGAAGAGCGGGCGAAGAGGGAAAAATCAAAATGACCGGCCCAGCGCTCGAGCCGGCCTTGCGGCAGTTTGATGCGGCGTTGATGGACTTTGCCCGTGCCCGCAGTGTTGATCCCAAGGCCCCCAGTCTTGCAGTGCTTGAGCGCGCCCGATACCTGATGACGCTGCCCGGCGGCTTTGATGAGCTATACGGGAAGGTTCGCTCGCTGGAGTCCGCAGGCATCTTCGGCACCAGTGACTGGGCCCAGCCGGCCATACTGCAGCCGGCCCTGGCCAGGCATTCACTGCGTGAGGCCGGAGCAGTGACCACCGTTGTTGAGGCCATCAGTGAACTACGGATGCTTGCGGTTATTCGCGGGGATTACTTCCACCCCGGTATTTCCGCCGAGCAGGCGCGTCACTTCCTGACCCAGGTGATGGCGCTGAACCTGGATCTGCTGTCTGGCCAGCTCTCGGAGGCGGACCGGCAACGGCCAAAAGAGCTTGGGCCTATCGTCCTGGGGCTCTATAAATATCTGATTGCCCACCTGGGCTATGAAAACCTGCTGGACAGTCTGGTGGGGGAAGTCTGGCGGTTGCTGGACCAGGGGCCGGTGCAGGTCGACAGCATCTGCGAGATGATCAACCAGATTGCCAAGTGCCTCTATGACCCGAAGATAAAAGCCGCCGGCACCGCTGAAGCCAGTCGTCTGGTCAATGCCCTGTTTGCACCCACGCGGGCCAGTGCCGAAGATCCGGGCTTGGAGGTGTATGAGCAGCGGTTAAGCGATATGGACGACCTGACGCTGTATGCCGAAGCCACCGACATGGCCCAGAGCATGCACGACTCCGGGCTGGCTTCGTCCTACCATGCCGTTCTGTTGCGGTTTCTGCGTGCAGGCAGTCACGATGACCTGATCCCGATTGCCCTGGGCCTGACCATGACCGGGTTGGATGATTACTACTGCTACACCGAGCTGGCCCATGCCCTGATTGACGAAGCCATCTACCCGGAAACCTGCCAGGCCGTGTATGGCCTGACCATGATGATGGAGCGGGGATCGGTGTTTACACCCGCCGTGGCCCAATCCCTGTGGCGGCAAATCAAACTTCCTCTTTCCGCGCAGACGGCCCGGCACATTCAGGAGGCCTTTGGCGATGCCCGGCCACCCGGGGTATTTCTACTAGCCGGTGTCCTTAATCTGTTGGGGCAGCCGCTGGGTGTGGGGCAGGGCAACAATCCCAGCTGCCAGTCGGCCCTGGGGCTGTCCATGTGGGCGTCGGATGAGCCGGATTACCTGCTGCAAGTGCTGGCCTGGGCGGCTCGCGATGATGAGGTGTTGAGTCGTTTCGAAGGAGAGCAGGTGTCTTCCAGAGACTTGAAGTCGGGATTGGTGAAGGGGACGCCGGTCGATGTGGACCCGGTCTCGCTGATTCTCATCCCCCATCTGGATCGCCTGTACGGGGAAATGTGGCGGCGCTGTGAAAACCGCGATGACGATGCCCACCGCTGGATCAATCCGGAATTCTATGGCTGGTGGGTCGGCCACGGCTTCCGGGTGGTGGCCAATGCTCAGACGGGCAAGGTGGAGGACTACGAAGGTTTTATCCGGCATTTCTACGCCAGCTACCATCCGTTCTACAACGACCAGATGCCGTTGATTCACGCCCAGCCTGCAGGCATTGCCATCACCGACAGCGCGGCGCGCTTTGTCGGGCGCCATGCCATCAGTATTCTCCGGGTTGGGCTCAGCCCCACTAACGAGATGCGGGTTTACTTCTTCAACCCCAATAATGACAGCGGTCAGGACTGGGGGCAGGGCATTACCTGTTCCACGCAGGGGCATGGTGAGTTTCGTGGCGAGGCTTCGCTGCCGATTGCCGAGTTTGCCTCCCGCCTCTACGCCTTCCACTACGACGCGCTGGAGCTGGGCGACCCCTCAGCCGTGCCGGCGGAGGAAGTCGCCCGTATTATGGAGCTGGGCCGCACCAGTTGGGCGGCGGAGCCCGCTAGCCGCTGATGCCTGCTTTCTTCGCCCGCGCGGCGTGCAGCTTTTCGTAGCTTTCGATCATCTTCAGGTGCCGTTCCAGGCCGTCCAGCTGCATGTTGGTTTCTTCCAGGCCGTGGAAGCGCACGGTGCCTTCGATGGAGCCGACCACGGCGTCCATTACCTCGTCGCCGTACATGCGGCGGAAGTTGTGCAGGTAGTCGTCCAGTTCCAGGTCGTCTTCCAGGGTGGCTTCCAGCGCGGCGTGCATGGCCTGGTAGAACAGGTTGCGGTTTACGGTGTTGTCGTTGAACTGCAGGAACATTTCCACCAGCTCCCGGGCTTCTTCCAGTTCGCCCAGCGCCAGGTAGATCAGCAGTTTCAGCTCAAGAATCGTTAGCTGACCCCACACGGTGTTTTCATCAAACTCGATGCCGATCAGGGTGATGATGGTCATGTAGACATCCAGCTCGGCTTCTTCCAGCCGCTCCACCAGCGCCACCAGTTCGTCTTCGCTCAGGCGGTGCAGGTTGAGGATGTCTTCACGGAACGCCAGCGCGGTGTTGGTGTTGTCCCACACCAGGTCTTCCACCGGGTACACCTCGGAGTAGTCCGGCACCAGGATGCGGCACACGGGGGCGCCCAGGTCTTCGAACACGGCCACGTAGCTTTCCTTGCCCAGGTCTTCGAGGATGCCGAACAGGGTGGCGGCTTCTTCTTCGGTACTGTCGGAATGGGAGCCTGAGAAGTCCCACTCCGCGAAGTCCACGTCCGACTTGGCGCTGAAGAAGCGCCAGGAGACCTTGCCGCTGGAGTCAATGAAGTGCTCCACGTAGTTGTTGGGCTCGGTGATGGCCATGGAGTTGAACGTGGGCGCGGGCAAATCGTTCAGGCCCTCGAAGCTGCGGCCCTGCAGCAGCTCGGTGAGGCTGCGTTCCAGCGCCACGTGGAAGCTGGGATGGGCGCCGAAGGAGGCGAACACACCGCCGGTTTTCGGGTTCATCAGGGTGACGCACATCACCGGGAACTGGCCGCCGAGAGAGGCGTCTTTCACCAGTACCGGGAAGCCCTGGTCTTCCAGGGCCTGGATGCCTTCGACGATGTCCGGGTATTTGGCCAGCACCTCGTCCGGCACGTCCGGCAGGGCCAGTTCTTCCTCGATGATCTGTTTTTTCACCGCCCGCTCGAAAATCTCGGACAGGCACTGCACCTTGGCTTCGGCCAGGGTGTTGCCGGCGCTCATGCCATTGCTCAGGAACAGGTTTTCAATCAGGTTGGACGGGAAGTAGACGGTCTTGCCGTCGCTCTGGCGCTGGTACGGAATGCAGCAAATGCCACGTTCCGGTGTGCCGGAGTTGGTGTCGAACAGGTGCGTGCCGAGCAGTTCGCCTTCGGGGTTGTAGATGCCCAGGGTGTAGTCGTCCAGGATGCCGTCCGGGATTTCGCCATTCGGCCCCGGCTGGAACCATTCTTCGTTCGGGTAGTGGACGAACTTGCTGTTGCCGATTTCCTGGCCGAAGTACTGGTCGTTGTAGAAGAAGTTGCAACTCAGCCGCTCAATAAATTCGCCCAGCGCGGAACACAGGGCCGCTTCCTTGGTGGCGCCCTTGCCGTTGGTGAAGCACATGGGGGAGGCGGCGTCGCGGATGTGCAGGGACCAAACGTGGGGCACGATGTTACGCCAGGAGGCGATTTCGATTTTCATGCCCAGGTCGGCCAGGATGCTGGTCATGTTGGCAATGGTCTGCTCAAGGGGCAGGTCCTTGCCTTCGATGTAAGTGCTCGCTTCGCCGGTCGGTGCCGCCGTGAGCAGCGCTTGGGCGTCTTCGTCCAGATTCTCTACCACTTCAATCTGGAAATCCGGGCCGGTTTGTACCACCTTCTTCACGGTGCAGCGGTCGATGGAGCGCAGGATGCCCAGGCGGTCTTTCTCGGAGATGCTTTCCGGCAGTTCCACCTGAATCTTGAAAATCTGCTTGTACCGGTTTTCCGGGTCCACAATGTTGTTCTGGGACAGACGGATGTTGTCGGTGGGAATGTCCCGTGCGTTGCAGTACACCTTCACAAAGTAAGCGGCGCACATGGCGGAGGAGGCCAGGAAATAGTCAAACGGTCCCGGGGCTGAGCCGTCACCCTTGTAGCGGATGGGCTGGTCTGAAATGACGTTAAAATCGTCGAATTTCGCCTCAAGACGCAGGTTGTCGAGATAATTGACTTTAATTTCCATGAACAGATTACCGGATTAACAGAATGAGGAGTGAAATGGTCCGGCGAGGTTAGCCGTCATGGCCAGTGAAGTCTATGGGGTTTAACCGGTAGAAATCCCTGAGCACGTTGTACACCTCGGGTTGTTCGTGCCACAGGTGTTTGGGCTGCTGGAAGAAGGTCTCGGTGAGCACCGCGAAGAACTCCGCCGGCTCGGTGGCGCCGTACGGGTCCAGCCAGGGTTTGTGGTGGTGTTCCAGGGTGGTTTGCAGGTGTTCCCAGGCCTTGCTCATGGTCTGCTGCCAATGCCGGGCCTGCTCGGCGCTTAATGGGGGCGCACCATCGGCGCTGCCGTCCAGGTAATCCAGCTGGTGGGCGAACTCGTGCAGGATGACGTTATGGGGGCTGTGGGGCTGGGAGACGGCCTTCTTGCACTGGTTCCAGGCCAGCACCACCTGGCCGTGGGAGGATGCCTCTCCTGCACGGACTTCGTGACGGGTGCTGACCACCAGCCCATCGCTTTCTGTGGCCTGGGTGCTGTAGATGTCTGGATAGACCAGGATGCTGCGCACCTCGTCGAAATCAGAGAAAGCGCGCTCCAGGATTAGCAGGCAGGCATGGCCGGCGATGGTGAGTCGCACCCGGTCGTCAACCTCGAAGCCGTTGCAGCCATAGAACTCCTTTTCCGACAGGAACAGCTGCACCCGGCGCTCCAGGCGCTTTTGTTGGTCATCGCTCAAATGGTTGTAAATCGGTACCTGCTGGCGCAACAGGGCTCGCCAGGGGCTGGGGAAGGGCTGTTCCAACTCCCGGCGGCGTTTCCAGCGCTGGTAGAAGAACAGGTAGAACACCGTCAGGGCAATAACCCCGACGGCGATAAAGGCGAAGAGAAGCGGGTTTGAGGCAAGCACTTATCGGACGATGAAAACCGAGATGTCGGTGTGTTTGACGATTTCGGCGCCGTTGGAGCGCAGCAGGTGCAGTTTGTCGCCAATACCCGGTTCATGGGAAGCCATGACGACCAGATCGGCACTGACATCCTTGATGGCTTCAATCAGTTTTTCATCCAGCTCCACCGCGGTATCCGCCGACTGTAGAACTTTGTAATCGGTCTTGATGCCGTGGGCCTTGCCCTGTTCTTCGGCAAACTCTTCCAGTTTCTGGGCCAGCTCCTTCGGGTTATGAGCAGCCGCGCCCGGTGTGCTGTTGGTCACCGTGACGTAGTGGAGCCTGGCGTTATAGTGCTTGGCCATGTCGATGGCGGTGTTCAGTGCTTTGGCCAGTTTGTCCAGATGTGACAGGTCTACCGGTACCAGAATCTCGTGATACATGGTGTTGCTCCTCTTTATGTCCAGATTAACTAACCTCTACTTACAGAGTGACACTGATCACGCCAGACTGCCAACCCCTTGTTTTGTCGTTGCCGGGCTCAGTACGCCTCCAGCCGGTGCAGTGAAAAGTCCTTTTCGAGGCGGTAGGTGTCAAAGTCTTTGGCCAAAAAGAGCTGGCCCTTGTAGTACTGAAGCGCTTCAGCGGCCAGCTGGTTGATGTGGGGTGTGCCGCCAGGCCCGGACTGGTAGCGGGAGCTGAAATGGGTGAGCACCAGGTTGGGCAACTGTACCTGCCGGGCAAAGCGTGCCACTTGCTCCGCGCTGCTGTGTTGGGGCCAGGGCCCAACGCGCTCAGACACCTCCTGGGTGTAGGTGGCCTCGTGGATGAGTACATGGGCGTCCTGGCAGGCGTCGGTCAGGCGTTCGGGGGTGTCGTTGTCACCCGCCACAATGATGCGGCGGGGATCCCGTGCAATCTGCGTGTAGTCGTCGGCCTTCAAGAGTCGGCCATCGGGCAACAGCACATCTTTGCCTTTTTGCAGCTCGCCCCATTCCGGGCCGGGTTCAATGCCATCGGCCTGCAGTTTTTCCTGTTGCAACTGGCGCTCGATGTTTCTTTCGGTGAACACGAAGGCGTGGCAGGGCACCCGGTGGGATAACGGCACGGTGGAAACCGAGAAATACCGGTCTTCCCAGTGAAACTCCGTGGCCTCGGAGTTGATGAAGTTCAGGTCAAAACTCAGGCTCGAATCGCTGTTCTCAATGGCGGCCCGGATGAACGTTTGCACCTGGGGCGGCGCAATCACATCCAGCGGCTCTTCACGTCCCAGCATGGAAGCACTGGTCAGCAGGCCGGGCAGTCCGAAGGTGTGGTCGCCGTGAATGTGGGTGATGAAGATGGCCTTCAGTTGCATGACCGAATACCGGCTGCGCAGCAACTGGTGCTGGGTGCCTTCGCCGCAGTCCACCAGGTACCAGGGTTTGGGGCCATTCGGGCCGAGTGCCAGCGCGCTCACATTGCGCGAGCGTGTGGGCGTGCCGGCGGATGAGCCCAGAAACGTGAATTCCATCGTGCCTCGTTTCGCGGTAGTGTCCTATGTTTCTCACAAGCTTAGAATGCTTATTGTCTTCCTGACAGAATAAGTGTGATCGCGATAATAAAAAAGGAGCCGAGCCGTGTCCGAGTTTGCCAGCTACGAATGCTTTCGGGTCGAGATCGACCAGAAAATCGCCCATGTACAGTTGTGCCGCCCGGAGGCCATGAACTCCATGACCAAGGCCTTCTGGCTGGATTTGCCCGACTGCCTGCGCCGTATTGAGTCGGAATCCGACGCCCGGGTGATCGTGATTTCCTCCACCGGTAAACATTTCTCCGCCGGGATGGATCTGGGCGTGTTCAGTGATCCGAAAGCGGTGCCCATGTCCGGCGATCCCGGGCGCATGGCCGAAAACCTGCGGCGGGTGGTGCTGCAGATTCAGGACACGGTCACCTCGCTGGAAAAGGTACGCCTGCCGGTGCTGGCGGCGGTGCAGGGCGGTTGCATTGGTGGCGCGCTCGACATGATATGCGCGGCTGACAGCCGGTACTGCACCCGGGAAGCCTACTTCACCATCAAGGAAACCGAGCTGGGCATGACCGCCGATGTGGGCACGCTTCAGCGTTTGCCCAAATTGATGCCTGAAGGTGTGGTGCGTGAGTTGGCTTATACCGGGCGTAAGTTTGGCGCCGACGAAGCTCACCGCCTGGGCTTTGTGAACGCGGTATACGACGATCAGGAAGCCATGCTGGCGGGTGTGATGGAGATTGCGGCCAGCATTGCGGCCAATTCGCCACTGGCGGTGACCGGCTGCAAGGAAATGCTGAATTTCAGCCGGGATCACAGTGTCGAAGACAGCCTCAAATACATGGCTACCTGGCAGGCGGGCATGTTCCGGCCCACGGACATGATGAAAACCTTCCAGGCCAAGGGCCAGAAACAGGCCCCGGAGTACGACGACCTGTTTCCGGTAAACGACCTGTTCGGCGGTTGATGCATGGCGACGCGTCGTAGAGCTGCGATTTCAAGCGCCCAGGCTTTGGGGTTCCAGACGGTGATCGGCCTGGTTGGGCTGGTGGTTATCTGGTTGTTTGATATTCCTCTGCAGTGGGCAGGGTTGGGTGGTATCGAGCTGGTGCTGTTCGGGGCGCTTGGCGCGCTGGCGACCTATGGTGGATTGCTGTTGCTGTCTCGGGTTCCGGGGTTGTTCCCGGACGACCTGGACCAGCAGATGCGGGGGCTCTACAACTTTGCCCGGAGCTATTCCTGGCCGGTGCTGGTGGGGTTATCAATACTGGCGGGCGTGGGCGAAGAACTGCTGTTCCGGGGCGCGGCCCAGGGCTGGCTGTTGCAGCACACCGGGCCCTGGACGGCGGTGATCGCCGCCTCCGTGCTGTTCGGCCTGGTGCACTACATTTCCTTCACTTATTTTGTCATGGCGACTGGCTTGGGTCTGATTCTGGGTACGGCCTATCAGCTCTCAGGCAGCCTGGGAATGGTGATGTTCTGGCACGCCGCTTACGACATGGTGGCGATTTTCTGTCTGCTGCGTTTTCCGCACTGGTTTGGCGTGACACCCCGCCCCTGACGACCTTTCTTTGGAGGCCACCTCAGCTTTTGGGGTGACCTTTACGCCATTCAAAGTTCTCCAGTTCCACGTTGATGGCGTTGGTGGAGATCTGGATTTCCCACAGCGAATACACCAGCGACAGGGACAGCAGCACCAGGCTGATGCCGAAGGCGATAACACCCGGGGGTTGCAGCTCCAGGAACAGCAGGAACATCGACACCGTGCACAGCAGGAAGCTCAACACGCCGAAGGCCTGCATGCGTTTGGTCAGCACAATACGCTTGCGCAGAGCGGAAAGCTGGCGCTCGATCAGCGCGTGATCTTCCTCGGTATCCATTTCCTTGAGTTTGCGAATGAGCTGGGCCAGCACCAGGAAACGGTTGGTGTAGGCCAGAAGCAGCAACGAAATCGCCGGGAACAGCAGGGCCGGTGTGGTGAGATCCAAGAGTAAATGCTCCTTTTACGATTGACGTCTGTGCGTGTGTTGCAGCGCCCGTGTCATGCGTTCCATGGTGCCCCCGCCATAACGCCAGAAGTGCCAGTATAACGGCACTTCCAGGTATTGGTCCGGGGCAATGGAGACGAGCGTGCCGGCATCCAGTTCGGCGCGGGCCTGTATTTCGGGAATCATACCGTAACCGAGGCCGGCCAGTGCCATTTTCACAAACCCTTCCGAGGAAGGACATAAGTGATGTGGGAAAGCGTTGCGGAAACCGCATTGGGCCAGGAACCGGTGTTGCAACTGGTCATTGGGGCCGAACACGATGGCCGGGGCGTGGCGCAGGGCGGTTTCGGTGAGCCCCTCGGGGAAGTAACGGGCCACGTAGTCCGGGGTTGCCAGCGGGCGGTAGATCATCGCGCCCAGCGGCAGGCAGCGGGCTCCGGCCACTGGCTGCGGGCTGCTGCACAGGCAGGCGGCCACATCGCCTTCGCGCATGCGGCGCAAGCCTACGTCCTGATCTTCAATCACCAGATCCAGCAGCAGGCTCTCTTCCTGGCAGAAATCGGCGATGGCGTCCGCCCACCAGGTGGCCAGGCTGTCGGCGTTCAGGGCGATGCGCAGGCGGGCCGAGGGTTCGGTGAGCGAGGGCAGGGTGCTGGTCAGGTCCCGTTCCAGCAAGCGTACCTGCTGGAAGTGATTGAGCAGGCGCTGGCCCACCGGCGTGGCCTTGAGTTCGGGGCTTCGGACCAGCACCGGCTGGCCCAGCCGAATTTCCAGGGTGCGCAGGCGCTGGGAGATGGCGGATTGGCTGATGCCAAGGGCATCGCCGGCCCGGTCAAAGCCGCCGTGTTCCAGTACCGTGGCGAGGGCTTCGAGCAGTTTGTAATCAATCATAAGTAGAACTTATGCGGCATTAGCAGGATGAATTTCAAGTATACACGCCAGGCGGTATGCTGCCCGGAAATTTCAGGGAGGTGAGCATGCTGGAGAGTTATCTGACAGGGCTGGTGGTGTGTGGCGGTATCATTATTGCCATCGGTGCCCAGAATGCCTACGTGCTCGGCCAGTCGATCCGCCGGGAGCACCACTGGTGGTCGGCCGGGCTGTGCATGACCTCCGATGTCATTCTCTTCACCCTGGGCATGTTTGGTGTGAGCGCGGCACTGATGGCCATGCCCCAGGCGCTGGAAATCCTGCGCTGGTTGGGCGTGGCGTTCCTGGGTTGGCTGGCACTGCAGGCGCTGGTGCGGGCCGGGTGGGGGCGTGTTGCCCTGGAAACCGATAACGCTACCCAGCGCAGCGTCAAAGGCGTGGTGTTCACCACGTTGGCGGTTACGTTATTCAATCCCCAGGTCTACCTGGATACCCTGCTACTGATTCCTTCCATCGGAGCCCAGCAGGAAGACGCGACCAGCTTCGTGGCCGGTGCCAGCAGTGCTTCGATAATCTGGTTCAGCGGCCTGGCCTGGTTTGGCTCCACCCTGGCGCCGATCCTGTCAAAACCCGCCGCGTGGCGTGTGATTGATGGGCTGATCGGCCTGATGATGGCGGCCATTGCCCTGCAGCTGGCGATTGCCGGGTTGTAGAGGTTTGCTAGCGGTTGGGCAGGAACCGGCGTGCGCTGCTCAGGCGGTTCCGCCAGTAATACCCATTAAGCTCCGATTCGGTAACGCCAACCGATGAGGACGCGTGAATAAACCGGTTATCGCCCATGTAGATGCCGGCGTGTTGCTCCTTACCCTTGATGCGGAAGAACACAATGTCGCCGGGGGCGATGTTCTCCGGTGATACCGGCTGGCCCTGTTGCAACATTTGCCCAGTGGTGCGCGGCAGGCGACGATTCAGCCCTTCCCGGTAGGCGGTGTTGATAAAGCCGGAGCAATCAAACCCGCTGCCGGACATGCCGCCGTATCGGTAGGGCGTTCCCTGGTAGCGCTCGAACACCTGCCAGAGTTTCTGTGTGGTTTCCGAATTGCTTGCCGAAGCCGTTGGTGCTGATTGTCGGTCGGTCTGGCTGTGGTGCATCTGGCCGCCACCGGCGCAGCCGCCCAGTATCAGCGTCACCAGGGCCAGCGTAAGGAGATTGGGCAGGCGCATGGAGTAATCCTTAACAATTTGTATAGTTTCCACTTTATTACGCCGGGCGGGGATTGTCAGGTTACGGTTCGTAGCTTTTGTTAGGGAAATTGCAGGTTAAAGACAAGAAAAGGGCCGGCGGACCGGCCCCGTGAGGATTACTTTTCAAGCAGTTTGAAGAATTTCGCGAGCCAGTCCGGGTGAGCCGGCCAGGCGGGGGCGGTGACCAGATTGCCATCGGTAACGGCCTGGTCAACGTTAATGTCGGCAAAGCTGCCACCGGCCAGTTCCACTTCCGGCTGGCAGGCCGGGTAGGCTGAACACTGGCGCCCCTTGAGGACCCCGGCTGCTGCCAGCAGCTGAGCCCCATGGCAGATTGCTGCCACCGGCTTGTCGTTGTCGAAGAAGTGGCGAATCAGGTCCAGCACGTTCTTGTTCAGGCGCAGGTATTCCGGTGCGCGACCGCCGGGAATGACCAGGGCGTCGTAATCCGCCGGGTTCAGTCCCTCAAAATCCGCATTCAGGGCAAAACGGTGGCCCGGCTTTTCGGTGTAGGTCTGGTCGCCCTCAAAATCGTGAATGGCCGTGGCAACCGTGTCGCCTTCTTTCTTGTCCGGGCACACCGCGTGAACCGAATGGCCTACGGCCTGCAGTGCCTGGAAGGGCACCATGGTTTCGTAGTCTTCGGTGAAATCACCGGTGATCATCAGAATCTTCTTCGCGCTCATGGTTTCTCCCTCAGTTGGTCGGGTGAGTTTCAGAGTGATTCGGAGACTCTCTAGAAACATAGCAGCCGGCGTGAAAAAGGCAGCCGTGAAGAAGAAATCAGTGCTTGATGAATTACTGAGATTCCGACTCCACTTTTTCAAGGAACCGTTGGATATCCTCGAACGCTTCTTCGGCCTCCGGTAATTGCTGGCGAAACATGTGCCACACATGCACCAGCCCGGGCCAGATGTGCAGCTCCACCGGGGAGCCGGCATTCCGGGCACGGGTGGCGTAACGCCGGGCGTTATCCAGCAGTAGTTCCTGGTCGGTGGCGTGAATCAGCGTGGGCGGCAGGTTGGCCAGGTTACCCCGAAGCGGGGAGGCCGACGGGTTTGTCGGCGATAGCCGGAAGGCGAGCATGGTCAGCCACCAGCTAAGCCATCTGGGAACCTTTCCAATGGGGCCTGCCATGGGGCCCAGCAGGGCATCGGTGGCCAGGTTCTCGCGGTTGCTGGGTGCGGTCAGGGTGAGATCGGTGGATGGCGCCAAGGCCACGGCCGCATCGGCCTGGCGCAGGTTCTGGTCGCGCAGCCAGGCGATTAACGCCAGGGTGTGGCTGCCGCCCGCCGAATCGCCGGCCACCACCATGAACGATGCAGGTTCGGGACCATTGGGGCCGTTCTCCAGTAGCCAGCGGTAGGCCTCGCGGCAATCCTCCATGCCGTCCATGAAGCGGTGTTCCGGCATCAACCGGTAGTCCAGGGAGAACACGGCGGCGCCGGTTTTCTGCGCCAGTCGTTCGGTAATCGCGCGGTGGCTTCGCGGGCTGCCCACCAGCCAGCCGCCGCCGTGAATGTAAAGGATGCGTCGGGTGGTATCGGCGCCGGGAGCCAGTACCCACTCACCCGCTGGCTGGCTCTGGGGGCGAATCTCAGCGGTGATCTCCAGGTCGTCGTTCAGGTGGTCCATGAAGTGGCGCAATGCTTTCAGCTTGGCCATGCCCTTCATGGGCTTTACGGTCTCATGAAGTTCCCGAATCTGGGCCAGTACCTGTTTCAGGCCCTCGGAGGGCGACTGTTCGCGCACCGGGTGCCGGTTGTTATCCAGATAGGAAAGATCCTTGATGTGAAACAGAAACCGGGGGGCAATGGCCAGAATAGCCACGATGACGACAATGATTCCGACAATTTCCACGCTGTTCTCCTGAATTTTCCTTCACGCTGGCCAGCAAACGACCTTGGTTTTACCAAAACATTCGGAATGCCCTGCACTTCCTTGCGGCGGAAATGGCGTTGACCGCGAAGCGGCCTTTTGTGGTTCGGCTCTGCTGCTCGATGTATTGCTGAACCAGCCAGAGCGGAGCACCGCAGACTTCCTACCCTGTATGTAATTGGTGACAAGGACCAAATGCGTGTGGAGGATAAATAACGCAGCACCTGCCCGTTCTGTCGGTTTTTTTCGTGTCTACAGACCGGTTATACTCGAAAACATGAAACAGACCAAGACCCTCAAGGTTCGCGTGAAGGACACACACGCCGCCGACCTGAGCCGCATGGCTCGTTGCGTGAATTTCGTCTGGAACTACCTCAACGAACTGTCTGCCCGATCCATCCGGGAAAAGAGTCTATTTTTGTCTGCCTACGACATGGATCGCTATACCAGAGGGGCGAGTAAAGACTTGGGATTGCACTCTCAGACGCTCCAAGAGGTGTCGCGCGAGTACGCTACCCGCCGCAAGCAATTCAAGAAGTCCCGTCTGGCGTGGCGCAAGTCACGCGGCGTGCGCCGATCTCTTGGCTGGGTGCCATTCAAATCGGGATCGGCCAAATGGAAAAACGGGCAGGTTACCTTCAACGGCCAATACTTCAAGGTCTGGGACAGCTTTGGCTTTAGCCAGTATAAGTTTCGCTCTGGCAGCTTCAACGAGGACGCCCGAGGTCGCTGGTACTTCAACGTAGTGGTTGAGGTCGATGTTCAGCCGTCCGCCGGCCAAGGTGCGATTGGTGTCGACCTGGGGCTGAAGGACGTGGCGACCTGTAGCGATGGCGTGACGCTGGAGAATGGCCGTTTCTATCGCGACCTGGAAGACAAGCTGGTTATCGCGCAGAGGACTCGCAACAAGCGCCGTGTGCAGGCGATCCACGCTAAGATCAAGAACCGTCGCAAGGATGCCTTGCACAAGTTCTCCCGTCGGCTGGTTAATCAGCACGGTGAAATCTTGGTGGGTGATGTTTCACCCACCAAGCTCGCGAAGACCCGCATGGCCAAGTCGGTCCTGGATGCCGGCTGGGGCCAACTGAAGAGGATGCTGGAATACAAGTGCGATCACGCAGGCATCGTCTTCAGAGAGGTACGTGAGGCATACACCACCCGCACCTGTTCATCTTGCGGCTCGCTCAGCGGACCACGGGGTGTCAATGGGCTGCGAATAAGAGACTGAGAGTGCGTGGAGTGTGGTGTGCTCCACGACCGGGACGTGAACGCGGCCCGGAATATCCTCAGTCTCGGGACAGGACGTTGCCCTCCTGTAGTGGGAATCACGTCTCTATAGGGAGGTGAGGACGTCAAAGTTTATGCCCATAGGGTTGTTGTCAGCCAGTCAACAAAACTGATTTCAAAGGAGAATTCATGAGCACATCCAATGTTGTCGTGATTACCGGTGCCAACCGGGGCATCGGCCTGGAGTTGGCAAAACACTATGCCCGCGAAGGCCAGCAGGTTATTGGCGTGTGCCGTCAGTCGTCCGATGAACTGGCCGAAGTCGCAGCCGAGGTGGTGGACGGTGTTGATGTCACCACCGATGCCGGCATCGAGAAACTGAAGTCCGCCCTGGCGGGCAAGCAGATTGGGCTGCTGATCAATAACGCCGGGCTGATGCAGAACGAAGAGCTGGGCCAGATCGACTTTGATTCCATTCGTACCCAGATGGAAGTGAACGCCTACGGCCCGCTGCGGGTGATTGATGCGCTGCTGCCGCAGCTGGGCGAAGGCAGCAAGATCGGCAACATCACCAGCCGCATGGGCTCTATCGCTGATAACGATTCCGGCGGCAAGTATGGCTACCGTGCCTCGAAGGCGGCCCTGAATGCCTTCGGCAAATCCCTGTCGGTGGATCTGAAACCCAAGGGCATTGCTGTTGCGCAGTTGCACCCGGGCTATGTGCAGACTCGCATGGTGAACTTCGGCGGGTTTATCTCTCCGGAAGAAGCAGCCCAGGGGCTGGCCGAGCGCATTGCCAACCTGAACCTGGAGAACAGCGGTTCGTTCTGGCACAGCAACGGTGAAGAACTGCCCTGGTAAGCGGGGCGTTTAAAAGGAGTGACCGGCCATGCCCCGTGTCTTTTTCGGCCTGGAAGTGCCCGACACCGTCAAGAAGCGCCTGCTGGCGCTTCAGGGGCCGGTGAAGGGTGCCAAATGGCAGAACCGCAACCAGTTGCACCTGACTTTGGCCTTCCTTGGCACGGTGAACGAGGAAAGCGTGCCGGACCTGTGTCAGGCCGCCGCCGGTGTTGAGGCGCCGGCATTTGAATTATTGGTTGCCGGGCTGCACACCTTTGGCCAGGCCGAGCGTCCACGCAACCTGTGGGCCGGCGTTTCCGGTGACGAAGCCTTGAGAGACCTACAGCAACAGTTGGCTTCGCAGCTGGCGGAGGCGGGCTTTGAGTCAGGACATTCCGGGTTTCAGCCCCATATCACCATTGCCCGGTTCCGCAAGCAGCCAGGTTCCGTAGCCCCGCTATTGGATGAACACGGCGATGAACGCTTCGGGCCCATGCCGGTCACCGAGTTTGTACTGTTCGAGAGTACCCCCGGGCACTCGGGCTCCGTCTATACAGCGATCGAACGCTTTCCGCTCGCCGGGCCGCTTGACGAAACTGGGACTCACGACCAATGATGAGGACAGACTCTCGCTGGTTGTGAGGTAGGTATGTGCCCACCCTTTTCGGACCCTGATCAACGCCTTTACGTTCGTAACGCCACCCTTGCCGATATTCCCGGCATTATCGCCCTGAGTCGCCGTGTGTATGAAGGCACGGGCATGTATGGCTATACCCGGGGGCCTTTGACCGGCCAACTGAACACCTTCCCGGAAGGGCAGTTCGTTGCCATGCTGGGCGACGAGGTGGTGGGATATTGCGCCACCTTCCGCATTGCTGGGGAGATTGCCCTGGCCCCGCACGACTGGACATCGATCACCGGCAACGGCTACGCCTCGCGCCATGACCCGGAAGGTGACTGGCTCTACGGCATGGAAGTCTGTGTGGACCCGGAATGCCGTGGCTACCGCATTGGCGAGCGCCTGTACAACGAGCGCAAACGCCTCTGCCAGGATCTGGAACTACAGGGGGTGGTTTTTGCTGGCCGGCTGCCCAGCCTGCATCAGCGACTGAAGAAGTATCCTTCGGTGGAAGCCTATGTGGAGGCCATCAAAAGCAAGGAACAGAAAGACGCCGTGCTGTCGTTCCAGCTCCACCAGGGTTTTGAGATTCATGGGTTGATTCCCCACTACCTGGATGCCGATCGGGATTCCCTGGGCTATGGCATTCACCTGATCTGGCGCAATCCCAAGGTCGCCCGGCACGAGGACAACGAAAAGCCCAAGCGGTACGGGCATCGCATGCCGGACACCGTGCGCATTGGCACCGTGCAGTACCAGCAGCGGCCGGTGGCCTCGTTTGCTGAGTTCAGTGAGATTGTTCGCTACTTCGTGGATGTGGTGTCCAACTACAAGGGCGATTTCGTGGTGTTTCCCGAGCTGTTCACCCTGCAGTTGTTGTCTATCGAGGCCCGGCGGGGCAGTCCGGCGGAATCCTTTGCCGCCGTCACCCATTATGCCGAGCGTTATCGTGAGCTGATGCGGGACCTGGCCCTGCGCTACAACATCAACATTATTGCCGGCTCCACCCCGGTGCGGGAGGAAGACGGCTCCATTCGCAACATGGGCCATGTATTCCTGCGCGATGGGCAGGTGTTCACCCAGCCCAAGATTCACCCCACCCCCAATGAAACCTACTGGTGGAACGTGCGCGGTGGCGACCGGGTCAACGCCATTGAGACCGACTGCGGCACCATCGGGGTGTTGATCTGTTACGACGCGGAATTTCCCGAGCTGGCCCGGCATCTGGTGGACCAGGGTGTGAGCATCATCTTCGTGCCCTTCTGTACCGATGAACGCCAGAGCTACCTGCGGGTGCGTTACTGCTGCCAGGCCCGCGCGGTGGAAAACCAGGTGTACGTGGTGATGTCCGGCAACGTGGGTAACCTGCCGGAAGTGCCAAACATGGAAATCCAGTACGGCCAGAGCTGCATCCTCACGCCCTGCGATTTTCCCTTCGCCCGGGATGGCATCGCGGCGGATACCGACGCCAACGTTGAGACCGTGGCGTTTGCTGACCTGAGGCCGGAAACCCTGCTGACGGCCAGGAACAGTGGCACGGTGAAGAACCTGCAGGATCGCCGGCACGACCTGTACAGTGTGAACTGGCGCGGCGAGTAGCGGCCGGCCGTTCCTTGTGCGGGAGTGGTACTTTTCGCTGGGTAGCACTGGCGGCCCGTCTCTGCCATATTGTCCGCCGACCCGTTGCCTCTCAAAACAATAAGTTCAGGGATTTTATGGAAAAAGCTCGTATCACCATTGTCGCCGTCACCGGCATTATTCTTTTCTTTCTCGCCAATTACCTGTTCCGGTTCCTGCTGGGGATCACCGGGCCGCTGGTGTCACTGATTCTGGCCGCAGTGATCGCACTGCACATGGCCTTCTCCCTGGCCAAGACCCTTGAACGTGTGCCAAGCAAGGAAGAGAAAGCCCGATTCCTGTGGATCTACGGCGGCTTTATTGGCGCCCTGTTCGCCGCCTTTGCCGGCTGGCTGTTCCTGGGCGAAGGGCTGGATGCGGTCACTTTTGCCACCTTGTTCCTGCATTACCTGCCGTACCCCGCGCTGGCCCATGTGTGCCTGTCTGAAGGCGTGATGGGCCGGTTTCTCAAGAAAAAAGGCGGGTCCTGAACCCGGGAGTGCCGAGATTGACAGACTTGCGCCTGGAAGAGGTCTCCGTCGGTAGCCTGGAAAACGTGGGGCTGGATGTCGGGGCCGGAGAAGTGGTCTGCCTTTCCGGGCCCTCCGGCAGCGGTAAAAGCCGGCTGTTGCGGGCGGTAGCCGACCTGGAGCCCCACCAAGGGCGCGTATTCCTGGGCGATACCGAGCAGGCCTCCGTGCCGGCTCACCACTGGCGCAAACAGGTAATGCTGGTGCCGGCCGACAGTCAGTGGTGGTTTGACGAGGTGGGCGCCCACTTTCCCGAGGCCTGCCGTCAGCAGGTGCCCGAGGCCCTGGGCTTTGCCCCGGAAGTCATGCACTGGACCATCAGCCGTCTGTCCTCTGGCGAACGTCAGCGCCTGGCCCTGTGGCGGGCGCTGGCATTGGAACCGAGCGCCCTGTTGCTGGATGAACCCACCGCCAACCTGGACCATGACCTGAGCCTTGCCGTGGAGGAGTGGTTGCTGGCGGAAATCCGGACCCGCCAGATGCCCGTGCTCTGGGTGGCCCATGACCGGGCGCAGATTCAGCGGGTGGCCGACCGGCACCTGCACATTGTGGGCAACACCCTGGAGCCGATCCATGGAAGTGATTGATCTGGCCTGGTGGAAGCTGGCCCTGGCGGCATTGCTGATTGTCGCGCTGGCCGGTGTCAGCCTTTACGCGCGACTGGGAGTGACCCGCAGCCTGCTGGTGGCGGCGGCCCGGACCGGGATTCAGTTGGCCCTGATTGGCCTGGTGCTGGAGGCCCTGTTCGCCTCCGCGGAACTCTACTGGATTGCGCTATTGTCCCTGGTGATGTTGCTGGTGGCCGGACGTGAAGTGATGGCCCGGCAGAAGCGTCGCCTCTATGGCGTGTGGGCCTTTGGCGTGGGCACCGGGGCGATGTTTGTATCGTCCTTCGCCGTGACCATTCTGGCATTGACGGTCATTATCGGCCCCAGCCCCTGGTATACCCCGCAATATGCCATTCCATTACTGGGCATGATGCTGGGCAACACCATGACCGGCGTGGCGTTGAGCCTGGATCGCCTCAACGACTCGGTCTGGAGCCAGAGAGCGGTGATCGAAAACCGATTGATGCTGGGCCAGAGCTGGCGCGAGGCCATGGAAGGCATTCGGGTGGAAGCCATGCGCAGTGGCATGATGCCCTTGATCAACGCCATGGCGGCAGCCGGCATTGTCAGCCTGCCGGGCATGATGACCGGTCAGATTCTTGCGGGCAGCCCACCGGCGGTGGCGGTGAAATACCAGATCCTGGTGATGCTGCTGATTACGGTCGGGACCGGCTTCGGGACATTGATGGCGGTGAGCTGGGGCAGCCGCCGTCTATTCGACGACCGCGAGCGGCTGCGCTTGGACCGGCTAATCAAGACAGAACATTGATTTGCGATGGTCTCCGCAAGTTATTTGTTGTTATAGTATAACATTTATGGAGGCCCAGCCCGATGCCTGACTCGTCCCGCACCATTCCCACCAACCTGATCCTCGGGTTTCTCGGTGTTGGTAAAACCACCGCCATTCTTGATCTGCTCAAACAGAAGCCGGCGGAGGAACGCTGGGCGGTGCTGGTGAACGAATTTGGTGAAGTGGGTATTGATGGCGCCATGCTGGAGGTGGAGGGTGCCTTCGTCCGGGAAGTGCCGGGTGGGTGTATGTGCTGCGTGGCGGGCCTGCCCATGCAGATCGGCCTGAACCAGCTGATTCAACGGGCCCGGCCGGACCGTCTGCTGATTGAACCGACCGGGCTTGGCCATCCGTCCCAGATTCTGGACACACTGACCACTGAACATTACCAGGACGTGCTCTCGCTGGGGCCGGTACTGACGCTGGTAGACCCGCGCAAGCTGGAAGATCCCCGCGTGCTGGAAAACGTGCACTTCCGTGACCAGGTGGCCGCGACGGATATCCTGGTGGCAAATAAGACTGATCTCTGCAGCACCCGGCAGTTGGCCGCCTTCGACCGCTGGGCCAGTGAACTTGATCCGCCCAAGCAGCACGTTTTTCACACGCAACAGGGCCAGCTGGCACCGGCTTGGCTGGATGGCCGGGCGGATTCCCGGGCGGTGAGCACACCGCACGCGCATCAGCACCACAGCCCACGAGAGGTGGCGCCCGCCCCGGATATTCAGACAAAGCCCTGGCAACGGGTCAGTAACCAGGGCCAGGGACATTTCAGTCTGGGGTGGCGAGTTCATCCGGATGTCGTGTTCGATGAAAACCGGCTGATGGCGCTGGCGGGCGATGAACGGATTGTCCGGTTCAAGGCGGTGGTGAACACCCCGGAGGGCTGGCGGGTCATTAACGTGGTGGACGGTGCGCTGTCGGTCTTTGATTCGGAGGCTCGGGACATGAGTCGCATTGAGCTGATCAGTGCCAGCGAGCTCAACGCCGATGAGCTGGACCGTGCTATTCGCGTAGCGGCGGGACGGAGTACTCTGGATGAGTGAGCTGGCCCAATGCCCGGTGTGTCGGGTCTCGAGGCTGCTCCCGTTTCGTCGCGTGGGGGATCAGGTTTACCTGCGCTGCCCGAACTGCGAGGCCACGGTGATGGCGCCCGAATCCCGACTTACGGCCGAGGATGAGAAAGGCATCTACGAGCTGCACGATAACGACCCGGCCGATGCCGGCTACCGTCGTTTCCTGTCAAAGCTGGCGGAGCCTTTGATGGCGCAACTTCCAGAGGGTGCCCGAGGCCTGGATTTTGGCTGTGGCCCGGGCCCGGCGCTGGCACGGATGTTCACTGAAGCCGGCTTTGACATGGCGCTGTACGACCCGTTTTTCCACCCGGACCCGACCGCACTGCGTGCCCGCTACGATTTCATTACCTGCACCGAGGTGGTGGAGCACCTGCACCAGCCGGCTGAGGTGTTTGACCAGTTGGACGGCCTGCTCAAACCCGGTGGCTGGCTGGGGATCATGACCTGCTTTCAGACCGACGATGCCCGTTTTGACAACTGGCACTATCGCCGGGACCCAACCCATGTGGTGTTCTACCGGGAAGCAACCTTTGAATGGCTCGCGAGCCATTACGGCTGGCGCCTGGAGATTCCCCGCAAGGACGTGGTGTTACTGCAGAAACGCTAGTGTCCCGTTTGGTGGATTCATTGACGGGACATTAGTCCGATGGGCAGGTTGGTAATGCTGGGCAATCGCCGGCTGTTGAAGACCCGACTGGCTGAGGTTCGTTACCGAACACATCTGGCGCAAGGCTTCCAGCGCAGGCTTTGGCTCGCAGGGCCATGGCTTCACAGCCCTGGGCTTCGAGCGTGTAACCCAGGTTGTTCCATGCGGCGGCAAAGTCAGGGAACTGTTTGACGGCGCGGAGGAAATGGTCGGTGGCTTCTTCCACCCTGTTCTGGCTAAAGGCCAGATTTCCCTGGGCCATGATGGGTGTCGGGTTGTCCGGCCATTTTGCTTCGGCGGTCTGGTAGGCGCTTAGGGCTGCGTTGGAGTTGTTGCTCGCCTCCAGGTCATGGGCGGCCCGCAGGTAGGGCAGTCGTTGGGCGGTTGCCGGGGCCTGTGTCGGAGGCACGGTCACCACGGCCCAACGCTCGGCCCGGTCCCAGGTGGCCATGAATGCCTCGTAGGGCATGGCGTATCGCTCCAGGGTGCCGGTGTTCAGAATCAGGGTTTCCTTTTTCCGGTCATAGCCGGTCACCACGGCAAAGTGCCATTGTGGCCACCAGTCCAGTCTCAGGTTTTGCAGGATCAGCACCGGGTTGCCCGCGGCCACTTCTTCTAGTACCGCACTCAGTTCCGGTTCCAGCGGATACACCAGCATGCCATGGGCCCTGGCGGTGGCGACCATTTCGACCTGCAATGAGCCTTGCCGGCCGGGAATGAAGACTTGCTCTTTCAGCCCTTCAGGGCGGGTGTCCAGACCTCGATGGTTCAGCATGGTGGCCAGGGCAGCGGGGCCGCACTGGTATTTTTCCTGGGGGAAGAACGGGACGTCGTCCACCAGTACCGTTGATGGTCGTTCGGTTGAGTCCTGAGTCGAGCCTGTTTCAGGCCAGGGGGGAGCGGAAGCGCAGCCGGCAAGGAGGCTGAGTGCCAGAATGGCACCCAACCCCCGGGCTAGATGACGGTGAATCATCTCAGGGTAAATGCTTAGCGTATGCAACGAACGAACGGGAAGATGTCGGTTGCACAGAGCATGTCGGTAACGATGAAGACCACAAAGAACAGCACGATGACGCCAACAACGCCTTCACCGGCTGGTGCTTGTGCGAGTTGCTGTTCAAAGTCCGCCAGTTCTGCGGGCGTCAGGTTGTTGATGCGTTCCGCCACAGTATCCTTACTGACGCCCAGCTCGGAGAGCTTGTCCTGAACTTCCTGTTTTTCCAGCATATTCAACAGTTGCTGCCGGTCCAATTGGGTTTGTTCCTGCTGGATCATATCGCCGGTGCTGACCATGGAGGCATTGGCAACGCTGGAAAAGGTGGTCGCCATCGCCAGTAGGGCAATCATAACGATTGAGACTTGCTTCAGATAAGCGCGTAGTTCAGACATTTCAGACCCTCCTCGGTTCTGTGTTGAATAAAGCGTAGGCAGAGTCAGTTGATGGTTCAAATTACTGAGAATCAATCCGAACTCTGCCCGGGAGGGAGCGGAGTATGTCAGGCGCTGACAAGGCGGTCTGTGACCAGTTCCGAAAAGTAGGTCAAAACCTTGCTTGCCGCCGGTGCCGGGGTGACCTCGGCAAGAAGCTGGGGCGCGTCCAAACCTTCTTTATCCAGGTCTGGCGTTTGCACTTCAAGATAAGCCTTCATGATCTGGTCGGTGAATTCGGGATGGAATTGCACGCCCCAGGCGCTGTCGCCGACGCGAAATGCCTGGTGGGGCTCAAAGCTGGAATTGGCCAGCAACACGGCTCCGGGTGGCAGTTCCAGCACGGACTGCTTGTGCGTCAGCTGGGCGGGGAACTGCGCCGGCAGGCGCTGAAAGATCGGGTCGTTTTGAGCGGTATCCAGCAGGGTGACCTGTTTGGTACCGGTGTCCCGGCCATCAGGATGAAATCCCACTTTGCCGCCCAGGGCATGGGCCAACAGCTGGTGGCCGTAACATACGCCCAAAACCGGTACCTGTGCTTCCACCGCTTGCCGCGTCCAGGCGGCGGCGTTCTCACTCCACTCGGCCCGTTCACTGACCATGGCTGGCGAACCAGTAATCACAACGCCGTCCCAGTCGGTTGGCTGGCCCGGGGGAGTCTCGCGGGTGACATCCACAACCGTCAGGTCGAGCTGATCCGAAAGCCCCCGCACGAACCAGGCGTCAAAGTCGCCGTATTGCTCCCGGATTTCCGGGTAGGTGGTGCCGGTTTTAAGAATCAGCACCTTCGGGGCCTGGTCAGTGGTCGGGGCTTTCATGCAGGGCTCCTGCTATCAGTCGTTGGCGGTTTCTTCCTGGGGCAGTTCGGCGCTGTGGTAAACGTTCTGCACGTCGTCCAGGTCGTTCAGCATGTCCATGAACTTCTCGAACAGCGGAATATCGTCGCCTTCCACCGGGGTGGTGGTCTTGGGCAGGAACTGGATTTCGTCGACATCAAACTCGATGCCCTCGAACGCGTCTTCCAGGGCCTGTTTGGCTTTGGCGTATTCGGTGTTCGGGGTAAAGACGGTGATCTTGCCGTCTTCTTGTTCGATGTCGGTGACATCCACGTCCGCTTCCATCAGGGCTTCCAGAACCGCTTCTTCATCGTCGCCGGCGAAAGCGAAGATGGCGCAGTGGTCAAACATGTGGGAGACGGCACCCGGGGTGCCAATCTTGCACTTTGTTTTGGTGAAGGCCAGGCGGACATCGCCGAAGGTTCGGTTGGGGTTGTCGGTCAGGCAATCGACAATGACCATGCAGTTGCCCGGGCCGTAGCCTTCGTAGCGGGCCGCTGCGTAGTCTTCACCGCCGCCGCCCTTGGCCTTGTCGATGGCCTTCTCAATAACATGAGCCGGAACCTGGTCTTTCTTGGCCCGTTCAATCAAACCACGAAGGGAAAGGTTGGCCTGGGGGTCTACACCGCCGGATTTGGCGCAAACGTAGATTTCACGCCCATACTTACTGTAAACCTTGGTTTTTGCCGCGGCCGTTTTGGCCATGGACTCTTTGCGGTTCTGGAACGCTCTGCCCATCGGTGGTGCCTCTCGGTTTTCCATCAAAAGAACGGATTTTACTCAACCGGGAGGCATTGGAACAGGGCTATTGTGGTTTGAAGGGAGGAAGAAGGTGTTTCCGCGTCCTTGCGGAAACAAGGGGACAAGCGGTCAGGCGTAATCCACCGGCTGGCGGTAGTTATCCTGAGTGACCAGGTCGATGCCACAGTCCACGCTGGCGACCCAGTTCAGGAACTGGTCCACCATGGCCGGACCTTCGAAGCGCTTGCCGTGCTGGGGTACGATGGCCTGCACGTCCATTTTCCGGACCATGTTGGCCCACAGCTGGCAGACACGCTTGGAGGCAATGTAGCGACGGTGGAAGCCGATCATGGTCGGGATGTGTTCTTCGAAATTCTCAACCGGTTTGTGGTCGTCTTCGCCGCCCAGCGATGCGCCCAGATCACCGGAGAAGAGGATCTTGGAGACCGGATCATAGAACTGGAGATTACCAACCGAGTGCATGAAATGGGCGGGCAGGCACTGGATAAAGGTATCGCCAAAGTTCACATTGATGCCGCCATCCGGGACACTGATAATGCGGTCGTACACGCTGCCACTGAGCTGGGTGCTCACGTAGCTGGACACCAGGTGGGGCAGGAAACGCGACCAGAGCTTGGAAGTCACGATCTTGGCCTTGGTGTGGATGATCCAGCGGTCAATGGCACCGATAATGTCCGGGTCCTGGTGCGAGGCGAAGACAAAGTCCATGTCCCGGATGTTCATGTAGCGGGAGGCTGCCACGGAGAGTGGGGTGTAGGTCAGGTCACCGCCTGGATCAATCAGGGCTTCGTGCTCGCCGTCAACGATCAGGAACTGGTTGGACTGAACGCCTTCACCAGTAACGAGGGAATCAAACATCAGGCACTTATGATGTCCATCGTCAAACAGAACAATCGGTTCAGCCGCCATTAAATTCTCCTGCATTAATAGAAAGCCGGCGTTACGGCGCGAGTGAAAAGAGCCGGATATTGCAACTCGGAGCAGATTACAGAATCACGCCGGGGCACCTTTTGCTGCAAGTCAATTGCAGTTTGATAACACATAAGCTCAACTCAAGAGTGGGGGCGGGGCTTTTAAAACCGGTCGCTAGAAAAGGGTAGGTTTAGTGAATGGATGAGCAAACGCCGGAACACAAAGACACTGGGGGTGAGAACCTCAGGAAGCTCGCCGCAGAGCTGAGCACGCCTCTGTATGGGATTTTTGCGCTGGGCGTTCTCTACACGCTGTATCTGGCGCACCAGATTGTGTTGCCGATCACTCTGGCGATCATGACCAGCCTGCTGCTGTCGCCGTTGGTGAAAAAGGCTCGCCGTAAATGGCACATTCCCCGGGTGGTGAGCGCTTTGGTGCTGGTGTTGCTGGTGCTGGCGGGCATTGTGGGGCTGGGGGCTGCGGTTACCGCGCCTGCGCTGGAGTGGGCCGAGCGTGCGCCTCAGGGCCTTTCGCGGGTACTGATGGGCGACAGCGAATTCATGCGTCAGTTGGATCGGGTCAGCCGCTCGGCCGAGGAGGTGGAGCGGTCCGTGGAGAAGTTGTCGGAAGAGGATCAATCTTCGCCAACGACTGTGGTACTGAAGACCGAGTCCTGGCGCAGCCAGCTGATATCGAAAGCCCGGAATGGCATTTTCGGGCTGGCGCTTGCGCTGTCCCTGACTTATTTCCTGTTGGTCAGCGGCGATCGGCTGATACGCAACTTCATTCAGCAATTGCCTCGCCAGCACCGGAAAACGGTGCTGAGAATCACCCACGATTCCCAGCATTTGATAGCCCAGTTTTTGGCGGTGTTGACCCTGAACAACGTGTCCGTGGGTTTGCTCACCGGCCTGATCTGTTGGGCCATTGGGCTGCCTGACCCCGCAGTCTGGGGATTGGTGGCTGGCCTGGCGCGGTTTATTCCTTACCTGGGTAATGTGTTGACCATCAGTCTGTTGACCCTGGTGTCGGTCATTACCCTGGATAATCCATGGATGATGGCAGTGGCCCCGCTGAGCTTTATCGGCCTGGTGATACTGGTGGGGCTGTTCCTGGAGCCCTGGATTCACGGGTTCCGCATGGCCATTAACCCGGTGGTCATTTTTGTTTCCATCTTCTTCTGGGGCTGGCTCTGGGGGCCGGTGGGCGTTCTTCTGGCGGTGCCCCTGATGACGGTGATTCAGGTGGTGCTGAAACAGATCCCCAAGCTGCGCCCGGTGTACAAGGTGATTGCCCGATGAACTGGCAGTTACCCGAAATACCCTCCTGACAGGCCGGCAGATCTTTCCTATCCTTTGGTAAATCCTGACGCCGACAGTGACTGGATGAACCAACACGGAGGCACTTGTGTCGAAGATTCCCGAAACCATGAAAGCCATGGTGCTGACCGGTCATGGTGGCACCGACAAGCTTGAGTATCAGGAAGTACCGGTACCGGAGCCGGGCGCCGGACAGGTGCTGGTTCAGGTAACGGCCACGGCGAAGAACAACACCGACCGTAAGGCCCGGGAAGGCCTGTACCCCACGAAAAAGGGCGAGATGACCTCGTTCCAGATGGGGGGCAAGCCCACGCTTGAGTTCCCTCGCATCCAGGGTGCGGACATTGTTGGCCGTGTGGTTGCCGTGGGTGAAGGCGTCAGTGGCAGCCGGATTGGTGAGCGGGGGCTGCTGGATTTCAACCTGTATGCCAACGAACGCACCGACATCAACCTGACTCCGGATTATTATGGCCACGGCGCGGATGGCGGGTTTGCCGAATACGTGGCGCTGCCGTCCGACCAGTTTCATCACATTCCCAACCCGGATCTGGCCGATGCCGAGCTGGCGTCCATGGGTATGTGTTCGTACCAGACTGCCTTCCATATGCTGACCTCCGCCAATGTGCAGGCGGGTGAACACGTACTGGTGACCGGCGCCAGCGGTGGCGTGGGCACTGCGCTGATTCAGCTGTGCCGGATTATCGGTGCCATTCCCTACGCGCTGAGCCAGAAGAGCAAGGCAGATTCGCTCCTGGATCTGGGCGCCGAGGTGGTGCTGGATCGCAGCGACATGGACACGTTTTTGGACCGGGTGAAAGAAGCCACTGGCGGCCAACCGCTGGATGCGGTGATGGACCTGGTGGGTGGCGAGATGACCGACTATTTCATTGACGCCATGATCTTCGACATGAACGCCCGCCATACCTATCCGCGCCTCAGCATCGCCGGGGCCAGCGGCGGTAACATCAGCGAGATCCTTTGGACACGGATCTACCTCTATCAGGTGCAGATTTTCGGCGTCTCCCATGGCACCCGTGAGGAGGCGGCCCAGTTGATGACCTGGATTGGCGACGGGCACCTCAAGCCGGTGTTGCATGGTGCCTTCCGTCTGTCTGAGTTGCATAAGGCCGAGGATTATTTTGTGCACCGGGGCAGCAACTATCTGGGCAAGATCGTGATCGTACCCGACGAGCAATGGCAGGAACATGGCCAACCTTTCGCCCTGGAGGCTAATTGATGAAACCGGAACTGAGCATCCAATTGATGGACACCCATGCCGGCGGTGATGTCAGCCGCATCGTGACGGGTGGCATCGATCTGCTGCCGGGCGAGACGGTTCGCGAGCAGATGGAATACCTGCGGGACGACGCCGATGGGTTGCGCCGGTTGCTGCTGGAAGAGCCCTACGGCATCCCCGAAATGTCGGTGGACCTGCTGGTGCCAGCCACTGACCCGCGCGCGGCGGTCGGCTACATCATCATGGAAGTGATGGGCTACCCGATTTATTCCGGCTCCAACACCATCTGCACCGCCACGGCGGTTCTGGAGCTGGGGATTGTGCCCAAGCAGGAAGGCAAGCAGCATTTCATGCTGGAATCGCCGGCCGGTCTGGTGAACATTGAGGCGGTGGTGCATGACGGCGTGGTGGAAGCCATTACGTGTGAAGGGCTGCCCAGCTACATCCACACCTATGAGGCCTCCATCAATGTGCCAAACATTGGTGAGGTGACCTATAGCGTGGCTTACAGTGGTGGTTTTTATGCGCTGGTGGATGCCAAAGCGTTGGGCTTTGATCTGACCATGGATGAAGAACGGGACCTGGCCCGCACAGCCCACGCCATTGTCGAGGCCATCCAGGCGGAACGTGGCTTTTCCCATTACACCCTGGGTGATGTCGGTCCCCTGCCGTTCCTGCACTTCATGGGCCCGGTGGAACAGGTGGCGGATGGTTATTACCGCTCCCGGTCGGCCACCTATGTGCACCCCGGCGTGATCTGCCGCAGCACCACCGGCACCGGCACCTCTGCCCGACTTGCGCTGATGCACTACCAGGGTCTGATCCAGCCGGGCGACAAGCTGGAAACTGTCTCCCTGCGTAACACCGGCTTTATCGGTGAGTTCACCTCCGTGCATACCGAGGGCGAATACCAGGTGGTGAAAAACAGCATCACCGGCAAGAGCTATGTGATTACCCGCTCGGATATTGTGGTGAACTGCGACGACCCGATGGTGGAATGCGATGGGTTGCATCACATTCTGTCGAGTCGGCATTCACACAATATTTCGACAGCCGGCAATAAGACGATACTGCCGGGGTAATCCCCGGCGATAGGCTTATCTAGGGGTTAGAGCAAGCGGGTAGGCCTTTCCAAAACACGCCCGCAAGTACGTCCCTGGCAGATTTTTGCTCCTGCAAAATCTGCACTTCCGCCGTCCATGGCGGTCGTAAGCTTGACTGCAGCCATCCCTGGCTGCAGACAGTTTTGGAAAGGCCTACCCGCCTGCTCATTCATCCTCGAGTAGCTGCCGGGAGATTTCACGCTGAATGGCGTGCCAGCTTCGCCGCAGGCTGCTTAACAACCACCTCCGCCACCGTATGCAACTTCTCCAGCTGGTTCTGCAGCATGGCCACCGGCCGTGAGCCTTCCAACGTCAGATTAATGTCGAAATAGTCACCGGCAGTTTCCACCGCCATGCTGGCAATCCGGAAACCGCGAATACGCACCACCTGACACAGGCGTTCGATCGCGGCGGCTTCCTGGGCCATGCGGCAGTTCAGGGTGTAGCTTGGGGCGGCGTTTTTATTGGTCGGGTTCATGCTACCTGTTCCTTCTTGGCAGTGGTGGTGCGCTTGGGTTCGTCGATCATTTCCTTGTTGCTGGCGCCGGGCTTAACGATTGGCCAGACGTTCTCTTCGCGGCTGATGGCCACGTGTAGCAGCATCGGGCCGTCGTAGGCCAGGATGGTTTCAATGCCCCGGCGGATCTGGTCGGTGCGTTCGATGTGCAGCGACGGAATATCAAAAGCCCGGGCCATGGCCACGAAATCCGGGTTGTCGTCCAGATCGATCTGGCTCTCCCGGTTGTTGTAGAACAACTCCTGCTGCTGGCGGACCATGCCCAGGCACTGGTTGTCCAGGATGATCAGCTTCAGCGGCAGGTTGTAACGGCGGATGGTGGCCAGTTCCTGGGCGTTCATCATGAACGAGCCGTCGCCGGTCACGTTGATCACGGTGCTTTGCCGGTCGGCGAACTGCGCGCCAATAGCGGCCGGCAGGCCGTAGCCCATGGTGCCCAAACCGCCACTGGTCAGATGATGGCGCGGGTGATTGAAGTGGTAGTGTTGGGCCACCCACATCTGGTGCTGGCCCACGTCACAGGCAATGATGGCGTTGTCGGGAGTGATACGGGAGAGCTGTCGAATGAAGGCGGGGCCGGTAATCGGGGCCAGGGGTTCTTCGTTATCGGCGGCCTGGAAGCCGCCGGTGGTGCGCCAGGTCTGGCACTGGGTCCGCCAGTCGTCGATGGCTAATGGCTGCGCTTCCATTTCATGGGTGAACGCGGTCAGTATGCCGCTCAGATCCCCCCGAAGCGCCACATCCGTCGCCCTTAATTTGTTGATTTCCGCCGCGTCCGCGTCAATGTGAATGGTGCGTGCGTTGGGCGCGAAACCGTCCAGCTTGCCGGTGGCGCGGTCGTCCAGCCGGGCGCCGACAATGAACAGCAGATCGCATTCTTCCACCGCGCGGTTGGCGGCCCGGGAGCCATGCATCCCGAGCATGCCCAGATCGTTCGGGTTGTGCTTGCCGGCATTGCCGATGCCCTTGAGCGTGGCTACGCCGGGCATGGCCGAGGCCTCGGCGAAGGCCCGGAAGCTGTCTTCGGCGTTGGCCAGGGAGACGCCACCGCCGCTGTAGAGCAGGGGGCGTTTGGCTTCGCGCAGCATGGCCAGGGCTTCGGAGAGGTCTGGTGTGCTGGCCGATGGGGTTTGTGTTTGCTCCGGCGTCGGGGTCTTAACGTCGGTCAGCAGGATGTCCTTGGGAATGTCGATCCAGACCGGTCCGGGGCGCCCGCTTTGTGCTAGTGCCATGGCTTCTTCCATGATGGCGGGTATGTCCTCCGCGCTATCCACCAGATAGCTGTGCTTGACTATGCCCAGGGTCATGCCCAGTACGTCGGTTTCCTGGAACGCGTCGGTGCCGATCATGCCGGAGGCCACCTGGCCGGTGATCACCAGCATGGGAATGGAGTCGCGGTGGGCGTTGGCCACGCCGGTGATCAGGTTGGTGGCGCCGGGGCCGGAGGTGGCGATACAAACCCCCAGCTTGCCGCTGGCCCGGGCGTAGCCGTCGGCGGCCAGGGCGCAGGCCTGCTCGTGGCGGCACAGCACATGCTCGACACCGACATCGTCCACCAGGGCATCGTACAGCGGCATGATGCAGCCGCCGGGGTAGCCGAAAACCGTGCCGATGTGGTGGCGGTGGAACGCGTCGAGAATGTGCTGTGCGCCGTTCATGGTCGTTTTCCCTTTTTCTTCGGTGCAAAAAAAAGCCCCCGGGACCTTTCGGTGCCGGGGGCTTTGTCGTGTCTTGTCAGGTTGTCGGTATCTGCTATCTCACCTGTCTGTCCACGCAAAAGCCCCCGGACGGTACCACGACCACCAGGACAAGCTTCACTAGGACGACTACGGCGTTGAAATTCATGAAATCGACAATCTGCTCTGAATTGATTCAAACAATGTGTGTAGAATCTACCCCAGGTTTTTAGCCGGATGCAACCCCTTTTAAAACGCGAGCCGTCAATGACTAGAGCAAAATGGAGTTCACTCGGTCTTTCCCTGCTGGTGATCGTCGCCCTCGTTGTCTGGATGGCCACCGGCGAGGTCCGGATGGCCAGTGACGAGCCGCCGCCCGAGCCGGGTCAGGAAAATGACGAACCCACCCGGGTTGAAGTACAGACCCTCCAGTCCCAGGCGTATCAGCCCTCCCTGAAACTGCAGGGGCAACTGGAGCCCTGGCAGTCGGTGATGGTCAGTGCCCGTGCTGGTGGCACCGTTGAACAACTGCATGTGGACCTGGGCCAGCGGGTGGAGGCCGGCGAGCCCCTGCTGACGTTGTCGAAGGACGGACGGGACGCCGTGGTGGAACGCTGGCGGGCAAGTGTTCGCAAGCTGGAAGCCGATCTGGCCGCTGCCCGTCGCCTGCGGTCCAACAACCTGGCAGCGGAAACCGACATCCTGGGGCTGCAGAGCGAACTGGCCGCGGCCCGGGCGGAACTGACCGCCGCCGAACTCACCCTGCAATATCTTCAGCCCAAAGCGCCGTTTGACGGTGTGATCAATGCCCGGGACGTGGACCCCGGCACCCTGGTTCAGGTGGGCAGCCCGCTGTTTGAACTGGTGCAAATCGACAGGCTCAAGGCCACCGGCCAGGTGCCCCAGCAGCGCGTGCACCGGGTGACGCCCGGCCAAACGGTGGAACTGGACCTGCTGGATGGCGGCAGTCTCCAGGGCACGGTCAGTTTTGTCGCCAATGCGGCAGACCCCGCCACGCGCACGTTCCAGGTGGAAGCGGTGCTGGATAACCCCGAACGCAAACGGGTGGCCGGTGGCTCGGCCAGCCTGCGCATCCTGCTGCCGGAACAGCCGGCGATGTTCATTTCCCCGGCTTACCTGTCCCTGAACGACGAGGGTCGTCCGGGCGTGAAATTTGTGAATGACCGGGACCAGGTGGTGTTCGAACCCGTGACCCTGTTGAGCGTTTCAACCGACGGTGCCTGGGTGGCCGGCCTGCCGGATAAAATCCGCCTGATCACCCGGGGTGGCGGGTTTGTGGCCGATGGCGAGCGCGTGATACCCGTTGCAAAATCCGACGCCCGGGACTGATCCATGCAGGCACTGATTTCCGCAGCCATGGACCGCAGCCGGACCACGCTGCTGACCTTTCTCTTCCTGATTCTGGGCGGCGTGGCGGCCTACCAGACCATTCCCAAGGAATCGAACCCCGACGTCACCATTCCCATGATCTACGTGGCAATGACCCTTGACGGCATTAGCCCGGAGGATGCCGAACGCCTGTTGATAAGGCCCATGGAGCAGGAGTTGCGATCGCTGGAAGGCATCAAGGAAATGCGCAGCACCGGTGCGGAGGGGCATGCTTCGGTGATGCTGGAATTCGACGCCGGGTTTGACCCGGACAAGGCCTTGCAGGACGTGCGGGAGAAGGTGGATACCGCCCGCAGCAAGCTGCCCCGGGAAGCGGATGAGCCGCGTGTGCATGAGATTAATGTCTCGCTGTTTCCGGTGTTGTCGATTGGCCTGTCCGGGCCTCTGTCCGAGCGGGAACTGATCACCATTGCCCGGCGGCTGCAGGACTCGATTGAAGCCATCCCCGAAGTACTGGAAGTGGAGATTGGCGGCGACCGGGAGGATCTGCTGGAAATCGTGGTGGACCCGCAGGTGCTGGAAAGCTACGGCGTGGATTTCGACCAGCTGGCGACCCTGGTCAGCCGCAACAACCAGCTGGTGGCGGCCGGTTCGCTGGACACCGGCAATGGCCGGATGGCCCTGAAAGTGCCCGGGGTAATCGAGAACATAGAGGATGTCATGGCCATGCCGGTGAAGGTCAGCGGCGACACCGTGATTACCTTTGGCGATGTCGCCATGCTGCAGCGTACCTTCAAGGACCCCACCGGCTTTGCCCGCATCAACGGCGAGCCGGCATTGGTACTGGAAGTCTCCAAGCGCTCCGGCGCCAACATCATCAAGACCGTGGACCAGGTCCGGGCCTTGATTGACCAGGCGAAGGAGAAACTGCCGGACACCCTGGACATCCGCTATATCATGGACCAGTCCGATGAAGTCCAGGATGTGCTGTCGGACCTGCTCAACAACGTGCTGACTGCGATTGTGCTTGTGCTGATCGTGGTGATCGCCGCCATGGGGCCGCGCTCGGCCCTGCTGGTGGGGCTGACTATTCCCGGCGCCTTCCTGACCGGCATCCTCGTGATCTGGAGCATGGGGCTCACCCTCAACATTGTGGTGCTGTTCAGCCTCATTCTGGTGGCCGGCATGCTGGTGGACGGCGCCATTGTGGTGTCCGAGCTGGCGGACCGGAACCTGGACGATGGCCAGTCATCCCGGGCCGCCTGGGTGGCGGCGGCCTCGCGTATGGCCTGGCCGGTGATCGCTTCCACCGCCACCACCCTGGCGGTATTCGTGCCACTGCTGTTCTGGCCCGGTGTGGTGGGCGAGTTCATGAAGTACCTGCCAATGACGGTGCTGATCTGCCTGCTGGCCTCTTTGGCCATGGCACTGGTGTTCTTGCCGGTCATGGGTGGTGTCAGTGGTGGTCGCCGTTCCCGGCAACCGGAGTCGGAAAGTCGTGCGATGGGGGTGTATCGACAGGTTCTGGCGGTATTGCTGCGCAGGCCGGGCCTGGCACTGCTCGGAGCGCTGGTGCTGATTGCGGTTATTTACGCGGCATACGCTCGCTTCAACCATGGAGTGGAATTCTTCCCCAGCGTGGAGCCGGATTCGGCCCAGGTGCAGGTGCGTGCCCGGGGGGATCTGTCGGTCTGGGAGCGGGATGCCATTGTCCGGGAAGTGGAGCGGCGGTTGCAGGGCATGCCTGAGGTGAAGGCACTGTATGCCCGTTCGATGATCAGCCCGGATAACCAGATGGCGCCGGATGTGATTGGCGTGCTGCAGTTCCAGTTCAATGATTGGTTCACCCGTCGCCCGGCCAGCAAGATCCTGGACGACTTCCAGCAACGCACCGCGGATATTCCCGGTATAAAGCTGGAATTCCGCAAACAGGAAGGCGGGCCGGCTCAGGGCAAGCCTATCGAGCTGCAGGTGAGTAGCCGCAATGGCGATGATCTGGATAACTATGTGGACCAGATTGAGGAGCAAATGCGGGCGATGGGCGGTTTTGTCGACATCGAGGACGACCGCAGCCTGCCCGGTATTGAATGGCGCCTGAAGGTGGACCGGGAAGCAGCGGCCCGTTTTGGCACCGATGTGCTAAGTGTCGGCAGCGCGGTGCGGTTGGTAACCAATGGCCTGGTGCTGGCCACCTACCGCCCGGAAGACGTACGCGACGAAGTGGACATCGCCGTGCGTGTACCCCGGGACTGGCGGGAGCTTGATCAGTTGGAGCGGCAGACCATCAACACCCCTCGGGGCCAGGTGCCGCTTTCCCAGTTCGTGACCCTGGAGTCTGGCAATAAAACCGGCACCGTGGTGCGGGTGGATGGGTTGCGCACCATTACGATCAAATCGGATGTGGCCGCCGGTCGGCAAATGGACGAACTGTTGCAGACGTTGCAGGCACAGATGCCCGAACCGCCGGAGGGCATTTCCGTTCGCGCCGCCGGGGAAAACGAGGACCAGCAGCAGGCGGCCAACTTCCTGACCACCGCGTTCCTGGTGGCCATCGGGCTCATGGTGCTGATCCTGCTGACCCAGTTCAATTCCCTGTACCAGACCCTGCTGGTGCTCTCCGCCATTGTGCTGTCCACCGCCGGGGTGTTGCTGGGCCTGCTGCTCAATGGTCAACCGTTTGGCGTGGTAATGGTGGGCATGGGCATCATTGCCCTGGCGGGGATCGTGGTGAACAACAACATCATCCTGATCGACACCTTCAATCAGATGAGAAAAGACGGGCGGCCTGCGTTTGAGGCCGCCCTGGAAACCGGGTGCCTGCGTTTCCGGCCGGTACTGCTAACGGCTGTGACCACCGTGCTGGGGCTGATGCCGATGGTGCTGGGGATAAACGTGGATCTGTTGTCTCCCAGCCTTGGGCTGGGCGCGCCATCCACCCAGTGGTGGACCCAGCTCTCCAGTGCCATCGCCGGCGGGCTGGCATTTGCCACCTTCCTGACGCTGCTGCTGACGCCGGTGTTGCTGGTGCTGGGTGAGGCCGCCGGCCAGCGCTTTCGAAGGCTGACCGGCGGTGGCGGCGGGGCCGTCGGTTAGTGACGAATCCGGTCGGCCAGCTCCTGGGCTTTGTGGGCCATGGCTTCCAGTTCGGGCACAGTGCGCAGGTTGTCGTCAGCCGTCTTGTGCATGGCCTCGGAGATTTCCGCCACTTCGGTGATGTTGCGGTTAATGTCTTCACTCACGCTGGTCTGTTCTTCGGCGGCCGTGGCTACCTGGGTGGTGGCGTCATTCACGCTGGCCATGCGCTGGGTGATGTCTGCCAGGGTCTGCCGAACGGCTTCCACTGAATCACTGCTCTCCTGGGCCACCACTTCCGAGGCCTGCATGAATTCTGTGGCATCCTGGGAGCCACTGCGAATGTTGGCAATAATTTCGTCAATTTCCACGGTGGCTTCCTGGGTCTTGGCAGCCAGGTTGCGGACTTCGTCCGCGACCACCGCAAAACCGCGCCCTGCTTCGCCTGCCCGGGCCGCTTCGATGGCGGCATTCAGGGCCAGCAGGTTGGTCTGGTCCGCAATTTCGCGGATCACCTTCATCACATCGCCCACCCGCTGGCCGCTCTCTGCCAGTTTTTTCACGGTTTCGGTGGAGCTGTGAATCTGGTCGGTCAGCCGGTTCATGCTGGCAACAGACTGGTTGATTTGCTCATCGGCATGCCGGGTCTGCTGCGTGGTTTCCTCCACCTGACTGGCGACAGAAGCCGCATGGCTGGCCACATCCTGAGCGGTGGCCGACATCTCATTCATGGCCGTGGCAATCTGGTCAATGCGCTGGTGAGCGCGTTCAGACTGATCCGAGACGGTATTGGCGTTGCCGCGAATCGTGCCGCCGGTTTCTGCCAGCTGTTCGGCGTTGTGTTTGAGCATGTCGCCGGTTTCCGACAGGAAACGATGCAGGGCCCGGGCGGTATCCGCCAGTTGGCCGAGTTCGTCCGGCCGTTGCATGGTCACCGGGTTGGTGAGATTACCCTCGCCAATGTAGGTGAGCTTGCCAATCAGCTCCTGGGTGGGCCGAACCACCGAGCGCACCAGCACCAGCAGGCAGGCCAGGGTGCCCAGAATGATGGCCGCGATCAGCAGCCCGGCCATCAGCATGTTTGTGGTGGAGGCATTATTTTTGAGCTCGCCGTATTGGGATAGTGCTGTTGCGCGGATCTTGCTTGCGGCCTGCTCAATCAGGTTGGCGGGTTCGCGGTCTATGCCGGACACGGCTCTGTCACCGGCCCATTGCTGGTATCCGGACTCGACAAAGGCGTTGAAGCCTTTTCGGTAGGCGCTTCCCATCTCTCGGTGGGCGCGTTGGAAGCGGGTCAGTAACTCCTTGGCCTTGGGGTTGGTGACTTGTGGGATCAGTTTATCCAGTTGAGACTGGATATCGGATTCGGTTTCCAGGAAGCGTTGCCAGTACTTTTTACGCTGGTCGTCGTCACCGCCCCGGATGAGTACGTTTTTCCACTCCTGAACCTGAGTCTTGAAGTCGCCCAGAATGTCCTGGGTTTTGAGGGCCGTCACCATCTCCTGGCTGATCAGTTGGCCGTATTGCTCCTCGGTCTTCAGGGTCTTGCTGAAGTACACGCCGGCCACGGCGGCAATCACCAGATTGACGAGAATGATGATGGTAAGAACGCGATTCAGGATACTTTTGGAGAACCAGGTCATAGCCGCGAATCCTGTAGAAAATATGAAAGGGGCAGTATCATCCGGGCATCCGGAGGCGGTTGTTGTTGCCGCCAGTTCATTTTTTATCGGCTGTGATTGCCCATGCTGAACCCCTTGACCGAAATTTATCGCGACCAATGGCTGTTGGCGGTGCATAAACCCGCTGGATTATTGGTGCACCGAAGCCCGATCGATAAACACGAAACAGAGTTTGCGCTGCAGTACGCCCGGGCACTGAACGGCGGCGAGCACGTGTACCCGGTGCATCGGCTGGACCGGCCCACATCGGGGGTTCTGCTGTTCGCGCGGGACTCGGAAACCGCCCGGCTAGTGGGGCAGGCCATGATGGCCGGGGAAGTGTCGAAGACGTACCTGGCCATGGTGCGGGGTTGGGCGCCGGAATCCGGTGTCATTGATCACCCCTTGCGGGAGGAACCCGAGGACCGACGCAGAAAAAATGAGCCGCAGCCGGTGCGGGAGGCACTGACTCATTTCCGGCGACTGGCCACCACGGAAATACCGGTCGCCATCGAACGCTACCCAACCAGTCGCTACAGCCTGATGGAGCTGCAACCGAAGACCGGCCGCAAGCACCAGCTACGCCGACACATGAAGCACATCAGCCATCCCATCATTGGCGATGCTAACCACGGCCGTGGTCGACATAACCGCTATTTTGCCGAGCGGTTCGGGGAGGGACGTTTGATGCTGGCGGCTACCCATTTGAGTTTCCAGCACCCTGAGACGGGCCAGCCAGTCACCCTGTATGCGCCGCCGGAAGAGAGTTTCGTGCGGGTGCTGGGCGTGTTCGGGGAAATTCCCGCGCAGTGGCAATTCCTGCTCGAAGATCATTGAAAATTATCATTTTCTGCATTGATGGATATCACTTTCAATCGCCACCGGCCAGCATTATGCTGACCCTTCATTTACTGACCCGGAAGGTGTGATGGAGCTTGTGGAGCCGGTTGTCCGCGTTTTTCTCGGCATCTTTTTTCTGATGATTGGTCTGCAGTTCTCCGCGCGGACTATCGGTCTTTATGATCGAATGGGGTTCTCCCATATTAATTACGGTGGCCGTGGCCGGGCCACCTGGTGGCACCGCCATACCTTCAATGTTTTCCGGGCTGCCATCCTTTTAGTCTGCCTTATCCGCATTGGCGTGGATATCGACCCATGGCTGGGCGTTTTCCCCTGGTTGTACCAGTGGCCGGTTCTGCTGGCGGGCATGGTAGTGTTGATGGCCTCGTTTACTTTGGTGAACTACCTGCAGGCTTACATGCATGAAGATTGGCGTTCCGGAATTGATGAAGGCCGGGATGCTGGCAAGCTGCTGACTACCGGCCCCTTTGCCCGCAGCCGGAATCCGTTGTTCCTGGCGGTCATGCTGGGGCAGCT
Source organism: Marinobacter persicus (assembly GCF_002934325.1). Taxonomy (GTDB): domain Bacteria; phylum Pseudomonadota; class Gammaproteobacteria; order Pseudomonadales; family Oleiphilaceae; genus Marinobacter; species Marinobacter persicus_A. The sequence goes on from NZ_PTIV01000024.1 coordinate 42,299, forward strand.
GGGGTTTTTCCTGGCATTGCCCAGCGTGTTTTCGCTGGTGTGCCTGGTGGCCGGGGTGCTGGTGATTACCCGCCAGGCCAGAGAAGAGGAAAAGGCCCTGGCGAGCCGGTTTGGGCAGGCTTATGAAGAGTATCGCCAGCGGGTGCCCCGCTGGCTTTAAACAGTGCTTTTAGTGTCCCTTGCTTCGGGCTTCCTTGATCACATCGTAGGCGTGGCTGATTTCCCGGGTCCGCTCTTCGGCCATTTCCCGCATGCTTTCAGGCATGCCACGCCCAGCCAGCTTGTCCGGGTGGTTCTCGCTCATCAGCTTGCGGTACGCCCGTTTGATCTCCTGGTCTGAAGCCTCCGAGCTTACCCCCAACACCTTGTAGGCATCGTCAATCTGCTGGCTGCTCGAGTAATTCGAGGCGCCCCCGGCCTGGCCAGCGTAAGCGCCCCGCAGCATGGCTTCCAATTGGTCCACCTGGCTTTCCGGCAGCCCCAGGCGCCGTGCAATGCGCACCAGCATGTCATGCTCTGCCGGGTGTACCTGGCCATCCGCCGCCACCGCCTGGACCTGCACCTGCAGGAACATCTGCAAAAAGGCGGGCTGGCGACCGGAATTGCGCAGAAAGCTATCCAGTTCCGCGTCCAGGTCAAAATCCGGTGCCTTGCCCCGGTTGAAGGCTGCCTTGGCGGCAGCTCGCTGGTCGTCATTCAGGCGGAAGCGCATAAACATGGCTTCCGCCATGTCGATCTCATCCTGGGAGACCTGGCCATCGGCCTTGCAGAGCGCCCCCATCACTGCGAACACGGATTCAACAAACCCACTTTGCATTTCCTGAAGACGACCGACAACCCGGTTCCTGATCCGTTTCACCAGAAATACGGCCAGGGCACCGCCAATGAAAAATCCAGGTAGGCGACCGAAGGCGTAGCCGATCAGGCCACCAATGAAAAAGGCAAGCAGCATTGAAAGTCCTTGATTCTTGTCTGAAGCGCTTACTATACGGATTTTTGCCCGGACGTTCATGGCCCGCGGTTCATTCACTTGGTGAAGACGGCTGAGCTGGATATGCTGACGGTGTGACTGGAGGGGAGCTGTTTATGACCGGGGATTTGTTCGAATCAGAAAACGAGCAGCCATGGGCTGAGCCCCGGGGTGAAGGCGTGGTCGTGTTGCGTCGTCTCGCCAGGGCTGACGCGCCCACATTGCTGGATGACATTCAAAAGATTGCCCGCCAGGCTGGCTTTCGAAACATGATCACACCGGGTGGGCACGAGATGTCTGCCGCCATGACCTGCGCCGGGGATTGGGGCTGGGTCACCGACCGGAAGGGCTATCGCTACCAACACGAGGACCCGCAGACAGGGGCACCCTGGCCGGCGATCCCTGAGAGGTTTTCACAGCTTGCAGGGCGCGCGGCCGAGGAAGCCGGGTTCCCGGGATTCCAGCCAGACGCCTGCCTGATCAACCGCTACGAGCCCGGCGCCAAAATGGGCCTGCATCAGGACCGCGACGAACGGGATTTTTCCTGGCCGATTGTTTCGGTATCCCTGGGGCTGCCCATTGTGTTCCAAATGGGTGGCCCAAAACGCAGTGACAAACCCGAGCGGATTTTACTGGAGCACGGCGACGTGGTGGTTTGGGGCGGCCCGGCGCGGCTGAACTATCACGGGGTGCTCACTTTGAAGAAGGGGAGTCACCCCCTAACCGGTCCCTATCGTTACAACCTGACCTTCCGCAAGGCGGGCTAGGCCTGCCATCAATTGCTATTGCAGCCAGGCAACCAGCAGTCCGGCGGCCAGTGACAGCACCATTGGGCCACCCACCATCAGGCCGGTCTGACGGTTCCCGATGCTCCAGGCCATGCCGGACTTCACCAGGTTGTTAACCGCAGCGGCGATGACGATGCCCACCACGGCGACGTTCATGGCCAGGTCGTTGTTGGACATGCGGGTGAGGGACAGGGTAATTGCATCCACGTCCGCCACGCCGGAGGTGGCGGCCAGCGCGTAGATGCCGGCGTCGCCAAAGCTGTTCTTCAGGAACTCACCCAGCAACAGGATGCCGGTCAGCAGGGCGCCGAAAACCAGTGCCGAGGACAGATCCAGCGGGTTCTGGCTCAGGGGCGGTTGGCTGACCTTTGCCTGCCGGGAATGTTTGCGCCAGATAAAGATGGCGGGACCATAGAGCAGCACCGTCATCACGGCCACCGGCCAGATCAGGTTGGGCAACAGGGCGGTATTGATGATCAGGCAGTAGATCAGGATTCGGGGAAACATGGTGCCACAGGCAATCAGGATGCCGGCGGCGAACTGAGGGTTAAAGTCCGGGTTCTTGTCTGCTTGCCGTGAGAAATGCAGGGTCAGGGCGGTGGAGGAACTGAGCCCGGCAAACAGGCTGGTAAAAAGAATGCCTTTGCGTGTGCCGGCCATGCGGATGGCGAAGTAGCCGACGAAGGAAATCGAGGCAATCATCACCACCATGTACCAGATTTCCCGGGGATTGAGGACACCACCCGGGCCCATTCCCTGATTGGGCAGCAGTGGCAACATGACCACGGAAATCAGCAGCAGTTTCAGGGCGGCATCCAGTTCATGTGATTGAAGCTTCTGGACCCAGCCGTGAATTTCGGCCTTGTTATCAAGAATGATGGTTGTGACCACCGCCGCTGCCGTGGCGATGACCGGATCAATGCCAACGGCTATCGCGCCAAAACAGAACGTCAGTACCATGCCCACCAGGCCGGTGATGCTGAAATTGCGAATGTGAGCCAGGCGTTCGCTGTAGGCCACTAATCCCATTGCCACCACGCAAATCAACAAGACCGGGAACGCCCAGACGGTGATCTCGTCTGCCAGCAGGGCGGAAATGCCGCCCAACAGGCCGATGAGGGAAAAAGTGCGTATGCCCGCGATACGTTCACCAGACTTCTGTTCCCGCGCGTCCCAGCCACGTTCAAGGCCAACAAGCGCGCCCAACATCAGGGCGATGGCCAGGTGAAATGTGGTCTGGTGGTTGGTCAGGAATTGGCTGGCGACGTCGTCCATGTAAAGAGTCTCCCGGGCTCAAGGGTTCGCAGGTGCTTAAGTTTGCGGCACTATAGAAAAAATGCGCCACAACAACGAAATATCATGATTCGGTGCCACAATAACAAGCATAGCGATTCCAAGGCGAGGTGAAGATGTTGCAAGTTGTCTCCTGTATTGATGATTCCCGGGCCGCACCGGCGGTATGTGACTACGGCGCCTGGGCCAGTCGCCACATGGAAGCGCCTTTGATGCTTCTGCATGTGTTGGATGAGGAGAAGTACCCCTCGGAGCCGGATCTGGTGGGCAACATTGGCCTTGGCAGCCGCGAACAGCTGCTGGACGAACTGGCGGAGCTGGACCGCAAGCGTGCCAAGCTAGCCCGGGAGCATGGGCATCATCTGCTTGATAAGGCAGAGGAGCGCGTCCGGGAAGGCGGAATGACTGACGCCATCAAGCGCCAGCGCCACGGCACCCTGACCGACTCGGTACTGGCGCTGGAGAAAGATACCCGCCTGTTTGTCATGGGATTGCACGGGGAAAGCAGCACCGATCGGGACATCCACCCCGGCGGCCAGTTGGAAACGGTTATCCGTAGTGCTCACCGGCCGATCCTGCTGGTGCCGGATGAATACTCTGAACCGCGCAGTGCCATGCTGGCGTTTGATGGCAGCGAAACGGCTTTCAAGGGTGTGGAGCTGATAGCCTCCAGCCCGGTGCTCAAGGGCATGCCGCTGCATCTGGTGATGGTGGGGCCCGACACCGCTGATCGCTGGGAGCAGTTGAAAAAGGCCGAACGGATGCTGGCCGACCTGGGTGCGGAAATCACCTTAGCGATCCGGGCTGGGGACGTGGAGCCGGCATTGCACGAGTATCAGGACGAAAACGACATCGACATTCTGGTCATGGGGGCTTACGGCCATTCCCGCATTCGCCAATTCCTGGTGGGCAGTACTACGGCGACCATGCTGAAAACCGCGGAAAAGCCCCTGGTGATCCTGCGTTGATAAAAGAGATCATTTGCCGTGATCAGTGCTTGGGGCTGCTGCGTATTTTCCCCCTGCTACTGGTTCTGGCCCTGGCAGGGTGTGCCAGCGGCCTGTCCCCGATGACTCATGAAGCGGGTTTAAAAGGAGTTCCTGTGGCGGATTCTTTCGTGCTGGAACAGCGTCAAAAGCACCTGGAACCTTACAGCCCCTATACCGCCTTCAGTCTTTTGAATACTGGGCGGGATGCGTTCCTGGTTCGTGCCGCCCTGATTGAGGCGGCCAGCCATACCATCGATGCCCAGTATTACATCTGGAATGACGACCCCACCGGCCGTTACCTTGCCGGTCGCCTGATTGCGGCCGCTGACCGGGGCGTGAAGGTTCGGGTACTGCTGGATGACATGAACGCAGCAGGTGACGACGCACTGTTTGCCACCATGGACTCCCACCCCAACATTGAGGTCCGTATTTTCAACCCGGTGCGGCCCCGCAGCGGTGTCGGCCGGTGGTTTTCTCTCCTGGCCAACTTTGACCGCGTCAACCGCCGGATGCACAACAAAAGCTTTGTGGTGGATGGCGCTGCAGGCATCACGGGTGGCCGCAATATCGGCGATGAATACTTCGACGAAGACCCCGCAGTGAACGCCCGGGACCGGGATGTGCTGATGTTGGGCCCGCTTATTGGGCCGCTGAGCGACAGCTTTCTGGCCTACTGGAATAACGGCCGGACCTACCCGGTCAGTCGCCTGTACGAACCGGAGGTGGCCCTGGATGCCGAAGCACGGGCCCGACTGGTGGCAGAAAGTACGGGCCAGCTGAGCTTTCACGCCCAACCGGCACGCGGACAGCAGGCGGCACAGGCCTTTCTTGAGGGCCGGTTCGAGGCATTGATTCCGGCCCAGGCTGAGCTGGTGTTCGACCCGCCGCCGGCAGACTTTGAGGCCCCTGCGAACACGCCACAACCCTCTGCGAAGGCATTGTATCGGTTGGCGGCATCGGCCGAGTCGGAGATTCTGATCGAGTCCGCCTACCTCATCCTGACGGACGATCAGTTGGACCTAACCCATGGTTTTGGCAACGACGAGCTCTCCGTGGTGGCTTTCACCAATTCCCTGGTCACCAACGACTTGGTGACAAACCATTCCGGCTACGCCCGGTGGCGTGAGGAAATGCTGCGCCAGGGCATGGAGTTGTACGAGCTGCGCCCGGATGCCCAGGGCTGCCGCAACTGGATTGTGGAGAACGGCGCCTGTGGCGGGCAGGGGCTGACCCTGCACTCAAAGGCCGTGGTATTTGATCGGGAAACCCTGTTCATTGGCTCGTTGAACGTGAACCTGCGGTCGATTTACCTGAACGGGGAAACCGTACTCATTATCCACAGCCCCGAGCTGGCCCAGGCTGTCGCCAGTGATATCCAAGAGGCGATTGAGCCGCAAAACAGTTGGCACGTGCGCCTGAATAACAGCGGTGATCTGGTCTGGCAAGCCAATGAGTTGACGTTTGATCATGAACCCAGGGCCGGGTTCTGGTTGCGGACCACCTCGAGGGTGCTGTCCTGGCTGCCGATTGAGAAGTACCTTTAAGCCACGGCTTCAGGCCTCGTTGCCCGCCGCCACACCCGAAGCCCAGGCCCATTGGAAGTTATGGCCACCCAGGTGGCCGGTAACGTCCACCACTTCCCCGATGAAGAACAGGTTGGGGCGCTCTTTCACCGCCATGGTTTTTGATGACAGCTGGCGGGTGTCCACGCCGCCCAGGGTGACCTCGGCGGTCCGGTAACCTTCGGTGCCGGCGGGTTTGATAGTCCAGTCCCCCAGGGTGTGGGCCACCTGTTCAATGTCGGCGTTCCGGCACTCCTGCAACGGCCCCTGCCAGCCCTGTAGCTCGTTGAAGGCCTGGGCGAAGCGCTTTGGTAGGTGCTGGTTGAGGTACTGCGCGAGGGTGGACTGTGGTTTGTCCTTGCGCAGGGCCAGCAGGTCCTCCTGGATTTTCTGCGCTGGCAGCAGGTTGATGTGTACCTCATCCCCGGGCTGCCAGTAGCTGGACACCTGCAGCATGGCCGGGCCACTCAGGCCTCGGTGGGTGACCAGCATGGGCTCCCGGAAATGGTGCTCGTGGCAGTGGGCATCCACTGGGCAACTGACACCGGACAGCGGGGCCAGTTGCTGCTTGAGCTCCGGGTGCAGGGTGAATGGCACCAGCCCGGCGCGGGTGGGCAACACCTCAAGGCCAAACTGTCTGGCAATGTCGTAACCAAAGCCGGTCGCGCCCATGGTGGGGATCGACAGGCCGCCGGTGGCCACCACTAACGATTCGCAGGTCAGTTCGCCAGCGCTGGTGGCGAGGCGATAGCCGTCTTCGTTTTCGGTGACCTTGTTGACTGAGGTCTCCATGCGGACCTCCGCGCAAGCCCATTCGCATTCGGTCAGCAATACGTTCAGCACATCCTTGGCGCTGTCCCGGCAAAACAGTTGCCCGGGTGCTTTCTCCTCGTATTCCACCCCGTGGCGGTCCATCAGCTCGACAAAATCCTGCGGCGTGTAACGCTTCAAGGCGGAGATGCAGTAGTGCGGGTTGCCCGACAGGAAATTCGCCGGCGTACTGTTCAGGTTGGTGAAGTTACAGCGCCCGCCGCCGGACATCAGGATTTTCTTGCCGGGTTTGTTGGCATGATCCAGCACCAGCACGCGCCGGCCCCGGTAACCGGCTGTGGCTGCACACATCAGCCCGGCGGCGCCGGCGCCGATGATGATGACGTCGTAGGTGTTGGAGGAGGTCGCCATCATTTATTGTTTTCGGAGATTCAACGGATTCAGCAATCCGGCCGCAATGGCCAGTCCGGTCACATCCGGTAGGCGGTCCGCGCCCAGGCGCTTCATGACCCGTGCCCGGTAAAGGTCAATGGTCTTGACGCTGACGCCGAGCTGATCGGCAATCTCGCGGCTGGTGTAACCCTGGGCCAGTGGCAGGAATACGTCTCTTTCGCGGCGGGTGAGCGTGTCGAGCAGTTCGTCGGTACTGGCGTCCGGTTGAAGCGGACGACCGTTCTGGTGCTCCTGCAGCGCCTGTTGGACGCTGTCCAGCAATAACTGCTGATTGAACGGTTTTTCGATGAAATCGAAGGCGCCGGATTTGAACGCCCGAACCACGATCGGTACGTCCGCATGGCCCGAGACAAAAATGATGGGGATGTTCAGGTTGCGCTTCTGCATTTCCTCCTGAACGTTCAGGCCACCAAGGCCGGGCATGCGCACATCCAGGACCACGCAGCCGACGTTGGTGTCGTTCACGGTGTCCAGAAACCGCCGGCCATCGCTGAAGGCCTGAACGGTCAGGCCCACGGATTCCAGTAACCATTGGGTGGATTCGAGCATGCCGGCGTCGTCGTCCACCACGCATACGGTGGCCGACTGGCTGTTGGCTGAATCAGTCATCGGGGCAGTTCTCCATACTTGCGGGCGTGTTTCGTTGTGTGTTCGCCGGGAATCGGCAGGTCAGGGTCAGGCCGCCGGTGCTGGCGGGGATTGCGTCCAGAAACCCGCCAAAGTCTTCGATGATCGAACGGCTCATGGACAGCCCCAGGCCCAGGCCCTGGGGTTTGCTGGTGTAGAAGGGCTGGAACATCTGGCGGATGGCTTCTTCGCTCAGGCCCATGCCCTCATCGGTGACTTCCAGGAGGACTTCCTGATCGTCGTTCACCCGTGTGGTGATGATGACATTGGCCAGTTCCGCCTGAATCTTGCTGCCGTTCTGGCGGGCTTCCACGCTGGCATCAATGGCATTACGGATCAGGTTGATCAGAACCTGCTCCAGCAGCACCGGGTCGGCGGTGACGATGGGCTGGCTGTCGGTCAGGCTTTCAACAATGCGTACGCGCTTTTTTTCCGCTTCCCATTGGCACAGACGGGCCACGTTGCCAGCCACCTCGTTAACGGCAATGGGCGCCATGCGTTTTTGGCCCTTGCGCAGGAAGGCCCGCAGGCGCTTGATCACTTCCGAGGCACGGTTGGCGTGGTGCACGATCTTTTCCAGTCCGTCTTCCACTTTCGCCAGTCTGGCCGGTTGGTGCTCGGCGCCCTGCAGGAACCGTTGGCTGGCGCTGGCGAAGTTCACAATGGAAGCCAGCGGCTGGTTCATTTCATGGGCCACGCTGGAAGCCAGTTCACCGAGGGTGGCCAGCCGGGTGGTGTGGGCCAGTTCCTCTGCCAGCAATCGGTTTTTCTCTTCCGAGGCCACCCGGGAGGTGATGTCGCGCGACACGCTGATCACCTCCACCACCGCCCCGGTGTAGGTTTCGCGAATGGCCCGGCTGGAGATTTCCAGATGCCGGTCCTTGCCATCGGCATGGGCGATTTTCAGGGTGAGGGTGGCGTAGCCCTCCTCACGCAGTTTGTGATGCGCTTCGGCCAGCTTCTCGGCGGCCTGCTCGGTGGCAAAAACCTCTTCCAGCGTCTTACCGCGCAGGGCTTCCGGGCGGTAGCCAAGTAGTTGCCAGGAGGCCGGGGTGGCGTCGATAAAACGGCCATCCGGTGCGTGGCGGGAAATCAGGTCGGTGGTGTTTTCGGTGATCAGACGGTAGAGGCGGTTGGAGCGCTGGGCCTGTTCGCGCAGCCGGATATCCTTGGTGGCTTCCCGGCCCCGGGCCACAACCTGCTGGTTGTCGGTGTCGGGAATGAAGCACCAGACACAGTATCGATCCCCAAAGCTGGATTCCACGTCCTCAATCGCCCGGTTCTGTGTAAGAGCGGCGCGGATCAGGTGCACGGTGTTAACGGGCAAGAGGGCTTCCGGCGAGGTGATGTCGGCGTCCGCCATCAGTTCGTTGGTGGACTGCGTAGACGCGAGTACCTGCCCCCGTTGATCCAGAATCAGCGTGGGCTGGGGGTCGTTGGGTAGCAACTGGCTGGTGTGAGGGTGCTTAGTGGTACTCATGAAGCCCTTTGCTGGTTCCTCGTAAGAATTAGAGCGCTTTTATGGTATCGTTCCGGGCGCTCATCGTTCGGCACGTATATAGTATACCTGCTAGTGTCCCGTCTGGTTAATTCGCTGACCTAATGAGCCACTGAGAGCGCTGAGAGCAAGGCGTGCTAATGAAGGTATGGTGGCCCCATATCGAATTAGCGCAACGCGGCTATCAGCGCTCTCAGTGGCTCCCGAAGGGCGTAGCTCTGGGATTCCTGGCCGGTGTTGCCAGCGCTTGATGTGGAACCACCACACCAGCACACTGGCGCCTTGGCCAGAAATCCCAGAGCTACGCAGTAGATCAGCGAATTAACCAGACGGGACACTGGCCTAACTGCAGAATTGCTTCCTCGAAACCATAGCCCGGCCAGAGAGTTTTCGTTGTGACATCCATTTATGACCAGGATCTGGAGCCCAGCAGCGCCAATTACGCGGTCCAGTCTCCCGTTGACTTCATTGAGCGTACAGCGAGTGTGTATCCGGACCATCCCTCGATTATTCACGGGGCCATCCGGTATACCTGGGCCGAAACTGGCCGGCGTTGCCGGCGGCTGGCCTCGGCACTGAATGGCCGGGGTATCGGCCGTGGCGATACCGTGGCGGTGATGCTGCCCAACATTCCCGCCATGGTGGAATGCCATTTTGGTATTCCCATGGCCGGGGCCGTACTCAACGCATTGAACGTTCGCCTGGACGCCGCCGCCATCGCCTACATGCTGGAGCATAGTGAAGTCTCGGTGGTGATTGCTGACCGGGAATACGGTGACGTGATTCGGGATGCCGTTGAACGCCTGGAGCGCAAGCCCCTGGTGATTGATGTGAACGACCCGGAATACGGCGAAGGGGAGCCGGTGAGTGAGCTGGATTACGAGGCCTTTTTGCTGGAGGGTGATCCACAGGCCCACTGGCAGTTCCCGTCTGATGAATGGGACGCCATTTCCCTGAACTACACCTCCGGCACCACCGGTAACCCCAAGGGCGTGGTGTATCACCATCGTGGCGCCTATTTGCAGGCTTTGGGGAACCAGGCGGCCTGGTCCATGGGCATGCACCCGGTGTACCTCTGGACGCTGCCGATGTTCCACTGCAATGGCTGGTGCTTCCCCTGGACGATCACCGCCATGGCCGGCACGCACATCTGCCTTCGTCGGGTGGACCCGGAGAAGGTGCTACAGCTGATCCGCCGGCATCAGGTAACGCACTTGTGCGGAGCGCCCATTGTGCTGAACGCACTGCTCAATGCCTCGGCGGAAGCCAAGGCCGAACTGAACCACGAAGTGAACGCACTGACCGGGGGTGCCGCGCCGCCGGCGCCGCTCATCCAGGGCATCGAGGAAATGGGCGTGCGGGTGACCCACGCCTATGGCCTGACCGAGGTGTATGGCCTGGTGACTCTATGTGCGTGGAAGCCCGAATGGGATGCGCTGCCGGTTCATGACCGGGCCAGGCTCAAGGCCCGCCAGGGGGTTCGTTACCAGACCCTGGCAGGCACCATGGTGGCCGAACCCAGAACCATGAAGCCCGTGCCCAAGGACGGTAAGACGCTGGGCGAGATTTTCTTGCGTGGCAACACCGTGATGAAGGGGTATCTGAAGAATCCCAAAGCCACCGCCGAGGCGTTCCGGGGTGGGTGGTTCCATACCGGGGATCTGGCGGTCTGGCACGAAGACGGTTACATGGAAATCCGGGACCGTCTGAAAGACATCATCATTTCCGGGGGCGAGAACATTTCCACCATTGAGGTGGAGGACGCGCTGTACCGGCATCCGGCAGTGCTGGAGGCGGCCGTGGTGGCTGGGCCAGACGAGAAATGGGGCGAAGTGCCCTGTGCGTTTGTGACGCTCAAGCCGGAAGCGGATGAGGTAACCGAGGACGAGATTATCGCTTTCTGTCGGCAGCACCTTGCGGTGTTCAAGGTTCCGGGGAAGGTGATCTTTACGCGCTTGCCGAAGACCTCAACCGGGAAAATCCGGAAGTTTGTGCTGCGTAATCAGGCGAAGGAAATGCAGTAAGCGACAGCGGGCGTTTGCGCCCGCTGCGCGAAGGGCGGTGCCCGGAACTTAGCGCTCCAGGTACTGCAGCTTGTCCGGCTTGCCGTCCCACTCTTCGGCATCCGGCAGCGGATCTTTCTTTTCGGTGATGTTCGGCCACTTGCCTGCCAGATCGGCGTTGATCTCGATAAACGGCTCCTGGCCGGCCGGCAGTTCGTCTTCCGAGAAGATCGCTTCGGCGGGGCATTCCGGCTCGCACAGGGCGCAGTCAATGCACTCGTCCGGGTCGATTACCAGAAAGTTCGGGCCTTCGTAGAAGCAGTCTACCGGGCAGACTTCCACACAGTCGGTGTATTTACACTTGATGCAGTTATCAGTAACGATAAAGGCCATAGTCAGATCCCTGGTCGTGGAGTAATCGGTCTCATCAGGAGCCTGTTGAAGCAGGTCCAGTTCTAATTGGGTGCGCGATATTGTAGGGAGCGACCCGCACTGCCGCAAGCTTTGGCTCGCTATATCCTTATTGCCTGGGTCAATTTTCTGCCAGTTTCTTTTAACCTTCCAGTTTTTCCTTGAGCTCGTACAGCTGGTTCAGGGCTTCCCGGGGCGTCAGTCCGTCCAGGTCCAGCTCCCGCAAGCGCTCTTCCACCACGCTGGGTTCCATGCTCGCAAACATGTCTCCCTGCATCACGGATTCCCTGGCGGTTGGTTGTGCTTTGGCCTTGGCCACCGGTTGCTCGGTTGGTGTTGGCGCGGTGGGCGCCGTCGGCCGCTCTTCGCCCTCGAGTTGCGCCAGCTGGTTTTTTGCGTTGGCGATCACGCCCTGGGGCACACCGGCCAGCTTGGCCACCTGCAACCCGTAACTCTGGCTGGCGGGGCCGTCGTGGACGTTGTGCAGGAACACGATGGAATCGTCGTGTTCGGTGGCGGTCAGGTGCACGTTCACCGCGTGCTCCAGATCTTCGGCCAGTTGAGTCAGCTCGAAGTAATGGGTGGCGAACAGGGTGTAGCAGCGAGTCTGTTTGGCCAGGTGTTCGGCCGTGGCCCAAGCCAGGGACAGGCCGTCGAAGGTGCTGGTGCCCCGGCCCACTTCGTCCATCAACACCAGGCTGTGTTCCGTGGCGTTGTGCAGGATGTTGGCGGTTTCGGTCATTTCCACCATGAAGGTGGAGCGGCCACCGGCGATGTCATCGGACGAGCCCATGCGGGTGAAAATGCGGTCCACCGGGCCCAGCACGGCGCGGTCGGCGGGCACGAAACTGCCGGTATAGGCTAGCAGGGCAATCAGTGCGGCCTGGCGCATGTAGGTGGATTTACCGCCCATGTTGGGGCCGGTGATCACCAGCATGCGGCGCTTGTTGTCCATCAGCAGGTTGTTGGGCACAAACGGTTCGCTCAATAGCTGTTCCACCACGGGATGGCGACTTTCCTCCACGTTGAAGCCGGGCTGGTCGGTGAATTCCGGCGCGGTGAAGCGCAGGCTGGTGGCGCGCTCGGCAAAGTTGCTCAGCACGTCCAGTTCGGCCAGGGCCTGGGCGGCGTCCTGCAGGGGCGCGAGCTGCTCGGCCACGGCTTCCAGCACGTCATCGTACAGGCCCTTTTCCCGGGCCAGGGCCCGGCTTTTCGCGCTCAGGGCCTTGTCCTCGAATTCTTTCAGTTCCGGCGTAATGAAACGCTCGGCATTTTTCAGGGTCTGGCGGCGGATGTAGTCCACCGGTGCTTGGTCAGACTGGGCGCGGCTGATTTCAATGTAATAGCCGTGTACCCGGTTGTAGCCCACTTTCAGGGTCGAGATGCCGGTGCGTTCGCGCTCCCGGGTTTCCACGTCCAGCAGGAACTGGCCGGCGTTTTCGCTGATGTTGCGCAGATCGTCCAACTCTTCATCAAAGCCTTCGGCAATCACACCGCCATCGCGTACCACCACGGGTGGGTTTTCAATGATGGCCCGTTCCAGCAGATCGGCCAGCTCCGGGTACTCGCCCACGGTAGTGGCCAGTTTCACCACGTGATGGGAGTTGACGGGCTTCAGAGCACCCTGAAGCTCCGGCAGGGCCTGGAAGGCATCGCGCAGGCGGGCCAGATCCCGGGGGCGGGCTGAGCGCAGGGCCACCCGGGACAGGATGCGTTCGATGTCGCCGACCTTCTTCAGCAGATCGTGCACCGGTTCGTAGTGGAAACCGTCCAGCAGGGCGGAGACCGCTTGCTGGCGGTGTTTCACCGTTTCCACGTCCCGCAGCGGTCGGTTCAGCCAGCGGCGCAATTCCCGCGCACCCATGGCGGTGGCGGTGCGGTCCATCACCCAGGCCAGGGTGTGCTGGGTGCCGCCCATCAGGTTGGTGTCGATTTCCAGGTTGCGGCGGCTGGTGGCATCCAGGATCACCGCGTCCTCACGCCGTTCGCGGCTCAGCTTGCGAATGTGGGGCAGGGCGGTGCGCTGGGTTTCCCGGGCGTACTGCAGCAGGCAGCCGGCGGCGCAAATGGCCAGGTGCAGGTCTTCGCAGCCGAAGCCGGTCAGGTCTTTGACCTGCAGTTGCTGGGTAATGATGCGGTGCGCCGAATCTTCCTCGAACAGCCAGGGGCCCTGACGGCGAACGCCGGTGAAGCCTTCCAGGATCTCGCCGTAGGGAAAGTCCTCGCTGATCAGGATTTCCGCCGGGCGCAGGCGCTGAAGTTCGCCCTGCAGAGCCTCCAGCCCAGCCAGTTCGGACACGGCAAACCGGCCGCTGGAAATGTCCAGCGAAGCGATACCGAAGCTTTCCTTGTGACTGAAAATAGCCGCCAGCAGGTTATCGCGCCGGTCTTCCAGGAATGCCTCGTCACTCAGCGTACCCGGCGTGACAATGCGCACCACCTTGCGCTCCACCGGCCCCTTGCTGGTGGCCGGATCGCCAATCTGCTCGCAAATGGCCAGGGAATGGCCACCTCGCACCAGCCGGGCGATGTAGTTTTCCGCCGAATGGTAGGGGATGCCTGCCATGGGAATCGGATTGCCGCCGGACTGGCCTCGCGCGGTGAGGGTGATGTCCAGCAACTCCGCCGCCTTCTTGGCATCTTCGTAGAACAGCTCGTAGAAATCCCCCATGCGGTAGAACACCAGCTCGTTGGGATGCTCGCCCTTGATCTTCAGGTACTGCTGCATCATGGGGGTGTGTTTGGGCTGTTCGGTCTGGGGTGCTGGCATGGACTGGTCCGGTTGATGTTGCCGTTGGATAAAGCCGCGATTGTAAGAAAATACCGGCTGCGATGAAACGTAAAAGCTCCGTTGATTCGGTACGGATTCATTGCAACCTAGGGAAATCTAAAACCAAAAGCCAGGGAGCCGCTCCCTGGCTTTTTTACTTTTTAACAGCTCGACGATCAGAAAGCCCAGCGTAACTTCAGGGACACACTCTGGCTCAGATAGTCAGAACGATACTCCGCGTCATAACTGGCACTCAGTTCCGCACCAGCCTCAAGAACATGGGTCAGTCCAAAACCACCGGTGGCAATCCAGGGGTTGGGGTCAATCCCGTCTGTTGTGAACTGGGCACTGGGAGCGCCAGCGTAGCTCGATGTAATGCTGGCCTGTTCATTCAGCACGTCGTAGCCCAGGCCCAGGTTCACTCCAAGCTCGGTTGACTGGCTGATAGAATGGGACAACTGCCCTTCCACACCCACTACCAGGGCTTCGGTGGTGTTGCTGTCGACATCCAGGTTAAGCAGCCCCGCCCCGGTTTCACGATAGGACTCATCGCGAATCCAGGTATAGTCTGTCTTCAGGCCCGCTGTCGCGCGATTGGCGCTATTCAGGTCATAGCTGCGGGAAAGCCCAAGCCCCAGATGCGCGGTGTAGCTGTCGTAATCGGCATCCGCCTTGGTACTGTTGAACTGGATGGTGCGCTCACCCTCGTTGCGGTTCTGGCCAAAGTCGACCTGGAAGGTCACGTCCGTGTCATTACCCAGATTATGGGAGCCGTAACCGATTAACTGGTAGCTATCGACATCCAGTTTATGGGGAGACGTATTTGAGTTGCCGTCCACGCGCGTATTGGCATAGGCAAAAGCAACACCAACCCGGGTCTGCTGCCCAAATGAGCCGTCAAGGCCAAGGACCAGGCCGCCGGTGTCAGCGTCGTAACCGGAAACACCATTACGGTCATCCTGCTCGGTGCGGGTACCAAAGGGCTTGATCCAGAAATATTTATCCTGGAGCAAGGCATCACCGGAATTAAGGCCGGTGCCAGTGGATCGACCCAGAACAACACGTTGGCGGGCTTTCACCGCCCCGTTGATACCATAAAGGGCGCTCCGAGCTGCCATAAAACCGCCCCCCGTCAGCAGAGGGAGTGTTTGAGAAGCCGCTTCGGAGACCTGCTGAGTTGAGCTCAAGTTGGCAGCGGTGAACAATTGAAGGAGCTCTGGTGTCTCATCGATAACTCGAGCGCCAGAAAAGGCCGGCGAGTTCTTCAATGCCTGTGTGGATTCAAGAACACTGAACCCAGATACGTTATCAGCAACGGCTGCGGCGATATCAGAACCAAAAATATAATAGTAGGTATAAGTAATTGAGCCGTCAGCGTTAATTGTCGGGCTGTAATACGCGATACCTATCGCGTTATCACCATTACCTGCATCGGCTCCAGCATAGTAATCCTCCGGATCCGTACTCCAAGGTAGGGCAGTAATACCTGTATTGACGCTTGATTCAGCGGCCGAATACAGCCCAATCACGTATTTACTGGCCAGCGCTTCAGCATAAACCAGATTCTTCGCCGAAACGTCGCCGTTCCCCCGAATGTTATTCGTAGAACTGCTATCACCCGAGGCTGCCCGAGCATCTGGATCCATATAGCGGGCAAAGTAGACGTCCGTCAGGCTTTCTGCTGCTTTGATCGTGGTCGTAAGTTTGACCCGCTTATCCGACTCGTTGAAGCCGACTGTGTTCACAATATCAAAAAGTTTGGTCCCGCCATCTGAATAGGACCCTGACCAGGAGACGCCTTGATAGGAACCACTTGATGCATCGGAGAGAGACCCGGTTAACCTGGTATACGAGCTGGCGTTGTTGCTGCTCACAGAATACGTCGTGCCGCCAGAAGTTGCCTTGACGGTAAAGCCTTCAAACGCAGTGCCGGGAGTCAAATAATCGTAGGAAGTGTTGAAATTGCCGCTGCCCGTATTGTCATACAGGATGCCAGGTGAGGCAGCATCCCCTGAACCAAGGGTGCCATAATCATTTGTCCCGATTCTGATGTAATCACCGGTCAATGCAATCGGTGCTGCCCATGCCGGCACTGCACATACCATGGATATCGCCGTGACCAGAGCCTTCTGTTGAAAAGCCCTTTTCACATCCGCTGTGTTAACTCGTACTTTGCCCATGCTTGATCACCTAATTTCCCTAATATTTGTTGGAATAGAGGATGCGTTTGAGTGCATCAGAATGCCGTTGCCAGCCACCATGGGAGAGGTCACTGAATCATCGTATCCCAGAATGTCACCGTTGTTGATCAGGCTTATCAAGGATGAGTCGTACTCCGGTAAAGGGGCGCCAGAACCAGCTGTGCCGAAGGCTACTGCCCCGTAATCTGCCTGGCCAGTAAGGCCATTTCCGGCCAGTGTCACATTGTTGTCGACAGTGAGGGTGTCTGCCGCGACATTATTAATCCGTACGGCGAAATCGTTTCCTGCGCAATCAGCGGTGGCTGTATATGTTTCGCCAGCGGTCATGTCTTTTTGGCATGCCGCTGATACGTTGGCGGAGCCTGCGCCAAGAATGGAGGTAATTGCGATAGAGAGGGCGCTCAATCGAAAATAGGTGTGAGTAGGTTTAGTTGGCATTTTTAGTTCCGTTTTATTGGTATTAATATTTTAAGGTTCTGGTATTCATGCTGGGTGATTTGGTTTTATCGATCCTGACTTTTTAAATCCGGTGCATGCGTATGAGCGCAAGTTTTAATTGGATGCGGTAAATTACCGCTGCAAAAATTGGCTAAATGGGGCGCAGGCAAAAGTGATTAGAAGATGGCCAGTAAGGGTTTGTGTTTTGCTCATTCTTATTGGGGCAGTGACCAGCTGTACGCAGCTGCCCAGCAACGCTCAACGAACTCTCACTGCCGAGGAGCTGGTTCGTGCCCATCAATGGCACCGGATGACCCTCGATGCGGGTCACTTCTTGCTCAGGGCTTATGGTCCGGAGCCTGTTGCCGAAGCCTCCACTCTGACGGTTTATCTTGAAGGCGATGGCCTGGCATGGGTTACCCGCTCTCGCCCATCGACTGATCCGACTCCGGTTCGGCCCATGGCCTTGCAGTTGGCGTTGGCCGATGCGGACCCGAAAGTGGTGTACCTCGCGCGGCCTTGCCAATATGTGACGAGTTCTGCTTGTGGACCTGAATACTGGCTGGAGAAGCGATTCTCCCCAGAAATCATTGCAGCTACCGGCGCGGCGCTGGATGCGCTTAAAGAGCGTTATAACGCGGCCAACCTGTTGTTGGTGGGGTACTCGGGCGGGGGCGCTGTGGCCACCCTTCTGGCGGCCGAGCGTGACGACGTGATTGGGTTGGTTACCGTCGCGGGCAACCTTGATCACGAGTTCTGGACCAGTTTTCACGAAATATCTCCCCTCAGCGGATCCCTGAATCCTACAGACCGTGCCATGGACCTTGTAAATACGCCGCAGTGGCACTTTACTGGCGCCAGCGATGCGATTGTGCCGCCAGAGGTGGCGAATGCTTACGTTAGGCAACTTCCCGACGCTACTCTGGTCAATCTCATAACAAAGCCCGGTTATGACCACCGGTGTTGTTGGGAGAGTTCCTGGCCTGCGTTGATCAGTCCGATCAGGAAGGCATTGGGACGACCATGAACGGGCGCGACTCTTCGGGCCCGGTCCAGTCCCACGCCTGCAGCTCTTTTGGAGGGTAATGTGCGTGATGTTTTGGAGAGATGTCAGTCACAAAACTCACAAACCTCTCGGCATCCAGCCTATTTCTGGAATTTATTCTTTGATCGGGTCCACAAAAACCAGGCCCTTGCCGAATATTGAGCGTAGCGGCAGGCTGATGTTGTGTTGGCGGGCTTTTTTGCGCAGACGGCTGAGGATGACGTCAATGCGGTGGGGGTCTGGGTTTTCATCGTACTTGAACATCAGGTCCAGTAAGGCTTCTTTGGAGAAGACTTCGCTGGCAGACCGGCCAAGTATTCTGAGTAGCTCGTATTCCTGGGGGGATAGTTGCATGGTCTCGCCGCCTGGTGTGGTGAGACATTGCCGGCTGGCAAGCAGGCGCCAGTGGTCGCTACCAGCGTTTTCTGAGTAGTGTGCTATTCCGGTGTCGTCTCTTTCATGCTGTATCCGTTGCCAAAGGGCCTGTATTGCCGACGCCAGCTCAGAGAAGTTAACCGGTTTAACGAGGTACAGGTCCGCGCCAAGGTTGAGCCCGCGTATCCGGTCGGGCTGCTGGCCGCGAGCAGTGACTATGATCACTCCGAATTTGCCCACACCAGTGAGGTATTCGATCACCTCAAAACCATCTTCGCCGGGCAATCCCAGATCAACCAGCACAATGTCGGCGGGGTTTCGGTGAAGCCTTTTCCAGAAGCTTTCTGCACTGTCTGCCCCCCAAACGGTATGGCCCCGGTGTTGGAGAAAAAATGTCAGCTCCTCCCGGAGGTCATCGTTGTCTTCAATGATTGCGACGGTGGGCTGTTGGGACATCATTGATTCATGCACCCTTTTTTACGTTCCCTGTTTCAAAGAAAAAAGGCAAAACAGCTGCCTTCCGACGAACTGCTGAGTAGTTTCAGATCACCCTCGTGGGCGCGGGCAATCTGCCGTGCTACATACAGGCCGAGACCCGCACCCCGATTGCTATGTGTGCCACGGCGATAGCGTTCGAAAATCTGTTCGGCGTTTTCTTCATCGATTCCCGGGCCCTGGTCGCAAATGCTGACAGCAATTCGGCCATCGCGCCTGCTGCAGTCCACCTGGATGGTTCCACCCGCCGAGTGTTTGACGGCATTATCGATGACGTTGGAAAAGGCAATCCGCATCAGGGCGGTATCGATTATAGCGGTGCATTGCGAGTCCGGAAACTGATCGGACGGCTGCCCCTCAGTGCTTAGTATGAGCTTGTGAGTATCGGTAAGCTCTACCAGGGCTGCCGCCGACTCAATCACTTCGAACAGGTTGGCGGGCTGCGGATCCAGGTACAGGTTGTCCGCTGCCAACCGCGCATCGGCGAGGCAATTGTCAGTGAGTTGTACCAGTCGGTCTGTCGCTCTTTGAATCTTGTTGTAGCGTGGGGTTCGGTCCTGATTGTCCGACTCCAGATACCGCAGGTTCTCGAGGCTGCCTGAAATGACTGCCAGCGGGGTGCGGAATTCATGGGACACCATGCCCATAAACTGGCGTTGGTGGAAGCTGGCGTCCCGCTCGGCTTTGAGTTCGCTGGCAAGCTGGTGTTTTTCCAGTTCCTCCAGTTTTTTCTCCCGGACTCGGTACACCGCGATCGACATCACCAGCAGCATATTCACCAGTAATGCGTACTGCCAGATAACGTAGATTTCGGTTTTGAACGGTATCCAGCCAAAGGCGGAAAACAGCCCGAGCAAGCTGCCTGTGATGCAGGTGAGTGGACTCAAACCCAGCAAGAGGGTTGAAGGTCGGTAGCGGTCCAGGTGCCAGACGTAAAATACCGACCCGATAAAGATGAGTGAGGTGGGCAGGTAAAAGAGCGCCTGGATTTTTACAGCCAGTCCATACAGATCCAGTGGGATCAATACCATGAGCAAGAGGGTTATGGCGCCAATCGTCATCGTGATTCGATACGCCCAGGGTAGGTGGCGTTTCATGTCGACGGTCTCAACGCACAGCCAGAGCAGGAGCACGTAGGAGGTCAGGGTCAGCGCACTGGTCAGGTAATGCTGTAGAGGCACGCCCAAGCTGGGCATTAACCAGTTGATGTAACCCTGTATGCTGGCAACAAATACGTACGTCACCGAGAAGGCTGCGACTGACCAGAGCAGGCGGCCGCCAAGAACCACGGCTAGTATGATAGCCAGTATGCTGGAGATGGTGACCAGACCGAAGTAGAAACTCCAGAACGATGTGGTTGCTGTGGCATGGTTCAGGAATTTGTCGGGTTGCCACAGGGTGGCCTGCAGTATGGTTGTGCTGCTGCTTTGGACCCTGATGATCGCTTCGTAACCGTTCTGGTGCTCCGGTGGCGGAACGATGAATACCGGATTCCGGTAATCAATATCCGATTGGCCAAGCCGTAAATCGCCGGTTTGTTTCAGCGTCCAGGATTGCGTGGAACCCTTTGGGCGATAGTAAAGGCGGATGTCGTCGATAAAATTGGGGCCCAGTTCAAGCCAACGTGCCTGGCCGTCAAAAAGAGCCGGCGGGAGTTCAAATTTGAGCCAGAAGGTGTCCGGTACATAGCCCTGTGAGAGCGTAGTGGTTTCTGTGGCTGGTGTGCTCTCAAGTGCTTGGGCAGCTTGTTCCACAGTCAGGCGGCTATGAGTGTCTTTAATAACGCTGTAAGGAATGTCAGGGCCCAGCATTCGGGGCTTGGTATCTGCTGCCGTGCTATGAGTTGGCAGGAAAAGAACAAGGAAAAACAGGAGCCATCCCTTTATTGGCCTGCGTGTTTGCACTGGTAATATTGCCTGCACGCAGACACTCCTTTGTTGGCGTTTGGGCCGGAAGCTTCGATGGCTGTGACGGCTAGGCTGTCAGCCTGCCGGGTTTCTGGTGTCGCAATTGTACGTGAATGTCGTTTGCCTGCGTAGTTACATTGCGGGCTCCCAACATAGGAGAGGGTCCCTTATGTTGGGCTTCAACTAGCTCAAAACTGGACGTGTTAGCCTGGATGAGGTTTGATCGCCCACCTTGTTATCGTGAATTCAGATAATAACTGCAGCACTTTGGCGTAACCAGGTAGAGGCGGGAGGGCCGTCGCCGGTACCCTCACGGGCTTTACCGACCAAAGTGAAGCAGTGATGAAGTACCGACAACTGACCCAGACACAACGATACCAGATTTCGGCCCTGCGTGTGGCCGGCAAAAGCCAACGACAGATCGCTGCAATGCTGGGCTGCCACAACAGCACGATCAGCCGCGAGTTGCGGCGTAACAGCGTTTATGGCTATGAACCAGAGATGGCGCAGCGTCAGGCGAACACCCGGCGTAGAACCGCCTTCAAGCGCCACAAACGAGTACAGTGGCTGACGGACTGGGTCTCTGAACGGCTGAAGGAACATTGGAGCCCTGAGCAGATTGCAGGCTTTATGCTCCGCATGAACATTCCAGTGCAAGTCAGCCACCAGTGGGTCTATGACTTGATCCATCGTGATCGTCTCCTGGGTGGTCGCCTTTGGCGCTGCTGCCGGCACCGGAATAACCGTGGTCGCAAACGCAGAGCGAAGGAGGCAGGCCTCGGTAAAATCCCGAATCGGGTCGGTATTGAGTGCCGTCCCAACGAGATTGAACGTCGTGCCACGCTTGGCCACTGGGAAGGCGACACCGTGCTTCAGGGTCACAAGCAATCCGGCCTGGTGACACTGGTGGAGCGTCGCAGCGGTTACCTGCTCGCAGGCCGCCTGAAGCGGTTTACGGCCAACCAGACAACGCGCACTGTGATCAGGCTTTTGAAGCCAATCCGAGGTGCTGCGAAAACGCTGACACTGGACAACGGCAGCGAGTTTGCGGAACACGAACACGTGGCTAAAGAATTGGATCTGGCCGCCTATTTTTGTGACCCATACTGCTCGGGCCAGCGGGGCACGAACGAGAACACGAACGGCTTGCTGCGCCAGTACTACCCGAAAGGGACGAACTTCGCGAAGCTGTCTCAGACACACATCAACCGAGTGGTTGAGCAATTGAACAATCGGCCCAGGAAACGACTGGGCTACCGGACACCGGCGGAGGTGTTCTGGGGTGAATATTCCGGGGCACTATGAATGAGCGGTGCTGCGGTTATTGGTTGAATCCACGATTTGACCACCATCAAAAGAACGTAAATTTCCTCTTGCCCAGCATTGGGCAAGTAGAGTACGAGTAGAAGCTGAACTAATGGATTGGTTCCGGGCGGTTAATCAGAAATGTCGCCCCACCAAAGGGACGAAGGCGTCAATTAAATGGATGTTGTAACAACTCTAAAGGAAAGCCACGCCGTCTGGTTGGCAGGCAGCCTCTGCCGCTTTCACCGTATTCCTTTCGATTCCAGGTTGTTTCTTCAGCAGCATCCTCCTGCCAGCGGCTCTTATAGTGTAACGGATTTGTTCCGTGCACTTAGCGAATTGGGGCTGAGGCATGGTGTCTGCCCTCTCGATCAGGTTTCGGATTTCGCCGAAATTAACCTGCCCTGCATTGCCTACCTACAAGATCCCGAAAACCCAGGCTGCCCGGAAGACTCATC
Source organism: Marinobacter persicus (assembly GCF_002934325.1). Lineage (GTDB taxonomy): Bacteria > Pseudomonadota > Gammaproteobacteria > Pseudomonadales > Oleiphilaceae > Marinobacter > Marinobacter persicus_A. Next base: position 64,658 of record NZ_PTIV01000024.1, read on the forward strand.
GACGCAACCAGGGGGCGAGGGTGTCGTTGAAGTTAGCCTTCAGTTACCAATTCTTATTTCTGCCATTGATGAAGACGGAGTTCACTATTTCAGACCTGACTCTGAAACGATGCACACGGTTCAGCCCTCTGAGTTGGATGGATTGATAGAGCCAGAATTGTGCTTGATTGCGCCCGGCGCGGAAGAACTGAAAGATGAGGATGGTAAAAGGGCGTCAAAGGAGAAGGAGTTCGGGTTCCGGTGGTTTATACCTGAACTTCTGAAACATAAACGAGTCTGGCGAGATATCCTCGTAGCTTCTCTTCTTTTGCAGCTAGTTGGGCTAGCCACACCCCTGTTTACACAAGTGATTATCGACAAGGTGGTCGTGCATCAGACCCAGAGCACTCTGATCGCAATCGGGGCCGGGATGGTATTGGCCATTATCTTCTCCGCTGCATTTACTTGGGTCAGGCAGTATCTGGTCATTCATACCGGCAATCGAATCGACGCAGTATTAGGCCATCGGGTCTTCTCCCATCTTCTCAAACTACCGATGCCTTACTTCGCCAATCGTCCCACAGGCACGCTGGTGGCCCGTATTCAGGGGGTGGAGACAATTCGGGAATTTGTTTCGGGAGCGGCCGTATCGCTAATGCTGGACGTGCCCTTCATGCTTGTATTACTGGCAGTGATGTTCTGGTACAGTTGGCAACTTTCTCTTATCGCGGTGGGGCTGTTAGCGCTCCTGGCTTTGCTCAGTCTCGCTGTCACACCGACCCTGCGAGACAGGTTGAATAAGCAGTTTCTTTTAGGAGCGCGTAACCAGGCTTACGTCACTGAGTACGTGGGCGGCATGGAGACGGTGAAATCCTTGCAACTGGAGCCTCAATTAGAGCAGCGCTACGGTAATTTCCTGGCGGACTATCTGCACTCCACGTTTTCCACAAGACAACTGTCAAATACGTACAACACCCTGTCCCAGTTCCTCGAACAACTTCAAACGCTTGCTATTTTGGTGGTTGGCGCACTTCTGGTTATGCAGAACGACGGTTTTACCATCGGCATGCTCGTGGCTTTCCAGATGTTCTCCAGCCGGCTTTCGCAACCACTGCTCAGGTTGGTTGGCTTATATCAGGAATTCCAGCAGGCAAACCTGGCAGTGAAGCGGCTGGGTGATTTAATGAACGTGCCCACCGAACCCTATGCACTGAAGCCAAATAGGGCGAAGGGTGACAAACCCAAAATTGAATTGGAAAATGTTGGGTTCCGGTACAGCGAGGATCATCCCTGGCTATTTCAAGACCTTTCCTACTCCTTCACCCCTGGAAAGACGACATTGGTGATGGGGCCATCGGGCTCGGGCAAGAGCACGTTGGCTAAGCTCATCCTTGGGTTCTATCGCCCGTCCAGTGGTCGCATCTTATTGGGCGGACGAGATATCCGGCATTTTTCCGCTAACGAACTGCGATCAAAAATTGGTGTGGTTCCCCAGGAGACCAGGCTTTTCTCAGGGTCTGTGTACGAGAATGTGCAAATGGCCAATCCCCTGGCCAGTTTTGAAGAGATTGTATCGGCCTGTCGTTGGGCGGGTATTCATGATGTGATTGAGCAGTTGCCCGATGGGTATCAGACATCTCTGGGAGAAAATGGTGTTGGGCTTTCAGGTGGTCAGAAGCAGAGGATAGCTATTGCTCGGGCATTGTTGAAAAAACCAGAGATTCTCATCTTTGACGAGGCTACTTCCAATTTGGACGACAATTCAGCGGAAGAGTTTGCTGGAACAGTTAATAAAATAAATGGAAGTGTGATGATTATTTTTATAGCTCATAAAGTTCCCCGTAATTTGATAGTGAAGGAACGTTTGGTTATGAGTGAGTGTGATTTTTGGGCGGATGTTTAAATATATTATAGGGTGTTTTTCTCAATTTTTTGGGTTTTGGTGAGCTGAGTGACGTTGAAAAAAGTTTTAGGTTTGGTGAAGGGGGCGCGGATTTGGCTGTTTTTACCAATAATGGTTTTACTCGTGGTGATACCTAAGTTTTATGTATGGGTGGCGGAAGTTCCTAGGGAAGGTCTGAATAACCGGTGATTTTTGCCGATGTTGTTTCAAAGCAGCAAAAATCTCAAATTTCAGACGTTATTTCCCTGTTATTTGTATGTTT
>NZ_PTIV01000025.1 GCF_002934325.1 Marinobacter persicus
AACGCAAAGGCCGGATATACGTGCGCAGTTTTACCTGATTAACTTTTTACTCCACCGAGCGCTTCGGGGCTTGCACAACAAGAGGTCTACATATATGTGCTTGTAGCGGTTTCAGAAAGAGGGTTCCGGCACTGAACACACCCGCCAACTCAGCAGACTACAAGGCGGGCCACGCAAGAACGATCAGGCTGCAAGGCCATCAGGCCAAATGCCGAACATACCAACACCGATGAATCTTCGGATTGCGCTGAAAATCCTTGTCGATGGTGCTGGCACTCACCTCTTTCACCTCGAACTCAGACAACAAACCCTCGTCGAGCTTGAACTTCCGGAAATTGTTGGAAAACACCAGCAAACCATCACTCGATAACCGCTGCATCGCCTGACGAATCAAGGTGCCATGGTCCTTCTGGATATCCAGAACACCCTTCATGCGGGCCGAGTTGGAGAAGGTCGGCGGGTCCATGAAAATCAGGTCGTAGGTCTGGTTCGCCGTTTTCCGATCCGCCAGCCAGGCCAGGCAGTCCGCCTGTTCCACCACGTGTTTCTTTGGATCAGCGCCGTTCAGTGCCAGATTGTCCTTTGCCCAATTCACGTAGGTTTTGGACATATCCAGGCTCAGGGAACGGCTCGCACCGCCAACCGCCGCGTGCACGGTGGCCGCACCGGTGTAGCAAAACAGATTCAGGAACCGCTTGCCTTGGGCATTTTGCTGAATCCACTGACGCACAGGGCGGTGGTCCAGGAAGAGGCCGGTATCCAGGTAGTCCCGCAGGTTTACCTTCAGCACGCAACCGTGTTCATGCACGTTGAAGTACTCACCGGACGCTTCGTGCTTTTCGTACTGGCTGGCGCCACTCTGGCGCTGGCGCTGTTTGCAGATCATGTTGGCCGGATCAATATCCAGCACTTCCGGAATCACCGCCAGGGCTTCGGCCAGGCGCTCGCGGGCGGCACGTTCGTCCACGGATTTCGGCGCCTGGTATTCCTGCACGTGCACTCGGCCTTCATAGATGTCGATGGCCAGCGCGTATTCGGGCATATCCGCGTCGTACAGGCGGTAACAGCCAATGCCCTGCTTCCGGGCCCACTGACCGACGATTTTCAAATTCTTTTTCAGGCGGTTGCGCAGCATGTCGGCCCGTTCGGCATTGACGATGCGCGGCTGGATTTCACCGGTGCCCTCGGGGTCGCGGGCGACCATGGCGTTTTCAGGTTTTACTTCGAACAACAGCAACTGGGCCGGCAGCTTGCCGTTGAACAGCTTGTACTGCTTGAAGCTGCGCAGTCCGATGGATTTGCCAAATTCGGGAGCACCGGTGAAAACGCCCATGCGCCAGCCGGGCAGCTCCCGCAGCACGGCTTCGCCCAGACTCTGGTACAGGCCTGACAACTCCTTGCGCTCACTCAGCCGCTCACCGTAAGGGGGGTTGGTCAGCACCAGGCCCTGCTCGCCCCAGGATTCCGCTTTGGCGAAGTCCTGAACCGGTCTTGCTTCCACATGCACCACACCTTCCAGGCCTGCCCGCTGGATGTTTCTCCATGCGGTGGCAATGACTCGTGAATCCTGATCAAAACCGGCGAATACTGGTACCCTGCCCTGTTTACCGTCATGGGCGCGGCGTTCGGCCTCCTGTCGCAGGGACAGCCACAATTCCGGCTGATGGCCCGGCCATTTCTCGAAGCCAAAATGCTCTTGCTTGCGGCCCGGCGCGAGATCCAGCGCCATCATGGCGGCTTCAATCAGCAGGGTGCCGGAGCCGCACATGGGGTCGACAAAATCACCGCCATTGCCGGCAATCTCCGGCCAGCCACAGCGCATCAGCAGGGCGGCCGCCAGGTTTTCCTTCAACGGTGCAATGCCCTTGTCGGTGCGGTAGCCGCGCATGTGCAGACTGTGGCCACTGAGATCGATACCCAGCGACAGGCGCCCCCGGTTCAACCGGGCCGAGACGGTCACATCGGCGCCCTTTGGGGCCACATTGGGCCGGGCACCGCCCGTACCCCGAATGCTGTCCACAATACCGTCCTTGACCTTCTGGGCGCCGAATTGTGTATTTCGTATGGCATTGTTGTGACCCAGAAAAGTCACCCGAAAACTGCCGGCGGCCGGGATATGCGGCTGCCAGTCCAGTCCCACCACGCCATCGTAAAGCTGCTCGGCGCTGTCGGCCGGCACCTCGGCCACGTGCAGGATCACCCGGTTGGCCAGTCGGGACCACAGGCAGGCGCGATAGCCGGCTTCCAGATCGCCCTCTACCCAGACGCCCGCCGGCGCGTTACGCACCTGCGCCAGCCCCAGTGTGGCGAGTTCGTCCGCCAACAGATACTCAACGCCTTTGGGACAAGTTACAAAAAAGACACGCTTGGACAAAGTGAACTCCTGATGTTTCGAGTAGAACCGGCTAAGTTTCCGGAAACGCAGTAAAAAGCTGAATCGACCATGATTGCGCTATGTCATAAAACTATAAAAATAGGTTCACATAGATGAAAACAGTAGTGTACAGAGCCAGAGGAATCGTCTTACCTTGTAACTGACGCGTCGTTCGAGAAGTGCGAAAGTGCTTCTGTTTAACAGGATCCTGACTGCTCTGGCTATTGCTGGCAATAGGGGGTTGCCCCGGAGAGGCACCACATTGCCATGGTCATAGCAGATGTGTACACGCTTGTTCTGTTAATACATCAGTGAGGAACGGCATGAAAAGACAGAAAAGAGATATGTACGCTCGTGCATTCAAGCGGGGCTATTTGGCCGGTGTATCTGGCAAATCCAAAGACAGCTGCCCGCTGGAAAACCAGGAAACGCGCCAGGAATGGCTCAACGGGTGGCGAGAAGGCCGCACAGATAACTGGGAGGGTATGACCGGCGTCTCCGGTATTCACAAATTGGCCAACGTGACCGCAACGTAAACCCGGTCGGGGGCCATCCCCGTTAACCTTGATCTGTTTTTTTCAAACACGCACCAACAAATACAATTTAGAGCACGCAACGAAACAACCCAAACGGGGCCTCCCGCCCCGGACCATGCGTAGCAGCGCAACGGGGCTCGTTCCCCGCAGGGGCCCGCTCGGCGGGCCCATTCTTTTTCAGGCTTCCCCGTTTACGCCAACTCCTTCCGGATCGCCTCTACCGCTTCATTAATCAATGCCGGCCCGCGATAAATAAAGCCTGTGTATACCTGAACCAGCTTGGCGCCGGCCCGGATCTTCTCCGCCGCGCTTTCGCCGTCGCTGATACCACCCACACCAATAATCGGCAATCGGTCCCCCAATTCGGCATACAGCCCGCGAATCACGCGTAGCGAAGGGTCCCGAACCGGGGCACCACTCAAACCACCAGCCTCCTGTTCGTGTTTATGGCCCTGCACTGCTTCGCGGCTGATGGTGGTGTTAGTGGCAATCACGCCATCGATCCCCGCTTCCAACAGCGCCTCGGCGACAAAGCGAATACCTTCATCGTCCATGTCCGGGGCGATCTTCACCGCCACCGGTACGTAGCGCCCGGATGATTCCTGGCATTTCAGCTGTTCATCCTTGATGGCGTGCAGAAGCTGCTTCAGCGAATCCCCGAACTGAAGGTCGCGCAGACCCGGCGTATTGGGCGATGAAACGTTCACGGTGATGTAGTCCGCATAGGGGTAAACAGCAGCGATGCCCTTGCGGTAATCCTGCTCGGACTCTTCGTTGGGGGTGTCCTTGTTCTTGCCAACATTAATGCCGAGCACACCCCGGTAACGTCGCTTTTTCACATTGGCAATCAGGTGGTCAAGCCCTTCATTATTGAACCCCATACGATTGATGATGGCCTGGTGCTCAGGCAGGCGGAACATTCGTGGTTTCGGGTTGCCCGGTTGGGCCAGCGGTGTCACGGTGCCCACCTCAATAAAACCAAAACCGAGATTGCCCAGAGCATCCAGGTGATCAGCGTTCTTATCCAGCCCTGCCGCCAGCCCTACCGGATTGGGGAACTCCAGTCCCATGACGGTAACGGGGCACGGCGCCGGGTGTCTGGACACCAACTTCAACGCACCCATTCTGTTGACGAAATCCAGCCCGTTAAGCGCCATGTTGTGTGCCTGTTCCGGAGGCAGTTGAAAAAGCAGATGTCGAAGAACGCCGTACATTGAAAAACTCCTTGCCGAGGGTGGCCGGAGTATACCGGAAGTTTTCGATACCATCTCCCCGGAGCATCATCTCATTGCTGTAAATCCCCACTATTAAAGGCCTCAGAACGCTTTTCCACGGTTTCTGTGGATAACTCTGTTGAAAATTCCGGGGCAAGCGTCCGGACCCCTTGATAAACGCGCCGCCCTACAGATTGATCATTTTTTGATCAACGAAAAAGCCCTTTAAAGTCAACACCTTAAAAAGGTCAAATTAGAAATTGACGAGTGACGATGATCAATGTTAGCCGGCAACCTATTTGTCATCATGTGTATAAATCGATCAGCAAATTGCGATTAAACGGCCTGTTTTTTGGCTGTTCAGCGGTTATAATGCACCGCAACACCCACTCCGGAGTCAGTTCCCATGGAACAGCCGAGCAACGCTCGCGAAAGTCACGAACAGAATCTCCAACTGGAAAAGACCGAGGCGGCAAAAGTCACGGTTATCGGCATGGTGCTGGATGCGGTTCTTGGCATTATCAAGGTGATTGCCGGCACCCTGTTCCACTCCCAGGCCCTGGTGGTGGATGGCGTGCATTCATTTACCGATGTCGCCTCTGATTTTGTTGTTCTGGGTACCATGCACCTATCGCGCCGGGGGCCCGACGCAGATCACCCCTATGGCCACCAGCGCATTGAAACCCTGGGCACAATGATTCTGGGGTCCTTTCTCATTGCCGTGGGCGGTGCCTTGGGTTGGGAGAATCTGCAGGGACTGATCACCGGTGAGGAGCTGTTCGTGCCCGGCTGGCCAGTTCTGGTGGCTGCCGGGGTGTCCGTCGCGAGTAAAGAGTGGATCTACCGGTATACCCGCCGTGTAGGCCTGCGCATCCGCTCAGACCTGATTATTGCCAATGCCTGGCACAGCCGAACCGACGCTTTTTCTTCAGTGGTGGTCCTGGTCTCCACTGCCGGGGCCATGCTCGGCCTTGTCTGGCTGGACGCGCTCGCTGCGGTGATCATCGCAGGGATCATTATTCATATTGGCTGGAAATTCACCTGGGACAGCGTCAAGGAACTGATTGATACGGGCCTGTCCGAAGAAGACACAGAGGAACTCCAGATCATCGCCCGGGAAACCGATGGGGTGCGCAACGTCCACGAGCTCCGCACCCGCCGAATGGGGCACGACGTGCTGCTGGACGTCCACCTGGTGGTGCGCCCTGATATCAGTGTCTCCGAGGGGCACCAGATTGGAACGAGAGTGGTGGCCAGCATGCGTGAAAAGCTGGACAACATCCGTGACATCAATTTCCACATCGACGCCGAGAATGACGAGGTTAATCCCCATATTACCCAGCCTCACCTTCCCAGCCGGGAGGAAATCCGCACCATTCTGGCTGATACCATCGGCGGCTACCCACTCAATAGCCGCCTTCGCCTGCACTACCTCAAGAACCGGGTACATCTGGAAATCTTTCTGGATGAAGCGGGCTCACCCGCTGGCCTTACTGCCAGAACGGCGCGTGAGGCTTTGGAAGGTTTCGACTGGTTTGGCAGCGTAAAGGTCTGGCAACCCGCCAACTGACCAGAAGCTGGCCTGCTTAAAAAGCGAGCAGGCCAGACTTCAGCCCCGGCGCTTCGCCTCCATGCGGGACAGGAATTCCTGCATCACCAGGGTGTACAGTTCTCCGCCGAGGAACTTGTCTTCCACGCCGAAATCCATGCTCGGATTGTCGTTCACCTCGATAACCGCCACCCGTTTGCCGGATTGCTTGATGTCGACGCCATACAGCCCGTTACCGATCAGGCGAGTCGCATTGAGCGCCGCCTGAATCACGTTGCGGGGCACTTCATAGGTGGGCAGTGTTTCGAAATCCCCACTTTCCACCTGGGCGCTGCCGTGCTGGTAGATCTGCCAGTGGCCCTTCACCATCATGTACTTGCAGGCGTAGATGGCCCGCCCGCCCAATACCCCGATGCGCCAATCGTATTCCGTGTACAGGTACTCCTGGGCCAGTACCAGGGCAGACTGGCGGAACAGGTCCTTCAGACCAGCCCGAAGCTCACTCTCATCCTTGGCCTTGATAATGCCCCGGGAAAAGGCCCCGTCCGGGATCTTGATGACGGCCGGCAGCCCCAACTGCTCAACCACCTGCGTCACGGCGTCTTTCTGGTCCTTCGAAAGAATCAGCGTCCTGGGCGTGGGCACCCGATTGTTCTTCAACAGGTCCGCCAGGAATACCTTGTTGGTGCAGCGCAGGATGGACACCGGATCATCAATCACCACCAACCCCTCGGCTTCGGCCTTACGGGCAAAGCGGTAGGTGTGATGGTCGATGGCCGTGGTTTCCCGGATGAACAGGCCATCGTATTCGGGCAGGCGCATGTAGTCCCGGCGGGTGATGCGCTCGACGTTGATGCCCAGCTTTCGCCCGGCCTTCTCAAAGCACTTCAGCGCCGCTTCGTCGCTCGGAGGCATCTCTTCGTCCGGATTCACGAGCATGGCCAGATCAAACCGGTAATGGCGCCGAGTGCGGGGCTTGCGCCAGATCATGCTGCTAAAGCGGTCTAGGGCGGCAGCAAATACATCCTGCTCATGATCGTTCAGATCCGCAGGAGCCGCCGGCTTTAAGGAGTCAATCTGCCACTGCTTACGGTAACGGAATACCACTTCCAGTACCGGGCACGGAAAGCGGTCAAACAGGGCCCGGGCCACCGGCTTGAGCTCCGGATGCTCCACCTGGCCAAAGAAGCTGCGAATACGGACGGTTTTGTCCTTCCGTTCACTGCCGGCCGGCAACGCAGCATCGAGCCACTGCAGGACACTGACATCCAATGCCTCCAGCTGCAGGGAGAACAGCCCTTTTCGGCTCAGGTCGTTCAGGGTCATGACCGACGGCACCACATGGTGCCCGCGGGCTTCGGCCAGCAACGAGCAGTAGTAACCCTGGCTCAGGTATTTGGCGCTCTGGCAAAGGTTGATGACCCTTACCCGGCTATTGGCCGGAGCGGTGAACTGCAGGTACTGGTCAAAGGTCAGCACGTCTTCGCTGGGATAATACGGAGCCCAGTCGGCTGCGCGATCCACCACAATCAGTAAACGGGACATAAGGCGGCGTTCCTCCCTGAAGGTTCAGCCGGGGGTCAGTGGCGCAACAATACGACGCAACCTGTACCGGCACAATCACTGGCCCATGCGTGCTTTTACGCATCTACAATCATAAGCGTGTACCACAAATTTGACCCATAATGACGGCCACAGTGCTTCCCCCATCATAGCGGCCACGGCGCTGTTTGCCCTGTTCCCGATTCTGGCTTCTTCCGGATTTACCAGCCCATGACCGACATCACTCTCCGACATGCCACCCACCGTGACCTGGATGCGCTGCTGCAGCTGGAAGACCGGTGCTTTGCCGAAGACCGGTTGTCGCGGCGCAGTTTCCGGCGGTTTATCGACATGCCCCGGGACCGGCTGATTGTTGCCGAACGTGATGGCGAACTGCTGGGCTACTGCCTGGTATTGATGAGCGCCGCCACCCGCATGGCACGCATCTACTCCATTGCCGTATCACCGGCGGCCCGGGGCCATGGCCTGGGTGAGAAGCTGGTCCGCCAGGCCGAACAGGAAGCCGCCGAAGCCGATCGCATCGTCATGCGCCTTGAAGTCCGGGAAGACAATACTGGCGCCATTGCGCTGTACCGGCGCCTTGGCTACCGCCAGTTCGGCACCTACCGGGACTATTACGAGGACCACGGCAACGCCCTGCGTTTCGAGCGCCGCATTCTCTATTACCAGCCGGACCACGAATTCCTGCCGGTGCCCTACTACCCCCAGACCACCGAATTCACCTGCGGGCCATCAGCGTTGCTGATGGCCATGGCGGCGCTGGACGAGCAGCGCCCCCTCAACACGCTTGAGGAACTGCACATCTGGCGGGAAGCCACCACCATTTTCATGCTCGCCGGCCACGGTGGCTGCGGCCCCCACGGGCTGGCTCTGGCGGCCTGGAAACGCGGATTCCAGGCCAGCGCCTGGATCAGCCAGGAAGGCCCCCTGTTCCGGGACACGGTGCGCAACGAGGATAAAAAGCGGGTATTGGAGCTGGTGCACGAAGGCTTCCTGCACGACATTGGCCAAACCGAGATTTCACTGCACCACGATCCGTTAACCCCCGAGGCCATGGAAAACGCGCTGCACCAGGGCCAGATTCCGGTCATCCTGATCAGCACCTGGCAGCTCAACCGGAGCCGGGTGCCCCACTGGGTCACGGTGTGCGCCATGGACGACGATTTTGTCTACCTGCACGACCCGGAGATTGATACCGAGGAAGGGGAAACCGTCGCCGACAAGCAGTACCTGCCTATCGACCGACGGGGGTTTGAAAAGATGTCCCGCTACGGCCGCAACCAGCCGCTGCAGGCGGCCGTGATTGTGGGGCCGAAGCGGCCGGAATAACCGGCGTCAGCCGGTGCGGATGGCCGCTTCCTTGAGTTCGGAAATCTGATCCCGCAGGCGGGCCGCCGCCTCGAAATCCAGGTCCGCCGCCGCCTTGTACATCTCGTCCTCCAGTTTCGAGATGTCCTTGAGCAGTTCCTCTGGAGAACGATGGCCGGCCTTCGCCATATACTGTTCGGCTTCTTCCGCCGCTTTCTCCCCCGGGCGTTCTGCCTTGCGGCGACCCCGGCCACTGCCACCTGGCGCCCCTTCCATGATATCCGACACTTTCTTATTCAGTGCCTGAGGCGTAATGCCGTGCTCCTCGTTATAGGCGATCTGCTTCGCCCGGCGGCGCTCGGTCTCGTCTATGGCCCGCTGCATCGAGCCGGTTACCTTGTCGCCGTACAGGATCGCCTTGCCGTTCACATTCCGGGCGGCCCGGCCAATGGTCTGGATGAACGAGCGCTCGCTGCGCAGGAAACCTTCCTTGTCGGAATCCAGGATGGCCACCAGGGACACCTCCGGCATATCCAGGCCTTCACGCAACAGGTTGATACCCACCAGCACGTCGAACTCCCCCCGACGCAGGTCCCGGATGATCTCCACCCGTTCCACGGTGTCGATGTCCGAGTGCAGGTATCGAACCTTGATGTCGTGTTCCATCAGGAAGTCGGTCAGATCCTCCGCCATGCGCTTGGTCAGCGTGGTCACCAGCACCCGCTCCTTGACCTCCACGCGAGTGCGAATCTCGGACAGCAGATCGTCGACCTGGGTCGATGCAGGCCGCACCTCGATTTCCGGGTCCAGCAGGCCAGTGGGCCGCACCACCTGCTCCACCACCTGGCCGGCATGCTCAGCTTCGTATTGGGCCGGAGTGGCGGAGACAAAAATCATCTGGGGCGCCATGCGCTCCCATTCTTCGAAGCGCATGGGTCGGTTATCCAGCGCCGAGGGCAGACGGAAACCGTATTCCACCAGGGTTTCCTTGCGCGACCGGTCGCCCTTGTACATGGCACCAATCTGCGGAATGGTCACGTGGGATTCGTCCACGATCAACAAGGCATTGGGGGGCAGGTAATCGAACAGTGTCGGGGGCGCCTCGCCGGGGTTGCGCCCGGACAGGTAACGGGAGTAGTTCTCGATACCGTTGCAGTAACCCAGCTCCAGCATCATCTCGATGTCGTAGCGGGTGCGTTCTTCCAGGCGCTGGGCCTCCACCAGACGGTTGTTGTCACGCAATTGCTGCAAACGGGCGTCCAATTCCACCTTGATCTGCTCGATGGCATCCAGGACTTTTTCCCGGGGCGTGACATAGTGGGATTTCGGGTAGATGGTCACCCTCGGCACCCGGCGCAGCACCTCGCCGGTGAGCGGGTCGAAGTAGCTCAGGTTTTCCACTTCATCATCGAACAGCTCGATGCGGATGGCCTCTTTCTCCGATTCCGCCGGGAACACATCAATCACATCGCCCCGGACCCGGTAATTGGCCCGGTGGAATTCCATGTCGTTGCGGGTGTACTGAAGTTCCGCCAGACGGCGCAGGATGGAGCGCTGATCGATCTGGTCGCCCCGGTCCAGGTGCAGCATCATCTTCAGGTAGGATTGGGGATCACCTAGACCGTATATGGACGACACCGTGGCCACGATGATGGCGTCCGGCCGCTCCAGCAACGCCTTGGTGGCCGACAGCCGCATCTGTTCGATGTGTTCGTTAATGGACGCGTCCTTCTCGATGAAGGTGTCCGAGGCCGGCACGTAGGCTTCCGGCTGGTAGTAGTCGTAGTAGGAGACGAAGTACTCCACCGCGTTGTCCGGGAAGAACTCCTTGAATTCACCGTACAGCTGCGCCGCCAGGGTCTTGTTATGGGCCATGATGATGGTCGGGCGCTGAACTGCCTGCACCACGTTGGCCATGGTGAAGGTCTTGCCGGACCCGGTCACCCCGAGCAGCGTCTGGTGCGCCAGACCGGATTCAATGCCATCCACCAGCCCGGCAATGGCTTTCGGCTGGTCACCGGCCGGTTCATACGGCGAGTCGACCCGGAATACCCCTTCTGATGCTTTACTGGCCATAACTGGCGATTAACCTCCGCAAAACGGTAATACCCTATCGGACACTACTGACAAGAAATTTAGTGTTCAGGCCGCTTCATGGTACCATCATTGTGATCGACGGCTGGGTGAACAAACAGCCATAACAACCTGGCTCCTGCCCCGGCCGATCGCAGCCTAACAAGACGCAGCTTTAAGGAGCTCAAGTTTGGACCTTCAACTTTCCAGCCGTGTGCAGGCTATCAAGCCTTCTCCCACCCTCGCAGTCACCAACAAAGCGGCAGAACTTCGTGCCGCTGGCCAGGACATCATTGGCCTGGGCGCTGGCGAGCCCGACTTCGACACCCCCGATCACATCAAACAGGCAGCCATTGAGGCCATCAACAGCGGTCAAACCAAATACACCGCCGTGGATGGTACGCCGGCCCTGAAGAAAGCGATTATTGCGAAGTTCAAACGGGACAACGGCCTGGAATACGAAGCGAACCAGATACTGGTTAGCAGTGGTGGCAAACAGAGCTTTTTCAACCTGGCATTGGCCACACTGAACCCGGGCGACGAAGCCATCATTCCGGCGCCCTACTGGGTCTCCTACCCGGACATGGTGAAAGTCGCCGAAGGCAAGCCGGTGATCATCGAAACCTCCGTGGACACCCGCTTCAAGATCACCCCGGAGCAGCTGGAAAACGCCATTACCGAGCGTACCCGCCTGTTCGTGATCAACAGCCCGTCCAACCCCAGCGGCATGGCCTATTCCCTTGAGGAAATGCAGGCCATCGGCGAAGTGCTGAAAAAGCACCCGGACATCATGATCGCCACCGACGACATGTACGAGCCGATTCTGTGGACCGGCAAGCCGTTCGCCAACATCGTCAACGCCTGCCCGGAGCTGTATGACCGCACGTTCGTACTGAACGGCGTGTCCAAGGCCTATTCCATGACCGGCTGGCGCATCGGCTATGCCGCGGGCCCGGCCAAGATCATCGGTGCCATGAAGAAGATCCAGTCCCAGAGCACCTCCAACCCCTGCTCCATCTCCCAGGCCGCAGCCACTGCCGCCCTGGACGGTGACCAGGCGTGCGTGGGTGAGATGGTCAAAGCCTTCAAGGAACGCCACGACTGGCTGGTGGATGCCCTGAACAAACTGCCGGGCGTGGAATGCCCGCATGGCGACGGCACTTTCTATGTGTTCCCGAGCTTCCAGGGCGCCATCGACGCTACTGAAGGCGTGAGCACTGACGTGGAATTCGCCGAGAAGCTGCTGACCGACGCTGGCGTTGCCCTGGTTCCAGGCTCTGCGTTTGGCACTCCGGGTCACATGCGTTTGAGCTTTGCCACCAGCATGGAAAACCTGGAAAAAGCCATCGAGCGTTTGCAGAAGGCCCTGGGTTAAAAAGTTTTTGTCGGAGGGTTGACGAGGCCGGTAAAGGTACTTAATATACGCGCCTCGTCACACGACGATGTTCCCCGATAGCTCAGTTGGTAGAGCAACGGACTGTTAATCCGTTTGTCGCTGGTTCGAGCCCAGCTCGGGGAGCCACTATTTCGAAAGCCCGCTAGTTCTCTGAATTAGCGGGCTTTTTTCGTTTTGGCCCATTGCACGTTAGCTTGGGCCCTAGCCTGGTAGTTGGGGTGGGTGGCGAGATGGGGAAGGCCTTTCCGAAAACCGCTACGAGCACATCCATGTGCGCTTCTCTCAGGCCATCCATGGCCTTCGAAATTTTCGGAAAGGCCTTCCCCATCTCGCCGCTCTTACCACTGGAATATCGCCACAAATAAATAAACGGCTTTCCCAACCCCTCCGATTCACCAATCACAAAAGATATTTGACCTAGAACGCTAACAGAGCTCCCGGTCGCTCAAATTCTCACTGACCAACACCAAAATAGTAGCCGCAATTGCATCCGGAGATATTACAGAGGTCCGAAAGGCACGGCGGGACACCCTTTCCAAAAATTTTGAGGGCCAAGGATGGCCCGAAATAAGCGCACAGGGATGTGCTTGTAGCGGTTTTTGGAAAGGGTGTCCCGTCGGGCCGTCTCCCGCGCAGCCCCAAAGGCTGGGACACCCCCGAAACCAGCGGGCGGACACAACCGAAGTCAGACCGAAATCACCTCAGCATGAATGGCTTCCAGGGCAGCCAGAGGGTCAGGTGCCTGGGTAATGGGGCGGCCGATGACGAGGTAGTCGGAACCGGCGTTGAGGGCATCGGTGGGAGTCATGATGCGCTGCTGGTCGCCTTTGTCGGCGGTCAGCGGGCGAATGCCCGGGGTGATCAGCTGGAATTCCGCGCCCTGCTCTTTCTTCAGGCGTGGCGCTTCCTGGGCCGAGCAGACGACACCGTCCAGGCCGCAGTTACGGGTCAGCGTGGCCAGGCGGGACACCTGGGCTTCAGGGGAGTTAGGGATGCCAATACCTGCCAGGTCTTCGGCTGTCATGCTGGTGAGCACCGTGACGGCAATCAACAACGGCTTGTCCTTGCCGAAAGGCTCCAGGCGTTCGCGGCAGGCGGTCATCATCTTCTCGCCGCCGGAGGCGTGGACGTTCACCATCCACACGCCCAGGTCTGCCGCCGCAGCCACCGCCGCCGACGTGGTGTTGGGAATGTCATGGAATTTCAGGTCCAGGAACACCTCAAAGCCCCTGCCCTGCAGTGCTTCCACCAACTGTGGGCCGGAGCGAGTGAACAGCTCCTTGCCCACTTTCAGGCGACACTTTTTCGGGTCCAACTGATCAACCAGGGCCAGCGCCGGGTCTTGGGACGGGAAATCCAGGGCAACAATGATCTTCGGGTCGTGGGGCGTTTGCACGTTTTACAGTCCAGGTATCAGGTTCGACATTCGGGTTCAGGGATTATTCTGCTTCTACGCCCTGGATCGGGCGTATCGTTTCCCATTGTTTGCAACTGGGACACAGCCAGTGCAGCTGCTGGCCGGAAAAGCCGCAACTCACACACTGGTAGATCGGGCGGTTAGCCAGCAAAAGATGGCCGATCCGGCTGATCAGGCGGCCTTCGTCGGAGGCCATACCCTTCTCATAACCAGCCATCTCCACCAATCTTAACAGGCCGCGCACCGAAGGGTGACTTTCGAGTTCTTCACGCAGCAACTCGATAGCAGCTACCCGCCCGGAAGAGCGCTCCACGCATTCCACCAGAGCCAGCAGCAGACTGGTGCTGGGGTGTTGCTGATACAGCTTGCGCAGCTTTTTCGCCAGCCGACCCACGTTGCCGTGTTCGCGTTCCAGTTTCATCAACCGGTCCACCGCTTCCGGGCCAAACTCGGGGTTCTGGTCGAAGGCTTTCAGGCACTGATTTCCGGCATCTCGAAAGTTGCCTTGGCGAAGCTGTAGCTTGGAGAGAATAAACGTCGCGCGCACGCACTCGCGGTCGTAGTTCAGCGCCTCTTTAGCCAACTTCTGGGCCGCCCAGCGGTCATCGCGGGCCAGCGCTTCCTCGGAAAGCTCGCACGTAAGGTAGGCCAGCGTCTTGGTCATGGCCGGGTCGGCTTCATTGCGAGCCAGGGTACGTGCAATATTGGCAGCGTTCTCCCATTCTTTTTCCTGCTGATAGAGCTCGATCAGGGTACGCGAGGCTTTTTGCCCATATTCGCGGTCCCCCATCAACTGGTGCAGCAACGCTTCGGCCCGGTCCAGCAGGCCGGCCTTCAGGTAGTCGCTGGCAAGCTCAAACGTTACCTGCGGTTGATAACGGGCGGGCAGTTCAGGACGGGCCAGCAGGTTTTGGTGAATCAGGATGGCACGATCACTCTCGCCCTTGTCGCGAAAATGAGTGCCAATAGAAAGGTGGAGATTGACGGTATCGCGGTTAACCGCCAGGGATTGCACAAAATTCTCGACCGCTTGGTCGGAGTAATTAGTAAACAGGAATTGCAGACGGTCTCGAACGGAGTCCTCGTCAGAAATGACCTCCTCCGACCGGCCGCGGCGGCCATAGCGACCTACCGCCCAGCCCACGGCAACGGCTGCCGTTACCAGCAACCATTTCCAGATCATATCCATCAAAGCGTCCGGTCGTTTTCAGCCTTGGCTTTTTCCAACGCTTTCTCAGTGCGCTCTAGCCGTTTCTTGAGGGTGCGACGACTCACTGATGTACGGAAGGTTGCCAGCAAAGCCAGCAACAGACCGACAAGCGCACCGATCACAAACGCCATAACCACCCAGACGGCAACCCCCTGGGGCTGCGTTTGAAACAGCAGGAAATTGAGGGAGATTTCTTCCTGATTGTTGAGGGAAAACACCAACGCCAGAAGTATCAGGACCAGAACCAGGACGGTGATAAGGATCTTCTGCAATCCTGCCATGTCTTACAACGCTCCAGACGGGCAAACAAGCCCATTAAACCAGTGTTTCTGAATAGGCTAAAGCCTCTCAGAAACCCTTCTTCATGCTGTCGTTTACCTGCTCCCTCAGCTCCTTGCCGGGCTTGAAATGAGGTACGTACTTGGCAGGCAACTGCACGGCTTCGCCGGTTTTCGGGTTACGGCCGACACGGGCTTCCCGATGATGCAGGGAGAAACTGCCAAATCCCCGGATTTCAATGCGTTGGCCGTCCGCCAGGGACTGGGACATATGTTCGATGATACTTTTGACCGAAAGCTCAACATCCTTCACAGACAGCTGGGTCTGCTTCGAGGCAATCAGTTCAACCAGTTCGGACTTCGTCATGAGGTGCTTCCCTCTGTCGTTATTATTCAGCCGTCGTTTACCGGATACTAATGCCTCTAGTTTAGCCAAACCAGAAAAAAACACAAAAAAAACGGGCTCTTAGAGCCCGTTTTTTGATCCCGATCGACTTTTAGTCGTTATCGGAATTCTGCTGCTGCATCTGTTCCTTGATCAGGTCACCAATGGTGGTGGCACCAGAGGTTTCAGCAGCTTTGGCGCGAACACTGTCCAGCGCCTGCTTGTCGTCTTCAACGTCCTTCGACTTGATGGACAGGTTGATAACGCGGTTCTTGCGATCGATGCTGATGATCTTCGCTTCAACTTCTTCGCCTTCCTTCAACGCGTTACGTGCGTCTTCAACACGGTCACGGCTGATTTCAGAGGCTTTCAGTACCGCTTCAACCTCGTCGTTCAGGGCAACAGTAGCGCTCTTGGCGTCAACTGCAGATACGGTGCCCTTAACGATGGAGCCCTTGTCGTTCAGCTGTACAAACTCGGCGAACGGATCGCTTTCCAGCTGCTTGATGCCCAGGGAGATACGCTCACGCTCGGGATCAACAGACAGGATAACGGTTTCAACTTCGTCGCCCTTCTTGTACTCACGTACGGCTTCTTCGCCAGTCTCGTTCCAGCTGATGTCGGACAGGTGAACCAGGCCGTCGATGCCGCCGTCCAGACCAATGAAGATACCGAAGTCAGTGATGGACTTGATCTTGCCAGTGATGCGGTCGCCCTTGTTGAAGTTCGTGGAGAACTCTTCCCACGGGTTGGCGATGCACTGCTTGATGCCCAGGGAGATACGACGACGCTCTTCGTCGATGTCCAGGATCATCACTTCAACTTCGTCACCTACCTGAACAACCTTGGACGGATGGATGTTCTTGTTGGTCCAGTCCATTTCGGACACGTGTACCAGACCTTCAACACCCTCTTCCAGCTCGGCAAAGCAGCCGTAGTCGGTCAGGTTGGTTACGCGTGCGGTAACACGGGTACCTTCCGGGTAACGACCCTTGATATCTACCCACGGATCTTCGCCCAGCTGCTTCAGACCCAGGGATACGCGGTTGCGCTCGCGATCAAACTTCAGCACCTTAACGTTGATTTCGTCACCAACGTTCACGATTTCGCTCGGATGCTTGATGCGCTTCCAGGCCATATCGGTGATGTGCAGCAGGCCGTCAACACCACCCAGATCTACGAACGCGCCGTAGTCGGTCAGGTTCTTGACGATACCCTTGATTTCCAGACCTTCGGTCAGGGTTTCCAGCAGAGCTTCACGCTGCTCGCTGTTCTCGGCTTCCAGAACGGCACGACGGGAAACAACCACGTTGTTGCGCTTCTGGTCCAGCTTGATAACCTTGAATTCCAGTTCTTTGTTCTCCAGGTGCGCAGTGTCGCGAACCGGACGAACGTCTACCAGGGAACCCGGCAGGAAGGCGCGGATGCCAGACAGGTCGACAGTGAAACCGCCCTTGACCTTGCCATTGATCACGCCCTTGACAACTTCTTCTGCCTCGAAGGACTTTTCCAGTACTTTCCACGCTTCGGCACGCTTGGCCTTCTCGCGGGACAGACGGGTTGCACCGAAGCCGTCTTCAACAGCATCGAGAGCCACATCGACAACATCGCCGACAGCTACTTCCAACTCGCCTTTTTCGTTAAGGAACTGGGAGGCGGGGATAACGCCCTCGGACTTCAGTCCGGCGTTAACGGTGACCCAGTCGTTGTCGACGTCAACTACGGTTCCCTGAACAATGGAACCCGGTTGCATGTCAATTTCTTTTAGGCTTTCTTCAAAAAGATCCGCAAAGCTCTCGCTCATTATGTGTCCTATGTGATCAACGCAAGTGTACTCCGTGTCGCCAGCAACACGGTCTGTTAACGATGCCCGGAGTCAGCCTCAGGCTGGCAAATAGCGCTGCTCCGAACGTCTAACGACAAAAAGGTGCAGTCAGGCCTGACCCGCAACGGCCATACACCTGTCAAACACCTCTTTTATACTCAAACCTGTTGAATCAATGACTTGCGCATCATCCGCAGGCTTGAGAGGGGCCGCGGCGCGGTTCATGTCCCGCTCGTCCCGTGCCCGAATCTCGTCTAAAAGATCCTGCATAGTAACATCGGCACCAGCGTCCTTCAACTGGTTAAAACGTCGCCGGGCACGTTCTTCGGCACTGGCCGTCAGGAAGATTTTGACCGGTGCCTCCGGGAACACCACGGTACCCATGTCCCGGCCATCCGCCACAAGACCAGGTGATTTCTGGAAATCCCGCTGGCGCTGAAGCAGCGCATCCCGAACCGGCTGCATGACTGCCACGAGAGATGCATTATTACCGCAACTCTCGGTACGGATTTCCCGGGTCACATCGGCACCATCCAACAACACTCGAACGGGCTCGCCCTCAACGCCGGGCTCAAAGGCAACGTCCAGTGACGCTGCCACTGCTACCAGACCCGCTTCGTCGTCCAGCGACACACCCTTGCGGGTGGCCGCCAGCGCGGTCAATCGATACAGCGCCCCGCTATCCAGCAGGTGCCACCCCAACTCACGGGCAAGCATCTGGGTAATGGTGCCCTTGCCCGCGCCGCCGGGACCGTCAACGGCGATTACAGGTACGGTAAGCTCACTCATGATTCACTGCCTTCGGTGCTGATGCGAATTCCAGTTTCCAGGGCCAGGTCGACAAAGCCAGGGAATGAAGTGGCCACGTTGGCGCAATCATTAATCTTAATCGGACCAGCGGCTCGCAGGGAGGCAACGGCGAACGACATGGAAATACGGTGATCCTCGTGGCTCTCAACGGTGCCACCCTGGATGCTCTGGCCGCCGTCGATCACGATGCCGTCCGGCGTGACGGTGGTTTCCACGCCCAACGCCGCCAGGCCGTCGGCCATCACCTGGATGCGGTCACTTTCCTTCACCCGTAGCTCTTCGGCACCACGCAGCACGGTGCGGCCTTCGGCGCAAGCGGCGGCAATGAACAGGACCGGGAATTCATCAATCGCCAGGGGCACCTGGTCGACCGGAATATCAATACCCTTCAGGTTAGCGGAACGAACCCGAAGATCCGCCACCGGCTCACCGCCGATCACGCGCTCTTCCAACACCTCAATGTTGGCGCCCATCTGGCGCAGGATGTTGATCACCCCTACCCGTGTGGGGTTCATGCCCACGTGGCGCAAGGTCAGGTCGGAATCTTCCGCGATGCTTGCAGCCACCAGGAAGAACGCGGCCGAGGAAATGTCCGCCGGCACGTCGATAGCGGCAGCGGTAAGCTTGCCACCACCGGTCACACTGGCTGTGGCGCCATCCCGGTGCACGTGGTAACCAAAACCTTCCAGCATCCGCTCGGTGTGGTCCCGGGTAGTTGCTGGTTCGGTGACCGAGGTAACGCCGTCGGCATACAGCCCGGCCAACAACAGGCAGGATTTGACCTGGGCGCTGGCCACGGGCATGTCGTAATGAATGCCGGCCAATTTCTGGCCACCGCGAATCTTCAGCGGCGGACGGCCTCCCTCGGCTGTATCAATCACCGCACCCATGGCGCGCAGCGGATCGGCCACCCGGCCCATGGGGCGCTTGGACAGGCTGGTATCGCCGGTCAGTTCGGAATCGAATGGCTGGGCCGCCAGCAGACCGGTAAACAGCCGCATCGCCGTGCCGGAATTGCCCAGGTACAGCGGCCCGCGAGGCGCCTGCAGCCCGTGCATGCCAACGCCATGGATACGCACGAAACCGTTTTCCGGCCCCTCAATGGTAACTCCCATATCCCGGAAGGCCTGCAGGGTGGCCAGACTGTCCTCCCCTTCCAGGAAGCCCTTTACCTCGGTAATTCCCTCGGCCAGCGCACCCAACATGATGGAGCGATGGGACATGGACTTGTCGCCCGGCACGCGGATATCGCCACGCACGGTACCGCCGGGTTGAAGATGGAAGGTTACCTGCTTATCAATGTTGTTAGTCACGTATGCCTGCCCTGAAAGCATTTTTGAAAAGTGTTCCCGCGCCGCCTTGGCGCGACTGAAAACCCGCAGCAATGTTTCGCCATCGCCACTGGCAATGGCGGAGCGGAGTTGGTCCAGGTCACTGGTAAAATGGTCGATTACCCGGAGCACGGCGTCCCGGTTTGACAGAAAGATGTCGTGCCACATCACCGGATCACTGGCGGCAATGCGGGTAAAATCCCGAAAACCGCCAGCAGCGTACCGGAAAATATCCATGTTCTCGTCTTCGCCCGCCAGGGTGTCCACCAGCGAGAAGGCAATCAGATGCGGGAGATGACTGGTGGCGGCAAGCACCTCGTCGTGATAGGCCACCGACATGGTCAGCACGGTGGCACCACAGCCTTCCCACAGGGATTTCAGACGCTGAACGTGGAGTTGGCTGGCGTTTTCCGCCGGCGTGAGAATCACTTTGTGGTTGGCGAACAGTTCCGCGTTGGCCGCCCTCACCCCGCTTTTCTCGGAACCGGCAATCGGGTGGCCTGGAATCACATAGGGAGACAGTTCACCAAACACCGCCTCCACATCAGCCACGAAGCTGCTTTTAGTGCTGCCGACATCGGTTAGCACCGCGTCGTTCGCCAGAAACGGCCGGACGCTCTCCAGCACCGTCCGCATGGCGCGCACGGGCACCGCCAACACCACCAGATCGCTGCCGCGCACGGCCTGCTCCAACGATTGTGCGGCGGTATCAATCACACCGAGCTCGGCACCGAGTGCCAACTCATCCTGGCGCTGGTCGAAGCCGACCACCTCACCCGCCAGGCCATGCTTGCGAATGGCAGCGGCCATCGAGCCGCCAATCAGCCCAAGCCCGATGATGGCAACACGGTCAAATAGCGGCTTGCCGTCGTTACTCACCTTAGCCTTCCTCGCCACCAGCACTGAGCGCTTCGGCCAGCACATCAAGGAAATGCTCATTTTCCTTCGCCAGCCCTACGGATACCCGCAGGTGATCCGGCATGCCGTAGCCGGCAATTGGGCGAACGATGACGCCATGCTCAAGCAGGGATTGATACACGCCCAACGCCTGCGGGCCCACTTCCACCGCCACAAAGTTGCCGGCGGACGGAATGTAATCCAGCCCCATGCGGTCAAAGCCATCGCACAGCTGTTTCAAGCCGGCGGCGTTTACTTCCAGCGAGCGCTTCAGATAATCCGGATCATCCAGGACCGCCGTGGCGGCCGCCAAAGCCACAGAATCCACGTTGAACGGCTGGCGCACCCGGTTAAGGATGTCGGCAATGGCCGGGGAACTCACAGCATAACCCACCCGCAGTCCCGCCAGGCCCCAGGCCTTGGAGAAGGTGCGGCAGGTGATCA
This sequence comes from Marinobacter persicus, assembly GCF_002934325.1. Lineage (GTDB taxonomy): Bacteria > Pseudomonadota > Gammaproteobacteria > Pseudomonadales > Oleiphilaceae > Marinobacter > Marinobacter persicus_A. Next base: position 20,611 of record NZ_PTIV01000025.1, read on the forward strand.
GGTTCGGGTAACGGGCCAGCAGTGCGATGCCATCGGGATAGTCATCACCGGTCAGGTACTCGCAATAGGCTTCGTCCAGCACCACCAGCACGTGTTCCGGAACCTTGTCCAGAAACGCTTCAATGGCGTCGGCCTTATGTACGGTGCCGGTGGGGTTATTCGGGTTGGCCACGAAAATCAGCTTGGTGCGATCAGTCACCGCCTCGGCCATGGCGTCCAGGTCATGCCCCCAGTCCTTCGCCGGCACTTCCACGCCCTTGGCGCCAATGGCCAGGGTGGCCAGCGGGTACACGGCAAACGCGTGCTGGGAGTAGATGATTTCGCTGTCGGCGTCGGCAAAACACCGAGCAATGATTTCCAGAACGTCGTTGGAGCCGTTGCCCAGGGTAATCTGGTTCATGGCAATGCCGAAACGGCGAGCCAGTGCCTGCTTGAGGTCAAAACCGTTGCCATCCGGGTACAGGCACATGGAGTCGAGCGCCTTCCGGGCAGCCGAGAGCGCCTTCTCGCTCGGGCCCAGCGGATTCTCGTTGCTGGCCAGCTTGATGATCTCTGCCGGGTTCATGCCCAGCTCCCGGGCCAGCTCTTCGATGGGTTTTCCAGGCTGGTAGGGTGACAGAGCCTGAACCCCCTTCACTGCCAGGCTCTGATAATCAACTGCCATAGAAGACTCCTTCGGATCGGGTTCGGTCAGACTCAAAGCACGCCAATGGGATAGGAACCCAGGCGCTTCAGCTCAACGGCATCATCGTCAATCTCGGACAACACGCGGTGCACGGTGTCGTCTTCCATGTGGCCTTCGAAATCAATGTAGAACACATAGGCCCAGGTACCGCTCGGCGAGGGCCGCGTCTCGATACGGGTCAGACTGATGTTGTGCTTGTGGAACGGCTCCAGCAACTGATAGAGCGCGCCCGGCTTGTTGCGCATGGACACCAGGATCGACGACTTGTCATGACCACTGGCCGGCACTTCCTCGCGGCCAATAATGAGGAACCGGGTGGTATTGTCCGGCCGGTCTTCAATGCTGTTGGCCAGCTTTTCCAGGCCGTAAAGCTCTGCCGCCATGTCGCCGGCAATCGCTGCCGTGCCCGGCTCTTCCGCCGCACGGCGAGCCGCTTCGGCGTTGCTGGAAACGGTAATGCGCTCCACCCCGTAACGGTTGGCATCGAGCCACTTGCGGCACTGGGCAAACGACTGCTGGTGGGAATAGATGCGGGTGATTTCCTGGCCTTCGTGGGCGGGATTCACCAGCAGGTGGTGATGGATGCGAAGCTGCACTTCACCACAGATTTTCAGCGGCGAGGACATGAACATGTCCAGGGTGTGGTTGATCATGCCCTCGGTGGAATTCTCCACCGGCACCACGCCGTAATGGGCAGCCCCGGACTCCACTTCCCGGAATACGGCATCAATCGCGGGCATGGGCACACTGACCACCGAATGGCCAAAGTGCTTGAGCGCGGCCGCCTGGGTAAAGGTGCCCACGGGCCCCAGGAAAGCGATATGCATCGGCTTTTCCAGCGCCAGGCAGGCGGACATGATTTCCCGGAACAGCCGAGCCATTTCTTCGTCCGGCAGGGGGCCGGGGTTCTGCTCCTTGATCCGGCGCAGCACCTGGGCTTCACGCTCCGGGCGGTAGAAGAACACGTCTTCGCCGGGATTGGCGGCCATTTTTACATGGGCCACTTCCTGGGCACATTCCGCGCGCTTGCTGATCAGCGCCATGATCTGCTGATCGAGACTGTCGATCTCCTCGCGCAGTTCCCCCAGACGGGTCGCTTCATCCGTCATGATCAGCCACGCTCCTTCGCAAACATCGCCATGTAGTCAATCAGCGCGTCCACGCCTTCTTCCGGCATGGCGTTGTAAATGCTGGCACGCATGCCGCCCACCGAGCGATGGCCTTTCAGGTTCAGCAGGCCTCGGGCATCGGCGCCCTTGAGGAACTCGCTGTTCAGGGCATCATCTGCAAGGGTGAACGGCACGTTCATCCAGGAGCGGAAGCGCGGCTCAATGGGGTTGGCGTAGAAGTCGTTGCCGTCAATGAAGTCGTACAGCTTGCGGGCCTTGCGGGCGTTGATCTCGCCCATGGCCTGGACACCGCCCTGCTCTTTCAGCCACTTGAACACCAGTCCGGCCAGGTACCAGGAATAGGTCGCCGGTGTGTTGTACATGGAGCCGTTATCGGCGATGACCTGGTAATTCATCATTGTCGGGGTTTCTTTCCGGGCCTTGCCCAGCAGATCCTTGCGAATGATCACCACCACCAGACCGGAAGGCCCGATGTTTTTCTGGGCGCCGGCGTAAATCAGGCCGAACTTGGACACGTCCACCGGTCGCGACAGCATGGTGGAGGACATGTCCGCCACCAGGGGCACATCGCCGCTGTCCGGGATGAAGTAGTATTCCAGACCGCCGATGGTCTCGTTCGGTGTGTAATGCAGGTAGGCGGCGTCAGCGCGGGTGTTCCAGCCGGCCGGGTCCGGGACGGTGGTGAAACCGCTGTCCTCGGAACTGCCCGCCACGTTCACATCCGCGTAGCGCTTGGCCTCGGCAATCGCCTTCTTGGACCAGATACCGGTATTGATGTAATCGGCGGAGGTCTTGTCACCCAGCAGGTTCAGCGGAATGGTGGCGAACTGGCTGGACGCCCCACCCTGCATGAACAGCACGGCGTAGTCGTCGGAAATACCGGCCAGCTCACGCAGATCCTGCTCGGCGGTTTCCGCAATCGCCACGAATTCGTCGCTGCGGTGACTCATTTCCATCACCGACATACCGGTGCCCCGCCAGTCCAGCATCTCGGACTGCGCCTGTTTCAGCACCGCCTCCGGCAAGGTGGCCGGCCCGGCACAGAAGTTAAACGCCCTGCTCATTCTTCGCTTTCCTCGCCTTCTACTTCGTCTTCGTCATCGGATTCGGCAATCCGCTCCACGCCCACCAGGCGCTCGTCTTCCTGGGCCAGGCGGATCAGGCGCACGCCCTGAGTGTTCCGGCTGAGAACGGAAACTTCATCGGTACCGGTACGCACCAGCGTGCCCTTGTCGGAAATCAGCATCATCTGGTCGCCCTCGAACAGCTGCAGAGCCGTCACGAGGTTGCCGTTACGCTCCGAGCACTGCATGGCAATAACGCCCTGGCTGCCACGACTGTAAGCCGGGAACTCTTCAATCTCGGTGCGCTTGCCGTAGCCATGTTCACTGGCGGTCAACAGCACGCCGCCTTCCTGCGGGATGATCAGCGATACGACGTGATGACCCTCCGGCATCTTGATGCCACGCACACCGCGAGCCGTCCGGCTCATCGGGCGTACCTGCTCCTCGGCGAAACGCACGGCTTTACCGGCGGAGGAGAACAGCATGATCTCGGCGTTGCCATCGGTGATGGCGGCGCCGATCAGGGTATCGCCTTCATCCAGGTTCAGGGCAATCAGGCCACTGCTGCGTGGACGGGAGAAGTTCGGCAGCGGGGTCTTCTTGACCACACCGTTGGAGGTGGCCATCAGCACGAACTGGTCTTCCGGGTAATCCTTCACCGGCAGGAAGGTGGTAATGCGCTCACCTTCTTCCAGCGGCAGGATGTTGACCATCGGCCGGCCCCGGGAGCCACGGCTGCCACGGGGAATTTCAAACACCCGCAGCCAGTACACCTTGCCCCGGTCGGAGAAGCACAGGATGGTGTCGTGGGAGTTGGCCACCAGGAGCTTTTCAATGAAGTCTTCGTCCTTCATCGAAGTGGCTGCCTTACCGCGACCACCCCGGCGCTGGGCCTGGTAGTCTTCCACCGCCTGGGTCTTGGCGTAACCGTTGTGGGAGATGGTCACGACCAGATCTTCTTCGTCGATCAGGTCGGCGATGGTCAGGTCGCGCTGGGAGCTGGTGATTTCGGTCAGGCGCTCATCGCCGTAATCGTTGACGATGGCTTCCAGTTCTTCGCGGATCACCTGCAGCAAGCGGTCGGGATCGCCCAGGATGTCCATCAGATCGGCGATCTTCTCGATGATGTCCTTGTATTCTTTCTGGAGCTTTTCGGTCTCCAGGCCGGTCAGGCGGTGCAGGCGCAGATCCAGGATAGCCTGGGCCTGTTCCGGTGACAGGTGGTACAGGCCGTCACGCAGGCCGAAGTACTCCGGCAGGTCGTCCGGGCGGCAGGCGTCTTCGCCGGCACGCTCCAGCATGGCCAGTACGTCACCCGGCGCCCAACCCTTGTCCATCAGCTTTTCTTTCGCTTCGGCGGCGGAAGGCGACTGGCGAATCAGCTCGATGATTTCATCGATGTTGGCCAGGGCTACCGTCAGGCCTTCCAGAATGTGGCCACGTTCGCGGGCCTTGCGCAGTTCGTAAATAGTCCGGCGTGTCACCACTTCCCGACGATGACGCAGGAACGCATCCAGCATTTGCTTCAGGTTCAGCGTCTTGGGCTCGCCATTCAGCAGCGCCACCATGTTGATGCCGAACACGGTCTGCAGCTGGGTATGGGCAAACAGGTTGTTGACCACCACTTCCGGGTTCTCGCCGCGACGCAGCTCGATCACCACCCGGATGCCTTCTTTGTTGGACTCATCGCGCAGCTCGGTGATGCCTTCAATACGCTTTTCTTTCACCAACTCGGCGATTTTTTCGATCAGGCGCGCCTTGTTGAGCTGGTACGGCAGTTCCGTAATGATGATGGACTCACGACCGGTTTTCTTGTCCTGTTCGATCTCGTGGCGGGCACGGATATAGATTCGGCCACGACCGGTGCGGTAGGCCTCCACAATACCGGCACGACCGTTGATGATGCCCTGGGTGGGGAAGTCCGGCCCCGGGATGTATTCCATCAGCTCATCGATGGTCAGGTCCGGGTTGTCGATCAGTGCCAGACAGCCGTTGATCACTTCGGTCAGGTTGTGGGGCGGAATGTTGGTGGCCATGCCCACGGCGATACCGGAGGAACCGTTCACCAGCAGGTTGGGCACCCGGGTGGGCAGGACTTCCGGAATTTTCTCGGTGCCGTCGTAGTTGTCGACGTAGTCCACCGTTTCCTTGTCCAGATCCGCCAGCAGCGAATGGGAGATCTTCTCCATGCGGATTTCGGTGTAACGCATGGCGGCGGCGTTGTCGCCGTCGATGGAACCGAAGTTACCCTGACCGTCTACCAACGGATAACGCAAAGAGAACGGCTGGGCCATACGAACAATGGTGTCGTAGACCGCAGAGTCCCCGTGCGGGTGGTATTTACCGATAACATCACCGACCACACGGGCCGATTTCTTGTACGGCTTGTTCCAGTCATTGCCTAGTTCGGACATGGCAAACAAGACCCGCCGGTGCACCGGCTTGAGGCCGTCCCGCACATCCGGCAGCGCCCGCCCGATGATTACGCTCATGGCGTAATCCAGGTAGGACTGCTTCAGTTCGTCTTCAATATTGACCGGCAGGATCTCTTTGGCTAACTCACCCATCGAGAAAGGTTCCTTTGCGTTATCTGGAAGTCGTACCGTGTGCCTCGAAAGGCACCGGGTTTATTCTTCAACAAGCTGCTCAGCATACCACAGCTCGCCCCATCCCGGGGCGAACCGGATAGGGATCAGTCAAACACTACAGTCTTGTTTTCGTAGGTAATCACTCGGTCTTCAATGTGCGCGCGCAAACCACGGGCCAGCACATTTTTCTCCACATCCTTGCCCAGACGCACCATGTCGTCGATGGAGTCACTGTGGCTGATGCGAATCACGTCCTGCTCAATGATCGGACCTTCGTCCAGATCCTGGGTCACGTAGTGACAGGTCGCGCCAATCAGCTTCACACCCCGGCTGTATGCCTGATGGTAAGGACGGGCACCCGCGAAGGATGGCAGGAAGCTGTGGTGAATATTGATCACCTTACCGGCGTACTTGTCACAAAGCGCTTCCGGCAGGATCTGCATGTAGCGGGCCAGCACCACCACGTCGGTTTCATAGTGCTCGAACAGCTCCTCGATGTGACGAAAGGCTTCGGCCTTGTTTTCCTTGCTCACTGGAATATGGTGATAGGGAATGTCGTGCCATTCCACCATCCGACGCAGGTCATCGTGGTTGGAGATCACCGCCACAATTTCCGCGTTCAGATCCTTGCTGTGCCAGCGGTACAGCAGATCCGCCAGACAGTGGGACTCCTTGCTGCACATCAGAATCACCCGCTTGGGCTGAGCAGAATCGGCGATGTGCCAGCTCATGTTGAACTCACGGGCAATGGGTTCAAAGGCCGTGCGGAACTGCTCCAGACCGAAAGGGATCGACTCGGCCTTGATCTCATGCCGCATGAAGAACCAGCCGGACTGGGTATCTGAATGGTGGCTCGCCTCGGTAATCCAGCCATTGTAGGTGGACAGGAAATTACTCACCTTGGCAACAATTCCCACCCGGTCGGGGCAGGAAATAACAAGACGATAGGTATGCTCCATGAAGCCTTTCCTTAACTTGAATCCGGGAAAGCGGGTGCGACGGGGAACCGCAGACAACTCGCTACGGTGACGATCGGCACGCACCGGTAAAAATGACCGGCTATGATAGCCTATCTGAGAGCCAGAAACGAGGAGTGCACGCCATGGACAGAGTGATGGGTAACCCACAGCCGGAAATCTCCCGAAAGTGCGTCTGGAGCCTGCTGGCCGCGCTATTGATAACCTTGCTGGTGGGCCTCCCTCAGGCAAGGGCCCAGGCCATTCTGGAAGGTGAACGATTCCATCCCGTCCAGGGTACTCAGGGCATGGTGGCCACCAGCCATACCCTGGCCACGGAAATCGCCCTGGAGGTGTTGGAAAATGGCGGCAATGCCGTGGATGCGGCAGTCACCGCCGGCTTTGCCCTGGCGGTAACCCAGCCCCGCTCCGGCAACATCGGGGGCGGCGGATTCATGCTCTACGCTCCCGGCGATGGCGGCGCCCCGGAAGCCATCGATTATCGGGAAACCGCACCGGCGGGCGCGACCGAAACCATGTTCCAGAATGCGGACGGAGAAGTCGTCCAGCAGCGCAGCCGCTTCAGCCACCAGGCAGCCGGCGTGCCCGGCACCGTGGCAGGGCTTTCGCTGGCCCTGGAGCGCCACGGCACCATCTCCCTGGAACAGGCTCTGGCGCCGGCCATCAAACTCGCCCGGGAGGGCTTTGAAGTGCCCCGCCGTTTCACCGAAGGCCTGGAACAGGCCCGGGAGCGACTGGAGCGTTGGCCAGCCACCAAAGCCACTTTCTACAATGCCGATGGCTCGGCACCCCAGCCGGGCAGCGTTTTCAGACAACCTGAACTGGCCGATACCCTGCAGCGCATCGCCGATCAGGGCCCGAAAGGCTTCTACGAAGGCGAAACCGCCCGCCTGATCGTCGAGGAAATGCAACGCCACGACGGCTTGATCACCCTTGAGGATTTGCAAACCTACCAGCCCGCCATTCGCGAACCGGTGCACGGCACCTACCGTGGCCACGACATCTATTCCATGTCGCCGCCCTCCTCCGGCGGCACCCACATCGTGCAGATCCTCAACATCCTGGAGCACTACCCCATTGCCGAGCTGGGCCATAACTCAGCCGCCACCGTGCACCGCATGGCCGAGGCCATGAAACTGGCCTACGCCGACCGGGCGAAATACCTGGGCGACACCGACTTCGTGGATGTGCCCGTAACCGGCCTGACCAGCAAGGGCTATGCTGCTGCCCTGCAGGCCACCATCGACCCGGACCGGGCCCGGCCCTCCAGTGAGATCAGCGCCGGCAATCCGGCCCCCTGGGAAAGCAATGAGACCACCCACTTCTCCATCGTGGACCGCTGGGGCAACGCCGTTTCCAATACCTACACCATCAATTTCAGCTATGGCTCGGGCATCACCGTAGCCGGCGCGGGCTTCCTGCTTAACAACGAAATGGATGATTTCAGTGCCAAACCCGGCGTGCCCAACGCCTACGGCCTGATCGGCGGGGAAGCCAACAAGATCGAACCGGGCAAGCGCATGCTCAGTTCCATGTCGCCCACCATCGTGCGCAAGGACGGTCGCAACTATCTGGTAACCGGCAGCCCGGGAGGCTCGCGCATTATCACCACCACACTGCAGGTACTGATGAACGTCATCGACCATAATATGAACATACAGAGTGCGGTCAGCGCGCCACGCATGCACCATCAATGGCTACCAGACGAAATTCGCATGGAGCAGGGCTTCAGCCCCGACACCATCGAACTGCTTGAAGGGCTTGGTCACAAGGTCAGCATCAGCCGGGCCATGGGCGCCATCCAGAGCGTCCTGATTGGCGAGGATGGCACCCTTTACGGCGGCGCCGATCCCCGGCGCAGCACGTCGGCGGCCATGGGGTACTGACCCCACCGCCGCAACCCACATAACCGACGGAGGCATTATGTACCTGTCTGTTCAGTTGAGCTGTTATCCACTCAAAGACGACTACAAGGATCCCATTCGCAAGCTTATCGCCCGCCTGGAGCAATCCGGACTTGAGGTTTACCCCGGGCGCATGAGCACGGAAATCTTTGGCGACTATGATGAGGTAATGAAGGTACTTTCCGACACCATGAAATGGTCGTTCGAAACCTACGGCAAAGCCGTGTTCGTCGCCAAGATCATGGAAGGGGACCGGAGACCAAAATGACCGACCCGCAACGGCCAGAGCCACCACAGAAGCCAGACACCAACCCACAGCCGGCCATTCCCAACCAGTACTCGTTCCTCTGGTTGAGTGCCGCCATCTTCCTGATGGTGCTGTGGATGCAGGGGGCCAATCAGCCCCAACAACAGGAAGTAGCGTATTCCGACTTCAAGGAGGCAGTCACGGCCGGTCAGGTATCGGAGGTGACCCTCCGGCAGGAAGACATCCAGGGCAACTTCACCGAATCCGGCGCCGCCCGGTTCAGCGCCGCCAGCGAGCCCTCCAGCACTCGCTTTATCACCCTGCGCCCCCAAACCGATGACCCGGCCCTTCTGCCTCTCCTCGAAGAACACGGTGTAACCATCCAGGGGGCCCGCTCCGGCCGCCCCTGGTGGCAGGAACTGATTCTCGGCTTCCTGCCCTGGATTCTGTTTCTTGCCCTGATGTTCTGGTTCTGGGGCAATGCCCAAAAACGCATTGGCCAGGGCGGTGGCGTGCTGGATTTCAGCCGTTCAAAAGCCCGGAGAGCCCGCAAGGAAACCTCCACCGTCACCCTGGATGACGTGGCCGGGGTTGAGTCCGCGAAGCGTGAAATCGCCGAAATCATCGACTTCCTGAAGACCCCGGAGAAATACCAGCGGCTTGGCGCCATCATGCCCAAAGGCATTCTTCTGGTGGGTCCGCCCGGCACGGGCAAGACCCTGCTGGCCCGTGCCATTGCCGGAGAAGCCGAAGTCCCCTTCTTCAGCATCAGCGCCTCGGAGTTTATCGAAATGTTTGTCGGCGTGGGCGCAGCCCGTGTAAGAGACATGTTCAAGGAAGCGCGCAAAGATGCCCCGGCACTTATCTTCATTGACGAGCTGGACGCCGTTGGCCGTTCCCGAGGCGCGGGGCTGGGTGGTGGCCACGACGAACGGGAACAGACCCTGAACCAGATCCTGACTGAAATGGACGGCTTCGAGGCCCATGAAAACGTGCTGGTACTCGCTGCCACCAACCGCCCGGATGTGCTGGACACCGCCCTGCTCCGGCCCGGCCGATTCGACCGAAAAATCACCCTCGAGCGGCCGCATAAAGAAGCCCGTGCGGCGATTCTGAAGGTGCACGCGCGTAAGGTGCCGCTATCCGATGACGTTGATCTGGACCAGATTGCCACCCGGACCATCGGCTTCTCCGGTGCCGACCTGCACAACCTCGTGAACGAAGCGGCCCTGACCGCCGCCCGTGAGGGCCTGGATGAGGTCAACACCCGCTGCTTTGAAATTGCTCGCGACCGAATCATCCTTGGTGAGACCCGGGAGGCCCAACTGCCACCCCAGGAGCGCGAAGCCGTCGCCTATCACGAGTGCGGCCACGCCCTGATGGCCTATTACATGCCCAATGCGGACCCACTCACGAAAGTCACCATTATTCCCCACGGCATGGCCATGGGCGTCACTGAACAGACGCCCCGAGACGACCACTACACCTACACTGAAAGCTACCTGAAAGACCGCATCAAGGTCATGCTCGGGGGCCGCTGTGCTGAGAAACTGGTCTATGGCGAGGTCAGTACCGGTGCCCAAAATGACCTGAAAGAGGCGACCACACTGGTACGCCGGATGATTGGCCAGTGGGGCATGAGCGAGAAAATTGGCCCCATGGGCCTGAATATTGGTGAAGAACATGTGTTCCTGGGGCGGGAAATGGGCCAGCCACGGGAGTTCAGTGAAAAGATGGCGGAACTGATTGACGCTGAAATCCAGTCCCAGCTCTTAAGCCTGGAAAAGGCCACCCTGGACTTCCTGGCGAGCCATCGCGAACAGCTGGAAGCCCTCGCCAAGACAGTTCTCAAGCAGGAAACACTATCGGCCGAGGAAATTCGGGACATTCTGGAGCAAATGCCCAAAGCGCCCGAGCCGTCAAAACCGATTAAAAGTGATTTACCAGATCATGGCTGAACAGCGCCACACAAAAACCAACCACCGCCCCCAGGGGCGGTGCCCAATGATGCTCCAGCCGGGACTGGGGCGCAATATCCTGAAAAATCAGATACATCACACCGCCAGAGGCGAACAGCATCACAGCTCCCAGAATGAACGGCTGCTCTGAGAGGAAGAAGAAACCCAACAAGCCGGCAATCGGCCCCGTAAACACCAGCGATGTCATAAACGTCAGCGTCTTGCGAGGTGAATGGCCGGGGCCCTCCTGACTGATCAACTCCCGATAGGCATTGAAGCCTTCCGGGAGGTTCTGCAGGGCAATCAGCACCGCCATGAGCACGGCGGTTTTGGGGCTCAATACGGCCAGCCCACCCAGAGAAATCGCTTCCGGGATAAAATCGAGCATCATGCCCATTAACTGGGGCGACTCACGACGCTTGAGCCCGAGTATTCGTTCGACCACGAAGAACAAAATACCACCGGCGACAATCGCGGGTATCGCAAACAGCGAGTCCCCCATGCTCTCCTTGCCCTCCGGGATCAGCACCACCGTCACCGCACCCAGCAGAATCCCGCCCCCCAAGGCAATGAGAAAGTGCCGGAACTCCTGTTCCAGCCAGTCGGACCCAATCTTCTCAACACGGGCCAGCAGCCCTCCCAATGGAATGAAGGCACCGGCGGCGACAGTCAGCCCCACAATCACAAGAATATGCACAACCATCAATTCACTCCTGACGGTATTAAATTGAAATCATGAACTTTTAAGGGGTGATAGTGAGTGGCAGGTGAAGGGCTGCCAGCAGATTTTCCGCACCAGGCTCCCTAAACAGAGAGCAGTCCCGGCTGAGCACAAGTTGGGACGCCTTTTCCTGGCGCAACACCCGCGCGACCGTGGCCGGATCACTGGAAGGCAAAGGAACCACCCGGACATCCGGTTCGGGAACACCCAGATTTCGTTTCAGGGTTGCCAGCGCATCCGGCGCCACGCCAGCCTCTCCGGACAGCAGCAATGTAACCGGCTGCCGGGAGTAGGCAGCGGCCTCGGCCGCAGCGGCAATAGCTCGCTGATTGGCCCCTTCGTGTTCGTTCAGAAACACCACCACCCGACCGTGATTCGGGGGCTGTTGGTGGCTCCACAACAGCAGTCTGCCTGGCGAGCGGTGCAACAACGCCCGGGCCGTGGAGCCCAGCCAGCCAGCGGGGATGGTGGACCATCGAGCGCGGCCCAACACCAGCAAATCCTCGGGCTCTGCCAGGGCCAGTACTTCCTCCACCACACTGCCCCGGGCAATACTGAGCTGATAACGGCCACCATAATGCCCGGCGGCTCCGGCCAACGCCCGTCGGGACTGTTCCGCCAGCCGCTGCATGCGCTGCTCAAGAGCTGTCACGTCCAACGGTCGGCTCACACCCGATACCGAGCCCACTTCCCGGGCAAAGCCATAGCCGGCACTGCGCAGCAGGTTCTGCTCTTCCACAAACACCCCCTGCAACTCGGCACCGGTCCGGGCCGCAATCGCCGCAGCCACATCCAGCACCACATAACCCACCCTTGAGCCATCCAGTAACACCAGAATGCGACCCTTGGCGGCCGGTTGGCCGGAGTCTCCTGACGGCAGCTCAGTCATCATCGCCGTCTCCGTGGCCGTCGGTATCGCCGTTGTCGTCCTTATGCTCCGCCGCTTTGGCAAATGCCTCCAGACGGTCGGCCACCAGACGATTAAAGCTGCCCTCGGGAAACACCCCTTCGCTGTCCGCCTCACCGGCTTGCAGACCCGTCATCAATTCGATGGCCTGATCAATGTGACTTATCGGATAAATGGAGAACCGCACATCACGAACGACCGCACGCACCGCTTCGTTCAGCATCAGGTGCTCGACATTACTGGCGGGCAACAGGGCTCCCTGCCCGTTCACGTCTCCCGCTTGCCGGCAGACATTAAAGAAACCCTCGATTTTCTCGTTCACGCCGCCTACCGCCTGAACCTCGCCATGCTGGTTCATGGAACCGGTGACCGCCAGCGATTGTTTCAGGGGCACGCCGGTAATGGCGGAAAGCAGCACGCAGGTTTCAGCCACCGAGGCGGAATCGCCTTCCACACCGCCATAGGACTGTTCAAAGGCCAGGCTGGCTGACAACGAAAGCTGGCCCATAGGCGCGTATCGGTTGGCCAGGAAACGGGACAGAATCATCACCGCCTTGCTGTGAATCGGCCCGCCCAGCTTGGCCTCCCGCTCAATATCGGCCACCTGGCCCTTGCCGGGCCGGGCGGTAGCGGTAATGCGGGTGGGCTGGCCGAAGCGGGTAGCACCAATTTGCAGCACCGACAGACCATTCACCTGCCCCACGTGCTCGCCGGTGGTGGCAATCATTACCACGCCTCTCTGGATCTGCTCCAGGCTGCGCTCGCGAATGCGGCTGGCGCGGTATTCACGCTCATCAATGGCCTGCTGAATGTGTGCGGCTTCAATCCGCTCACTACCCGCCTGGCCGGCCCAATGATCAGCCTCGCTCAGCAGGTCCTTGAGCACCCGGTCATGGGCGGTCAGTTTTTTCTGATCGCTGGCCAGGCGGCTGGCGTGTTCAATCAGGCGCCCCACCCCGGTTTTGTCCAGCGGGCGAAGACCCGCAGAACGAGCCATGGTGGCCAGCATGCGGGCGTACAACGCATAACTGCTCTCGTCCCGGTCCAGATCGTCCTCGAAATCGGCTTCCACCTTGAACAGGTCAAGAAAATCCGGATCGTAATGAGACAGCAGGTAGTACAGCATCCGGTCACCCAGCAGCACCACCTTGACCGAAAGCGGAATGGGCTCAGGCTGCTGGCTCACGGTGGTGGCCAGACCGTATAGCCGTTCCAGCGATTCAATGCGGATCTCGCCGGAAAACAGGATACGTTTCAGACTCTCCCAGGCCATTGGCTGGGTAAGAATGCGGCGGGCATCGATAATCAGGTAACCGCCATTGGCCCGGTGCAAAGAGCCGGGCCGGATCAGGGTGAAATCGGTATACAGATTACCCTGCCGGGCACGGTGCTCAATCTGACCGCTCAGATGCTGATGGCTGGGCAGATCTTCGTAAACCACCGGTGCCCCTTCGGTTTCGGCATTATCGACCAGAAGGTTCACCCGGTAGCGGTTCAATAGCCCAGCCGGTGGTCCGTCTTCGCCGTCCTGGAAGGCCTCTGCATGCTCCACTATGTCCTCACGGACGGCATCCAGGTGTTCCACCACGGCGGGCACATGGCGCCATTTCTCCCGGAGTTCACCCATAGGGCCACCGAGAGTCAGCTGAACCATCTCTTCATTCAGTTCATGAATGCGTTGGCGGACTTCCTTGCGAAGGCGAGGCACCTGCTGGATGGCCTGCTGCAGTTTCTTCTGAAGCTCTTCAACCTTGCTCTCAACCAGTTCTTTTTCATCGTCTGAGAAGTTCTTGTACTCCTCCGGATCAATCACTTCGCCATTGCGCATCGGCGCAAACGTAAAACCGGCGTGGGTTGCCAGCATAGCGATATTGTTGCGATTGGCTTCTTCCTGGATTTCGAACAGCCCCTCGCTCTGGCGCTTGGCCACCTCTTCCTGAAGCTCCTGGATACGGGCCTGGTATTCCTCACTTTCAAAGGTGGCGGGTATCGCGGTTTTCAGCTCGGAGACCAGATCGTTCATGTCATTCTTGAACGACCGCCCCTCCCCCGGGGGAATCTTGATGGCACAAGGCTTGTCGGGCACCTTGAAGTTGAAGACATGACACCAGTCGGCAGGGGCCGGCAAACCTGCGGCGTGTTGTGAGAGAAAACGCTTTACCAGCTCATGCTTGCCGGCCCCGGCGGGGCCCAGCACAAACAGGTTAAAACCACTGGCCTTCATGCTGGCACCAAACTCCAGCGCCCTTAGCATGCGCTCCTGGCCCACCGGCAACTCCAGATCATCCAGAGCGTCGGTGGATTCGAAATCCAGTTTCTCGATCGGGCAACGGTGGTAAATCTGGTCCTCGGTCAACGCTGCAGGTACCGCCATGGCGCCTCCTTACTTCTCTGTATCGAGCTTGTCCTGGGTACGGAGCTCAAAGTCACTGGCATCGTGCCGTTCATGCAGCTGGGTCGCCGGCTCTCCCCAGGTCTTGTTCACCATACGCCCGCGTTTGACCGCCGGGCGTTGGGCCACCTCGTCGGCCCAGCGAATCACGTTGGTGTAGGTGTGTGCCTCGAGGAATTCCGCGGCGTCGTACACAATGTTCTTCACCACGGCGCCATACCAGGGCCAGATCGCCATGTCGGCAATCGTATACTCATCACCCACCATGTACCGGTTCTCGGCCAGATGCCGATCCAATACATCCAGCTGGCGCTTCACTTCCATAGTGTAGCGGTTGATCGGGTATTCGTATTTCTCCGGCGCGTATACGTAAAAGTGACCGAAACCGCCACCGAGAAAGGGTGCACTGCCCATCTGCCAGAACAGCCAGTTCATGGTCTCCGCACGTTTGGCCGGGTCCGTTGGCAGAAATTCACCAAATTTTTCGGCCAGGTAGAAAAGAATCGAGCCGGATTCGAACACCCGAATCGCCGGGTCCACACTGCGGTCAAGCATGGCGGGAATCTTTGAATTGGGATTCACGTCAACAAAGCCACTGGCAAACTGGTCACCGTCACCAATGCGAATCAGCCAGGCGTCATACTCCGCTTCCTGAATACCCTTTTCCAGCAACTCTTCGAACATGATCGTAGCTTTCACGCCGTTGGGCGTGGCCAGGGAATAGAGCTGGAAAGGATGCTTGCCCACCGGCAGCTCTTTATCGTGGGTGGAACCAGCCACGGGGCGATTGATGTTGGCAAACTGGCCCCCGTTGTTAGGCTCCCACTTCCAGACTTTGGGTGGGGTATAGGTCGGATCACTCATCAAACACCTCCAGATTCATTGGCCTTCTTATAATAACCACTCTAACGGAACAGGCGCGGGCGTGCACTGGCACACGCCCGTGCATTTTGGTGCACAAAACCGGGCCAACGCACCCATCAGGTGCATTAACGCACTCCAGATGATCCACCTGAATGCTCACCATCCCCCTAACTGCCTATAACAAGGGTTATTGAACCATTCTGGAACACTCCTTGCTTTAGGTGACCACTCTTCGTGCGTACCCCCGCCCCAGAAGGCGGCAAAACACAAAAACAGGAGTTAGAGACCCGTGGATATCACGAGCGCAGTTCACACCCTGACCGACAGCACCAATACGCTGTTCATTCTTATCGGTGCCATCATGGTGCTGGCCATGCACGCCGGCTTCGCCTTTCTGGAAGTTGGTACGGTCCGGCACAAGAACCAGGTTAACGCCGTGGTCAAGATCATGACCGACTTTGGCATTTCCGCCGTCGGCTATTTCTTTGTTGGCTACACCATCGCTTACGACACTCACTTCCTGACCAGCGCCTCGCAACTGACCGACGCCAATGGCTACGAGCTGGTGAAGTTCTTCTTCCTGATGACCTTCGCCGCCGCCATTCCCGCCATTGTCTCCGGCGGCATCGCCGAGCGGGCCCGCTTCTATCCCATGCTGATTGCGTCTGGCCTGATTGTGTCGTTGGTGTACCCGTTCTTTGAAGGCATTGTGTGGAACGGCAACTACGGGTTCCAGGCCTGGCTGGAGAACCAGTTTGGGGCAGGCTTCCATGATTTCGCAGGCTCCGTTGTGGTGCACGCCGTTGGTGGCTGGGTTGCGCTGGC
Source organism: Marinobacter persicus (assembly GCF_002934325.1). Classification (GTDB taxonomy): domain Bacteria; phylum Pseudomonadota; class Gammaproteobacteria; order Pseudomonadales; family Oleiphilaceae; genus Marinobacter; species Marinobacter persicus_A. The sequence continues at coordinate 36,873 of NZ_PTIV01000025.1, forward strand.
AGCCATCCTTCTTCTCGATGCCCGTAAAGGTCGTTACCGGAATGGCAAGGTGGTCGCGTTCGCGCCGTCCAACATTCCTTTCCTCGCCCTGGGCGCCTGGATCCTGACCGTTGGCTGGTTCGGCTTTAACGTGATGTCTGCACAAACCCTCGACGGCATCAGCGGCCTGGTAGCCGTGAACAGTCTGATGGCCATGGTCGGCGGCATCCTGGTCTCCATGATCCTGGGCAAGAAAGACCCCGGCTTTATCCATAACGGCCCGCTGGCTGGCCTGGTGGCCGTCTGCGCCGGCTCTGACCTGATGCACCCGGTTGGTGCGTTGATCACCGGCGGCGTCGCCGGCGCTATTTTCGTGTTCATGTTCGAATGGGCGCAGGACAAAATCGAACGCCTGGACGACGTACTGGGTGTGTGGCCGCTGCACGGTATTTGTGGCGTATGGGGCGGCATTGCGGCCGGCATCTTCGGCAGCGAAACCCTCGGTGGTCTGGGCGGCGTAAGCCTGGCGTCTCAAATCATTGGTTCAGCGGCCGGCGTGATCGTCGCCTTTGTTGGCGGCCTGATTGTCTACGGCATTATCGCCAAGGTATCCGGCCTGCGTCTGAGCGAAGAGGAAGAGTTCAACGGCGCGGACCTCAGTATTCACCACATCGGCGCCACTTCCATGGAGTAATGGTTTTCGGCCATTAAACCCAGAAGGCCCCGGACGTCCCGCCGGGGCCTTTTTCGTTTCTGAAACCACCATCGCCTAACTAAGTGCAGCCAGGCTCACGCCCAAAAGCCCCAGGTTAGCCAGCAGCCCGATCATGAAAAAATACGAGCGGGGGCTGGGATTGCGCTCGGTGGCAATGGCGTAATACAGCCCCATGTGAACAGTCCGCGCCGCCACAAAGGTCCAGATCAACACTCCGGTCCAGAACGGATCGGCGCCCGACAGAATCGCCAGAAACGCCGTTGCGAACATCACCGGCAGGTTCTCCAGTGAATTCATGAAGGTTCGATGGGCACGGAAAACAAAGGATTCATGGCTCAGGGACTGGTCGATTTTACCCGGCACCGCACCCGGTTGAGATGCCTTGGTAAGGCTCGCCACAAACCATTGTGCCAACCAGATGACAATGAGAGCCGCTATACCCCAGAGTGCCGTGGTATATACTTCCAGCAGATTATCCATTTTTCCTCCCGTTCAGTGGTTTTGATAACCACTACGACCCAGGACCGAACACGGATGAAACAGGGCCAACCGTCAACATGAGCACAACCCCCGGCACCCCCGTTTTTCATACCTCCGGGCTTACCAAAACCTACCTTCAGGGGGAAGTGGAAGTCCATGCCCTGCGTGGCATCAATCTCGACCTGTACAGCGGCGAACTTGTGGTCATGCTTGGGGCCTCCGGCTCCGGCAAATCCACGCTGCTGAATATCCTGGGCGGGCTGGATGTGCCCACCAGCGGTGAGGTCACCTATCTGGATACCGATCTGGCCGGTGCCTCGGACAAGGAGTTAACCCAGTATCGGCGGGACTACGTGGGGTTCGTGTTCCAATTCTATAACCTGATCCCTTCCCTCACGGCCCGGGAAAACGTGATTGCCGTGACCGAGATCGCCCGTAACCCGATGACACCGGAGGCAGCCCTGGCGCTGGTGGGGCTCGACAGCCGGGCAGACCACTTTCCCGCACAGCTTTCTGGCGGTGAACAACAGCGGGTGGCGATTGCCCGGGCCATTGCCAAGCAGCCCAATGTCCTGCTCTGTGACGAACCCACCGGCGCGCTCGACTCCGCCACCGGTGTCCGGGTTTTGGAGGCCCTGGAAAAGGCCAACCGCGAAACCGGCACCACCACGGTGATCATCACCCACAACGCGTCCATTGCCAACATGGCGGACCGAGTGATCACCCTCTCCGACGGTCTGATCAGTGGCGAGCACCGCAACGCCACCCGCCAGGCCCCGCATACTCTGAGCTGGTAACACCATGTTCGGGTTTGGCGACAGCATCCTTCACACCAAACTTCGCCGGGAACTCTGGCAGATCCGGGGCCAGGTACTGGCCATTGCCCTGGTAATTGCCGGAGGCATCGCGGTGTGCCTGCTATCGATCGTGAATTACACCTCCCTGGATGCCACCCGGCAGCAGTACTATCAGGAACAGCAGTTTGCCGATGTCTTCGTGTCCCTGAAACGGGCACCCCGACATTTACTGCAACAGGTCGCGCAGATGCCCGGCGTGCATCGGCTGAGTGGCCGGGTGGAAGGTGCGGCCAAACTGGAAGTGGCCGGTTTTGATGATCCGGTTTCGGCCCGTCTGGTGTCTCTGCCGCCCACAGGCCAGCCAGAGGTGAACCGGCTTCACCTGCGCCAGGGCCGGCTGCCCGACCCCGGTCGTAATCAGGAAACCGTGATTATCGGCAGCTTCGCCGACGCCCACGACCTGCAACCGGGCGACACCCTAAGCGCCGTAATCAACGGCCGAAAACAGTCTCTGACGGTGGTGGGCATCGCCGAATCCCCGGAATTCATCTACGTAATCCCGCCCGGCGGCATGTTGCCGGACTACCAGCGCTTCGGCGTGCTCTGGCTGTCCCGGGAAGCCCTGGCCTCGGCCATGGATCTGAAGGGGGCTTTTAACAGCCTGGTGCTGCAGACCGCGCCCAATCACCCCGTGGCTGATGTAATCGACCGCCTGGACCGGTTGCTCGGCCGCTACGGCAGTACCGGGGCCTACGCCCGCGCGGATCAATTTTCCCACCGGTTCCTGAGTGACGAGCTGGAACAGCTCAAGGTCATGGCGATCATTTTTCCCGCCATCTTCATGGGCGTGGCCATGTTCCTGCTGAACGTGGTCATTGGCCGGCTGATCAGCACCCAACGCGATATCGTCGCAGTCCTCAAGGCCTTTGGTTACAGCAACCGGCAGATCGCCTGGCACTACACCCAACTGGTGCTGACCATTGCCGCCATTGGCCTGGTGATTGGCAACGGCGTCGGCCTTTGGCTGGGCCGCGCGCTGGGTGAGTTGTACATGGAATACTATCGGTTTCCGGCCCTGCTGTTCCGCATTAACCCCCTTTGGATTCTGATGTTGGCGGTAATCAGTCTCTTCGTGGCCTGGCTCGGTGGTTGGCGCGCGATCCGGCGGGCCGCATCCATGCCACCGGCCGAAGCCATGCAGCCGGAAGGACCGGCCCGCTACAACGTTTCCCGGATTGAACGACTACTCTCGCTGGTACACTTCCGCCAGCCCTCACGAATGATTGTCCGTCAACTGGCACGCCGACCCGGCCGCACCGGACTGTCAGTCGTTGGCATCGCCATGGCGACCGCCATTGTGGTGGTGGGCAATTTCCAGTTCAACTCCGTGGAACTGATGGTGTATACACAATTTGCCCGGGTACAGAAACAGGATCTCACCGCAACCCTGACCGACCCGGTCAACCAGGCCGCCCTGTACAGCATGGCCCGCCAACCCGGCGTACTCTACACCGAAGGTCGCCGCACGGTGGCGGTGGAACTGGTCAGCGGCCACCGTGACTGGCGCACCAGCCTGACCGGCCTGCCCGACAACGCCCGCCTGCAGTTCGTGGTGGACAGTGAACTGAATAATGTCAGCATTCCCACCAGCGGCCTGCTGCTGACCGATTTCCTGGCCCAGCGCCTGCACGTAGCGCCGGGCGAGCTGGTGGAAGTACGTGTGCTTGAACAACATCGCCCCACCCTGACACTCCCGGTAGCCGGCATCACCAGTGAATTCATTGGCGTGGGTGCGTATATGAACCTTGAAGCCATGAACAGGGCACTGCGGGAAGGCCCGGTGGTCAACCAGGTGTTGATGAATCTGCAGCCGGAGGCAGAGGACGAGGTCTACCAGCGCCTGCGGGACACTCCTCGGGTAATGGCCACCAACCAGCGCCAGGCCATGCTCGACAGCTTTTTCGACACCCTGGCCAAAACCTTCCTGACCTACACGTTCATCATCAGCCTGCTGGGCGGCGTCATCGCCTTTGGCGTTATCTACAACACCGCCCGGATTTCCCTGGCCGAACGCGCCCGGGATCTGGCCAGCCTGCGAGTACTGGGCTACAACCAGCCTGAAGTGGCCCATATCCTGCTGGGCGAACTGGCCCTGCTACTGGTACTGGGCATTCCGCTGGGCTGGCTGATTGGCGCCGCTCTGGGCCAACTGGTGGTCACCGCCCTGCAAACGGAGCTTTATCGGGTGCCACTGATCATCACCGGTCAAACCCTGGCACTGGCCGCCTGCGTGGTGATTGGCTCGGCGCTGGCGTCCGGCTTCATAACCTGGCTAAGGCTGCGTAAACTGGACCTGGTAGCGGTACTGAAAACCCGGGAATAAACATCCTTCTCACGGAACGGACCATGGCAAAAGAAAAACGAATCACGGGAAAGCGGATCTTCTGGGCGGTGTTGGCTGTACTTGCCGTCGCGGCGTTTGTCTTCGTCCTGCGCCCGGAGCCGGTCTGGGTGGACCTGGCCACCGTGGAACGGGGCGCCATGGAAGTTACCCTGCTGGAGGAAGGCAAAACCCAGGTGAAGGACCGTTACCAGGTCTCCTCACCAGTCACCGGTTACCTGCATCGCCCCCAACTGGAGGTGGGCGACCCTGTGATTCCCGGTGAATTACTTACCTGGGTAGACCCCATGCCGGTTGGCGTTCTCGATGCCCGCAGCCGTGCCGAGGCCGTGGCTCGGGTAGAGGCCGCACGGGCGGGACTGGAATCGATTCGCCAGAAAGTCGCGGCTGCCGAGGCGGAGGCTGACTTCGCCAAGTCGGAATACCAGCGCCTGCAGCGCCTGGCCGACTCCCGCTTTGTCTCTGCCGAACAACTGCAGCAGGCCCGGACCACAGCCTCGCGGGCCAACGCGATTCTCAGATCCGCCCGTTTCGATGAAGAAGTGGCCAAACACGAACTGGCCGCCGCCCAGACCCGTCTCGACATCTCCGCCGCCAATGAAAATGGCGAAAAACCGGCCGAACGGGTGGCCGTGCGCTCACCCGTGAACGGCGCGGTACTGAACCTCTCCCGGGAAAGCGAAGGGGTGATCCAGGCCGGTGAGCCCATCGTTGAAGTAGGTGATCCCGGCGCCCTGGAAGTGGTGGTGGATGTGCTGAGTTTTGATGCGGTAAAACTATCTCCCGGAACGCCGGCGCGGCTCAGCGGCTGGGGCGGCCCCACACTGGAGGCGGTGGTTCGCCGAGTGGAACCCGTGGGTTTTGAAGATATTTCAGCACTGGGCGTCGAGGAACAACGGGTGCAGGTGATTGCCGACATGGTCAGCCCCCGCGAACAGTGGGCACAACTGGGAGATGGCTACCGGGTGGATGCCGACTTTATCCTCTGGCAGAGCGACGATACCCTGCAGGTGCCCGCCTCCGCTGTGTTCAAGCGCAACGGTTCGCAATCGGTCTTTGTGGTCCGCGATGGCGTGGCGAACCTACAAGCCATCACAACCGGCCAGAGCAATGGCCTAACCACGGCGGTCACAGACGGCCTGGGCGAGGGTGACCAGGTGGTCCGCCACCCGGGCCGCGAACTGTCTGACGGCGACCGGGTGCGCGTCCGCTGAATCACTCAGCCATCACGATCAGCTCTGTTGCGGGCAGAACGCCTTTTCCAGCAGCTCGGCGCTGTGAAGCACGTTACGGTCCGTACCCCGCTGGATCTGCTCCCGACAGCTGAAGCCGTCCGAAACGACAAACGTATCTTCCCCACTATTACGCACCGCCGGCAGCAGCACGTCCTCGGCAATACGCTGGGAGACCTCGTATTTGTCCGCCTCAAACCCGAAACCGCCGGCCATGCCGCAGCAACCGGTATCCGGCGTGCTGACCGTCAACCCCAGCTTTTCGAACACCGCCCGGGTACCGTCCATGCCATCGAAGGCTTTCTGGTGGCAATGGCCGTGCAACAGCACGTCGCCTTCCAGCGTTGGCCAGGCCCGCAGCTCCAGAGTGTTCAGAAAATCCGGCAATAGCCAGGTGTTCTCAGAAAGCCACTTGGCCCGCTCATCGTCCGGGAAGAAGTTCAGCAGTTCATCCCGGAACACACTCATGCACGAGGGCTCCACGCCCACCACCGGAATACCGGCCTGAATCGCCGGTTCCAGCACACTCATGGTCTGCTCCAGACGCTTGCGGGCCTTATCCAGGAACCCGTAATCGTACAGGGGACGACCGCAGCACAGGGGCTTGCCCGGCAGCTGCACTTCGTACCCCAACGCTTCCAGAACCCGCTTCGCCGAGCCTGGCACGCCGGCATCCAGAAAGTTGTTGAAGGTATCCGGCCAGAGCATCACAGTTGGACGATCGCCCCTGGCGGGCACCGGTGATTGATAATTTTTTGTGAACGGCTGGTCGGAAAACTTCGGCAGCTCCCGATGCTCAGACATGCCGGTGGCGGCACGCACGGCCTGGTTAATGCCCGGAAGGCCCGTCAGGGTGTTGACCAGCTTCGGGGCATACCCCGCCAGCCGGGACCATTCGTGGATTCGCCCAAACGTCCAGGCCTGTTTGGGGCGGCGGTTACGCTCGTAGTAATGGGCCATGAACTCGGACTTGTAGGTGGCCATGTCCACCTGCACGGGGCACTCGTGCTTGCAGGCCTTGCAGCCCAGGCACATCTCCAGAGCATCGTGCACGGCCGGCGAGTTCCAGCCGGTGTCCACCGGGTCGCCTTCCAGCATTTCAAACAGCAGCCGCGCCCGGCCCCGGGTGGAGTGCTGTTCTTCCCCGGTGCCCCGGAAACTCGGGCACATGATGCCCCCCGAGCCGCTGCGGCATTTACCCACGCCCACGCAGCGGCCAGCCGCCTGGGCGAAGCTGCCCAGGTCCTTGGGAAAGGTGAAGTACAACGGCTTCGGGTCCATCTGGCTAGAGTCCGGGCCCACCCGCAGGTTCTCGTCCATGCGGTAGGGCTCGATCAGCTTGTGGGGGTTCAGCCGGTGGCCCGGGTCCCACAACGCTTTGAATTCGGCAAACGCCTGCATCAGCTCCGAGCCGAACATGCGCGGCCAGAGTTCTGCCCTGGCCTGGCCATCGCCGTGCTCGCCCGACAGCGAGCCCCCGTAGGAGACCACCAGATCGGCCGCTTCCTCGGTAAACGCCCGCCACTTTTTCACACCCTCGTGGCTGGAAAGGTCGAACGTCACCCGGCCGTGGATACAGCCATCGCCGAAGTGCCCGTACAGGGAGGAGCGGTAGCCGTAGCGGTCCAGCAATGCCCGGTAGTCGCGCAGGTACTGCCCCACCTGGGCCGGATCCACGGCGGCGTCTTCCCAGCCGGGATAGGTCTCGGGCTCACCTGGGAAAGCGTTGGTAGCCGCCGCGCCACTCTTGCGCACCGACCACACAAGGTTGGCCTCAGCGGTATCGGTATAGATACGGCTGTCCCGGCAGCGCTCGCCCACCCGTTTCAGGGCCTTTTCCGCCTTTTCCTCGGCTTCCTCGAAGGTGTCGCCGCCGTACTCCGCCAGCAACCAGCCATCGCCTTCCGGCAGCCCTTCCAGCGCTTTCAGGCCATAGCCCTTGCGGCGCATATCCGAGACAATCTGGTCGTCGATACCTTCCAGTGCCAGCGGCCCGGTCTCCATGATCGCAGGCCCTTCATCACCGGCCTGGCAGATGTCGTCGTACCCGAACACCACCAGCACCCGGTGCGGCGGACTGGGAATCAACTTGGCCCGCGCCGACAGGGTGATGGCGCAGGTGCCTTCGGTGCCGATCAATGCTTCGGCCACGTTGAAGCCGTTTTCCGGCAGCAGGGCTTCCAGATTATAGCCGGAGACCCGGCGGCGGATCTGCGGAAAGCCCTGGCGAATGGCGTCGGCGTACTTGTCCCGCAGGTCTCTCATGCCGGCATAGAGTTCGCCCTTGCGGCCTCCGGCGGCAATAATCTCTTCCAGTTCCTGCTCGGAGGTGGGGCCCACGGTCAGGCGCAGGCCGTCGTAGGTCAGCACCTCCATGGATTCGATGTTATCGACGGTCTTGCCCGCCATCACCGAATGGGCGCCACAGGAGTTGTTGCCCACCATGCCGCCCAGGGTGCAATGGGTATGGGTAGAGGGGTCCGGGCCAAAGGTAAGGCCGTGCTCTTCGGCGGCGTTACGCAGCTGGTCACACACCACGCCGGGCTGGACATCGGCGTGGCGGGCCTCCGGGTCCAGGTGCAGGATGTCGTTCATGTAGCGGGAGGTGTCCAGCACGATGGCCGCGTTGCAAGTCTGCCCCGCCAGGCTGGTGCCGGCACCGCGAGCAAGGAGTGGCACCTCATATTCACGGGCCAGGGCCACCACGGTTTCCACATCGGCATCATCCCGTGGCAACACCACGCCCAGCGGCACCTGGCGATAATTGGAGGCATCGGTGGCATAAAGCGCCCGATCCGCCGGCTCCAGCCGCACATCACCGCGCACCCGGGCTTTCAGGGCCTCGGCCAGATCGGTGGGGAATTCGCCGTTACCGGAGGGATCTTGCTGCGTTTTCGCCATGGAGTCGGCTCCTGTGAGCGGTTGTCAGACAAACATTCACCCAACCACCGTGCCAACAGGATCTGATACGGCTTACTGACAGATCTCCGCCAACACAGCGTTGGTGAGGCTTTTCAAATCGTCCGGGCTAAGCTCGATTTCCAGCCCACGACGCCCGGCACTGATATACACAGTGTCGTAATCCGCAGCGGAAACATCAATGATGGTCTTCAGGCGTTTCTTCTGGCCCAGAGGGCTCACACCACCCAACACATAGCCCGTGGCCCGCTCCACATCCGCCGGCGGCGCCATGGTGGCTTTCTTTGCCCCGGCGGCGCGCGCAATCTGCTTCATGCTCAGCATGCCGGAAACCGGCAGCACCGCCACCGCCAACGTTTTGTTATCGAGGCTAACGACCAGAGTCTTGAACACCCGCGAGGCTGGCACGCCAAGCTTGTCCGCCGCCTCCTGACCGTAGGATTCACTGTCCGGATCGTGGGTGTACTCATGCACCGTGTGGGTGATTTTCTGTTTCCTGGCGAGGTTGATTCCCGGTGTCATCTGGTTTTCCCGTATTACTGCCCTTCAAACATACTCATGTAGCGGCGCAGGCCGCCCTCCAGTACCGCCACATTGCGATACCCCAGCTCCATCAGTGCCTTGGCTGCACGAGGGCCGCGGGTGCCACCGTTGCAGTAACAGATGATTTCCTGGTCCCGGTCGGTAAGCACGTCCGGCGCCTGGAGATTGATGGCCCGCACGCTGATGTTGATAGCCTCGGGAAGGTGGAAGCGGCTGTAATAATCGTGCTCTCGCACGTCCACCAGGACCGCGCCTGCGGCGACGCGCTCGTGAACCTCTTCCGGTTCCACCTTTTTCGTTATGACCTGTTCCATCACCATGCCCTATGAACTTATCTGTTAACCAAAAAACCATGAGGAGGGACAAATTTACCTTCCTCACCGCATGAGTTTCATGAGAATAACAGCTGCGGGCTAACCGCTCACCTGTTGCCTGATGTGATCAACCACTGAACTCCCTCACTGGCAGCAAACACTGAGACCCGACAACCTGCGACACGTTGCCGCATTTTCAAGCCATAATGGCGACGTTTATCGACACAAATGAGACAATACAGAAAACGGAATCAAAAAATTCAAACATGGCTAGCGTGAAGGGAGGTCAATCTGACCCTTAACTATTGATACCAGAGAGATTAACCATGAATGTGAAAACGCTTCTCTGCGCAACACTGATCACTTCCACCATTGCCAGCAGTGCCGTAATTGCTGCCGGAGCACCTGGTCAGGGCAGACAAGACACAACAGACAGCTCAACCACCGACTCTGTCTTGGATGTGAGTAGCGAATTAACCGGCACAGAAACCGACGATCTCCGTTACATGCGCGAGGAAGAAAAGCTTGCGCGAGACGTCTATATGACCATGGATGAATACTGGGGTAACCAAACGCTGGTATTCGCGCAAATCGCCCTGTCCGAAGACACCCACACCAGTACCGTCGACTACCTGCTGGATAAATTTGGCGTGGAAGATCCCGTGGTAAGTGACACCATCGGTGAGTTCACCAACGAAGAGCTCCAGGCGCTTTACGACAAGCTGATTGCGGAAGGGGCAAACTCCTTCATCAACGCGCTCTATGTCGGCGCCCTGATCGAAGAGAAGGACATGCGCGATATCCTTGCCGCCATCAACCGCACGGACGAACGCCCGATAATCCTTGCCTACTCCAACCTGCTTGATGGCTCAAAAAGCCACCTCCGGGCCTTCGTAAAGGTCATTGAAGACCAGGGCCTGACGTACGAGGCACAACTGCTGGAACCTGAAGAAGTCGAGCTGATACTGGAAGACGAAGGCTCCCTGTAAAACCCACTATCAGCCACTCAGAATGAGCTTGTGCCGCCTGGGTGCGGCGCAAGCTCACGCCAACCTCCGAACCTAGAGTCCATAACTGAGCTCAATCATATGGAAATCGGCACCGGTTGTGCCCGTGCCATTAACACCGGCATCCGAATAATGTAGAAAGCGATAGCCGATACCCAGCCTGTGGTATACAGGCACGCCGATTCCCACCGTCAGCGCAAACTGGAAAGGCCCACCAAAATTTTGCGTCCCAAACTGATATCGGCTGAACAGCGCGCCGCCAACTCCTGCATCCAACTTAAAACGGGTGCCTTTATGCGTCAGGTTAAATGCGGGAATGGCAGAAACCACGAGCGCACTTTTTCCTGCGCCACGCAAATGCCCCGCACTTACGAGCAAATGGCTACCAGTTTCCCAGCCCCACCGGGCCCCACTCAGCCATGGCCATCGAAAATTCGCAGACACATCCTGTACTTCAAAATCCTCGGGAGCATCTTTGCCAAGCAGGGTCTTTTCAGAAATACGGCTGCGCACGCCGTAGCTTTCCGGGCTCAGGCTATCTGCATAGCTTTCGGCAGGCCCGAGAACACAGAAAACGAACGCCAGTACCCGATTTAGGACACCCATAGGGTTGGATAATCTGCCCATATACCCCGGCCACCTTTGTTGTTCTATCGGTTTTTTTCCATCCGCCCCGTCCCCGCATCCGGCACCGTCAACATCAGCAGGAAACCCACCGCGAAAAACACCAGCACCGTGCTCATGCCCCAGCGCTGGCTGCCGGTGGCTGCGGTAACGGCACCCACCAGTAGCGGCCCGGCGAAGGCGGTGGCCTTGCCCGAGAAGGTAAACAGACCGAACATCTGGTTACGCAGGTGCTCCGGCGCGGCCCGGGCCAGGTGAGAGCGACTGGCCGCCTGCAACGGGCCGACGAAGATCCCGAGCGCCATGCCGAAGACCCAGAACCAGAGCTCGGTTTCCACCAGCAGGATGGCCGTGGCGGTAGCCGCCAGCCCCGCCAGAGACAGGAAAATGGTGTTGCGCCCGCCAATGGCGTCATCAACCCAAGCGAAACCAAGTGCACCAATGCCCGCAGTCACATTCAGGGCAATGCCGAATTGCAGCACTTCGGTCTGGCTCATACCGAAAGTGCCGGCGGCATACACCCCGCCAAAGGTGAACACCGTGGCCAGGCCATCGGTATAGAGCATCCGGGCAACCAGGAAGCGCAGGATATGACCGTACTCCCGAGCCTGGGCCAGTGACTGACGAAGCTGGCCCAATCCTGCCCGCAACGCCTGGCCAGCGGAAAGGCCGGTAGATGGCTGGTCCGGGGTCAGAAAAAACAGCGGCAGCGCGAACACCAGGTACCACACCGCAACCAGCACGAAGGTGGCCCGCACATGCTCCGCCTCGTCATGGTTCAGCCCCAAGAACGACGGATCTGCCTCCACAAAGCCGAACAACGCAACCACCAGACAGACTACGCCGCCAACGTAACCCAGCCCCCAGCCCCAGCCGGACCAGCGGCCCAGTTTCTCCGGGGCTGCCAGGTCCGGCAGCATGGTGTTGTAGAAAATAAACGCGAATTCAGCGCCCAGAATCCCCAGGCCAACCCAGATGCATGCCCACCAGAAATCGTCCATCGTGGGGCGCACAAACCAGAGCATGGCACAAGCGGCCACGCACAACAGCGTGAAACCAATCAACCAGGGCTTGCGCCGGCCGGACCGGTCCGCAATGGCACCCAGCACTGGCGCGCCAATCGCGACCACGACACCGGCGATGCCAACAATATTGCCCCAGTACTCAGTTCCGGCGACTTCATCGCCTACCACCGCCTGGCTGAAGTAACGGGCAAAGACAAAGGTAAGAATGATGGTAAAGAAAGCGCTATTGGCCCAGTCATAAAGTGCCCAGGACCACAAAGCCCTTGGGCGTACCGCCGAAGTGGCGCCATCTTTCTCCTGCTGTTCTTGCCGATGCTGCATACAGACAATCCGTTGATACCGACGGGCCGAAGTGATTTTGTAAGCCTATACTTGGGGAGCCCATGATTATTCACTATAACTGTCAGTGAATCCTTTGTCTGGAGGGTCCATGGCGAAACCGGGAAATCAACAAAGCCTGGAACGAGACATGGTGAACGCCGTCTCAGAAACCATGGCCGAGGCGATGCCGGAAAGCCGGGAGCTGCACCCCGAAGTCACCATGGATAGCAAACTCGACAGCGATCTGGGCCTGGACAGCCTGACCCGGGCAGAACTGCTGGTATCCGTGGAACGGAAATTCGGGGTTCAACTACCCGAACAGCTACTCAGCGAGGCGGACACCCCCCGCGATATTCTTGAGGAAGTCATGCGCCTCAAGGGCGAACCTCCTGCCACGCCCGCCCAGGATGACCAAATACAAGACCAGGACCCGGACACCGCACTCGATTCCGGCGAGCAAAACCGCGAACATTTCTCCGTTCCCGATTTTGACACCTTCCAGCAAGCCCTTAGCTGGCACGCGCGGGAGCACCCCGAGCGCACCTACCTGCACTGGGTAAAAAGCTACGACGACGTCCAGTCGCTGACCTTTGGCGACCTGCACAAAGGCGCGCTGCGGGTCGCCAACGGCCTGTTCCAGCACGACATCGAGCAACGGGACACCATCGCCCTGATGCTGCCCACCAGCCACGACTACTTCTACAGCTTCATGGGCGCGCTCTATGCCAATGCCATCCCCGTGCCCCTGTACCCGCCCATGCGGGCTTCTGCCATCGAGGAACATTTAAAACGGCAAGCGGCCATTCTCAACAACGCCCAGGCGCGGATCATGATCACCGTACCCGAGGCCCGGAAGCTGGCTGCCGTCATCAAAGGCATGGTGCCCTCACTGGAACATGTGCTGACCCTCGATGAGCTATGGGCAAAACCCCTGGACCGCCCCGTCTCAGGCACCAAGAGCGACGACATTGCTTTCCTGCAGTACACCTCGGGCAGTACCGGCAATCCCAAGGGGGTCATCCTCAGCCACGCCAATCTCTTTGCCAACATCGGGGCCGGCAACGAAGTGCTGAACGCCGACCAGCATGATGTGTTCGTCAGCTGGCTGCCCCTTTACCACGACATGGGCCTGATCGGCACTTGCCTGTCCAGCCTCTGGTACGGCATGCACCTGGTCATCATGTCGCCACTACTGTTTCTCACCCGGCCTCACTACTGGCTGTGGGCCATTGACCGCTTTGGCGGCACCCTCTCGCCCTCCCCCAACTTTGGCTATGAGCTGTGCCTTAAGCGCATCAAGGACGAAGAGATGGAGGGGCTGGACCTGAGTTCCTGGCGTCACGCCTTTAACGGCGCTGAAACCGTCAGCCCGGATACCGTCAATCGGTTCATCGAACGCTTCAGCCAATGGGGCTTCAAAGCCAATGCCATGGCACCGGTCTACGGCCTGGCCGAGAACTGTGTGGCCCTGGTCTTTCCCGAAAAAACCCGGGAACCGGTGATTGACACCATAGACCGGGAACGATTCCAGAAAGACGGCGAAGCTACGCCGGCTTCCCCCGACGACACGACCGCCCTCCGGATCGTCTGCTGCGGCAAAGCCATCCCCCACCATTACATCCGCATTGTGGACAACGATGGTTACGAACTGGATGAACGGCAGGAAGGCAACCTGCAATTCACCGGTCCCTCGGCCACCCGGGGCTATTACCGGAATGAAGACGACACCAACGAGCTGTTCGACGGCCAATGGCTGAACACCGGCGACCGGGGCTACATCGCCAACGGCGAACTTTACCTGAGCGGGCGCAACAAGGACCTGATTGTCCGCGCCGGTCGCAATATCTACCCCAGCGAAATCGAAGAAGCCGTGGGCGAGCTGGACCTGGTTCGTTCGGGCTGCGTAGCGGCCTTCGCCTCGGGGCTGGGGGAAAGTTCCGGGGAAAGGCTGATTGTAGTGGCGGAAACACGGGAAAAAGACGAGAAAAAACTGGCCGAAGTGAAAGACAAAATCCACCGAATCGCCATGGACGCTTTGGACATCGAAGTGGACGAAGTGCTCATGGTCCGCCCCCACACCGTGCCGAAAACATCCAGCGGCAAACTGCGGCGCAACGACTGCCGGTTGCGCTACGAACGTGGGGAGCTGGAGAACGACAACGAACCCGTCTGGCGGCAGCTGATCCGGCTGACCAGGGGCACCTGGCGCCAGCAGGCATCGCAGAACCTCAGAAGTATCGGCCGCAAGCTCTATTCCGGTTGGGCCTGGGCCGTGCTGGGGCTGATCGCAGTGCCCGCCTGGGCGCTGATCAACATCCTGCCCGGGTTTTCATTGCGCTGGCGAATTGCCCATTGGGCCGGGCGGTTGCTTGCCCTGCTTACCGGCACCCGGCTGGACGTACAAACCAGCGATCGGCTCCGCAACCTCCCGGAGGGCTGCGTCCTTGTGGCCAACCATTCAAGTTATCTGGACGCACTGACACTGGCAGCCGCGATCCCTGAACCGGTGAGCTTCGTGGCAAAGGCAGAACTGATGAATGTTCGCTTCCTGAAGCGTTTCCTCACGCGCCTGGGCATAGAACCCGTGGAGCGCGGCGACGCCCGGAGCAGCGTTGGCGATTCCCGCCGGATCGCCGAAAGCGCCAAAGGTCGTCGCCTCCTGTTCTTCCCGGAAGGCAGCTTTGACGCGGCCCCAGGCCTGCGTCCGTTTCACATGGGCGCCTTCATGACCGCTGCCGCGATGAAACAAGAAGTCATCCCCCTGGCCATCAAAGGCACCCGTCGGAAACTGCCCGCAGACCGATGGAACCCCCGCCCTGGCCCATTAAACGTCACCGTCGGCGACCCCATCGAACCCGAAGGCGATGACTGGAAATCCGCCGTCCAACTGCGGGACCGCGCACGCAAGGCGATCCTCGAGATGACCGGAGAGCCGGACCGATTAGCCCACTGACGTGCAGCCGTGCCCCTACCGCAACCGGAACAGGCTGAGCCCCAAAGCGGAGCTGCCCAGCAGGCCCATCATTCCGAACTGGAACGGGTGCGAGGCCAGGCCACCGCCTTTCAGGAACAGGTCACGAACCACCACCAGGTAATACCGCAGGGGGTCGAGATAAGTAACGTACTGAATCCACTCGGGCATGTTGCGAATGGGGAAGGCAAAGCCGGAAAGAATCACCATGGGCATCAGGAAAAAGAACGCGGTAAGCATGGCCTGCTGCTGGGTGGAGGCGTAGCTGGAAATCAACAACCCCATGCCCAGAGTGCTCATCAAATACAGCATGGTGCCGGCAACCAGGGCCATAAAGCTTCCGCGAAACGGCACATCAAATAAGTAAACCGCCACCAGGGTGATCAATATCACGTCGAACAGGCCAATGAGCGCAACGGGAATCAGCTTGCCAACAATGAATTCCAGCTTCGCCAGCGGTGTCACCATCAAACGCTCAAGCGTGCCGTGTTCCCGCTCCCGAACTACCGTCATGGCCACCAGAATCATCGTGGCGATCAGCACCACATTGGCCATGATGCCGGGCACAAAGTAATAGCGGTCTTCCAGATTCTGGTTGAACCAGGCGCGTGTTATCAGCTCAAGAGGCGGCTGCCGATTCTGCAACAAATGATCACGCAGGGTGGCACTCAACTGCCCCATCACCAACTGGGCGCTGTTTGAATCGGAACCATCACCAATCAGCTGCAGCTGACCGGTGCCATCAAAATCCCAGGGAAACCGCAGGATTGCGCGCACGTCACTGCGCTCCAGCAAGTGCTCGGCTGCGTCCATATCACCCACATGAGTCAGGCGGAAATGCCCCGTGGCCGCCACTGCGTCGATCAACTCCCGGCTGGCTGCAATGTTCGCCTCATCCACCACCGCAACATCGGCAACCCGCACATCGAAGGTGGCGGCGTAGCCAAAAATCACCAACTGAACCAACGGTGGCACAATGATAAAAAAACGCATGCGCGGATCGCGCAGCATCTGCCGGAACTCCTTGCCCAGCAATGCCCAAAGACGAATCAGGCTCAGCCGTACCGCGTTCATAGCAACCCCAGCTTACGGGCCTTCAGGGTCACCACCCGCAGGAGCACCAGCAAAATCGCGCACAGCGACACCACTTCAACCCAGATCACCAACGGTGAAACCCCTTTGAGGAAAATCAGCTTGGACAACGCCACGTAGTAGCGGGCAGGCACAATCAACGTCAGGTATTGCAGCACCTGGGGCATATTCTCAATCGCGAAAACAAACCCGGAGAGCAGGAAGGCCGGCAGGAAAGTGGATACCAGAGACATCTGCGCCGCCAGCATCTGGGTACCGGCAATCAAAGAGAGCAGCGCCCCCTGCAACATCACCACAATCAGGAACAACGCTGAAACCAGCGTCAGCGCAATGGGCGAGCCTCGCAGAGGCACATCAAACAGATAAACCGCCGCCAGGGTCGCGACCAGAAAGTCCCCCATACCAATCACAAAGTACGGAATGAGCTTCCCCAGCAGGAACTCGTTTTTGGTGAGAGCGGTCGTCCGCAGCATCACCAGATTCGACTGCTCCATCTCCCGGGCAAAGGTAAGCGAGGTCATCAGCGCCCCAATCACCGCCATCACCACAGCAATCACGCCCGGCACGATGGCCATGCGGCTTTCCCGGGCTTCGTTGTACCAGACCCGGTCCTCTATCTCGATGGGCAGGTTCACCAGTCCTTCGGTGCGCAGATAATCATTAATGATCGCCTGTGCGTAATTCTCTGCCAGGCGGGCACTGTTGGCATCCACACCATCAAGAATAAGCTGGATCTGCCCTCGCTGATTGGCCAGGTCCTGGTCCAGGTTGCGAGGCAGCACCAGGGCTGCGGCGACCTTACCGCTCTGTATGTCCGCCTGTAGCTGTTGTCGGTTCGTGTACTCGGCAACCACCTCAAAGGCGTTGCTGCCATCGAACCGCGCGACAATGGCATTGCTCCGTGCCGTGTGTGACTCCTGCAAGACGCCCATGGGCAGATTGGTGATATCCAGGCTGAGCGCGTAAGCAAACAGGAACAACAGCATGGATGGCATCAGCAGAATCAGCATCAGTGAGCGCGAATCCCGCAGCAGGTGCCACCACTCCTTGCGGGCAATAGCCCGTACGTGTTGCAGCTTCATGCGCTTCGCTCCTGCTGGCTGGCTTCCAGAATCGCCACCACCACATCCTCGAATTCAGGGTCCACCTGCTCGAGTTTTAAAGGGGCCACACCGGATTCGTCAGCCAGTCCGCGAATCCGGGATGCCAGGGCCGTGGCATCACACCCCCCGCGCAGGCGAATGCGTAACTGCCCGGCCGATGGGATCATCTCCAATACCTCGGGCCATTGCCGCAACTCCTGCACCAGCGTCCCACCACCCTCGCTCTTCAGCGACAGGATGGGTGTGGATAGTGAACGGTGCGCCAACGCAGCCGGGTCGTCTTCGACAACAATGCGGCCAGCGTCCATCAACGCAATGCGGTCACAAAACAGCGCCTCGTTCATGTAGTGGGTGGTGACAAGAATGGCAATGCCCGAATCGGCCAGCCCGTAAATCAACTCCCAGAACTGTTGCCGGGCCATGGGGTCAACGCCGGAAGTCGGCTCATCCAGGAACAGGACCTTGGGTTCGTGCAGCAGGGCCGCTGCCAGTGCCAGGCGCCGCTGATAACCCAGTGGAAGCATACCGGCCATCCGCTCGGCCACATCCGCCAACGCCAGATGAGTGAGTGCCCACTGGATGCGCTCCCGGGACCGACCTCCCGCCAGGCCGTACAACCCGGCCTGCAGCCGAAGGTTCTCACGCACCGTCAGGTCGCCATAAAGCGCGAAACGCTGGGCCACGTAACCAATCTGGCCCCGTGCACGACGAGCGTGGCGCGCCATATCCTGGCCGGCGACCATAATGCTGCCTGCCGTGGGCGCCAGGGTGCCGCACAACATCCGTATGGCGGTGGTTTTCCCGGCGCCATTAGCCCCGAGCAGGCCAAAGACCTCACCAGGGCCAACGGTGACATCAATGCCATCAACGGCCACGAAATCGCCAAAACGGCGGGTCAGACCCCGGGCATCAATCAGGGCAGACGCTTGGCTGGATCTTTCTTCAGCTTCCACGGCCGGCCTCTTCGCTCGACGCCAATTGTCGCACCGCGGCATCGTGCAGGGTTGGCGTCAACGGCTGAACTTCCAGCCCGGAGAAGTTTGATGCCAACTGTTCACGAAAGGTCTCCAGGCGAATACCCGAGTGCAGCCAGACGTTAAGCCTCGGACCAACCGGAAAAACGAAGGCAACCCCGGGAAACTCCCGTAACGCATCGCGATACCCGCGCACGCCCTTCCCCTGAACCGACACCAGCTGGCCCTCCGTCTCAGCCACCAGGGCCAGTGGCGTGTCCTGGCGAATCACCTGGCCCTGATCCAGCATGGTGACCCGGTCACAGCGTTCCGCTTCGTCCATGTTGGCCGTGGCGTAAAGTATGGCGACTCCGTCGTTACGAACCGCCTCAAGTAAACGCCAGAAAGCCCGGCGGGAGACTGGGTCCACCCCAGTGGTGGGTTCATCCAGAAACATCACCTTGGGCTCGGTGACCAGCGCACAGGCCAACGCCAGCTTTTGCATCATGCCACCGGACAACTGGCCGGCACGCCGGTCCTCAAAACCGTTCAACCCGGTGCGGGCCAGCAGGTCACGGATTTTGGTCGCTGAGTGTTCCCGGTCCATTCCGTGCAAATCCGCAAAGAACGCCAGGTTTTCCTGCACCGAAAGATCCAGATACAAACCGAAGCCCTGGGGCATGTACGCCAGGTCGCTTCGCAGGTCCGGGTTGGTCGGGTTCAGGCCAAGTACCCTAAGCTCCCCTTCGTCGGGCTTAAGCTGCCCCACCAGCAGTTGCAGCAAGGTGCTTTTGCCGGCCCCATCAGCGCCTACCAGGGCAATGATTTCCCCGGCATTCACGTCCAGGCTGATGTCCTCAAGCACCGGGGCATCACCGTAGGCAAAACGCAGGTTGTTCACCTGAATAAGTGCGTTCATTGTTCCTCAAACACGACATCCGCTGGCATGCCCAACTTCAACACCCCTTGCGGGTCTTCCAGCTGCACCCGAACCCGATAAACCAGATCCACCCGTAATTCACGGGTTTCGACCGATTTCGGTGTGAACTCCGCTTTTGGCGAAATAAAGCTGAGTGTTCCGGAAAAAGTCTGGTCCGGCAGACCATCCACGGTGACCGTCACCGGCTGTCCCAGGCGCACATCCGGCAAGTCCGTCTCATTGATGTAAGCCCGAATCCAGGGCTGGCTCAATTTCGCCATCCGGAATACGGGCTGACCAATACCAACCACCTCCCCCGCCTCTGCCTGGCGCAGTGTGATCAGGCCATCGGCGGGGCTCTCCAAAATGGTGTATGCCAGCTGTCGTTCAGCGGTTTTCAGAGCACTTCGCCGGGCACTCAACTCCGCCCGGGCGCGGTCAATATCCTCCTGACGCGGCCCTTCCTGAAGCAACTGCAACTGCTGCTTTGCCCGGCGCAAGGTTGCCTGGGCGATGTCCAGCTTAATCCGGGTCTGGTCCCGCACTTCCCGGGAAGCCAATTGTTTTTCCGCCAGGCTGTTGATCCGCCGCATTTCTTCTTCGGCGAAACGCAACTCTGCCGTGGCCTGCTGCACGTTGGTTTCCGCCACCTGCAGTTCCTGCTTACGGGTGCCCGCCAGAAGGCTGGCCAGTGTGGCTTCGGCAACTCCCACCTCGGCCCGCGCCCGTTCAACCATTTCCTGATAATCGTCGCGGACCAGTCTGGCCACCTCCTGCCCCTTTTCGACGGCCTCGCCTTCGTCCACCAACAACTCACCAATACGCCCATTAACCTGGAACGCCAGGGTTATTTCCCGGGCTTCCACCGTGCCGGACAGGACAAGACGCTCGTCGGCATCCTGGCTACAGCCGGCAAGCAGGCTCAATAAACCGATGAGCAGAAAAGAAGGGAACGAACGAAACACTCTGGCAGAAAACATACCGGGAAACATCAGGTTATTAGTCCCTGTTGGCTTGTATTGATACAGCATAGTTTACTTCCACTTCCCTGGCGCCTGTCCATCAACGCAAAGGCTCCCGGCTGCGATCCGGCATCATCATCAGGGCAAGCACGGCAATAAAGGCTGTCAGGGCCAAATACATTGCCGGCGTGGTTAGTATCCCCGTGGTCGCGATCAGTGCAGTCGCAATCATCGGGGTAAGACCACCAAACACCCCCAGCCCAAGGTTAAAGGCAACGGAATAACCGGAGAGACGGTCACTCTCCGGGAACAGTTCCACAAAGAGCGCAGGCGCAGAGCCCAGCGGCACAGCCAGAAGCAGGAAAACCAGCGCGTGGGAGGCAATCACAGCAGTTAGCGAACCGCCGGAATCCAGCATCCAGACATGCAGAGGCCAGCCCAGGAGCGCCAGCAACAACAAAGACAGCGCAATCCAGGTTCTTCGCCTCATGTAGCGGTCACCAACCACCGCGAACAAAGGCATGGCAGGAATCACCAGTATCATCATCGCGGTATTGATCAGCAGCGCAGTGCTTCGCGCCATCAACTGCTCCGCCGCCAGCCATTCGGGCAAATACACAAAGACAAGGTAATAGCAGGTGCCATAGCTGGAGGCGAACGCCAACGCCAGCAGCGTCTCATAGCGGTTGGTGGTGAACGCCTGTAAAAGCGGGGAGGTTTCATCCCGGAGTTCGTGGTGCTGGGTGAAACGCTCGGAATTGTGCAAATTCCGGCGTACCAGAATGGCAGAAAGGCCAAGAATGGCACCACCCAGAAACGGCAGGCGCCAGGCCCAGTCATCCAGAGTCTGGGTATCGAAGGCATTGGTCACTAGCGCCGCCGCAGCCACGCCCAGTAGTGAGCCGGTCATCGAACCGATATTGGCCCAACTCCCAGTGATACCCCGCTTACCCTTGGGAGCAGTTTCAACCAGGTACGTAGCTGAAGATGAAAACTCCCCGCCTACGGAAAGCCCCTGGAACAGCCTGATCAGCACCAGCAGCACGGGAGCCAGCAGCCCCACTTGCTCATAGGAAGGCAACAGACCGAGCAACAGGGTTGGCAAGGCCATCAGAATGACTGAAATCTGCATCGTCCGGGCCCGCCCATAGCGGTCACCAAACCAGCCAAAAACAGCCGCACCAAGCGGGCGCATGATAAAACCCGCGGCAAAAATCCCGTAAGTGCCGATAAGAGCCGCCGTTGGGCTGCCAGCCGGAAAAAACACAGGCGCAATCACCCCGGCCAGATAACCGTAAACGGCGAAGTCATACCACTCCACGACGTTACCAATGAAACCCGCCATGATTCGATGACGCAGTTCCGGGGAGCGTGGCTGCTGAGTATCCTTGCTCATTGGAGTCGCCTTTTATGGGTGGCGTTGGTAAAACCAGATTCCTCAAACACAGTCTAGCGGGTTAATCTGTTTATAAATCACCCGGCAAGGATTGCACATGATTTTCGGAGTCGCCTGATGGCCAACGCATTCTCACGACTGCCCGTGGCCGTCTTAAGCCTGAACCCGGCGGTTGATATCACCTATGAAATCCCCAAGCTGATTGCGGACCAGAAAGTCCATGCCCAGGACTCCCGTTATGACCCCGGCGGTAATGGAATCAACGTTGGCCGTGGTCTCAAACGGCTCGGAGTGCAAGCATGCACGTTCTGTGTTGTCGCCGGCGAAATCGGTCGCTTCCTGCGCCATCAGCTTGAGCCGCAACTGGACCAGGTCAGTTATCAGGAAGTGGACGGCGAAACCCGGATCAACGGCACCATTCTCGAAAGCCTGACGGGAGCCCAGTTTGAGGTCAGCGGTGTTGGCCCTGCGGTGTCGACCGCACAATGGCACCACTTGCTCGACCAATTCGTGACCCATTGCGGCAAAGGGCTCGGCGTTATCACCGGCTCGTTACAGCGGGACTTACCACAGGACCTATACGCCGAAGCCGTGCGGCGGGTGCAGGCAGCCGGAGGGCGAGCGGTTGTCGACTCTCATGATGATTTGCTCAGGCATGCCGTCGAAGCCCAGCCGTTCCTGATCAAGCCAAACCGCTTCGAACTGGAAGCCTTAGCTGGAAAACCGTTAAGCAATGAACAGGAAATTGTCCGGGAAGCCCGCCGGTTGCAAGAACGGGGCGTGTCCTGGATCTGTGTTTCTTTGGGGGCCGAAGGTGCCTTGCTGGTAACGCCATCAGGCGTCTATAAAGGGGAAGCACCTTCAGTCCCCGTAAGCTCCACAGTCGGGGCCGGTGACTCAATGGTAGCTGGCATGGTGGGCCTATTGGCACAGGGCGCTTCAGAACAGGATGCACTACGTGAAGGAATTGCCTGCAGTGCCGCAACGGTAATGCAGCCAGGGACAGAGCTGTTCGATAAGGCAACGGTCGATCGGCTGCGTGGTGAAGTGCGGGTCACGCAGCTGTCGTTGTGAGACGGCCCATTTGCGGACATCAACGCCACACACCCAACTACCGAAGCTGGCTGTCCTTACTGCCTCTGCGATTGATACCCCCGGCACGGGAACCCTGCTTCTCAAGGGCTGACTGACATTCAATACACAGCCGAACACCGGGAATGGCCTTGCGGCGGGCCTCTGGAATCGGGGCGCCACATTCCTCGCATTCCGTGGCGCTCTCGCCTACCGCCAACTCACTGCGTGCGCGCTGAATCTCGTCTTCAACACTGGCGTCGATCTGCTCCTGAACCGCGCCATCACGTGACCATCCACCTGCCATAGCCCCTCCAGAGTCTGAGTGACTGAAACCACTATACTGAAGGATAGCATCCGGGTAAGACGGGCCCAATGGCGCCAGGATGTCGCTAACCCGCGCCGTCACCCAACGTATGCCCTCTGACGGTCTCGTTGTACAGGCATTGATGGGTGTGCCATTTCTCGTCAGTGCTGGCCTTGCTGCCTTCCCAACGGGGATCCTGAGGCCGTTCGTGACTGTTGATAAAGGCAGCCACATCCCAAGCTTGCTGGTCCGTCAGCGCGGCTTCCTTCTCCACGGGGCTGGCCTTCCCTAAAGGCATGTTGTATTTGATGAAGGCGGCCGCTGTGTTGATCCGGTGCATTCCAGCACCCCAGTTATAGGCTCCCGCCCCCCAAAGTGGCGGGAAAATCTGGCGTCCATCGTCCGCAAACTTCCCACTGCCGTCATTGCCATGGCAAACGGCGCATTGATCCTGGTACACCTCCTCACCACGACTCACGCTGATTTCGTTTTCCGGTTTGGGTACAGCCGCGTAGCCGCGTCCAGGCAGATTCTCGCCAATCGGAGCCCCTTTGGCCGACCAGAAAAAGAACGCCTGCATGTCCTTGAGGACCTGACTATCGGGCTCAGGCGGCCCCCCGGCCTCAGAACCGCCGGCATTCATCGAGTAGGTAAAACAACCGCGGATGCGTTCGTCCATGGTGTTGACGTGGTCATTCTTGCCCCGGTATTTGGGATAAATACCCCACGCGCCCCACATAGGAGCGGAGTTCGCCGCGAGACCGCTGGCCAGATGACAATTGCCGCAATTTTGCTTATTGCCGACAAAGCGCTTGGCTTCCGGATGTTGACGCGTATTCACGAACGCCTGCCAACCACTGCGAACACTATCACCGAAAGGCCCCTCGGGAATATCGTCGAGGCTTGGGGGCTGATGGTACCCCTCCGGGCCGGGTGCTGGAGCCTGTTCAAGCTCCACCTGTTTGGTAAGCGTCTCATCATCCTGGGCGTTCACTGAAAATGCAAAAAGCGCCAGCACCGCTGGCAGCAGCGGATTCCGGATGCCACGAAGGGGGTGTTTGATGTCCTTTGCAGTCATGGTGGCCTCTCAGTTCGGTTTATTGATCGCTTTTAGAAGGTTCAGCAGGTAACGAGGCGAACCAGGCGGTCACCGCCTGGCTATCTTCGTCACTTAGACGTTTTGCAACCGAGGCCATCAAACCGTTGGGGTCATTTTGGCGGCTGCCGGACTGCCAGGCCTTGATCTGGTTTTGAAGGTACATTGCCGGTTGCCCCGCAATCGATGGGAAAGCGGCGCCTACGCCTTGCCCCTTGAGACCATGACAGGAGGTACAAGCGGGAATACCCTGCTGCCAATCTCCGCGCTGAGCAAGCACCTTGCCCCGTTTCAGGATTTTCTGATCCACGTCCCCACCGGGTGGTGTGGTCGGGGGAGTCAGGTTCGCGAAGTATTCCGCCACGTCCTTACGCTGTTGTTCTGAAAGCGAGGAGGCGATGGGGGCCATAAGCGGATTGCTCCGAGTGCCATTGGCCAGTGCGTTGAGTTGCTGGACCATATAATCGGCATTTAACCCCGCCAGTCGCGGCCAGCCGGCGGCTGCATTTCCACCACCCTGTGCGCCGTGGCAGGAAGAACAGGGTTGCACCCCTTCACCACCCTGTAGCGCCAGTTTTTTCCCGGCTTCGTTAGCCGCACTGATGGTGGGCATCAACAGTATTAAAAATGAGAAACCAAACAGTCCGCACGTAAAACGGTAGCGACCACGCATCCGGGTACCTCCTGACCAAAAATATAACGCTGCCTTTTAGCCTAGCCCATCTTATTGAAACTGCACTAAAACGACTTGCTAATTGAACACCTCAATGTACCACTTGGGCTTCAGTAAAACGTGGCAAGACTCACACTCGTAGAAATACTGGTATGAGTCGGTAGGCATGGTTTCTGTTTTTTGGCGGCCACAGCCAGGACATGTAATAGTTGATTCCAAGACTACGTCGACCATAACCAGGCCCTCCCGAAGAAGGGCTCCGAGACCTGATTCAACATGTGGAAAGACAGCTCTGAAATACACAGCGGCATACTGTGCCCACTGAATACGCCCCGTTTCGTCTGCGATGAAATGCTGCGGGGCCTGGGAGAGTGGCTGCGAATAGCGGGTTACGATACTCATATGCCTGAGGAAGGCACTGAGGACCGGGACGTGCTTGCCATGGCCACAGCGGACAACCGCTGGCTGGTCACCCGTGACAGAGAGTTGATTCTTCACCGGAACGGCCCGCAGCATGTGCTTCTGCTCATCAGTGACCGCCAGACGGACAACATCCAGGAGCTCACCATCAAGCTCAACCTGGACTGGCTCCACGCGCCTTTCTCCCGCTGCAAACGCTGCAACACCCCCCTCCACCAAGGCCCCCTACCCGGCTCGTCGGCACCCCCGGACGCCGGCCAGCAGGGGGTATTTCACTGCCCGACGTGCCGGCAGACCTACTGGAAAGGCAGCCATGTAAAGCGAATGCGGAAAAGGCTTGAGGAATTCAACCGCTGGCGCAGAGCAGGCGCTTCAGGGACGTAACTCCACACTCAGATCGATTAGGGTTCTCTTTGGTGAGTGCCTGCCATGTATTCCAGATTTTATCGGAGGCCCTCATGGCCGACCTCTATAATTCAGCCGCCCCCAAAAAAGCAGCGAACCTCTCAATCAACAGCGATCTGCTGCGTACGATCCGGGAACTGAATATTAATTTGCCTGCCACCCTGAAACGAGCTCTGAAAGACGAGCTTTCAAAACGCGAAGCCGAGACAAGGGAGTGGCAAGCCCCCGATACAGTAGACGCCTGATAGCGTTACACTAAACGCAAATCTACAGGTGTTGATGATGAGCGCAAAGCGATACTCCGAAGAAT
>NZ_PTIV01000026.1 GCF_002934325.1 Marinobacter persicus
GGGCAACCCATATCTCTGGCAGCCTGAGCCAGGAAAACAACCGGATCATAGCTTAGGGACACCATCAGGTTGTCCAACTGGTTGGGTCCACCTCAGACCGTGATCCGGATATGCCAAACGATATGGCGTTAACCCCGCTCAATATCTGGAATTGGGGCATAAAGAATCGAACTGGTCGGTTGAAGAACGTATCGGAACAAGCCCTGCGGATTGCTTTGTTGCCGCGTCAAAAAGTCTATCTTTCTGATCTGGGGGTTAGTTGTTTTGGCGCTTACTACACGTCGAAGGAGTTGTTAGCCTCCGGATGGCTCCACCGTAACGGAGAACGCAGAGTCACAGACCTTCAGGCAGCCTACGATCCTGCAGTGGCTGATCATATTTATCTGTTCCCGGAAAAAGACAGTTCGGAATACTGGGTGTGTTCTCTGACCGATCGCTCACGCCAGTTTCGCGGCAAGTCCATGTGGGAGTTATGGACCAGCCAGGAAGAACAGCGAAAAGCCACGAGCGCCGCAAAAGTGGCCGAGACAATCAGTAAACGGGACCTGGAAAATCTGGTCAGCAACACCATCAAAAACGCCGAGCGTTCCCGTCCCACCATCAATAAACAGCAATCCAAAGCCGAAACGGTCAGGGGCATACGAGATAATCGCAAGCAAGAGCGAGATGCTCAAAGGGCCGAACAGACAAAAGCCCGGCAGCCCGACAATAGGAAACCGAAATCTGATGTAACCTACCTACATGGCAAACCCGACGATGGCGCCTATCCGGATTTACTGGATGAGCTGTTTGGAGACGACGAATGACCTTACCTTCCGGCATGGTAACTGCTGTTTACCAGGACACGGGAATACCGTCATACCATGGAAATCCACTGATTGAGGCTTTACCGCCAATTCCAGACCGTAAACAGCTCATAGCCGGGCTCAGTGAGACCACGGAGCTCCGACCGTCCGAAATATATCTGGACGGTCAGAGACGGGTTCATATCATCTCCCAGCTACTGGACGGCTTCTTTCAGCCGCTGGCACGCCATATTGAGCTGGAAGCAAAAATCTCGATCATGCTGCGCCAGGGGTACGTGGGTCGAAACATTGCTACTGGTGACCTCTCGGCCCACTTACAGAACGGCTATGAGCGCATCAAGAGTGGAGACTTGAAGGCATTCCGGTTTGACCATGTTGAGTCGACTGCGAAAAGCTTGGCGTTTATCGGGTGCTCGGGCTCCGGGAAAACCAGCTCTCTGAACCGTATTCTGGCAACGTATCCGCAGATGATTCACCACCCGGAACACAATTTCACACAGATTGTCTTCCTGAAAATCGACTGCCCCCACGATGGTGCTCTCAAGAGCCTATGCCATAACTTTTTCCGGGAAATCGATTCCATTCTAGGAACAGATTATGTCCGGCGCTACGGAGAAAAACGCCACGGCGTAGAAACAATGATTGCGTTGATGTCGCAGCTGGCAAACACCTATGCGATTGGCTTACTGGTCATTGATGAAATTCAGCACTTGAATGTTCGCGCCTCAGGCGGAGCGGAGAAAATGCTGAACTTCTTCGTAACGTTGGTAAACGAGATCTCCGTGCCGGTGGTAATGGTCGGAACACCAAAGGCTCGACCTGTCTTTGAAACCGACCTGAGGTCTGCTCGGCGCGGGGCGGGGTTTGGCTCCATATTATGGGAACCCCTGCGCCAGCCCACAGCTGAAGAAAATGTAGATCGAACCGAATGGGGCGCATTCACAAAAAAGCTCTGGAAGTACCAGTGGCTGACCAAAGCCAGTGACACTATGCCGGATGATTTAAGGGATCTTTGGTTCGACTTGTCTCAGGGCATCATGGATGTCGTCATCAAGTTGTTCGTGTTGTCCCAGATACGGGCGGTTGTAACAGGCACGGAACGAATCACGCCCAATATCATGAAAAAGGTTTATCACGACGAACTGAAGCCGATACACCCGATGATGGAAGCTCTGCGTTCCGGAGACCCGAGCAAGATAGCCCAATACTCAGACCTCACGATCCCTGATGTGGATAAGAAGATTTTGGAGCTCAGTACCCTCCTGGATTCAAGCAAAGACCAGATCCGGAAATCCGTTCAGTACAACGGCAACGATCAGGCAATTCGGCTGCACAACCTGCTGGTTGATATGGGCCATGAATCAGACCTTTTGGAACCGTTAATTCAACGAGCGTTCGAGGAGTACCCTGACCTACAGCTGAAAGACCTGATGCCCATCATTCTTAACTGGTACCAGTCTTCCGAGAAGACGCTACCGGTGACGGGAAAGCAAAAAATCAAATCGATTAAAATGAAAGAATGGCACACCCTTGAGTCAGACGATTTGCGCTTTATGCACTCCCAGGCGGCGAACGAGGACGAAATGCTGGATGCCGCGCGTCAATCGGGTCTGGTTTTTAACAGCGACGAGTGGCTCGGTTTTGGTAACCAGGCTTAGCTGCCATGCTGAACTTCCCGGTTCCGTACCCTGAGGAGCTGATATATAGCACAGTGGCCAAGGCAGGTATTCGGAAAGGAATTGCCAGCCCCAAGGAATTACTGACCGAAATTTATGGCAACCGCAATGTTATTGCAACGCTGGATTTGCCCAATCAATTGTCGAGGATTTCTCGGTGGCTGCCCCCTGATTATAGCGTTGAAGTGATTGCCTACTGCCACACGCTATTCCCCTTGTATGCCCCGTTTATCCCGGAAGAACGCCGAAAACGGTGCCTGGCATGGATGGCTGGAAAATGTCGAGGTGCGGCCCACCTGGCGATGGGTGTCGCTGCATCGCTTGTAAAAGTGCCTGGCCGTGTTCGATATTGTCCCGGGTGCCTCAAAGAGCAACAACGTACCTATGGAGAGTATTTCTGGAAGCGGGAGTGGCAGATAGCCGGAGTGGACTGTTGTGAGAAGCACGGCGAACTCTTACATACGGCCATTACCCGCCCCTTAGTCGATCAGCACCGCTACCATGACGCTTCGCCAGCCACTTGTCCGATATTCCCTCAAAAACCTGCTCGTAACGAATCAAAGATGGTTCTGACTCAGGTTAGGGAGCTATTGGAACAGCGACCGGCCATTTCACCGAGTTATGACCAGTGGTCTTCTCACTACCACCGATTGGCTCAACAGTCTGGTTTTATTCGCGGCCAGGCTCACATTGACCATGCCGCCATTGCCAAGTCTGTTTCAGATCACTGGCCTGCGAGGTTTTTGCGCCGATATGGTTTGGGAATAGATCGGAATTCGGATTACTGCTGGCTACGAGCGATTTTCCGGAAGCACCGGAAATCCTTTAGCTATCTGCAGCACATCGTTGTTCACCAAGCGTTGATCCCTGAGTGCTGGTCTATTACCGATGTTATTGAGGGTGTCAGAGAGTTGCCCTTGCCCGTACCTCCAGAATCATTAGAGTCAACCGGAAAGGCACACATTGGGTCTAAAGATGGTTTGACGCCAGATCAGAACGACTGGATTAAAATGCTGGCAGACCGGTCACCGAAAAAGGCCCGTGTGGCGGCCCCGGCACTTTACGCCCGGTTGTATCGGTACGATCGATTGTGGCTGAAGCAGGTCAATCAAGCTCAACCACGAACACAGGTTCTTAAAAGAAAACCGAGAATTGATTGGCGGCAGCGGGACCGGCATTATTTAACCAAACTGCGGGAAATTCTCAGGTTTTTGCGTGCGGCCCCACGCGGCCCCCGGCATTCACAAACGTATTTGCTGAAACAACTGGGTAAGCTCTCCACGCTGGAAAAGACACTCGATCGGTTGCCGCGAACCCGGCGACTGCTGGCACGTTATACCGAAAGCGTTCCCGAATACCAGGTACGGCGGCTGAGAAACGCTTGGTGGGAATTAAAGCAGGAGTTTCAGTACCCACCACGTTGGCGTTTGATCCGTATCGCCGGGCTAAGTGAAACACGGCTTACCGACCAAGCACGGGATTACTTGCATGGCCTCGAAGAGAACGAAGAAGACACCAACGATCAAGGGAATCAAGGACAACAGCCAGGTTAAAGAAATTGGCTCAATGGTTCGTGATCTGCGAACTCCAAACTGGTACATCGAGGTGAAGCTGGATCCGGCCCAAGAAAAGGAAAAGTTTGGCATATCCCAGCTGGGCCTGATACCGAGGCGGCGTGCGTTAAATGTGACAAAGGCCGGAGGCTCCAAAGTTGCCGGTTATGAAAAGGACTTAAAGATAAACAGTACCAGCACCTGGTCGTCTTGCCGGATAGCCGACTGTCCAATAGTAAACATTCGCAGGCAGGGAGACCGGCAGCAATGGTGTTTTAGCTTTGAAGCCGGCGATACACAGTTTTTCCTGCCACAAATAGAAATGGCCCGGGCCCTTTTTTTCCATTCTGCCTACCTGACTCGCCTAGCAATGAACCCGAATGGATTAGACGAGGAATTCGACGTTCAGATGGGTGAGAACCCGAATAGGGCAGAGATCCATATCTTGCCAAGTAGCTCACTGCCTAGGGTAGTGCGAGGTAACCCCAGCCAACGCAGAATGCTGGCGTGGCTTCTGTTGGATAAAAAGGTTCGGAACTCGTTTCAAAGCATCGCCCAATACCAACTGACAGAGGGCGAAGTTAGAAATGGTCGCCGGTACTGGCCGTTCCGTTTCGATCCCCCGCCTTTAGAAAACGTGAAAATGAAGGTGCGAGGTCAATACGCCAAAGAGTCTGAGCTTTTTTTCGTGTATGAAATACACAGTCTTACAAACCTGAGCAGCCAGATCCCGAAAGAGATAGAGTTCTTCGATCCGAAATTCAAGGAGCAAAAAGCAGGGAAAAAAGGCAGTACCACAGAAAGAGGGGGAACGGATGGCCCACCGGAGATTAATGATGACGAGCTGCCAACTACCGGTGCAGATGAGTACGTGCTGGAGGTCCCGGAAGTAGAATTGGAGTTCTCCGAGCCTGCTTACACTACCCGCAAGCCTTCGGATGGCAGACGTAAGTCTGCTGCCAGAAAGGGAAAATCAGAGGGAGGCGTTGTTGATCTGGCTGACGGCACAACGGATGTCAGTACTGATGAGCCAACCGTTCGAGGAGAGCTGCCAGCGGGTGTTTCTGATGGCATTGATGACCAGAGTGAGGATTCACATCTATTCACCCACAAATTTGAAGCATTTATTGCCATGAGCGACCTGTTGGAAATCAAAGGTTGCCGAATCGTGGCTGAAGAATGATTCCGCTACCGGCGCTGAAAGGTCACTCGAAATATCGACTGCCAGATGGCAACCCAAGATACTTGCTTTACCGTGTGTTCAGATATCAAAACCAGAATTATGCATTGGTGGAGGTTGATACCGTAGGCTCTGAAGCAAGACTCTCGACACTGCTTCTGAAGCAACCATCTGAAAAATACGATTGGCACTCAAAGCTTTCGGCTATGGGCTGGTCGTTGGTGAAGACTTCCTTACGTTGGCCCACCAATAAGAGGCTTGAAAAGGACTTTCCTGCCGGGTTTCGTCGAGTTCCTCATCAACAAAACATCCAATCAAGACTGGGCCGAAAAGACACCGCTACATTGAGCCATTGGATGGGCCGGCTCTATTCTGTACTTGCTGATTTACATACATCCATTTGATCCAGTATGATTGGCGGAGCAAATCGCGGGCGCTCAATGATTACATGGCAGAGATGGCCATGCTTGGCTAAGCTATTGTTTCATTGATTTATGTGTGGCGTGATTGATGGTTTACCGGCAGTAATAATGACCCAGTCAAATTTCTTCAATGATAAAGCGCGCTGCCTAATTGCTGTTATAAATCAGGGAGTAGCGATCAATGGAATGGCGCAAGGATGATTACCTAATAACTGACGATACATCCAAGGTGCAACTGGATGTCGTTCACCGCTTGCTTGCTGCAACCTATTGGGGTGACCGCCGTCCCACGGAAACAGTAGAGCGCATGGTTGCTGGCTCTATTTGTTTCAGCCTTTACCATGGTCCCACACAGATTGGTTTTGGGCGGGCAGTCACCGATAGTGCTACGTTCACCTGGGTAGCGGATATTGTGGTTGAGCCCGAGTATCGGGGCACTGGCTTGGGGCAGTGGATCATGGAATGCTTGGTTGCTCACCCGGCTGTAAAAGGAACCCAAATGGTATTGCAAACCCGCGATGCTCAGGGGTTGTACGAGAAGTTCGGCTTCTCTGGAAACAGCGCTCTCATGAGCACCAAAGTCACTGATTTATAACACATATGAGCCTTCTCGGAATCAACAGGCAATAGTCATTTTTTTGGCCGCGCCAGCGGCCAACCTAAACCCATGAGCAAGAACGCCTGCTTCGTCAGTCTCGCGGAGCTGTCAGGCACTTACAGCAAACACATATAGGGGCTCTCTTACGTGGCTTTAGGCCACCGCCTGACCGGTCGTTCCATCAGTGGGTCAGGGGCACCAGACATTCATCGGTTAACCGGTCACTGGCACTATTCAAGGTGTCGGGCTGCATGGCTCCAGTTAGTGTCAGGCTCAGGACCGGTGTAAGCGCACTGGCTCATGGTATTAAGGCACGCCCACGGGCTGGCCAATCAAGGCATCTGGTTTCGACATCGGTGACAGAAAACCGCTTCGGCATCGGCGTACCAGTCAGCGGACTCGCAGTCTTCGGTGTCATCCTTTCTGATCCAGTTAGACGTCATGCTCAGCCCGAGGCGTGACTAACCTTTCAGGAACCGTTGTTCATCGAACACCCGTTTGTCTTTGAGCATGAAGTACACCGCTCGTCCCAGCTTGTGGGCCAGGGCCGACAGGGCCTTGGCCTTGTTCATCCGCCTCTGAAGCTTCTCAACGTAGCGCTTGGCCTTGTCGTTGTTACGGATGAACAGCACAGCAGCTTCTGAGAACGCCCACTTCAGATGGGCATTGCCGATCTTGTTGCCCTGAGTGCCGTAAACCTTGCCGGCGGATTCCGCCTTGCACTTCACCAGGCGAGCGTAGGACGCGAATTTCTGAACCGATTCGAAGCGCTGGATATCGCCGACTTCGTAGAGAATGGTCAGGGCCAGGATTCGACCGACTCCTGGAATGGTTTTCAGCACATTGAGTGATGCCGGGTCGTGTTTCTTGGCTTGCTGCTCCAGGTGCCATTCAAGCTTTTTGAGTTCGTGCTGGTAACAGTCGACGATCGCCAGGTCCAGATCGACGTTGCGCTGAACATCTGGATCGGTAAACGCAGCGGTCAGTTGTGAGCGGCCGCCAGGGTTGTTGAGGTTGGCTTTGCTGGGCGGCATATTGTACTGCCCCAGAGTGTTCACAGCGTGGGCCTTGAGCATGGCCCCATGCCGGACGATGCGAGTGCGACGGCGCAACAGATCGCGGGTGGCCCGCATCTCCTTGGGGTAGACGTAAGCCAATGGGAAATTACCGCCCCGCATGAGCATCGCGATCTTGAAGGAATCGATGCGGTCGTTCTTGGCTTTACCGCCGTGGATCGCCTTCATGTACAGCGCATGGCCCAGAATGAAGTTGATGCCGTGTTCTTCGCACAGGTCCGAGATCCAGTACCAGCAGTGCATGCACTCGACCCCGACCACCAGGTCATCACGAAAGGGTTCCAGCAGAGCCAACAGCGATTCCGGGCGGGCTTTGACTTCCTTGTGCAGCAACACCTCGCCTTGCTGGTCGATGATGCAGACATACAGGTTGCGGGCGTGCAGGTCGATTCCACAATAATGGCGTTGCTCTCGGAGACTCCACTGCTCTTCTGTTTTCTCTACTAGGCTTGGGAGCTCTTTTAACCACCTCAGCGTTTTGGTTCACAGTGGTCAAGTGGGCCGGAGGTCTTTACCTCCTTTACCTGGGAATTAAGCTTCTACGTTCTGGTGTTCAAATTGGAGGAATCGAAAAGACAGCAGGGGGTGGATCGAGATGGAAATTGTTCCTCAATACCTATCTGGTAACCGCCCTTAACCCAAAAGGAATTGTTTTTTTCGTTGCGTTCTTGCCCCAGTTTGTGACGCCAGCCGCGAACGTTACGCAGCAGCTCTGGCTTCTGGCGATTACATTCGTGGTCTTGGCCACGATCAACGCAACACTGTACGCTCTGTTTGCCGCATCGGCCCGTCGGTTTCTCACCTCGCCCAGAGCACAACGTCGTTTTAATGTGGTGGGCGGCACTCTCTTGTCTTCTGCTGGGGTGTGGGCATTGCTGGCAAAAAGGTCGGTTTGAAACGTATAGGACATAGAAAAGAGATCAGGAAGCTGGGAGCATGCAGTTGTTCCGTGGTTCGAACCCGTGAAGAAGTTAGTATCTCGGTGATGCTGATTGGCAACACTGTGGGGATGGTAGAAATAGGGTTAGAGAGTACGAAGCATGTCACCATCTAGAACGTGGAGCATCACCTGGTGTTGCTGGACGAGGCGCCCCGGATACGCATCTCATTAAATCTTCCATTTGGCACTGATAAATACGTAGACAATGCCTTGGTGAATGCCCGCTGGTTAATTGCAGTGACGGCGCGTCAGGCGGCACCTCCTTGCTGTTAGCCGGATGCGAACGAGAGCCTTAGTAGCACTAGGATGCTGCCGCTATTAGCACCTCATAATTGACATTTCCTTGTTCCTTTTGTAGAACGTTCTATAAATGGAACATTGGAAGTGGTTTACATGGATCAGCATTCTCTCGAAACCCTGGGGCGACACCTTCAGTCCCTTCGGGTAGCTCGCGGATGGTCGCTCTCGGGGCTGGCCGCCGCTGCAGGTGTTGCCAAGTCGAATCTTTCCCGCCTGGAACAGGGAAATGGGAATCCGACCCTGGATACCATCTGGCGACTGGCGGTTCAGCTTAATGTCCCCTTCGGCAACCTCGTTGCCCCGATCCGTGTGCCGGTTGGTGAGGAAGGTGTGCAGGTCCGGCTTGTGGATCAGGGGGAAGACAATCCCCGGGTAGACGCTTACTGGATGTCGTGCGCTCCCAATACCACACGCATGGCGGAGAGCCATACGCCGGGAGCAGAGGAATCCGTTACCGTTGTCAGTGGTCAGCTGGAAGTCGGTGTCACTGGCCACAGCCAGCATTTGCGGGCTGGGCAGAGTCACACCTTCGATGCGGAGCAACCTCACCTTTATCGCACCCGGGACTCCTGGGCCACGTTACTGGTCACCATCGTGTATCAGAAAGAAGGTGAGGAATCATGAGCGACCAGGCAATCAGTGCGGGCGGGCGCGCGTGGGTGAGTGGGGTACGGGATGCGACTCCGCTGCTCGGTGGCTACATTCCGGTGGCGATTTCGTTTGGCCTGATCGCCAATCAGGCCGGTTTCAGCAGCTGGGAAGCCATCATCATCTCCCTGGTTATCTATGCGGGTGCCTCCCAGTTCCTGTTTGTTGGCATGGTGGCGTCGGGAGCCCCCTTGTGGCTTGTGGTTGTGATGACGCTGCTGATCAATGCCCGGCATCTGGTTTATGCCCCGAACCTGGCCCCCTGGCTCAACGGGAACCGGTGGTGGTTCTGGTTGATGCACGGGCTGACGGATCAGGTCTTCGCTCTGGCGCACACCCGCCTGCCGGCGTTGCCACCCTCGGAACGCCTGGGGTGGTTCACTGGCGCCATGTTGCTGGCCTGGTTCAGTTGGGTAGGGGGCACGGCCCTAGGAGCTTTTGTGGGGCAGGAGCTGACCGGGCGCTGGCCATTACTGAATGACGTTATGCCCTTCGCGCTACCGGCCCTGTTTGTGGTTCTATTGGCCCCGAGATTCACTTCCTGGTTATGGGCTGCAGCGCTCGGGTGTGCCATTGTCGTGGCGTTGTTGTTCGCGGCTAATGGCCTGCCCAATATGGCGATACCGGTTGCGGCGCTTCTGGGCGCGGCGGTGTTCTTTGTGATGCAATCCAATACACGGGCGGAGGTTTAACGCATGGCTGGTGAGCTGTGGGTTGCGGTGATGGTTGCCGCAGCGGGTACATTGTTAATGCGTTTGTTACCACTGGTGTGGATGCAGAGGCGTCTGGCTCGGGAAGACAGTCAGGGCGGTACAGCGGCCATGCCCAGGTGGCTCGGGGTGCTCGGCCCGGTGATGATTGCGGCCATGCTGGGGGCTTCGCTGGTTCCCGCAGCCGGCACCCTGAATGCCTGGGTTGCAACGGCTGTTGGGGGATGCGTAACCCTGCTAGTCTGGTGGAAAACAAAGTCCCTGGGGTGGCCGGTTGTCTCGGGCGTTGTGGTGTTTGGTGTGGTGCGGTTTCTCAATTTCGTTGTGATTTAACTGATCAAGGATTGAAGTGGACCCCAAATTTTGGACAGGAGCCTAAGCTCTGATTCATCATCTCCAGAAGGAGGAGAATCATGAGCAAGAAACGCAAGCAATACAGCGCATCATTCAAGTCCAAAGTTGCCCTGGCCGCCATCAAAGGTGACCAGACCACATCCGAAATTGCTGCCCGTTTCCAGATCCACCCCACCATGGTCAGCACCTGGAAGCGCGAGTTGCTGGAGAATGCCCCGGGTCTCTTCGAAGGCAAGAAGAAGGCCGGCAAGCAATCCGATGAACCCAGCACAGACGAGCTGTACCGCGAGATTGGCCGACTGACGGTGGAACGCGATTTTTTGTCGCGCAAGCTCGATCAGTAAGCCGTCAACAGCGGTTGGCGATGATCGAGCGAGGTCATCCCAAGATCAGCCTTTCGCGCCAGTGTGAGCTGCTCAAGCTGAGCCGCTCATCGGTGTACTACGTCCCTCGTGAGCAATGTCAGGAGGATTTGCATCTGATGTATCTGATTGATCAGCAGCACCTGGAAACGCCGTACTATGGCTCTCGCAAGATGCGGGTCCACTTGCAGCACCAGGGCTACCGGGTCAATCGGAAACGGGTGCAGCGGCTGATGCGCACCATGGGCATTCAGGCCGTGTACCCGCGACCAAGAACCAGTGTTCCGGGCGACGGGCACAAGGTGTACCCGTACCTGCTCAAGGGCTTGAAGATCGATCGTCCCAACCAGGTTTGGGCAACTGACATCAGCTACGTGCCGCTGGCCCGGGGCTTCATGTATCTGGTCGCCATCATCGACTGGTACAGCCGCAAGGTGCTGTCCTGGCGGATCTCCAACACCATGGACACAGACTTCTGCGTCGATGCACTGGAGGAGGCCCTACAGCGCCACGGAACACCGGAGATCTTCAACACCGATCAGGGCGTCCAGTTCACCAGCGAGGCCTTCACAAGCGTTCTCAAAGAGCATGGCCTCCGGATCAGCATGGACGGTAAAGGCTGCTACCATGACAACATCTTTGTGGAACGGCTCTGGCGCAGCGTCAAACACGAGTGCGTCTACCTCACTGCCTTCGAGGATGGCCGACACTTGAAGCAGGCGCTCCACCGGTACTTCCGGCATTACAATCAGACCCGGTACCACCAAACCCTTGATTACCAAACGCCCGATGAGGTGTACTACGGGCAATCCATATCTCTGGCAGCCTGAGCCAGGGAAACAACCGGATCATAGCTTAGGGACACCATCAGGTTGTCCAACTGATTGGGTCCACCTCAGATAGGAGTGAATATGAGTACTCATACTTCCAGCCAGAAGATAACAACCTCTAAGATTCAGGCCATGAAAGGACGAGGTAGCATTGTTTCCCTTACAGCATACACGAAGCCCATGGCAGAACTCATGGACCCTTTTGTCGATCTGATCATCGTCGGGGATTCCACAGGGATGGTGGCTTACGGATACGATTCTACGCTGCCCGTTACTCTGGATATGATGATTAACCATGGTGCAGCAGTGGTGCGTGGCAGCCAGAAAGCCTGCGTCGTTATCGATATGCCCTATGGCTCGTATCAAGAAAGCAAGGAGCTGGCTTTCCGAAACGCGGCGCGCTTACTGACAGAAACTGGTGCTCAGGGCATCAAGGTTGAAGGTGGGTTAGAGCTTGTTGAAACGGTGGAGTTCCTGGTCAGTCGTGGTATACCGGTAATGCCACAT
Source organism: Marinobacter persicus (assembly GCF_002934325.1). GTDB lineage: Bacteria > Pseudomonadota > Gammaproteobacteria > Pseudomonadales > Oleiphilaceae > Marinobacter > Marinobacter persicus_A. The sequence continues at coordinate 11,963 of NZ_PTIV01000026.1, forward strand.
ATTGGCTTGCGTCCTCAGCATGCAAACACTATGGGCGGATTTAAGGCCCAGGGCAGAGATGAGGCTGCAGCCAAACGGTTGGTTGAAGAAGCACAGGCTTTTGAGTCTGTAGGCGCGTTCTCAGTCTTAATTGAAGGGGTATTTGAAGCCGCCGCGCGGCGTGTTACGCAATCTTTAACCATTCCTGCCATTGGTATTGGCGCATCTCCCGAGTGTGATGGCCAAGTGCTGGTAACGGAGGATATCCTAGGCTTGTTCTCTGACTACACGCCGAAATTTGCCAAAAAGTACGTCGATCTGAGCGCCCAAATCAAGGATGTGTTTGCGCTGTATGAAAGAGAGGTCAGAGCCGGCGAATTTCCCGCAGAGGAGCATTGCTTTGGGATTAAGAAGCAACCAACTTAGATTGTCGGGAGGGCCAAGGGGTTGTGTGTGAACAAGTGCGAAACAAAGGGAATGAGCCGAACCTGGGCAAGCCTGAGTACCTCTATCACGGTAGTCGACAAAAAACCGTTCGGCTAGGAGTCTGCGCGGCAGAAGTATTTTAAGCCAACATTCCCACTGCACCTGACAAACGGTTGGGCTCATGGTCGCGGCCGACCGAGATATCCAGCCAGGCTAAATCTCGATTTTCCGCCACCGTCCTGGCTACAGGCAAGATGACAGCCGTACATTGGGCACTCTATACGGCAAAGTATCCCTCAGATTTTCTACATCAGTCTCATCAGTGTGCTCATCCGCCTGAGGTTGAGCGACAGGCAGACCAGATCCCATTCACCTTGTACCGCGTTGAGACCTCGCAGACTGAACTGCCGGAACCCCAGCACATTCTTGATCCAGCCGTTGACCGCTTCAATCAAGTGCTTGCGCTGCCCATAAACGGATCGTCCGGCTGCGGTGGCCAGTTTCTCCGCCATCCGCGCCGTCGCCGGATACCGGGTCGCATCTATTTCTCCGGGTTTTCTGCCTTCCCGTCGCAGTGACACATAACCATCAATATCCTTGGACTCCAGGGTCTGAAGATCATCTTCCTTACGGTAGCCGGCATCGGCCAGACACTGCCGGGGATAGGTACCCAAGGTGTCTTTCACCTCGTTCAGTAAGGGCAGCAAACAACCGTTATCACTGGGATTACTACCCTGATGATTGGCAACAATAAGCTGGAACTCACCATCAACGGCCAGCTGGCCGTTGTAGCATTGCTGGAACCCATCTGAGGTTTTCATAATCCGGCTTTGGGGATCGGTGAAGTTACTCTGATCCTTGTCGTCCGGTACCCCGTAATCCCGTTTGAAATTCCGGCCACCACGGGGTGAGCGGCGATCGTCGTCCGGAGAGCGGCCCCGGGCCTTGTCCCGCTCCTTCTGGTCCGCTTCCAGCTTCTCCTTGGCGGCACGGATCTTGTCCAGTCGTGCCTGGCGGTGCTGAAGCTCTTCAGGGAGTTCATCACCGCGTTGATCCGGGCCGAACTGCTGATCTTCCTCTTCATCCGTTCGACGAGCCTGGCGGCACAGCTCATCCACCTCTTTGGACAGGCGTTTCTCTTCTTCCTGCATACGGCCATAACTCATGGCCTTGTGTTTGCTCGCGTTGGCCCGAACCTTGGTGCCATCAATCGCAAGTGTCCCCAAAGTGATCAGTTCCGCTTCCTGGGCGATCCGGACGACCTGAATAAACACAGCCTTGAACGCCGCCAGATGCTGTTTGCGGAAATCGCAAATGGTTCGATGCCTGGGAAAATTGCCTGCTGCCAGTACCCGGAAGGCCACGTCCTCTTCCAGCTTCCGGGCGATTTTGCGGGATGAAAATGTGCCCGTCGCGTAGGCGTAGATCAGAACCTTCAGCATCATCCGTGGATCGAAGGGGGAATTGCGCCGGCCGTCACCGTCGTAACGGGCATAAAAGGGCCACCTCACGAGACGGAAAATATCGCACGCTAAGCCTCTCGCGGCGTTCGGAGCGGCCACACCGGGCAATGACAGCCGGGAAGCGCTAGAGGGGTATGACCAGTGGCGGGAGGAAAGGGCCGCTTGAACTATATAGATGCCTAATGTTTATACTATAAGGCGTTTTAGCCCGATTCTGGCCAACCAACCATGAGATACGCCCATGAAAATCGTTAAAGTTCAGGACATCATTGGTACCGAGCGTGAAGTCAGCGACAAGCAGTGGACCAGCCGCCGCCTGCTGCTCAAGAAGGACGGAATGGGATTTTCCTTCCACGAAACCATCATCAAGGCAGGCTCCGAGCACACTTTCTGGTACAAGCACCACCTGGAAGCCGTTTACTGCGTTGCCGGTAACGGGCGCATCAAGGACCTCGCCACGGGTGAAGTTCACGAGATTACCGACGGTACCCTCTACGCCCTGGACAACCATGACAAGCACACTCTGTACGGTGGTACCGAGGACATGCGCCTGATCTGCGCCTTCAACCCGCCGGTGACCGGCCAGGAAGTCCATGACGAGGACGGAGCCTACCTGGCGGACACCAGCGATAACTGATCCGCCCTGATAGGGCGGCTGATCTGACCGCTGGCACACCGCCAGCGCGCCTGCTGCCGGTGTTGCTTTGGCTGGCACGCCCTTACCAGCGAGCCCCGATCTTGGTGGCGCCACCACTGGCACGTTTGTCCGGCCTGCGCCTGGGCATTGGTAAAGAATGAGACGGGCTATGACCACAGCATGGCTGCGGCTAGCATGTGAAGGCGCTATCGGAAGCACGCAAGTGAGTTAAACAGAGTTTCCACAGAGGTCCACACCACCGCAATAGAGGAGGGGGTCCATACACGTCCAATAATTTCCTATGGTGACATGGGCCCGTGCAAGCTTCTGTAAAGCGCGTTTTCAAAAATGAAGGGATCTCAACGGCGGAAGTAACCACCTGGAGATTAGTGGCAGACGATCAATAAGCCATTGGTTTACCGAGCGAACTAACCAAAGCGCTCAGTGCGTCTCTTCAAACTGACTTTCCGCTGTAGATCAGGGGCGTGGTTGTTGTATCGGGGCTTTCTTAACACCCAATTTATGAACGCTTGCATTTCATCTCTGCGGCCAAAAGCGGGATATGATGACTTCAGGCTTTTTAGTGAGGTCAAAATGTACACTTTATTAATATCGGGTTGATCAACGGAGCAAATCCCTTGCTCCGACATACTGGTGTCCATCTTGCAAAACTACAGCGAAAACTCCGTCAGTGATGACGTTGATATAACTCCCCACGTCACCGGCGAAACTTCAGAGTATTTGGGGCGGCTGCTCATTGGTGACGATGAGCCGCGGTTGCTTAACAGTTTATGTTCGATATTGCGTGACAAGGGGTTCGAGGTTGACGGTGCCGAGGATGGCGACGCCGTCTGCCAGCGATTACGAGAGAATGCCTATGATCTGGTTTTGTTGGATATCCGCATGCCTGGAAAGAGCGGTTTAGAGATCATGGCCTGGTTGAAAGAAACGGGCGTTGACGCTCCGGTCATCATTATCAGCGGGCATTCCGACTATCGCATCGTCAGGCAAGCATTCAAGCTGGGTGCCTGCGATTATCTAAGAAAGCCCTACGATGTAGATGAATTAATTCGGGCTGTCGGCGGCACGGTTTTAGAACGACGGCAGGCCCGCTCTCAGGCGGCTACGGGCTGGTCTAACCCGCTAACGGCCGATTTTTTTAAGCACACACTTGATCATCTTCCGGATCTGGTTTTTTCACTGGATGAGCGCAAGTGCATCAACTATCTGAATCATCACTCCGAGAGTCTCTTGGGATTACCGACAGAGGAGCTGATTGGCCAACCGTTTTCTCAGCTCGTTCATGAGGGTGACATCGCTAAGCTTCCACTGTTATTTGGTAAGAACGAGGTGGGAGAGTCAGTAACCCAAGAGATCAAACTTAAAACTTACCATGGAGGGATCGGTTACCTGGATTGTGACATTACAGTTGCCTCTCCGCTCGAGGCGAACAACACCGCGCTAACTTATGCAAAGCCCCCTCCAGCGAAGCCTCCTTTTTTGGGCATTGTGCGGGACATCACGGAGCACAAACGGACACTGGCATTGATGGAGTTTCATGCTTCTCACGATACACTGACCGGGCTGCCGAATAGGAGCCTGTTTATGGACCGACTTACCTTGGCTGTCAGTCAGGCGAGCCGAAATGGGCAGAAGCTTGCCGTGCTTTTTATCGACCTGAACGATTTCAAAGCGGTAAACGATACCTACGGGCATGGGGTTGGCGATCAGCTGTTGCAAAAAGTCGCCGCCGGTCTGACACATTGTCTGCGAGAGGGGGATACCCTTGCCCGCTATGGTGGTGATGAATTTACGGTCCTGTTGCCCTCGCTTGACGAAAAAAAGGACGCCGCAACGGTCGCACGCAAACTTATGAACTCGCTCGAAACCCCTTTTCAGTTTGAGGGCACCGACCTTCGTGTCTCTATCGGAACCAGCATCGGGATTGCAATGTACCCTGAAGACGGGGCGGGGGCGGAAACGCTGGTAGAGCGGGCAGACATGGCCATGTATGCCGTGAAACAGAAGAAAAAAAACGACTTTTATTTTTACAGCTAAGCATGATGGACGACAAAAGACCGGACAACACGTCGCCCTAAACCCGTCCTCCAAACCACGCGGGCTCCCCAATGAAAAACACCTGAGACTTGAGCGACAATAGCCTTGCAGTAGGCTTTAAAACATAGTCTGGAGGAATTTCAAGAAACTCTGTCCACCTCGTCGGAGTCGTTGCCAGCGCTCAAGCGATCCAACAGCTCATTCTTCACGCTCAGCTCGGTTTCAAGCTGCTGCACCTTCGCTTTCAGTTGGTCGTTCACGCGCTGCTGCTTTTCAAGGGCAGCCTTTCGCTGGCGTAACGCCACGACTTGCTGCTCTAGCCGCACTGTTTTGTCGGCCAGACGACGATTTTCGCGCTCCCGCTCGCCCAGCTGCCGGGTCAACTGATCCGACTGCTTTCGAGTTTCAGTCACCTCCGTGAATAGCCGGGTAATCTCCCGGGTGGCCTGGGTCTGCTCGTCGCGTTTCACGGCTAAGGCTTGTTGCAGGTGGCGTTGCTCTTCCTGGACTTGCTGAATCTGCTGCTCATGCCGCCGCTGATCCTGATCGCGCTGCTCTTTCACGGAGCCGCGATAGTGCTCCAGCGCCTGCCGGGCATGGTTGTGTTTTTCTTCGAGTGAATTCACCTGGCGTTGCTTGTCCTGAACCTGCTCAGTCAAACTTTCAATGCGTTGGGCCTGTGCGCGGTTATCGCTTTCGAGTTTTGAGAGCGCCTCACGCAGCCCATGGATCTCCGCCTGTAAATCATCCCGCGCCTGAGCCAACACTGCATTTTGCGCCTGGTGTTGCCTGGTCTCAGCGGTCTGTGCCGTCAAGGCATCCTGCAGGCTGGCCACCTCGGCCTGGTGGCGCTGTTCGGCCTGCTCAATGGTCTCCCGCGCGTCCTGGCGTAATTGCCGAGCCAGTTGGCCCACCAAGTCGGTTACGTGGTTGCTCAGAAGCGCTTCGTCGTCCAGACGGGTGCTTTCACGCGCCTCAATCGCTCTCAGGTGGTTGCTGATGGTGGTCTTTGAGCCGGTGTTGCCCAGCTCGGCTCGTATGGCGTCGATGGAGGGGTGAACATTGCGAGCCAGAAGACGTTTACGGGCGTCCTCGACCAGGGGTTGGGTGATGCCGCCTCGGGCCATGATCGTGTCCTTATGTCTATTTCGTACTGTGGTACGTATTATGTAATTACATACTATATACACCAGAAAGATCGTTGGAAAGTACAGCTTTACAGACATGTGATAATCCAGAGTTATCCATTGTGATGCTCATTTCGACGGCTATACTGACCGATGCTCGGTACGATATGACTCGAGTTGCCGCCCCGGACCAAGGCCGCACCAGGAGATCAAAAATGCACAAACAAGCCGAACCACTCGATCAACACGAGTGCGAAGCAGCCGAACGTTGGATAAGGGAAGCGACAAGAACATTGCCGAAATCGGACGACGCTGGTGCGCCCAATGACGGTTGATCGGTACGTTCGGGCTGCTACCCGCGACAATACCCGACGGAGCTACCGATCCGCAGTCGAGCATTTTGAGGTGACCTGGGGTGGGTTTCTGCCCGCAACCGCCGACAGCGTTGCTCGCTATCTCGCCGATCATGCCGAGAGGCTTTCTGCCGCCACCCTGAAGCAGCGCCTGGCGGCGCTGGCACGCTGGCACCGGGACCAGGGTTTTCCAGATCCGACGAAAGCTCCTTTAGTGCGCACGGTTCTGAAGGGCATTCGCGAAGAGCATCCCTACCGGCAAAAACAAGCCAAGCCACTGGCCATCACCCAGCTCCAGCAACTGGATCAGTGGCTGGCCGAACAGATCGCGCAGGCGCGTCAGCATGATTCAAGGCGCCTCGGGGTCTGGTTACGCAATCGGGCTATGGTCTTGCTCGGATTCTGGCGAGCCTTTCGCAGCGACGAACTCTGTCGGTTAACCATTGAAGATGTCGCACTGGCCCCCGCTGCCGGTATGTCCTTGTACTTGCGGAGGAGCAAGGGGGATCGTCAGGCCGATGGTCGCCTGTACAAGGTGCCAGCTCTGAGGCAGTGCTGTCCCGTGGACGCCTGTCAGGATTGGCTGGACTTTTTGAACCAGCCCAGCGGTGCGCTATTCAGGGCGATTGATCGCTGGGGAAATATTTCCAATACTTCATTGCACCCGAACAGCATCGTGCCGGTACTGCGCCAGCTTCTGGCCGACGCAGACATTGACGCTGTGGAAGCGTTCAGCAGCCACTCGCTGCGACGCGGTTTTGCCACCTGGGCCAGTGCTTCCGGTTGGGAAATCAAAGCGCTGATGGAGTACGTCGGTTGGCAGGATACCCAGACCGCCTTGCGATACATTGAAGCTAAATCGCCGTTCGAGCAGGCCCTGATGCAAATCCCAACCCAAGTGGCGTCGTCTGTCGGCCAACCACGCCTGGCGAGCGTATTCGAACCGCGCCACCGGGCATTGACCGTCCAGCTCACCCTGGAGCCGCAACGTCCTCGCAGCCGGAAACACCACCAGGCCCGCACGGTAATCGAAGCCCATTGCCTGAAACCGTTCGAGATGGAACAGCAGAACAATGGAGACTACCGCATTGAGGTGCCTGCAACGTCGGATGAGCAGCTGGACGAAATGATGGACGACTTGATCGATGAGATACACCGCATTGCGTCCGACAAAGCCTGCTGGGTGGAGACACTGATCACGGACCCGGCCACCGGGCAAGCATGGGATTGAGCCGGTCATGAGTGCTATTCAGGAAACAGCCTATCCACGGTTTCGGACGGATATCCCGCAACAGGAACTTGATGCAGTGTACACGCCCACGTCCGGCGAACAGCGCTGGGCTCGTCGGCGCACCCGGCAGATCCTGGAGCGCTTCTTTTTATTGCTGCACCTGAAGGCGTATCAGAAACAGGGGTTCTTTTCCTCGTCGGTCGGTTTGCCGGGCGATTTGCGTCGTCACATTGCGCAGTGCCTTGGTCTCGACAAGCAACCGACCAAAGCCCAACGACAACAGTATGATCGTTCTGCCACCCGTAAACGCCATATCCCGTGGATTCGAACCTATGTGGGCAGCCGGACTCTGGACGAGGCGGCTCATGCTTGGCTATCGAGCCAAGCGAAGAAAGCCGCCGAGTCCCGCGAGGTGCTGGCCGATATCATCAATATCCTTCTGGAAGAGTTGGTGCGTCACCGTTTCGAAATTCCCGGCTTTACGGTGTTATTGAGGCTCGCCAAGAATGCCCGGGCCACCGTCAATGACCGCTGTTACCGGTCCATCGTCAGCGAACTCAACGACGAAACAAAGGCACTGGTCAATGACTTGCTGGTATCGCCACCGGGAATCGAGATCAGCGGTTGGCAACGGCTGAAGCGAGAAATCCGCAAGCCGACCAATAAAGAAATCCGGTCCTACCTGCAACACCTCAAGTGGCTGAAGGATATCGTCGAGCAATTGCCGGGTGTCAAATCAATTCCCGTGATCAAGCGGCGACAGTTCGCCCACGAAGCACGAGCGCTGGATGTGGCCAAAATGGCTCGAATCCCTGCGCGTAAACGCTATGCCCTGGCGGTGGTCCTGATCCGGCAACAGTATGCCCAGGCGCTGGATGATACCGCCGAGCTTCTGATCAAGCTGATGAGGCAACTGGAAACCACCGCCCAGCAAAATCTCCTGGCCTATCAAATGGAGCAGACCCAGCGCACCGATCGACTGGTCTCCTGCTTTAAAGACGTGTTGACTGCCATGGAGGCCGAGCCGAACCCGTGGCAATCGCTTCAGGCCGTTGTCGGAGACAAGCGCCAGGAGTGGCTGGACGAATGCGAGGAGCATCTGGCCTACGCGGGCAATAACTACCTGCCGTTCATGTTGCGACCGTTTCGAACCAAACGCAGCCTGCTGTACAACTGCCTGGAAATACTCACGTTTCAAAGCACCTCCAGCGACTTACTGTCGATTCAACTGATCGAGTTACTCCGGAAGACCCGTTCATTGAAAGCCGAGACGTTGGATTTGCGGGTCCATTCGCCGGATCTGGTCGAAATCATCCAGCAGACCAAGTGGACGCTCGAAAAGTGGCGCCGTCTGATTTTCATCCGGCCGGACAGTGTGACGGTTCACCGTAAATATTTTGAGTTGGCCGTTTTGAATCTGGTGAAACAGGAACTGAAGTCTGCCGATCTGGCGGTTGTTCACGGGGATCGCTTCGATGACCATCGCGATCAACTGGTGAGCTGGTCGGATTACGAGCAGGAAATTGATCAGTACGGGCTGGAAGTGGAGCTTCCCATCGAACCGAAGGCTCTCAGCCGCCATCTCAAAGATCAGTTGACTCAGGTAAGCCGCTTGGTGGATGCCGCCTTCCCGGACAATACACACGCCGCAATCGAAGACGGTCGCATCGTGATCAAACGCAACCAGAAGCAGGGGTCACCGACCAATTGGCAGGCCCTGGATGACGACATCACGCGGCGGCTTGGCACCCGCAGCATCGTCGACGTACTGGTTGATGCGGAGCGATGGCTTGGGTTACACCGTGAATTCGGGCCACTGTCAGGCTACGAGGGGCGCGTGGAAAATCCCAGGCTACGGTTCATCGCTACGCTCTTCTGCTACGGCTGCAATCTGGGTCCCTCCCAGACGGCGGACTCTATCAAGCAACTGAACCGTCGCCAAGTGGCCTGGCTCAATCTCAACCACGTCACAGAAGATAGACTGGACCGCGCGGTCGTCAAGGTCATCAACGCGTACAAAAAATACGAACTGCCCGGTTACTGGGGCACAGGCCGACGGGCTGCCGCCGACGGCACTAAATGGAACCTCTACGAGCAAAACCTGCTCAGCGAATACCACATCCGCTATGGCGGTTACGGCGGTATCGGTTACTACCACGTCTCGGACACCTACATCGCGCTGTTCAGTCACTTCATCCCCTGTGGGGTTCACGAGGCGGTGTACATCCTCGACGGATTGCTTGAGAACCAGAGCGATATCCAGCCGGATACCTTGCACGGTGATACGCAGGCCCAGAGCTATCCCGTTTTCGGGCTGGCGTACCTACTGGGGATCAAGCTGATGCCGCGTATCCGGAATATCAAGGATCTGAACTTCTACCGGCCCGACAGGCGGTTCCGTTACGCGCATATCGAAGAGCTGTTCAACGGTCATATAGACTGGGCGCGGATTGAACGACACCTCCCGGATATGTTGCGTGTGGCCGTGTCCATCAAGCTTGGTAAAATTACGGCATCAACGATCCTGAGGCGGCTGGGAACCTACAGCCGCAAGAACAAACTGTATTTCGCCTTCCGGGAGCTGGGTAAGGTCGTGCGGACCGGTTTCCTGTTGAACTACATCGACGATGTGGAATTACGTCAGACCATTCACGCCGCAACCAACAAGAACGAGCAGTTTAACGGGTTTGCAAAATGGAGTTTTTTTGGTGGCGAGGGCATCATTGCGGCCAACCTCCGGCACGAACAGCAAAAGGTGGTGAAGTACAACCACCTGGTGGCGAATATGCTTATCTTACACAACGTCGAAGCCCTCAGCCGGGTGTTACGCGATATGGCAGCGGAAGGGATCGCCATCACCGAAGATGTCTTGAAAGCGCTATCGCCGTACCGAACCCGTCATATCAATCGTTTTGGAGATTACACATTGGACTTTAGACGTCCGGTAGGGCAGCAGTTGTTTGATTTGAAACTTGCTGAGCTTACCCCTCAAGGGACGGCCGGTGATCAGGTTAACCCCAAACATGAGCCGAAAAATACGGGCTAAACTACAACTAATTCATTTGGTTAGGGGTGTTTTTAGACTATTTTTCACGTTTGTCTGCCAACCCTCATATACTGAAACTACCTTAGCTTGGACTTCTCAAAGCACAAGGTACACGCACGCACAACTGCGCATAATGTATATTATGTTAAATTAGATATCTATCGATTGTCGAACATCATCTGCAGAAGCCCTTTTCTTGCGGTTGGCACTGCCCCCAAGTATCCTGACGCCGTTTCTTTCTAGTAGCTGACTCGAGCCACATACCTTGAGAAACCTGACCCCTGTCATATTTATCGTCAGCGCCATGTTCGTGCTGCTGAGTATCTTCATGACGCTGCCAGCGCTGCTCCTGTTGGGCGATCCTGGTGGTGCGCCCAACTCTATGGCGTTTGCCGAGTCAGCAGCCATTGCCTGTGGTCTGGGCGTTCTGGGATTGCTTGCCACCTACCGGAACACGGGCGATCTGAAGACGCGGTACATGTTCGTGCTCACGGTCTCCAGCTGGTTCATTATCTCGCTGTTTGCGGCCCTTCCTTTTTATCTCAGTGATAACAATATCTCTTTCGTTGATGCCGTGTTTGAAGGTACCTCTGGTATTACGACCACCGGCGCTACCGTTTTCAGCGGGCTGGATCAGATGGACCGTGATCTGCTGCTTTGGCGCTCTATTCTGCAATGGCTGGGTGGTATCGGGATTATCGGTATGTTCGTTGCCGTGCTGCCGTTCCTGCGCGTCGGTGGCATGCGCCTGTTTGCCACGGAATCGTCAGAATGGACCGAGAAAGGCCTGCCGCGCATGAAAACGCTCAGCCGCGGGTTGCTGTTTGTGTATGTGGTGTTTTCTGTTGTGGCGGTGGTGACTTACTGGCTATCCGGGATGACGCTGTTTGATGCCTTCAACCATGGTTTGACCAGTATTGCCACTGGCGGTTTTTCCACATCTGACTTATCCATGGGGAAATTTAGTGATCTTATTCTCATGGAAGCCACCTTGTTTATGATCATCGGCAGCTTGCCGTTTTTCCTGTTTGTTCGGGAAATGCACGGTCAGCATGGTGTGCTGTTCAGGGACAAGCAGGTGCGATTGTTTCTCGCCATTCTTTTGGTTGTTCCAGCGCTGATGACCGTATATCACTGGTGGGTATCACCGGTGGATTTCGACCTTCTGCACAACTATGCCATCACGGTATTCAACATTACCTCTGTAGTGACAACAACCGGCTATGCCTCTGAAGACTATTCCGCCTGGGGGCCACTTGCTTTCGTGGTGTTTTTTTTCCTGATGTTTGTGGGCGGTTGTTCGGGCTCCACGGCAGGTGGTATGAAGATTTTCCGCTTCCAGTTGTCGTTGATCATCCTGCGCGAGCAGTTAATGCGCCTTTTGCATCCTCGGGCAGTGTTCACGCGAAACTACAACAATCGGGCGGTCAGCGATGAAATCATCTCCTCGATGATTGCCTACACGTTTATTTTTCTGCTGTGTTTGCTGATCATCACGATATTACTGGCATCGCTCCAGTTGGATTTTGTTACGGCCCTGTCGGGTGCCCTCACCTCTCTGACCAATGTCGGCCCCGGCCTGGGCGAAATCATTGGGCCTGCCGGCAACTTTGGCCCCCTGCCCGATGCAGCCAAGTGGATACTGGCGGTCGGTATGTTGATGGGGCGTCTGGAAATCCTGAGCGTGGTGATCGTGCTGACGCCAGCGTTCTGGAGGCACTGAGACAGCCCCGCTGAATGGGGCCGCCTGAACAGGTGCGGCTCAGGCGGCAAGAAAGAGATCACCGGTTAGTGGGCTGTGTAGCCCCCGTCAATCACCAGCTCACTGCCAGTCATGAACTTGGATTCATCCGAGGCCAGATACACAATACCCCAGGCGATATCATCCGGCTCGCCCATATGCCCGACCGGATGCAATTCTGCGGTTGCCTGCCTTGCGGCTTCGGGGTCATCCATAGTCTGCATGTGTTTCTCAACCAGTGGCGTCCAGATGAAGCCAGGGTGAACGGAGTTAACGCGGATTTTTTCCTTGGCGTAGGTCATCGCATCGGTTTTGGTCATTAGCCGGACAGCGCCCTTGGAAGCGTGGTACGGCGGAATATCCGGGGCACTCACCAGCCCGTAGATCGACGACAAGTTGATAATGCTACCGGCACCGGCAGCCCTCATGTGGGGAATGGCGTGCTTGGTGCAGAAGAATACGCCTTTTACGTTGATGGCCTGCACCTGGTCCCATTCTTCTTCGGTCAGTTCATCGGTTGGCTTGTTGGGCCCGGCAATACCCGCGTTGTTGACGATTACATCCAGTTTGCCGAAATGCTCGGCCACGCCATCAATCGCTTTTTTGACCTGATCTTCGTCGGCAACGTCGCAGTGCCAGTACTCTACTTTAAAGCCTTTAGCGGCCAATTCCGTCACCAGCGCTTTGCCTTCGTCATCCAGTATGTCCAGAATGCCCACGGCTGCGCCCTCTTCCACCATGCGCTCAACCGTAGCCCTGCCAATCCCCACGGTGCCACCGGTTACCGCTGCTACCTTGCCTGCTAGTCGTGACATAATAAATTGCTTCCTTTTATGTTTGGTTCAATGGAGCCTGCCGTGTTCAAGCAAACACGTCATTAGCCATCTTGAGCTGCATGGGTATTCTCATTCAACCACATGATTAATGCGAAGATTGCCCGCGTATTGTTTTCTGCACCGTCGAAATCAAGGCCAAAGCCATCCTTGGAGCGCCGTACCACATGGGCGCTGAGCGTCTGGTGGTCTTCGGTGATTTCCGGCACCCGAAAACCCAACTGTATCGTCTGGTTCAGGCGGACGTCGCTATAATCGGTGCTGACAAAAACGCCTCGCCGAGAGGCATCCCTGATTTCTCCGGTGCCTACGGGCATGCCCTTTTTATAAACAAGTATCGGTAACTGCCCTTCAATTCGCTGGCTCAGTCGGTGTTCCATTTTCTGCCCATCCTCGGTTTGCTAAAGCCTGTTTGGAGCACTGTGCTCCCTCGATATTTACTTTTTTATATCGTGTTTGTTTTTTGATCAATTTGATTTAGGTCAACTATTGATCGAAGTTTGAACAGCGTCCATAGAGCTTTAATAATTCCCGAATGCGGGCGACATCGGCCAGGCTCTGGGCGTCATCAGAAAGCCTCCATAACCAGTTGTTTTCCGGGGTGCCAGGGGTGTTGAATCGGGCATCGGAGCCGAGCCCTAACAAATCCTGCATAGGTATAATCGCGAGGGCGGATACGGACTCCAGAGCCGCCTGGATGATTGGCCAGGGCATCTCCTGTAGACATCCGTCAGAGATTCGAAGATAACGATGCAGGTAATGACGGGTGTGGTCATCCAGGCTGAGGTACCAGCCCAGCGTGGTGTCGTTATCGTGGGTACCGGTGTAAACAAGGTCTTCACGCCGATGATTGTGCAGCAAGTGCGGGTTATCCGGGCTGCCATCAAAGCCGAACTGCATAACCGCCATGCCTGGCAGGCGAAACCGGTGCCGGAGCTGCTCCACGTCTTCACTGATCAACCCCAGGTTCTCTGCCACCAGGGGCAAATCCGGTAGCTCTTCAAGGCACGCTTGGAGGAAATCGCCCCCCGGCCCTGGTACCCAGTAGCCATTTACCGGTTGAGGATCCTCGGCCGGAATTTCCCAGAATGCCTGCAGGCCTCTGAAATGGTCGATCCGCAGGAGGTCAAATTGCTCCCTTTGGCTGGCCAGGCGTTCCAGCCACCATCGGTAGTGATCGTGGGCCATGGCATTCCAGTCATACAGCGGATTGCCCCAGTGCTGGCCATGTTCGGAAAAATAGTCGGGAGGAACCCCGGCCACGACCGTCGGGTGACCGTTTGCGTCCAGCTTGAAGAGCTGGGGGTTGGCCCAGACATCCGCGCTGTCGTGAGCGACAAAGATGGGGATGTCACCAAAGAGCAGGACACCGTGATCGTGGGCGTAGCGGCGCAGGCTGGACCACTGGCAATGAAAAATAAATTGTTCAAACCGTATTTGTTCGATGGCATCGTGGTGTTGGTGGCGGTACTCGGCCAAAGCGCCCTGCTCCCGACAGCGCAAGGGCTCTGGCCAATCCGGCCATGAGATGTCCGGATAACGGTCCCGGATCACCATGAAAAGGGCAAAATCATCGAGCCAGTTGCGGTGCGCTGCCAGGAAATGCTGCCACTGGTTGTGATTGATAGAGCTATCGGGCGTGTATTCGCCGGCCTGGAACCGGGCCGCTGCCCTGCTGAGCAGTTCGGCGCGCGTGGCATCAGCCGGCTCCTGGTGCGACAGCAAGTCCGTGGAAAAAAGTTCCTGAAGATCAATGAATTCAGGGTTGCCCGCGTGCGCCGACAGGGTTTGGTAAGGAGACAGGTTTGAGTGTGTGGGCCCGGTTGGCAGGGTTTGCCAAACGCTCATGCCGGCCTGCTGAAGAAAATCGACGAATTGTCGGGCGGCATGCCCCAGTTTGCCATAATCCCCGTTTAACGCCGTGGGATGCAGCAGCACGCCCGCGCGGCGACGGGCAAACACCATCTCCGCTGAAGACCTCGCTGTCATGATTCATGACCGGGCCGCATGGCGCCCCCGCGCGGCGGTTGCCCACCACCCTGGCTCAACGGCTGGAACAGGCTGGGTGGTGGCGGGCAATCAATGGCCTCATACAGGTTGACCAGGTGCCGACGGTACATGTGTTCAAAATCTTTGACCACCTCGGCCGGATTGTAGTCCCCAAACCACCAGAACCAGTCGGAGCCTTCGCATAAGCCCAGTTGCCGGCTGGCCCGGGTTTGTTGTTCCGCGTTAAGAGTATTCGCTTCCATCGCTTCGTCGTAATGCCCCTTGGCTTCACACAGGAGGTCCCAAGCGCGGTTTGTGTCCCGGTCTCCGATCCAGGTTGAAAATGTCCCGTAGATCCAGCTGCCCGCCACAAGGTATGGAAGTGGTTGAGGATGCCACTCCTCTTGCTCCATGCATGCCTGGAAAGTGGAAAGGCGCAGTTGTGGATGACTTTCCAGCACCCGGTACAACTCGTCCAGAAAGTGATAGCCGTTCTCGGGGTAGTGTTCCCAGGCATTTTCGCCATCCAGAATCACCGAAATTACGCAGTTCGCCTTATCCGTGTGGTTACTGGCTATCTCTTCCATGTGATGTACCAGATCCCCCACCGCATCTTCAGCGTGCCAGTCGGCATAACTGAAACCAATCAGGTCCGACAAGCCATCGTCGCGAAAGAAGACCGTCAACGGTATCTCAGCAAACTGAAACGGCCGGTGTATTCCCGGTGCCTTTTTGATGGTTTTTTCCGACCGGGCCTTATTCAGGCTGTTGTTAAGAACGGAGTCACCGCTGGCAGTCCATTTGAAGCCCTCCTCGCTGAACAAAGACAGCGTTTGCTGGCTCAGTCCACCCTCTGAGGCCCAGCAACCCACCGGCTGCTGCCCGAAAAAGCGCTCGAAAACCCGTTTGCCCTCCTCCAGATGCCACTTCGCACGCTCGGCACCACCGGGGTAGCTCTCGTAACCCGGCAATGGGGCGTCTGGCAGGGTTTCCTTCACGGCTTTCAGATCCAGCAGGAGAGGAACGATGGGGTGAGCCCAGGGATTCATTGCCAGCTCAACCTGCCCGGTCTGGGACAGGTGGCGGTAACGGGGGCCGATACTGGCGATCAGTTCAGTCACAACATTGAACAGGCTTTTCCGGTCGTCCAGAGAGTAATGATGGCCTTTCTCCTGCAGGCTCTGGATCACCGAATGACTGCGACGCACGGTTTCACCGAGCCATCCCAGGTGATACCAGACCACCAGGTCTGACAGGAATTGAGGGGAGAGATAGCGCTGGATTTCCGGCCGGCTATGGTACACGCCAGCCACCTCGGCGAGTCTGGCAAAGGGGGCAAAACGCCGGATGATTCGGTCGGGATTTGCCCTAAGGCACTTATCCATCAGCTCCAGGTATCCAGTGGACCCCGGTTCAGGCAGGTTCTCGCTGACCAATGCAGCCAGCACTGAGTCGCCAATCGGTGCGCCCCCATGCCGCCATCGTTCTATCTGGATAAGGTAATCTTCAATCTGCTCAAGAAGAACCGGTGAAAAGTTGATCACAGCACGGGCTTGGGGATGAGCCTCCAGGTGCGCCGCCATATCCACGTAATCCTTGATGCAATGCAGATACACCCAGGGAAACAGGAATTCACCGGTGCTGTGATCCCGGTAGTCCGGCTGGTGCATGTGCCAGCAGAACACGACCGGAGTACGACTATCCGGTTCAGCTTCAGAGGCCATGAGGATAATCCTGCCCGAGCATCTCGGGGGTAACCAGAATGATGCCCTTGGGCGATACGTGGAATCGCGCCTCGTCCTGCTGCCGGTCGAATCCAATCCGGGTACCTTCGGGAATTCGACATCCCCGATCAATCAAAGCCGAGCGGATCTCGCAATGCCGGCCAATTTCCACATCTGGAAAGACCACGGAGTCCTCGACCGTGCTGTAGGAGTGCACATGGACCTGGGAGAACAACAGAGAGTGCTTGACCTTCGCGCCGGAGACAATGCACCCGCCGGCGAGCATCGAGTCCACGGCGGTGCCACAGCGGTCTGCGTCATTGAAGATGAACTTGGCGGGAGGCAGTTGTTCCTGATAGGTCCATATCGGCCAATCCAGGTCATAGAGATTGAGTTCGGGGCTGACATCAATCAGCTCCATATTCGCCTGCCATAGTGAATCAATGGTGCCAACATCGCGCCAATAGGCCACCTTATTGCTGACCGGGTCCCGGAAAGGAAAAGCACAAACCCGCAAACGTTTTATGACCGATGGAATGATGTCTTTGCCGAAATCGTGTGAGGACGAGCTGAGGTCGTGGTCTTTCGTTAGCTCCTCGAACAGCGTTTTGCTGTTGAACACATAAATGCCCATCGACGCCAGGGCCTTGCCCGGTGCCCCCGGCATGGGCTTGGGGTCCTTGGGCTTTTCCTCGAACTCGGTAATCTGCAGGTTGTCGTCCACCGACATGACGCCGAAAGCCGATGCTTCCTCCAAAGGCACTTCGATACATCCAATAGTGACGTCCGCCTCCTGTTCCACGTGGGCGGCCAGCATGGTGCCGTAGTCCATTTTATACACATGGTCACCTGCGAGGATCAGCACGTACTCCGGATTATGGCTTCGGATAATGTCGAGATTTTGTAATACCGCATTGGCCGTACCCTCGTACCAGGAGGTCTCAATGCGTTGTTGAGCGGGAAGCAGTTCCACAAATTCCCCGAACTCGCCACGCAGAAACCCCCAACCGCGCTGGATGTGGCGCATGAGGGAATGAGACTTGTATTGTGTGATCACCCCAACCTGGCTAATACCGGAGTTCACGCAGTTGGAAAGGGGAAAATCAATAATCCGGAACTTGCCCCCGAAAGGCACTGCCGGCTTTGCTCGCCACTTGGTAAGGTCGTGCAGCCGGCTTCCCCTGCCTCCGGCCAGCACCAGAGCGAGAGTTTGCCGTGTCATACGGCTGACAAAACGCTTGGTGGTATGCATCATTCTGGCTTCCATAGGATTATGACTTAGACTTAGCTTAGGTTATTTTCCGAACATTGCTAAAGCGTGAACCCATGCAGAGTTCCACCCTGAACAACTTCGATCTCGACCTGTTCTCCGCAGGTCGCCACTGGCACATCTACAACGTGATGGGGGCCCACCTTTCAACCCGGAACGGCACCGGGGGGGTCCGCTTTGCCGTTTGGGCGCCGAATGCCCGGTCGGTCAGTGTGGTGGGGGATTTCAACCATTGGGACCCTTCAAGCCATGCCATGGAAAACCACGACAAGTGCGGCGTCTGGTCGCTGTTTGTGCCGGGAGTTAAGCCCGGAGCCCTGTACAAATATGCAATCACAACGCAGGACGGAGACCTGATTAGCAAGACCGACCCCTATGGCCAGGCCTTTGAGCTCCGGCCGGCCACAGCCGCCAGGGTGATTGAACGCAAAGCCTATGCCTGGGGTGACGGCAACTGGTTACGAGAAAGAAGCCAGTTCGACTGGCAACACAGCCCCATTGCGATTTACGAAGTCCACCCCGGTTCCTGGCGTCACCACGGTTCCGGGCGTTGGCTGACCTACCGGGAGTTGGCCGAACAACTCATTCCCTATGTACTGGAAACCGGGTTCACGCACATCGAATTGATGCCGGTGACCGAGCACCCGCTGGATGAATCCTGGGGTTACCAGACCACTGGTTACTATGCCCCGACCAGCCGATACGGCAGTCCGGACGACCTGCGTTATTTGATAGACCAATGTCATCAACAGGGCATCGGCGTCATTCTGGACTGGGTGCCGGGTCACTTTCCGGAAGATAGCCACGCCCTGGCCCGGTTTGATGGTACCGCCCTGTACGAGCACGAAGACCCTCGCCGTGGCCGTCACCGGGACTGGAACACCCTGATTTACAATTACGGTCGGCACGAAGTCCGAAACTTCCTCATTGGCAGTGCCCTTTTCTGGCTGGACACCTTTCACGTGGACGGTCTCCGGGTGGATGCCGTCGCTTCAATGCTGTATCTCGATTACTCCCGTAACGAAGAAGACTGGATACCGAACGAATTCGGGGGCAACGAGAACCTGGAAGCCATCGAGTTTCTTAAAGACCTCAATGATGTTTGCCAGAGTCGTTTCCCGGGCACACTGATGATGGCCGAGGAATCCACCTCCTGGCCGCAGGTTACCCGTCCGTCAGCCATCGGCGGCCTGGGATTCAACCTCAAGTGGAACATGGGCTGGATGCACGACACTCTCAACTACCTGCAGCAGGACCCGGTGTTTCGTCAGTACCACCACGACAAGCTGACCTTTGGACTGGTGTACGCCTTCACAGAAAACTTCCTGTTGCCGCTATCCCACGACGAGGTGGTCCATGGCAAGTCCAGCCTGATCCAGAAAATGCCGGGCGATGACTGGCAACAACGGGCCTCTCTACGCTTGCTGTTCAGTTACATGTACACCTACCCGGGTGCCAAGTTGCTGTTTATGGGTGGAGAATTTGGTCAGAGGCAGGAATGGAGTGAAAAACGGGAACTGGATTGGTCGCTGCTCCAGTACGAAGGGCACCAGGGTATTCAAGCACTGGTGAAGGATCTGAACCACCTTTACCGCTCGGAACCCGCCCTGTATAAACAGGGCTTCAGTCGGACGGGGTTCGACTGGATTGACTGTCACGACTCTCCCCAATCGGTGATCAGCTACCTGCGTAGCGGGGGAGACCAGCAAAGGGTTATCGTCGCCAACTTCACGCCCATCCCTCGGCACCATTACCGCATAGGGGTACCAGTCGGTGGCCAGTGGCGGGAGCTATTCAATTCCGATTCCACGTATTATGGGGGCAGCAACGTGGGTAACCCGTATGATCTTGAGGCCATTGGGCATTCCTGGATGGGGCGACCGCATTCCCTGGAAGTCACTCTACCGCCCCTGGGGCTCATTGTTCTGGGGCCGGAATCATGATTCGGATTCTGTTTGCGACCAGCGAAGCCTACCCGCTGGTAAAAACCGGCGGCCTGGGCGATGTCTCAGCAAGTCTGCCAGAGGCTCTGTGCCGAGCGGGACATGACTGCCAGATTCTCCTACCTGGTTATCCAGCGGCGATCAACGCCGCGATAGACGCTGGCTCAAAACGCACAACGCGGATCAGACACGGCCAGTATGACATCGGTCTTTGGAAAGCAAACCTGCCGGGCACCTCGGTAGGACTCTGGCTGGTGGAGTGCCCAGCCCTGTTTGAGAGGCAGGGTGATAGCCCCTATCAAGATACAGGCGGCGAGGACTGGTGGGATAATGCTTACCGGTTTGAACTTTTTGGCCGCATTGGTGCAATGATGGCCATGGGCCAGTTGGGCCTTTCCTGGAAACCGGATGTTGTGCATTGCAACGATTGGCAAACCGGTCTGCTCCCGGTATTTCTAAAAAGTTTTCATGCGTCGCCACCAACGGTCTTCACCGTCCACAACCTCGCCTATCAGGGGCTGTTCTCCCAGGAGACATTTCGAGCCCTCGGGCTACCGGATCATTTGTGGAACTTTGAACAGCTGGAATTCCACGACCAGCTGTCTTTCATCAAAGGCGGCCTGGTGTTCAGTGACGCCATTACCACCGTAAGCCCGACTTACGCACGGGAAATCAAGACACCGGAACTTGGCTGTGGGCTTGATGGGCTGCTGCGCCACCGGGCCGCGCGCCTTAGCGGTATTCTTAACGGCATTGACACCGAAGTCTGGGATCCGCAACACGACCCCTACCTGAAAGTGCACTACAGCCAGGAGGATCTGACCGGAAAAGCCGAGTGCCGGAAGCAACTGCAGCAGGCACTTGGTCTCAAAATCGGTCCAGCGCCATTGTTGGGATTTGTTGGTCGGCTCGTTGAGCAGAAAGGGCTCGACTGGTTATTGGAAGTTATCCCCGCCCTGCTCCGCCAAGGGTGCCAGTTCGCCCTGCTGGGCTCGGGCGACGCCCGTTATAAGAAAGCACTTCAAGCCCTCGCCAGCCAGTGGCCAGACCAGCTCGCGTTAACGCTGGGTTATAACGAAGCCATGGCCCATCGGATTACCGCTGGGGCAGACCTGTTCCTGATGCCCTCAAAATTCGAACCCTGTGGGCTCAACCAGATGTACAGCCTGCGTTACGGCACCCTTCCCGTGGTGCATGGTGTGGGCGGCCTGAACGACACCGTGTTCGACCCCGCAGAAGCCTCGAGCGACATCGCCAATGGGTTTGTCTTTCGCCAACCCTCATCCGGGGCATTCATGAATGCCATTGAAAGAGCCCTTAACGCCTGGGAACAGCCGGAAACCTGGCTGCAACTGCAAAAAAATGGCATGGCTGGCGACTACTCCTGGAAAAGCCGGGCCAAGGACTACATAAACCTCTATCGCTCATTGATTAATGAGCAGTGACAGTGACCGCAGGGAGGTCGTGAACATGCGCAAGGCAACCCAATTCTGGCTGGAAGCCCGTCCCCGCGTCCCGGAAGCCATTGCCGGCCTTGAAGCTCTGGCAAATGATCTGTTTTACAGCTGGGATCATGGCGTGCGCAGTCTCTACGCCCGGATAGACCTGCGGTTGTGGCAGAAGGTGGAACACAATCCCAAGCTGTTCCTCCGGAGGGTCTCCCAGGACCGGCTAGACGAAGCGGCAGAGAACCCCGCCTTTTTGACCGAATACCGCCGGATACTGTCGAATTACGAAGCCTACGTGGCCTCGGAACCGGGCAGTGAAGTGCTTCAGGCGCTAGACCCCGAAACCAGCCTGGTGGCGTATTTTTGCGCTGAATTTGGCTTCCACGAAAGTTTCCCCATCTACTCCGGCGGCCTGGGTATTCTGGCCGGCGACCACTGCAAGGCGGCCAGTGACCTGAGCTTACCGTTTGTAGCGGTAGGGCTTCTTTACCAACAGGGGTATTTCATTCAGAGCATTGATGCGCAAGGGCACCAGATCGCCACCTACAAGTGCCATTCCAGTGATGAACTGCCCATCTCGCCGGTGGAGAGAGACGGTAAACCGGTTGTGATCTCGGTGCCCTTTCCCGAACGTGAGGTTCATGCCCGGGTCTGGCAGGCGAAGGTTGGGCATATTCGCCTCTATCTGCTTGATGCCAACACCCCGGAAAACAGCGAGGAAGACCGCGCGCTAACGCTTCAGTTATACGGCGGCGATGCCACCACTCGCATCAGCCAGGAGATGCTGCTGGGCATCGGCGGCACCCGGGTGCTTTCGGAACTGGGCATACGGCCAACCGCCTGGCACATCAATGAAGGTCACGCAGCTTTCCAGATACTGGAACGCTGCCGCCAGACCATGGCCGAAGGGCTGAGTTTTGAGGAAGCACTGGAAGCGGTGGCAGCATGCACCCTGTTCACGACTCACACGCCCGTTCCCGCAGGCCACGATATTTTCCCCCGTGACTTGGTGGCCCATGCGTTATGGCCCTACCTGGAAGCGTCGGGGCTTATCTTTGAAAAGGTCTTTGCCCTTGGCGACCGGAACCAGACCGACAAATTCAACATGACCAGCCTGGGCTTGCGCGGATCCCGCTTCCACAACGGGGTTAGCCGTATTCACGGACGGGTCGCCTCGCAAATGGAATCCGATATCTGGCCACAGGTGCCCCCCGAAGAAAACCCCATCGGGCACATTACCAATGGCGTTCATGTCGCCACTTTCCTGGCCCCGGAGTGGGCTACGCTGTTTGATATTCAGGCGCCGAACTGGAAAAGCGAGCTTCGCAACCCCGAGTTTTGGAACTTTGTCGACAAGATCCCGGATTATCACTACTGGAGCATCCACAAAGCGCTAAAGCAACAGATGGCCGAGTTTGTCGTCCATCGCCTGAAGCGTCAGCACAAACGTAACGGAACTGGTTATTCAGTCACCAAAAGAATGACCGAAAAGCTGACCGCATCAGACAAAGACGTCATGGTGGTCGGCTTCGCCCGGCGCTTCGCCACCTATAAGCGCGCAACACTGATTTTCTCTGATCTAGCCCGCCTGGAACGATTGCTTACCAATCCAGACCGTCCGGTGGTGCTGGTGTTTGCCGGCAAGGCTCACCCCCAGGACAATCCGGGCCAGCAACTGATCAAAGTGATTCACGATCTGTCCATGCACCCGCCCCTGATGGGTCACATCCTGCTACTGGAAGACTATGACCAGGCCATGGCGCGCCGACTATTGAGCGGGGTCGATGTCTGGTTGAACAATCCCGAATACCCCAAGGAAGCCAGCGGAACCTCCGGCGAAAAGGCGGCGATGAATGGAGCAGTCAATCTGAGCGTGTTGGATGGCTGGTGGGGAGAAGGTTACGACGGCTCCAATGGCTGGGCCATTGCACCTCGGGACATTGATCTGGATGAGGAATTCCGCAATCGGGAGGAAGCCCGGGATTTGCTGGATCTTCTGGAGTTTGAAGTGCTGCCCCTCTATTACGACCGGGCAGCCCAGGGCTATTCCGAAGGCTGGGTTGCCTGCTCCAAGGCTTCCATGAAAACCATAACCCCGAAATTCAACGCCCAGCGCATGGTGATGGACTATGTTTGGCAGTATTACGAACCGGCGACTCTCCAGGGACGGCGCCTCATGGCGGATAACGGCAGGCTGGCCCGGGAATTGGCATCCTGGAAAGCCAAAGTCCACCAGGCCTGGGGCGGAGTTTCCATCAAAGTGCACGGATGCGTGACGGACCAATGCACCTGGGGTGACGAAGTAGGACTGGAAGTGGAGATGGAGCTCAACGGGCTGGCCCCGGAGGACGTGCGCGTGGAATGCGTGGTCGCCATGGAATGCTCGGGCGCCCACAGTGATCCGGGCTCTGACCGTTTTCTACTTCAACCGGTAAAAAACCAGAAGGGCAAAACCACCCTGTTCTCCACACAAGTGAAGCCGCCCTACCCGGGCCTTCAAACACTGCGCATCCGCGCTTATCCCTATCACGAGGCGTTAAGCCACCCGCTGGAGATGGGCGCGATGCTTTGGGTCTGAATCAGTCCTCGGACGGTGTTGGTGTCAAAACCTCGCCGTCCTTGTTGGCGGCCAGTGCATTCACCACCGGATTGGCATACATATCGAGCAGGTAGGGCTGGCACTCAGGGCTGCATTGTTCCATCCGGCGGGCCAGCTCGGACTTCGCTGTTTCCAGGTCAACCTCTGACCACTTCTCGGCCAGTTCCACATTCTGGGCAACCTGCTCGAGGCTGGCGCTGTCGCCCGCCCGTTCAGCGCGCATCTGGAAAGCGGCCAGGTTGGAAGCATGCAGGTGGTAATTGGCGTGCATTTCATGATCGATACCTGCCGCCAGTTCCTTGGGGTTGCCCGGAGAATCGGTAATCGGCGCACCAAAGTGCACGTGCACATGGCCTTTGTAGCCGGTCATGCCCTTGATGATCTGCTCGCTATCTTCCCCTTCGGTTTTCTGGTACTCGCCGGTGCGCGCCCGGACTTCCAGCTCCCGGGCCTTGTCCCGGTCACACGGATCGTATTCGTAGGCCACGGATACCGGCACGATATGCAGGCGGTTCATGGCCTCGTCAAACGCCAGGCCAGACTTTTTGCGGCTCATGTAAAACATTTTGATGATCGCAGGATCGGTGCCATCAATGCCGTCTTTCGCCCGCCCTTCACGCTGGGCAATCCAGACACTCTGGCTGGTATCGATGCAGTGATTGATGAAGCCGGAAAGGGTCAGATAGGCGTCCCGCATTTCCCGTGGGCTGGTCATGTTGCGGCGAACCACAAAGCTCTTGTTCAGGCGCATGATTTCCGCGAACACCCGGTTCTGCAGCAGGTTGTCGCCAATCGCAATCTGGGTGGTGCTGAAGCCGTGCTGGAACAGCTGGTGGTTCACCAGCATGGGGTCGCAAACGATGTCCCGATGGTTACAGATAAACAGGTGCGGAGCTGTCTTGCTCAGATTTTCCAGCCCGCTCTGGGTCACCCGGGACGTGGAGCCGTCCACCAGCTCTGCAATATAGGGAGACAGGCCCGCCTGGAGATCATCAATCCTGTGGTAATGGCCAAAATGACGAAGCAACCAGCGGCGCACAAACACCCGCAACAAACCGGGTGCCCATTTGGCCAGTTTGGGTGTTTTGAATCGGCCGACCATATCCAAGAATTCGCGGTCGTTAACCAGCCGACGAATGGTTGGAGCGGTTTCCTGGTCCGAATAAGGTCGGATGGCGTCAAATTCCTGCATGCAAGCCCTGTTTATTTACTAAACAATTAATCACGGTCTGAATGAAAGGGCGCTATTGTATCCTTTCTCAGGCTGCTTTGCCTCTCCCTGGAAAATCGAAGGGCTGGATCTGTTATCATCCGCCGCACGTTTTCCGCCCTTATTCCGCAAAGAAAGAAGCGCCTTATGTACCCGGATCCGGACGAACTGACCTGCGAACCGCCCTCGGCCGCCCGCCGAACCCCGGAGCAGATTCTACACGAAGTGTTTGGCTACGAACGTTTCCGTCCCTTACAGGGGGAAGTCGTCCAGGAACTGGTGGAAGGCCGGGATGCCCTGGTCCTCATGCCCACCGGCGGCGGTAAATCCCTGTGTTACCAGGTCCCAGCCCTGGCACGCCCGGGCACGGCGGTGGTGATCTCGCCATTGATCGCCCTGATGCATGACCAGGTGGCAGCACTGCGGGAACTGGGCGTGAAAGCGGCATTCCTGAATTCCAGCATGGATTACGAACAGGCGCGGGCAACCGAATACGCCCTGACCACCGGCGAACTGGACCTGCTCTACTGCGCCCCGGAGAGGCTGATCCAGCCCCGTACCATCGAATTGCTCCACCACGCTTCCCTGTCATTGTTTGCGATTGATGAGGCGCACTGCGTTTCCCAATGGGGCCACGATTTCCGGTCTGACTACCTGCAACTGAGCATGCTGGCCACCGAATTTCCAACGGTGCCCCGGGTAGCACTCACCGCCACTGCCGATGAGCGCACACGCAAAGAAATTGCCGAACGCCTCTCGCTGACCGAGGCCAGGCACTTTATCAGCGGTTTCGATCGCCCGAACATTCAATATCGAATTACGCCAAAAACCAACGCCAACAAGCAGTTGCTGGACTTTATTAAAGCAGAACACGAAGGCGACTGCGGCATTGTCTATTGCCTGTCACGGAACAAGGTGGATGCCACCGCTCGCCTGCTGGCCAGCAAAGGTTACACCGCTCTGCCCTACCACGCCGGCTTGAGTTCCGAAGAACGGGCGCGAAACCAGGAACGCTTCCTGCGGGAAGACGGCGTGATTGTGGTGGCCACCATCGCCTTTGGCATGGGCATCGACAAGCCCGACGTGCGTTTTGTCGCCCATATGGACCTGCCCAAGAGCCTGGAGGCCTACTACCAGGAAACCGGCCGCGCGGGGCGCGATGGCAAACCCTCCACCGCCTGGATGGTGTATGGCCTGCAGGATGTCATCAAGCTGCGGCAAATGCTGGAAGCCTCCCAGGGCAGCGACCAGTTCAAACGTGTGGAACGCCAGAAGCTGGATGCCATGCTCGGGCTCTGTGAAGTCACCGAATGCCGCCGGCAGGTGTTGCTCCGGTATTTTGGCGATAACCCGGATTCGGCCTGTGGCAACTGCGATACCTGCCTGACGCCTCCGGAAACCTGGGATGGCACCGTCGCGGTGCAGAAGGCGCTTTCCTGCGTGTACCGCACTGGCCAACGTTTTGGGGTGAATTACATCATTGATGTACTTCGCGGTTCCGAAAACGAGCGGATCATCCAGGCCGGCCACCAGACCGTCTCCACCTATGGCATCGGCGCGGACCTTAAAGCCGCCGAGTGGAAGTCGGTATTCCGCCAGCTGGTGGCCAACGGCTATCTGCGGGCAGACCCGGAAGGCTTTGGCTCTCTGCAGCTCACCGAGCGTTGCCGCCCCCTGCTCAAGGGCGAGCAGAGCATTGAGTTGCGCAAGGACCCTGTCGCGAAAAAGGCCGCCGCCACCAAGTCGTCGGGCACCAGGCGAACCGGCCAGAACGTTCGCGACCAGATTACCGACCATGACGGCTGGGAAGCGCTTCGGGCCTGTCGTAAGGAATTGGCCGACCAGCAGGGTGTGCCGCCTTACGTGATTTTCCACGACACCACCCTGTTCGACATGCTGGAGCGCCGTCCACAAACCTTGGAGGAGCTGGCCGAGGTCAATGGCGTTGGCGCGGCGAAGCTGGAAAAATACGGTGAACTGTTCCTGGAAACCCTTCGGGACCTGCCCGGCAAAAAGACAGAGGCAGAATTCTGAATTTGAACTAACTTCAACGATGTGCTTTGTGTTTCGCCGGGTTAAGGAAAGCCAATTGTCAGCTGCTGTTCGCCCCCTCATAACCTGCTTTGTAGTCGCCGCCCTGACACTGGGCCAGCGATGGCGAACGCGCAAGCAGACGTTGAACCACGCCATTACACCCTGTGGTACCGCAATTACGATAACCCGGCTACTTATGCGCTGGTGGAGCTTGCCCTTCAAAAGACACCAGAATACGGTGAATTCGCGATTCATCGCAGCCAAGAAATCACCCAGGGTCGGGCGCTCAGGGAGCTTGCCACCAACAGCCGGTCCCTACCGCTGGATATCGCTAACGTTGCCACGACAGTGGAACGGGAAACCGCTCTGAATACAGTACCGGTGCCGGTGGATGGTGGACTTCTGGGTTTAAGGGTGTGCCTGGTATTACCGGAAAACGTGGACCGTTTTAGCGAAATCGACAATATCCGGGATCTGCGGGCAAGCGACATCCGTATTGGCCAGGGCGCACACTGGCCCGACTCTTCCATCCTGAAAGCCAATGGCGTCCCCGTTATCACCCACACCCGCTACGAAATTCTTTTTCGAATGCTTCGCAATCATCGGTTTGACTGCTTTGCCAGAGGTGTCAGCGAAGTACTCTATGATCAACGGGTTCAAAACGCCGAGGACCTGGTGATAGAACCACACCTACTGCTCGCCTACCCCATGCCTTCTTACCTCTTCACATCCCCGGAGGATCATGCCACCGCGCAACGGCTGCAGCTGGGTCTGGAGCGAGCAATTGAAGATGGCAGCTTTGGCAACTACCTAAGGACCTGGTACAGCCGTCCGGTAGCCGAACTGCAGCTGAATAAAAGAGCCATCATCAGATTATCCAATCCCTTCCTCTCCGAGGAGTCTCGCAATATTGGCAGGCATGTCCTGAAAAACCTGGACCGGCGGATCGATCTACTGACCGCTCCGCATTAGTTTCCGGTCAGCCTCACTCTGTAACCACCAACTCTTTAAAACTGTCTGCTAGAATGCTCTTTCGCCGCAACTGGCGTACCTATCCGGGAAAATTGGAGAAGCTGAATGGCCCACGAAGACCTGCATCTCAATCTGCGTAACCTCACTCTGGACGATTACGACCAACTGCAGGAGTTGATGGACGACGTCTACGACGACATCGGTGGCGCCTGGCCAAAAGACACCATCAAGGCTCTGGTGGAACAGTTCCCGGATGGCCAAATCTGCATTGAGGATAACGGCCACATCGTTGCAGTTGCATTAACGGTGTGCGTCAAATATGAGCGTTTTAGCAACCCGCACGCCTATGATGACCTGATTTTGCGCAACGAAAAAATCTGGCATAACGCCAATGGCGATTCCCTGTACGGCCTGGATGTCTTCATTCACCCGGATTACCGGGGCTACCGGCTGGGTCGCCGGCTGTATGAGGCGCGCAAGGAACTGTGCCGGTCCATGAACCTGCGCGCCATCCTCGCGGGCGGGCGCATTCCCAACTATTTCAAGTACTCCGCGCAATACACCCCGGAAGAGTACATCCAGCGGGTGGATCGCAAGGACATTTACGACCCGATCCTGACCTTCCAGTTGTCGAACGACTTCCAGGTCACCCGGCTGATGCACAAGTACCTGCCGGAAGACGAGAAATCAGAGGGCTACGCAACCCTGCTGGAATGGCGGAACATTCTCTACACCCCGCCCTCAGCCGTACTGGACGTCAAGAAAACCCAGGTTCGCATGGGCGCCGTGCAGTGGCAGATGCGTGAATTTACCTCCGTGGAGGAGGTGTTGGAACAAGTGGAATACTTCGTGGATGCGCTCTCCGATTACAAAAGCGACTTCGCGATCTTCCCGGAATTTTTCAACGCCCCGCTGATGGGCCTGACCGACCAGGTGGACCAGACCCGCGCCATTCGTTTTCTGGCCGGATTTACCGAGCAGTTCCGCCACCAGATGTCGGAAATGGCGGTCAGCTACAACATCAACATCATTACCGGCTCCATGCCTCTGATCGAGGACGACCGGGTTTATAACGTTTCGTACCTGTGTCACCGGGACGGCCGGGTGGACGAACAGCGCAAAATCCACATTACGCCCCACGAACGCCGGGACTGGGTTATCGAAGGCGGCAAAAAATTTCAGGTGTTCGACACCGATGCCGGGCGCGTGGCCATCATGATCTGTTACGACATCGAGTTCCCGGAACTCGGACGACTGGCGGCCCGCGAGGAAGTCGACATCATTTTCGTGCCATTCTGGACCGACACCAAGAACGGCTACCTGCGGGTACGGCATTGCGCCCAGGCCCGGGCTATCGAGAACGAATGTTATGTGGTCATCACCGGTAGTTGCGGCAACCTTCCCAAGGTGGAAAACCTGGACGTTCAGTACGCCCAGTCCTCGGTCTTCTCACCATCGGATTTCGCCTTCCCCCACGATGCAGTGATGGCGGAAACCACGCCCAACACTGAGATGATCATGTTCTCCGACATGGACCTGGAAAAGCTCAAGCTGGTACGGAACGAAGGCTCTGTCACCAACCTGAAAGATCGTCGTGTTGATATGTACGAACTGAAAACAATCTGAGAAATCTGCAGAAACGGCCGGGTTTGGTAAGAAAAAGCTCAAGTTCTTGCCAAACCAGCCGTTCATGGCTATTGTAAAATGCTGTTTACAGAGCGTTGATCTAATAGGTTTTGCAGGGAAAGCGAGTCATGCACGAACAATTACCGGACATCACCGCCCGCTTCCGCATCCGCCATGGTTTTTTTCGAAAGGAAACCGTGGAAGCCCGCTTGTACGAGCTCAATGGCTACGGCTGCGTCATGAAGACGGATAAGATTTTTGAGCCGGGTGATAACGTGGTCCTGGATCTGATCATGGACATGCCGGTGGATGAAATCACCGTGGAAGGCCTGTCGGGGCTGGTGACAGAGAAGAGAAAGCACTGCAGCAACTTCTTCTACTCCATTGATTTCAATAGAGCTGAGATCCCTGAAACGCTCACCGAACGGCTCCAACGTGTGGTGGACGTGCTGATTAAAAAGCAGACGCTGCGCTCTCGCCGTAACTCTGACCAACCCAACAACCTCAAACAGATGGTCCGCTACAACACGCCACCTGCCGCGTCTGCTTCCTGATTTACACCAGCATTTTGCCCGCGACGGCTTTTTCCAGCGCTTGTTCCAGACTTTGGCGCTCCTGCTCCGGGGTAAAAGTGTCAGCCAGGCGGCAGACTCTTTCATTCAGTTCCGCCAGAAACCCGGGATCGGTCTCTGCACGACGCATCAACTGCGCCAGGGCTTTTTCATCCTTGGGTGGAAAATAGCCGGGATAATCGTCGCCCAGCAGCCCCCGGTTCCCCGGAATATCCGATGCCAGAATGGGCAACCCGGCGCGACAGGCTTCAGACACCACATTGGCGCCGCCTTCCATCACTGAACTGATTACCATCAGGCGGCTCACCGCCATCAAGTGTTCCAGCGCAGGCTTGTCCAGTTGCTCCAAATAATGAAACCGGGGGTTTGCTCTGCTCTCTTCAAGGGCCTTGTTATGCCACGCCTCGTTATGAGCCTTCCCCGCGCAGGACACCATAATCTCAGACTCTTCTGGCAGATAATGGGTTGCCCAGGCCGCCCGCAAGGAGTCTTTTTCTTCCCGAAGGTGGCCAATCACACAGACATCAAAGCGCCCGGGCTCTGCTTTGGAACTGCCGGCAACCGTCGGCTTCTCTGCCGACTGGCGAAGCGTTATCAGTTTACTGCGGAAGGCTTCGGGAATATCCTGTGCCACCTGATCATGCAGGCCTATCAATACGTCCGCAGCGGCCATGGAGGCTCTTGTCGGTTCCGGGCACTCGTATTGGAAACGGTAGATGTCGGTGCCGGTCAGCACCACAATCAGCGGTTTGTCTGGCCAGTCTTCGCGAAACTGGCGCACCGCCTCGGCACTGCGCCAGGCATGCAGGGCGATCATCAGATCGCATGTTTCGCCCTGGTAGGCCGTCAGCACGTTTACCTGGTGCCCGGCGGTTTCCAGCAGAGCTTTCCAACGTAGAGCAGTTGCCCGATTGCCCGCTTTTGAATCCGGGCCTGCGGGGGTTACAACAACGATCTGCATAGAATGGCATGATCCGGCTATAGTTAAGGAGTCCTGATTAATTCAGTGGCTCCAAAAAAGTCTGCCTTTGCAGGTGCTCCGGGTAAAGCCTTTTTACGTACACCGGTTCAGAGAAGCGCAGAATACCGGTATCCTCCCTGCGCAATTCAAGAAAAACCCAAAACAGACCAAAGGATTGAAACATGAAGATAACGCCTATTCGCAAGTGGTTTGCAGCGACGGTTCTTTCGTTGTCGGTGGCACCGGCCGTTAGCGCAGAGACATTCGTTTTCACCGCCATTCCGGACCAGGACGAAACCAAGCTGGTTGAGCGCTTCAGCGGTGTGGCCGATTATCTTTCCGAAGAGCTGGATATGGACGTTCGCTATATTCCGGTCAAATCCTACGCGGCCGCCGTTTCCGCTTTCCGTAATAACCAGGTCCAACTGGCGTGGTTTGGCGGTTTGTCCGGCGTGCAGGCCCGTCGACTGGTCCCAGGCTCCGAGGCCATCGCCCAGGGTGAAGAAGACCAGGCCTTCCAGACCTACTTTATCGCCAACACCGCCACAGGCATTGAGCCCGCCGATGAGCTTTCCGAGCTGGAAGATGAGCTTCGCGGCAAAACCTTCACCTTCGGCTCCAAAGGCTCTACCTCTGGCCGCCTGATGCCGGAATTCTACATCCGCGATACCTTTGGCCAAGGTCCGGACGAAGTGTTCTCTCGCGTTGGCTTCAGCGGCAACCACACCCGCACACTACGTCTGGTGGAAGCCGGCACCTATCAGGTGGGTGCGCTTAACTTCCAGGTATGGGAGAAGGAACTGGAGAACGGCAACGTGGACACCAGCGCCGTGGAAGTGATCTGGGAAACCCCGCCCTATCCGGACTACCAGTGGACCATCCGTGGCGATGTTAACGAGCGCTTTGGCGATGGTTTCAAGGAAAAAGTAACCCAGGCCCTGCTGGAAATGGATGACCCCGAACTGCTGGAAAGCTTCCCGCGGTCAAGCTTTGTTCCGGCGTCCAACGACGACTATGAGCCGATTCGGGAGACCGCTGAAAACATCGGAATTCTGGACTGATGCCAGGACTGGAGTTCGATGGCCTGACAGCCAGCTTTAATGGAGAGCGGGTCGTCGGCCCGCTCTCGTTAAGCGTTGGCGAGGGCGAACACGTGGCCCTGGTGGGCCGCAGCGGTGCCGGTAAATCCACCCTTATCAAGCTGATGTATGAGCAGGTGGAACACGAGGCCTCGCTGATCCCGCAGGACTTGGGGCTGGTGAATGCCCTGCCCGTGTTCCATAACGTGTTCATGGGGCAGCTGCAAAAGCACAGCGTGTGGTACAACACCTGGACACTGCTAAAACCGTTTCGCAAGGACCGGGAGGCCGTAGCCAGCCTCCTCGAAGAGCTGGGCATGCCGGAAAAGCAATGGATTCCGGCGGCATCGCTTTCCGGCGGTCAGCGTCAACGGGTGGCCATTGCCCGGGCGTTCTATCGCGGCTCGCCGTTGTTACTGGCGGACGAACCCATTTCTGCGCTAGATGGTCTGCTGGGCCATCACGTCATGGAATGGCTGACTTCCCATTTCACCACCAGCGTGGTCGCGCTCCACGATGTTGAAATGGCGTTGAAATACTGCAGCCGCATCGTTGGTATCCAGAATGGCCAAATCGCCCTGGATGCACCGGCCAGCGAGCTTGCGCCTGCCGACATCATGACCCTGTACTGACGGCCGGCACACCATGTTCTCCTATCCCACTGTCAGAACCAGCCTTATTTTCCTTGCCATTGCCGTGGCCGGGTTGCTGGTGGCCGACATTGCGATAACCACCGCCAACCCCTGGCAGGACCTGGGGCGTTTCTTCCTGGGCGTGGCGACGCCTAACTTCTTCAGTACCGAAGGCCTGGCAACCGCCCTGCTGCGAACCATCGCGTTTGCGTTTGTGGGGGTGACCCTTGGCAGCTTCTTTGGCTTTCTGCTGTCACTGGTGTACCGGTTCCTGCCGGTACGCATCTTCTGCGCCTTTATCCGGGCCATCCACGAGCTGTTCTGGGCGCTGATCTTCCTTCAGTTTTTCGGCTTTCACCCGCTGACCGGGGTACTGGCCATTGCCATCCCCTACGCCGGCATATTTGCCAAGGTGTACTCGGAGATCCTGGAAGAAGCCGACCAGGAGCCCACACGACTGTTGCCGCCGGGCACCGGCGCCATTGCGGCCTTTTTGTACGCCAAAATCCCGGACTGCTGGGTGCAGCTTCGCACCTACACCGCCTATCGCCTGGAATGCGGCCTTCGCTCCTCCGCCATTCTCGGATTCGTGGGCCTGCCCACCCTGGGTTTCTACCTGGAGTCCTCGTTCTCCATGGGCATGTATTCCGATGCCGGAGCCATGCTGATCCTGTTCTACGTGCTGATTGCCACCATGCCTCTGTGGCTAAAGCCGAAACTGCTTCCCATTTATATTCTGGGTGCGCCGTTTTTCCTGGGCGAAGGCCTGCCGATCGTCTGGGGCAATGTGGAGCGGTTCTTTACCGAAGACATCATTCCCGCCCCCTTGCGGGATGGTGAAGGGCTCGCGGGGCTCATGCCCTGGCTGGGTGATGTCATGGTCACCGAGGCTCTGCCCGGTGTCTGGAACACGGTGGTGCTCACCCAGATTGCCCTGGTGGCCACCGGTATTTTATCTCTGCTGGCTTTTCCGTTGATCTCAAAACATTTCGGCGGGCCGGTGCGGCGGACTTCCGGGCATGTATTGCTGGTAATTGCCCGTTCCACGCCGGAATACATCCTCGCCTACATTCTGCTGCAACTGTGGGGACCGTCCATGCTGCCGGCGGTGGTGGCACTCGCGCTGCACAATGGCGGTATCATCGGGCACCTGATTGGTCGGCAGAGCAACACCATTCATCTGCGCCCGGACGCCCCTCATGGCTTTGCGCGATACACCTGGGAGCTGGTGCCCCGGTTGTACCGGCCCTTCCTGGCGTTTCTGTTCTATCGGTGGGAAATCATCATGCGGGAAACGGCCATCCTTGGCATTCTGGGTATCTACACGCTCGGGTTCTACGTAGACAGCGCGATCCAGAACATCCGGTTTGATCGGGCGATGCTGCTGATCCTGATCACCGCCCTGCTCAACATTGGCGTCGATGCCCTGGGCCGGTACATCCGGCGCAAGCTGGCACTTCAAACCATGCCAACCTGCTAGGGAATTATTTCACGGCGTTGAAGGTCATCAGTTTGCCATTGATATCCAGCGGACGCTCGCCGCTTCGCAGCTCCACCCGCCAAATCATCTCGGTACCGGTGGCACAGAAGGGCGCGGTAAAAGTGGCGGCGTAACGGCCTTCACTCTTTTCAACCAGCGGCACCGGGTACTCACCCATGTACATGGACTGGCCACGGAGCACGGCGAGGAAGCGCTCGGGCGCGACAGGCGCCTGCAGGCTGAAGTGGTACTGCACGCCCTGCTCTCCAGCTTCACCTGCTCTGAGGGAAGCGCGCCACTCACCTTCCCGGGTGGTCCAGGTGCATGGTTCGGGGCCCAGCAAGTCGCAGCTTGAAGACTGGCTTGACGACTCACCACCGCCAATCCACGGGGTATCGTCACCGGACGTCATCACGGTCAAGCCAATAACGGCAATCACTAATCCTACGGCGAGGTAAGCACGTAACATAAGATTCCTCTGAAACAGGTCATAAACACTAAGCGGGGCATTATGCGGGTATTTACCGCCGGGGCAAAGGTTTCTAAATACCGGTCGGCGTGAGAAAATGCCCGGTTTCACGTTCCCGTTGATGCAACAGACAGGATGGCACCGTGCAACCGGATATCTCCGTAAAGCACCTGAACAAAGTCTATGGCGGCGGTTTCCAGGCGCTGAAAGACGTTAACCTGGAGATCTACCCCGGGGAAATTTTCGCCCTTCTCGGCCCCAACGGTGCCGGCAAAACCACATTGATTTCCATTATCTGTGGCATCGTTAACAAGACTGATGGCGAGATCCGCGCCGCCGGGCACAACATCGTGACCGACTACCGCAGCGCCCGGGAAGCCATTGGCCTGGTACCCCAGGAGCTTCATACCGATGCCTTTGAAAGGGTCTGGGATGCCGTCTCGTTCAGCCGGGGGCTGTTCGGCAAGCCGCCCAAGCCATCCCATATTGAGAAGGTACTGAAAGACCTGTCGCTCTGGGACAAACGCAACAACCGCATCATGTCGCTCTCTGGCGGCATGAAGCGCCGCGTGATGATCGCCAAGGCGCTCTCCCACGAGCCCCGCATCCTGTTCCTCGATGAGCCCACCGCCGGTGTGGATGTGGAACTGCGCCGGGACATGTGGGAAATGGTGCGCAAATTACGGGAAAACGGCACCACCATCATCCTCACCACCCACTACATCGAAGAAGCCGAGGAGATGGCGGACCGCATTGGCGTGATCCGCGAAGGTGAAATCATCCTGGTGGAAGAGAAAAACCAGCTGATGTCGAAACTCGGCAAGAAAGAGCTTCGCCTGCAGCTGCAGAACCCGCTCGACAAGGTGCCCGGTGAGCTGACGCTGGAACCGGTGGAGCTGTCCGAAGATGGCTACGAACTGATCTACACCTTCGACGCCCAGGAACAACAGGCCGGCGTGGCGCGATTGCTGCGCACCCTGGGGGAGCTGGATATTGAGTACCGGGATCTGCAAACCCGGGAAAGCTCCCTGGAGGAAATCTTTGTCGGCCTGGTGCATGAGTGAGCGCAAACGGAGAAAGGCATGAATCTTTACGGCGTTAGAGCCATCTACAAGTTCGAAATGGCACGCATGCGGCGCACCATCATGCAGAGCGTGCTGGCGCCGGTAATCACCACCTCGCTGTACTTCGTGGTGTTCGGCTCCGCCATCGGCTCGCGCATGGGTGCCATCGAGAACATCAGTTATGGGGCCTACATCATTCCCGGCCTGGTCATGCTGTCCCTGCTGATGCAGAGCATTTCCAACGCCTCTTTCGGCATCTACATGCCCAAGTTCTCCGGCACTATCTACGAAGTGCTGTCTGCGCCCGTGTCCTACGCTGAAATCGTGTTGGGTTACGTGGGCGCCGCCGCGACCAAGTCTGTGATTCTGGGCGTGATCATTCTGATAACCGCCCGGTTCTTCGTGGATTACCACGTACTGCACCCCTTCTGGATGCTGTCATTCCTGGTGCTTACCGCCGTCACCTTCAGCCTGTTTGGCTTCATCATCGGCATCTGGGCGGATGGTTTCGAAAAACTTCAGATCGTACCCATGATGGTGGTGACCCCGCTGGTGTTCCTTGGCGGCACCTTCTATTCCATCGACATGCTGCCGCAGGTCTGGCAAACCATCAGCCTGTTCAACCCCGTGGTGTACCTGATCAGCGGTTTTCGGTGGGCATTCTATGGCGTGTCTGACGTGCACGTGGGCATCAGCGTGGGCATGACTGTCGTATTCCTGGCGGCCTGCATGGCTACGGTCTGGTGGATCTTTAAAACCGGCTACCGGCTGCGCTCATGAAAGCACTGGCCTTTATACTGGGCAGCGTGCTGTGGCTTACCGCCTGCAGCCCCGCCGATGCCGGCGAGCCCCAGAGCCTGCCAACCGTGGCCGCCTGCTTTGTCACTGCCGAAGCGCACCACCCGGTTACGCTGGAAGTGGCTGAGACCAACTCCGAACGCCGCACGGGCCTGATGTGGCGCACCACCCTCGCCCCAAACTCCGGTATGTTGTTCAGCTATCCCAGCGAGCGCTCACCAGACAGCGGCTTCTGGATGTATAACACCCGGATTCCGCTGGATATCGCCTTTCTCGACCAGGATGGCGTGATCGTAAACATCCGGCAAATGTTGCCCTGCGCCTCAAGCCGTCAGCAGGACTGCCCCACCTACCCGGCCGGAAAGTTCTTCTGGCACGCCGTGGAAATGAATGCCGGTTACCTGAAGGAGCGAAGTATCAAAGCTGGCGACAGGCTGGTGTGGCCTGTCACCAAGGGCCAGTGCGAGCGCTGAATTACTCGTCCCGCCACTCGGGATGACGTTTTTCCAGAAACGCCGAAATACCCTCCTGGGCATCGTTGGCATCCATATTCGAGGCCATCACCTCGGCGGTGTACTCATAGGCCTGCTCCAGCGGCATTTCCAGCTGCCGGTAGAACGCCTCCTTACCGGTTTTTACGGTAAAGGCCGACTTGCCTGCGATGTTTGCCGCCATGCCGTAGACCGTCTCATCCAGCACCTCGGAATCCACCACCCGGTTAATCAGACCAATCTGCTCGGCGCGCCTGGCATCCACCATATCGCCGGTGAGCAGCATTTCCATGGCGTGCTTGCGGGACACATTGCGGGACAGCGCCACCATGGGCGTGGAACAGAACAACCCGATGTTCA
Source organism: Marinobacter persicus (assembly GCF_002934325.1). Taxonomy (GTDB): domain Bacteria; phylum Pseudomonadota; class Gammaproteobacteria; order Pseudomonadales; family Oleiphilaceae; genus Marinobacter; species Marinobacter persicus_A. Next base: position 49,578 of record NZ_PTIV01000026.1, read on the forward strand.
CGCCCGGCGTGGCAAAGCGCGAGCCTTCGGCTGCCACGGCCAGATCACAACTGGCCACCAGCTGGCACCCTGCCGCCGTTGCCACACCCGACACGCGCGCTATCACCGGCTTGGGCAGGTTCACAATCTGCTGCATGACCTTGGCGCACTCCTGAAACACAGCCAGCTGGGCCTCGTGCTGATTGAACTGGCCTTTCAGTTCCTTCAAATCGTGACCGGCGCAGAACACATGGCCGGCCGCAGCCACGACCACCACCCGGCAGTCCGGGTTCGTCTCCAGATCCGAAAACACACTGGATAACACCTTCAGCATGGACAGGGAGAGGCTATTGCGTTTCTCAGGCTGGTTGAGGGTAACCGTGGTAATGCCTTTCTCCGTATACACGTGCACCAGATTGTCCGGCGATTCTGCTGACATGTCTCAATCTCCATTTTTGTTTTATCGTTATGAATTTCCAGTATCAGCCATGGTGAGGCGAACTGTCGAATCGACCATGGGCGAAGACGTTGCAATTCCCTCATTCATCCTCAGACTCTGTAGAAGAGGAACAAAGTAAAAGGAGATGACATGTTACGCTCCTACCTTCTCAGAGCCCTTGTAGCCATCGCTATCATTGGCGGCGGCATCTATGTAATTATCAAAGACGAGCCGGCGGTACCCACCGGCGACATCAACCAGATCCAGCCACTGCCAGAGCAGGACGACCCTGACCGATAACATTGCATTCACCAGGACATTGCTCTATCTTCATGATTTAAATGGCTTTCCCATAGAAAGGACTCGCCGGGATGAATAACGAACTCCCCGTTCTGGAACGGCAACAACTTATTCACGAACTGATCGCCACACACGCGCCATTGCGGCAGACGCTGTGTGCGGTTGCCGACTGGTTAGGGGTGTTCTTCCCCGATGCCACCCTTTCCCTGATGTCCTACGACCCAGGCAGCCACACTCTCAATACCCTTCCCGATCGCTGCAGCAAAGCCGAGCCCACTCCCCAGCTAACCGATATCCCCGTTGAAACCGGCGTTGCCTCATTTGGAACCGCGGCGCATTTGCGGTCTTTCGTGGCAACGGAAGATATTGCCAGGGATGAACGCTGGAAGGATTACCGGGAAACCATGGTAACGGCGGGCATTCGAGCCTGCTGGTCGTACCCGGTCCTGGCACCGGATGAAGAGCTATTGGGCATTATCAACCTGTATTACCAAACCCCACGGGCCACCTTCCCCGAGGCTGAAAGCCGGCTCAAACAGGCCGCCTCACTGCTCGCCCTTGCGTTGATCCGGGAGCGGGACACCGAGAGTCACCGGACGTTGTACGAATGGCACAGCGCGCTGTTCAACAACCATTCCGACAGCGTGTACGAGCTCAACCTGGACGGGCATTTCCAGCGGGGCAACACGGCCCTGGAGCTCATCAGCGGCTTCTCAGAAGATGATCTTGTAGGCATTCATTACAGCAAACTGATTGTTCCCGAAGACCAGGAACACACCGAGGCAGCCTTCAATGCCGCTCGCTGCGGCCAGACGGTGACCTATGAAACCCGGGGTGTGCATGCCCGTGGTCATATTCTGAACCTGGAAGTCACTAACTTCCCCGTGGTGATTGACGACGAGATTGTCGGCGTTTGGGGTATTTGCCGGGACATCACCGAGCGCAAGCGCCAAACCGATGAAATGCGGTTGCTCAAGCGGGGCATTGAAGCCGATCCCAACGGGCTGATCATGGTGGACGCCAAAAAGCCGGACATGCCCATTGTCTTCACAAACCCCGCGTTTTCCGACATCACCGGTTACCCCGCCCATGAAATCCTCGGCCAGAACTGCCGATTCCTGCAGGGCAAAGACACCGACCCGAATGCGGTCAGGGAGATTCGCGAAGGGCTGCAAAAGCTCGAGCGTGTCGACACGACGCTGCTTAACTACCGCAAGGACGGCACCCCGTTCTGGAACCGGGTCGTTATCAGCCCGGTGATGGATGCAGCCGGCGAATGCACCCACTTCATTGGCATTCAACAGGACATCACCCGCCAGAAAGAACAGGAAGCCCAGATCGCCTACCAGGCCACCCACGATTTGCTGACCGGGCTGCCCAACCGCATGGCCTTTTCCGATCGCATGGTGGAGTTGTTTGAAGGCTGCCGCAAAAACGGGACTGCCCTGGCCTTCCTGTACCTGGATCTGGATGGTTTCAAAAGCATTAACGACGGTTTGGGTTACAACATCGGTAACCAGCTACTGGCCGAAGTGGCCAGGCGCCTCAAAGCTTCAATCCCGACCGAAAACGTGGTTGGCCGGCTGGTGGGCGACGAATTCGGCATTCTCTTGTGCGATTACCGGGACTCAAGCCACGTCATTGAAATAGCCGAAGAGATCCTACGCGAGTTGGTCCGCCCCTTCGAAATTGGCGAACTGGCACTGCATTTGAGTGGCAGCATGGGCATTTCCGCCACCGCCTCCGATCTCACCCAGCCCCACGAACTCATGCAGTACGCCGACATCGCCCTGAACCAGGCCAAACGCAAAGGCCGGAACACCTGGCAGTGGTACCGTGGCGGTGGCGCCAAAAGCACCCGGGACAGCGTTTTGCTGCGTAACGAGCTGCAAAAGGCGCTGGAAACCAACCAGTTCACCGTCTACTACCAGCCTCTGGTGGATGCCGTAAGCGGCAAGATCCGCAGCGTGGAGGCCCTGGTACGCTGGAACCACCCCGAACGGGGCATGGTCTCGCCGGGCGACTTCATACCCCTGGCGGAAAGCACCGGCCAGATCATCCCGCTGGGCCAATGGGTGCTGAAGCACGCCTGCCAGGAAATCGCCCGGCTCAACGAAAACAGCGAGCGAATGCTTCCGGTAGCCGTGAACATCTCCTCCCTGCAATTCCTGCGCGAAGACTTCCTGGCCAACGTGGACAAAGCCCTGGAAGAATCCGGCCTACCGCCCCAGTTCCTGGAACTGGAAGTCACCGAGAGCGTGCTGCTGGACGGGGCCGAGCCCGTCATTGCATTGATGCAATCGCTCAACAAACGGGGCATACACGTCGCCATCGATGACTTCGGCACCGGCTTCTCCAGCCTCAGCTACCTGCGCGATCTGCCCACCCACAAGGTGAAACTGGACCGCAGCTTCATCAACAAAACCCTCACCGACCGCCGAACCGCCGCCATCGTACAGGGCGTGATCACCATGGCCCATCACATGGATATGGTGGTGGTTGCCGAAGGGATTGAAACCGTTGAAGAACAGAATGATCTGGTACGGCGGAACTGTGATTTGTTGCAGGGATACCGGTTTTCAAAGCCCGTGCCGCTGGAGGTTCTAAAGGCGTTGCCGGATCGTTTGCCGGTGGAGTAGTTTGGCGGGTCAATGGCTTCAGTTGACGCGCTGCAGCTCTCCTAATCGATAACAATAGATCGGTGACTGGTAGAAATCATTGATCCGCATAGACACTTCCGGCTGGCAGGATGGTAAAGCAAAGTAATTGCTTATTAGAAAGCCGTTGAAGCCTTCCCCCGCTGTCAGCTTTTGGGCAAGTTGACGCATACCATCGGTATGTAAAAAGCATACAAGCACATCAGCACCAGACAGATCTACCTGTAAAAAATTCTTTTTGTAGATTTCGAGGTTGGGCAAGCCGAGTATTTTCTTGAAAATGACCGACACCAGCCATGGTACAAAGGAAACCTCGTACCCCACTATCTTTCGATCAGGGTATTTTCTGGCCAACCGTATAACCAATCCACCCCAGCCGCTGCCCAGGTCATAAACAGGGCCGGTGCCTGTATCTGCCATCAAACCGATGATTGCCTCGCGGGCCTTCCCGGAGCTCGGCGTAGGCGATATGCCGACTCTGGCGGTGCTCCAGGCGATGGAGAGCCCGACAACCAATATAGCCACTACTACAACAATATCTAACGCAAACAAACGGTACTCTCACTGGAAGTTTAGGCTTCTTCTCTAGCCCTTTCTTTCTTGGTGGATGAACTTCCGATGGTTAATCTGCGAAATCTCTATCAACCCAACAACCAGAGGCATGAGAAGTAAACCCATAGCAAGAATCAGTGCCGCAGGCACACCTGACACCGACCCACTCCCATCAGCCATTAACATCGTTATAACCAGTGCAACCGGGTAAAGGCATACCAATATCTTGCTAAGAACCAAAAAGAACTTTCCAATCTTTAAACCCCAGTTATTGCAATCCGGATAAATTGCAGGCTCCTTCTGCCAAAAAACTCGATAAACTCTGTAACTCAGCAGCATTAATGACAGCGGAAAAAACAATAAACAACTTGCGATCAGGCACACCCTGTAATAAATCCTGAAAGGTTCATCCATGACTTTCCCCTAGTTAATCCCGCATTTTTAATTTCGCAATCAAACGATGTTAATCGCCCCGATTTAACGCCCAATTCAGCGGGCAATTTTTGCGCAGCGAAAATTGGTCCGCTGCAATTGCTTGTTAAGTGATTTCATAACGTTGCTTTAATGCTGGTCTTCTTGATAAAAACCTCTCAATTTCAAATCCTGACCACGTTTCTACCTCTACTCGGCGGCTGCTAGAAATACCATCAAGTCGATCAAAAAGCGTAGAGTCGATATAGCAATTACACATCAGACCATAGCCTTCAGCTCCATACTGATCAATAACATCAGACACAGAGCCCACATTAGAGGTATTAATAGAGCTTTCTCTACCAGAAAGCTTACACTGAAAAATATACTTTTTTGGTTTCTCAGCAGCAATTGGCCTAGTAAAAACCACTATATCTCTACCACCATCTCTTGATCTAGATTTACCCATTTTTCTTATTGTATTTCTATCGAATTTTGAGCTGTGATAGATAATGTCGTAGCAAATCTGCTCAAACAATTCATCATCAAATCTACTCCAGTCAACGTAAACATCAGGATCAACTACTAACTCATCTTCCAAGGAAGATAATAGTTGCTTTGTTGCATCAATGAATTTTTTCGACTCATTACCCTTGACTTGCTCTATATCGAAAAGAACGATCTGGGCTGAACTTGTAGACACAACACAAAAATCTGAGAACTCTGAAGTAAAAACTTGATATAAATTAGGCTTCCTTACAAGATCCGGATATCTTCCATACAGATTATTCATTTCCGGTGAATGCTGAAAAAAGCTTCCATCCAGGCTTAATTTGTGCCGATACTCATCTCGTGAATGAGAAAATTCTTCATAACACGCAATAGCTTGTAACAATTGCCCCATTGGCAATTCAATAACTCCTAGCTCAGATATAGCCACAGTTTTTTGATTAATCATAAGAAGGTGAGATGGCAGCAAAGATATCTGATCTTCATATTGATGCCCACCAAAAACTTCATCTATACTGATTGAAACAGGAATTATCCAAGAACTAGTTGAATAAAGAACTTTCTCTTCTGAATTATTATATTTTGAACCAGAAAAATACCCATACTGTCTCTCTGGAAACTGCCTCAACTGATCAGCAATAACTTCATAATCTAATTCGTAGTAAGCGCCGTTTATTAAGTTGGCAAGATAATCATCTATTACATCAGGATGATTTAGACGAAGCTCGGTTACCCTTTCTTCATACTTATTAATTTCCTCTCTATAGTTGACGTAATCAGTTTCTAACTCTTGGTCTAGGGGGGACTGGAAATGTTAGTGGCCAATTAAAGTGACCCACTACTGGCCATTAATTTTGACCCACCCCCGGGTGGCCGTCAGGCCACAGAACCAGCTACTGTCCCCCGC
>NZ_PTIV01000027.1 GCF_002934325.1 Marinobacter persicus
CCCGCGTCGCTACGCTCCGATGGGTGGCAGCCTTGCTCCGGTCCGGGTGGCAGGCTTCACGTGGAATGGGTGGCAACCTTCAGCGGTTTACGCAGTGGTCATTGGACGATATTCATTACCGAATTGAGCGACAGAAAGAAGCGATCCGAGCCCTGCTCACTATTGCGCCATCTAACCGCCGGACCGGGATCCTTCATAGCCTGAGGATGGATGCCGTCAATCGATTGCAATCGGATCCGGATCTCACTGCTGAAGACCCGGACGATCGCGAACGCTCAATCGAGAATTTTTACGAGAAATGCGATCTGTTCAGTGTGACGGAAGCAGGCCTTCGACTAAAAGCACGACGCAAAAACTGGTTGTTGGTTTGGTGGTCGTGCACATTCGTCCTGAGCGCACAAGTCTTTCTCTCTCCGTTTCCTGTGTTTAACTGGATGAATCATGGTTCCTGGCAAGCCGTCGTCTTACCATTGATTTCCGCGACCTATTTAACGGTCTGGATTGGAATAGTTTGGGACAACCGGCAGGGCAAAAAGCTCAAGCGCGAAGACATTGATCTGATGAAATCTCATCGTCCGGAACTGCCACACATCATTGTGCACGCGGTGGATGAGTTGCTTGAGGAACATTATCAGTCTTGATGACGTCATTGGTTCTCGATGTCTGCGCCAAAAATATCCTCACAGCAGGTGCATTTCCGGACGCTTGGCTAGTTTGGCACGCCAAACCTCTGTTCATGGCAACGTGACTGCCGTCCAAATTTGGACGGATTCAATCACAGAGTACGGTAGTTGTGGACAATCCAGGCCTTCCTCACCTCAGGCCATAGATTTTGAATAGAAGGAGAGGCGCTGCGTTACAAGCCCGGTCAGCTGACCTTCCCCCGCTTACATACTGGTCCCAGCTACCCAGCGTTGACTAATAGATAGCCAAACCTTGCACGCCTCCCAAAGGCTTCACCTCTCTGCTTCCAGTGCAGACGCTTTTTCGTAGGTTTGGCTTCCCTCCTTCTAGTGAATAAGAAGGCATCACTGTTTCATCAGATATTCGATGGCTTTTACAGATTTTTGCCGCAACTCGCTGATCTCAGAACGTGTCATTCGGTATGGCTTCTGCGTAGGTGCCTCCTTGGGCATTTTTACGCGGGCTGATTTGGTGGCTGTGGGCTTCCTGGAGTCTTGCATCAGAATCCCCCTCTATGAGTTGAGTCCTGCATTATTTCATTGGTAATCGATGATTTCCTCCGGTTTATACATGCTGCCTGGTTCACCGACCGTTTGAGCTACAGCTTATGGACGAGCTTGGGGGAGGCGTCTAGACCCGAAATGTTGGCTAAGTAAGTTGGGCTGTTTTCACTAAACGGGAGGGGGCTAAATTTGCGAATAGGCGCAAAGCCTATCGAAAATCGGGTAAAATTTGCGAATTTCGTCGATTTCCACACATCGGGTTTTTCCTGTGGTATTGCTATGTGTCGTTGGGGAGGGCAAAGGTCCGCGCTGTCATCAAGGAATGCTTATGGCTACAGCTATTCCTAAGAGGAATATTTGAGTTGGTGCAGCCGGATTTTGGCGTCCAATCCCATGAGAAAATGGAATGGTGATTTCAGCTACGAGGTAAAAATCATGGATGCGGTGGAAGACCTCCTGGAGAGGCCAAAGCTTAAATTTGTGCGGATTGATCAGATTGACCCAGTAACGATCGACGAGGGGGCTTTGCTCGAAATTTTAACGGCCCCGGTTCCCGCACTGAAACGTGGCGAAGGGTTAACGAAGCTTGCCGTCGAACTGGCTACCTGGCTCAACCCACCTTTGCTTTACCCGCAGAAGGGCGCGAGGCGATACGGGGTGCAGGGAAATTTTCGCTCAGTCGAACTATGCCAAGGCCTTCCGGGTGATATGAAAATTCCTGCGTTGGTCACCAGCCAGCCTACCGGAGGCTTGTCGGTGGCCGATCTTTCAAATTTGACGATTTGTACGAATATCGTCACTCAAGGGCTTGATCTCTCACATTCTCCTCAATCACTTGTACAGCTAATTAAGTTATCGAACCCTGACCTACTGATGGCTCTGTCGCCTTGCTTTCGAAGCCGGACTGCAATGGAGGAGTGGCTGGGCGTTAACCGAAGGCTACAGCTTACGGATCCTAAGTTCGCATCGTCTCCTCTTGGCCAGCAAAGTTTTCTGTGAGGTAGTTATGCCGTCAATTTTTCAGGATTTTGTGGATCTTCCTGTAGCTGAACAGTTCGAACGCCTCGTTATTCCGAGAGAGGACTGGAAAGGTATCAATTATGTGCAACGAGCGCTCGAACGGATTTTGCCCGCGTTTGTTGAACAGGGTTATGAGTTTGTTGCTGCTGAGAATCTGGCCTCCATTTGCCGTGACGGACGAATGGGGGAGTATCTCGAGAAAAAATCTGCCTCGGATGCTGGTGGTTTTCAAACGGTGTACCCGCAGCATGGTGGCCTTTACGCATTGGGTAAAGATGAGTTGTTTGAGCCCCAGAGAATTGCTTTGGCCGTTTTTGTTATGGCCTGCGTTGAGCAGTGGCGACATTCCCTTAAAGATAAAAACGACCCGGCGGCGAGTAAGGATTTTAATAAACGACACGTGGTGGTTTGGCGAGCGATTCGTAAAATCTCGGGGCCAGCGCTGCATTATTTGCCGTCACTGGATCAGCCGGTGGATCGAATTCATGATGATGTAGAAGAGGCTATGCAGGGTTTAGATGAGCGCAAATTGGCAGATCACGGAGCACAGAAGAATTATTTAGGCTACTTGAGGTTGTTCCTCGAATCTTATCTAGGTTGGCGGAAATATGAGCCTCGTTCACAATCTAAGCAGATCGAGAAGGACTCTGCGGAGCAGTGGCTACTAGAGAAAAAAATCCCGGTGGAGAAACGTGACCCGGATTCCGAGATCATCTCAGGGGCCTCGGAAATCAGGCAAATTGAGTTTCGCCGCTCCGTAGAGGCTCTGAGATCGTCGGATCATTTCAAGGACGGAATTGCACCGGAGGAGCTTTCGGATAGTCCCTCGTTTCATCAAGCTGTTACGCCCATCCACACTAAGCGGGGCGGATCTCTCACGCAATCAGTTCGAACCCAGGTCAGTAGGCAGATGCACCGTCGTCGACTGGCCCAGCTACTACCCGAGCGATGGGAGGTGCTGAACGATGATGAGCTGCGCAAGCTCGGAATCCTATTACTCGACGACGGTCGCCATTTTGAGCCCACGACCATCCTGGCTCTGTCATTGATGTTGTTGACAGGCCGGGAGCTGGATGAGGTGCTGAAAGCTAGAGTCGGTAACAATCAGTGCCAGCTGCCGGAAAGGCCGCCATCAAGCGGCGTCTATGTGCTGGCCGAATCCGGCGAATGGCACACAGGTATCAAAAAACCAGACGATCGGCGATTGCGAAAGGGTAAATATAAACCAGCGCTTGAGTTGCATTATCAAAGCATTACCTTGCCGTTTCCACCGGTCATATGGGAGCGGATCAAGGCGCTGGTGAGAAAGCGGGCGAGTTCAGCAAAAAAACAATGCGCCTCGCTTTTTCGGAAAGCGGAAACCGCATCCGTTAGGTCGGAAGTGAAGGCGATTATCGCCGAGATTAATAGCAGAAGGAGAGCACGGCTGACGCAGTTCCGCATTGCGTATCAGCTGACAGAGGAGCTGCATCAGAAAGGTGGTGATTTAATTGAGGCATGCCTGGTTACAAACCGTGAACCGCCATCTGGTCCTTCAGCCGCCATTTATTATCATCATACGTGCCGCCAGAGATTGGTTGAGCGGTATGTTGAAGTTACATCTCGATGGCAGACCTTGTGGTGCCCAAATGAGCCCGTGAAAAACCAGCAGATTACCCTGCCGATTGATGGAAATGTCGGTTCAGACCTGGTGATTCAGGAGAGCCTGGTAAGGCAATCCTTCAAGGGTCTCAGGGAACAAGCCAAATTGGATTATGCCCGACAAGGTCAGGCCGGCGGTTTGAGATCACTGCATAACGCCATAATGAATTACCTGGTGATGATGATTTATTGGATGACCGGTTATCGGGCTGTTCAGGATCCGATCGCCAGGGCCAGTGATTTCAACCTCAAACGCAGAATCCTGTTTATTACAGATAAGACCGGAGAAGGAGCCAGTCATGCACGGATGGTGCCGCTTTGTCAGGTATTAGCGGATCAGCTGTCGATTTATAAGAAACACGCAGCTAACGTGCGTGCCCGCCTAAGCGTGTTAGATCGCGAAAGACAACCGACATTCCTGTTCTACCTCGATGAGGACCTCAATGAGGTGCAGGTTCGTCCGAAAACCATCAGCAACTATTTGTGGGCGTATAGCCTGCCGCTGAACTTCAGCCGCCATTGGCTACGCGGCAGCCTCAGGGAACAAGGAGTGCCCGGGGCTTATGTGAATGCATTTATGGGGCACTGGGGTATTGGTCAAGAGCCCTGGGGTAAACACTCCAGTATCGATCCGTTAGATTATTGCGATGTTGTGGGCAGCGCAATGGACAAGCTGAGCCAGAGGCTGGGGCTTGAGACGATCACGGAGGTGTATTAATGGAACCAAATGCCGCCGTGATTTGGAGTGGTTGGCTGGCGCCCATTCACAAACTACAGGCTAGCCTGGAGCGCTCAGAACAGAAAAAACCGTCTGGAGATCAACGTCGAGCGCTGGATAGAAAGTGGGAAAAACTGGAACAGATAAGAGCGGCGCTCGCTCGACTGGAACAGTGGGATGAAGAACTCTATCGCGGTGTATCACTCTGTGAGCGCTCACACGATGATATCAATGAGCTGGTTACAGTAGTCTGTGCGAACAGTGACGGTTATGTTTACCGCAACGTACACCGCTATTTAATCCAGGGTTTAGAACGGGGCATCAAAGCGCTGGATTGGAAACTGCCTCTGCCAGCACCGTTGTCCGTCAATAGAACGGAGCCGTCCAACCTGACACCGGAGGTCGGTCAACGACTGATCCAGTTTGATCGGCTAGAGGAGGCCTTCTGGGAAAGCCTGAGTGCCCCACGACCTCAGCTAGATCGGCTGGCTATGGAGTTCGATGCCGGACAACTGCTCTATTCATTCGTTGCTCATTCTGGCGTGCTTAATCAAAACCTGATTGAGCGACTTCCTGCGGCCATTCAGGCCGGGGTCAGGATAGAAGAAAATATCGTTTGGCTGGATCTGGATGATGGACGGTTAGGAGAGTCGTCCACTGTTGAAGGGGCACAGAAGCCATTGCTCAAGCGCCGTATTTTCCCGGCACCGGTAACTCAGCTTTTGCTAAGACGATGGCATGAACATTGGAAAAAACAGTGGCCGACGGTCGATAGGGACAGGCCGGACCGATATCCGCATTTCAAGTACCTTCTGAAACCTTATGTTGCGCAGTTGGCGCTTAGGGCTGATCTACCTCCGGCGGTAGCGCAAGATGTTGTCGGTATCGCTCAGGCCGCAGCGGCGTGCGAGCTGCCGATCTCGTTAGTTAATTATTGCCGCAACACCTTGCTCGGTGTGCCGGTCTCTCCCGAAAACTGGTGCCGGGTACTAACAGGGAAGCGGCAGTTGCCGGAGGCTGAACAAGAATCGACAGATGAAGATGTGCTGGGCCAAACACAGTGCATGAATGTTCAGCCAAAAACCGAGTTTTCGGATCAACAGACGTTATTGGAGAGCCTGAGGGCGGGCATCCGAACAACCAAGCGAAAGGCCTGCGTGGGTTGGATAGCGCAATTTATTGAGCAGGAGGATGTTTCTCCCATTCTGAAACTTATGGGGCATTGGGCCCAATACATGATCATCAGTGGTGGGAAGAAGAAAGATAGCCTCTTATTGATGTCCATTTCTGATTATCTCCTTTCAATTAAACCATTGCTTGACCATGCGGAGGTCTTTGTCGACCCATTTGGGCTGGATGCTGATACATGGCAATCGGTCTATGACAATATCGTAAATCAGTCCTACGGTGGTGGGGAGCGATCGTATCGGCTTGGGATGTTCCATGAGTTCCTCGAAACGGTTTACAACGTTCCTCCGGTTGATATCGATGGATCCGGCCGCATCAGCAAGGTTGACGCCAGAATACTCACTCCAGAGGAATACCGGCGTGCTCGCTTGCTTCTACAAAAAAAGGCACAGACAGACCGCTGGGCGCCTTTACAAGAAGTTTTGCTCATCATGGGATATCGCTGTGGTTTGAGGCGTAATGAAGCCTTGAGTCGGCTGTTTGCCGATTTTCCTGGTATCGACGATCCCGTTATCGACGATGTTCGTTTATTGGTTCGACCCAATAAAAACGGCCAGATAAAAAGTGATGCAGGGACACGCTCACTACGATTGCGTCATCTGCTGACAAGCCATGAGCTTGAGTGTTTGGCCCGCTTTTATGCCGAGCGTCGAGAGGTGATTCCCGGACACCCGGAGATGTGGTCCATTTTTTCTGAGCATGGTGCTGGGTCAGGCCCGGTCCAATCTTATTTGGTATTTAAACCCTTGACCCGGTTGTTGCAGGAGATCACTGGCGATCCGGCGTTCAGGTTCCACAATCTGCGGCACAGTTTCGTTAGTTGGACGTTGTTGCGGTTATTGGAAAGCCGCCCAGGAGAACATATGCCGCCACGGTGTTGGACAGGTGCGCTTCACCACGAAGAGCTTCTTGCGACGGACAGACCGTTTTGGAAAACCCTCGGATATCACACGCAAAGTCAGGCGTTATGGGCACTGGCGGCATGGGCTGGACATGCGTCGCCAACAATAACCCTGCAGAAATACGCCCATCTGGTGGATTGGCTGGTTAGATCGCACCTGTGGAATCGAAGAAATCCCGAACTAACGGTACAGGAGCAAGCGGATCTGTTGGGGAAATCCGTTGCAGCTGTAGAGAAACATCGATATCGCAAGAAAGTGGGAGAAAATTACCATCGTGCGAGTGATCTTGCCCAGAGCCTGATTGATCGCTGGCCATCAAAAGGCCAGCGGAAAAATCCGCCATTAAATGATGTTACTGAAGTGAGCATTGAAGGTGCCTTGGCGAGGGATGCAAGCGATCGGCATCAGGTTCGGTATCTCGATGCTTACAAATTGATGTTGGCAACAGAAGCAGATGTTCCTGTTGGTGAGGCTAAGATGGTTCCTCGGGGCTTAAAAGCCGCTGCAGACCTGTGCGAGGTGAGGTACCAAGACGCAATAAGGTGGCACTGCAATGCAGTTTACGTCATGAGCCTGCGAACCCATAAAAAACGTGCAAGGCCTGCATCCTCATTGGCAACGCCTGGGCACTTTGGCTCCAGGATGTCGCGAGAAGACGAATTGGTCTTGAGGCCTTTAAATGAAAAGGATATGTCCAAAGGTCCGGTCGAACTCAGGAGCTTCATCAGCCCTCCTAACACCCCTGACACAAGGTCTTACGCGCATCGATTTTTCTACAGATTACTCGATTGGTATGAAGAGAAACCGGAAGAGGCCTTGGATTGCATCTGGAACCTTTTAAGCAACAGCACGAGAAGTGACTCAAAGCCTCATTATCCAAACACGGAGGGGTGGCGTAGGCACTATCGGTTTCTGTGCGAACTGCAGCTTAAATCCAGATGTACGATTGACGTTCGGGTGAACAAGCAGGTTGACGAAAAAGCGACAATTAAACACTGGGCCGAGGTCTACGGCACAGAACCTCGTTATGTGCGGGTTATTAAGCCGACACGTAAAAAGCGGTATGAGAATCTGGTGATCGATTCGGTTTCGGTCCGGCCACCGGGCAGGCTCAATAAAAAACAAAACCTGCTATGGCGGGTGATGCGCTTTGTGGCGATGACCGTTTACGTCATCAAAGCAGATCCCTCAGAAGAGGCTCGACAACTCTATGAAGAGCAGTTTGGCCTGGCAGTGCCCTGTGATGAGCAATGCCAAGCCGAGTGAGATTCAGGCGGGGTCTATGAATTGAATATGGAGGTGTTTCGCACCTTTGCCCGAGCCCATTTTCAGAGCGGCATGAATTTTTTCGCCGGGTTGTGGGGCCCAGTCCGTTGGTACGCGAAGCTCATGAAGAGCGGCAACCGCGTGGCGGCCTTTGCAGTAGAGAACCAGCCGCCAGACCTTCATCCCCCGAAATCGTTTGGGTAGCAGCTCGACGCTCAGAATAGTGAAAACGTCAGCCCAATAGGCCAGACGGATACCGGCCTTGTGAGTGTCAGTCATGCTTCTCCTCCTCGATGCAGTTCAACGTGGATTCCAGCTGACTGACATACCAGCCCATGCTCTCCCGGGACGGATGCATGCGGTGTGTCAGCATTTGCTGACACACCCAGGTTTCCAAAGCCTCGAGGTTGGAGCGCTCGCCGCCCAACCCCAGATGAATGACGAGCTCTCGTCCCGGCGCAATCTGAAATGCTGCATTCAGCGCACCGGCCATATTGCGGATCATCCGGCGCTCACGAGGGATCAGGTTTGTTACCGGGATAAACGTCATCGGCAGAGTAGGATTCAGCTCAGTGCTCATCGGAGGTCTCCTCTGTGGGCGTCTCAAACTGGGTAATGAGCAGCCGCTCAAAAGCGGACCCATCACGGCGAGTCAGGTTCGGGACATAACGGCTGTAAATGCGGAACAGCATTTCGGTCGTCGTATGCCCCATCTGCCGAGCGATCCATTCTGGGTTTTCGCCGGCAGCGAGCCAGAGCGTTGCGGCGGTGTGGCGGGTTTGATACGGACGACGTTTACGCAACCCGAGGTGTGCCAACAATGGGTACCAGACACGCTTAGTGACGTTGTTGTGAGACAGCGGCGTGCCGGACCGGGTGCAGAACACAAAGTCCATGTTGCCCGTCGCCTTCTGTTGCTCCTTCAGGGCGTCGTAGACCAGTTGAGACATTTCAATGGTGCGGAAGGAGCCGTCGTTCTTGGTGTAACCCAGCTCTCCGTTGACCAGGGACTGGCGGATGAGAATTTGCCTGCGTTTGAAATCGACGTATTGCCATTGGAGACCATCGATTTCGCCGGTACGCATGCCGGTAAAGAAACGGACGGTGTAGTAGTTCTTGAAATCCGGCCGAACGGACTCAAGAATCAGCTTCACCTCATCGATGTCGAAGGGCTCAACGTCGGTACGAGGAACCTTCAGGGATTTGATCCCATGATAGGGTGAGCTAAAATCATACCGGTTGGCTGCCTCTCCCAGGATCATGCGCAAAGGCGTCATGATGCGGTTGATACGACTAGAAGAAAGAGGCTTCTCGCTCCGGGTGGTAACTTTGGCGAGTGATGCCCGGAATTCGAGAATCTCTTTCTTGGTGATGCGGCCAACCTCTTTTTCCCCGAATTCGGGGATCAGGTAGTTTTTCAAAGTTCCCTCCACGGTGGTGAGGTGCGACTTTCGCCACTGAATGCTCATTTCTCCGATCCAGGTATGGGCGAAGCTTTTAAATAGGGGCGTGTGTTCATGGTTCTCTAGCGCGCCTGTTTTCTCCTCCTCTTCCTTTTCCTTCTGAAATTTCGCGGCATTAGCGCTGTTTGGAAAATACTGCGGATAGTCAAAGATGCCGAGAGTGATTTCAGCCTCGATGCGGTCCATTAATGCTTGGAGTTTTTTACGATTTTTAGCTGTGTCCTCCAGAGCGGTCTGCTCACGGCAGCGTTTGTTTCGATACTTGAAGTCCAGAAAAAGTTTTCCGGTTTGCTTTCTGACGCGAATGCTACCCATTGATGATTCCTCCATTGGCCATGGGGATTGCAAAAGCTTCTTGCTCAGAATGAAGTCCCATATCCCGTTCAATGGGCTCCCACAGATACAGGATCTTCCGCCCGCCGAATGGGCGGATGTAGTGGATACCTTCAATGAGGACGTTATCTTTCAATCTTTCCCGGATAGTCCGAACATCGTATTTAATGCGTTCAGCTAGCTCTTGGGTGGTTAAGTAGCTCATAGTCATCACATGATCCTCTTTGGCTTCTTGTGTAGCGTGTAGTCATCATTCTAGTCCGGAGTTTGTCGGTGTCAAGCACTTTTAGTCGATTTTGCGCATCAAAAGATGAGACTGGCAGCCGAAGGTGCTAGACTGTACGGATTCGTAGGAGGGGAGTTCGGATGATCCGGTTTCGTTTAAAAGAGTTGTTGGCCGAGAAAGGCTTTCGGGAAGATCGGCGCGTTACTTTGGATGAGGTTTCGAAGGAGACCGGCATTCACAGGACGACTTTGTCAAAGATAGCTAACCAGCGCGGATACAAGACCAATACCGAGATATTGGATAAGCTTTGTGCGTATTTTGACGTTCCTTTGGAGGGGGTTGCAGAGTACTTGGACGAGGAGGAGGTCAAAGGCTGACGGGTTTGAAAATCGCCGGTAGGCTGAGGTTTTTCTTGCTCCCAGGCGATACAGCTTTTTTGTCCAGAGAGGTGTTGCCTTTGAAAAGTGGTGTTAGCTTTGGCATGACAGTTTTTTTATTTCCTGTCACCGCCGCCGCGGCTGTTGAACATAACGCCCGTTATTGGCAATTGCTCACGTCGATAGAATTGCC
Organism: Marinobacter persicus; assembly: GCF_002934325.1. GTDB lineage: Bacteria > Pseudomonadota > Gammaproteobacteria > Pseudomonadales > Oleiphilaceae > Marinobacter > Marinobacter persicus_A. Next base: position 10,515 of record NZ_PTIV01000027.1, read on the forward strand.
GGAAGCTGACCCCATAAGTTGTCCAATAAGCTCGCAAAGCGAACATGCATGATGGGCGAGCAACCCTGAAGTTAACTGGCGCCGGAGTGCAGTGAGGGAACCAAAATCGGTACGCTCTTCGTACCAGGTCGACCGTTTTGTTATGGCCAGTTTATCAGTTCCTATTGTTCCGGGCGCACCAATAGCCAGCTCAATAAGAGATATTAATAGAAGCCGCTGTCACTTTGGAATACGATCCACATCGCTGCGGCCAATGGTAGCGAACAAACTTCATTTATAAAGCCGGGGAATCTGCTCGATTCCAAGCATCCATAAAACCTATGGTGTCAAAAGGGATATCACCATTCCCAAAGTCTACAAAAACATAATGTTTATTTGCAAATCTCCTATAAACGTATTTCATTCCTGCATCAGTATTCAGCAAATATACTTCCCAATTCTTTTTTGGATTAGATGAGTCTGGGCCACACCCAACTAATGAATTAATATTCTGACCATCAACCCTAATAACCCTATTGGCCAGATTACCTTCACTTCCACCAGCAACTGAACAGTTTTTTTGTATCTTGAATGCTATCGAAGCGCCACCACTAGAGCTTGGGTTAACTTGAGCCATATGAGTTGGCGGCATATCATCTTTTCCATATCCTTTTGAATGAATCCACGTTATGGAATATTGTCGATTCGTTTCTTTAAACGGAACAGCCTTAACACCTTTGCCACCATTACGCTCAACACTTTTTACTAATTCAATCATCTTTTCTAGACTTTCTACATCCGACTTTTTTCTTTCTTCAATCTCACTGGCTGAGGCCTGAGCAAAAGATAAAGTCAAAAAAAACAAAAAAGCATTTAAATAAATATTATTCACAGCTTGACCCTATAAATCCAAAACAAAATTTTAATTTGGTTAATTATAACGATAAATTCTTTTTTTTAAAATATCAAGCAACCTTTAAATGAAAAGTTAGTTCTCGGTCACGCTCAACTGTTAAGCTTCCCCCGCTAAAAAGAAAATGCTCCGTAGTCCCTGCAGCTTCATGGTTCATTTTCAGAGGCTTGAGTGCAATTATTTTCTTAACCTTTGCTAAGAAGGAAAACGGTCGTTTGTTGCACGCTCACACTCACCCCTCAAAAATACCCGATTTCGGCTTGTTTAGCGTCCAGCAATCACGTACAACAATCTATGAACAGAAAAGGTACCTTTTATGATCATAGGTTATGCGCGGGTCAGCACAAACGACCAAAATCCGGAGCTCCAGGTCGATGCCTTGGAGAAAGCCGGAGCCGAACAGGTCTTCCAAGAAAAATTTACCGGGACATTGAAAGAACGACCCGAGCTGCCGCAATGCTTACGTATGCTGCGGAAGGGAGATGTTCTGGTTGTCTGGAAGCTGGATCGTCTAGCCCGGTCTCTGAAGGACCTGGTTGAGATTGTCCAAGACCTCCATGATCGAGGCGTCGGGTTTAAATCCCTGACTGAATCCATCGACACCACCAGTTCCGGTGGCCGTCTGGTTTTTCATATCTTTGGGGCCCTAGCTGAGTTCGAGCACGACCTAATTCGAGAGCGGACAATGGCTGGACTTCAAGCAGCCAGGGCTAGAGGCCGGAAAGGAGGGAGAAAACCCTCCATGTCGGATTCCGACGTCAGAAAAGCGGCAGCGATGCTGTCTGACCCGAACATCACCAAAAAAGAAGTAGCTGAACATTTTAGTGTTGCGCGAGGCACGTTGAACGCTTCACTTCAGCGTTTGGAGTCTCGCGTAGGATCGAATCGTGAGTAATCTCAAGCATGTAGGGGCGACAGAACAGCGTGCTTGCTTATCGACACAGTTGTTGAAACCACCTCTGCTTAATCACAGGGGAAAGAGAGAACCCATGATAAGAGAATGAAGTCTCTCGACCTGCTGGGGTTCCAGTTGTCAGGAATGATAATGGAGAACTGTCGAGTTTCAGATTCTTTCTTTAACAGATCCAGAACCCTGACCATTCGTTCAATCGCTGGCGCACCAAAAACTCCATTTGTGCAGACGGTTGGTGAATCAGAATTGTATTGAGTGTTTGGCCAAAGAAGCTCTGCAGTGTGCAAGACACCTGCACAGTAGCTATTTCTCATGTTAGAGGAAGATGGGGCAGAGAAACTGCATTGATCATAAGCTTGGTTCAAAGCGTTCTTGATATGATCTTTGTATTCCACTTGCCCATGCGAAACACCAGGAATTGAAAAAATCGTCAGCAACAATAGAGTGAGCCGAATCATGGATAGTTTCTCACAAGGTTGGTTGGCTATATTGTGATCTATGACTTCTGAGTAGGCCGTAACGCTGGATTGTTTTCTGAGGAACCCAGAAGTTCCTCTGCCTGCCCATCCAATTGTTCTTTAATAGACCGCCACTCCGGCATAAACCGATCCAGCAGTCCGTAGAAACGCGGGCTGTGGTTATGCTCCTGCAGATGACACAGCTCGTGCAGTAGCACGTAATCGATGGCCCGGGTCGGGGCTTTGACCAAATGCGGGTTCAGCAGCACCGCGCCCTCGGGTGAACAACTGCCCCACTGAGTCTGCATTTCCATAATGCGCCAGGGCGGCACGGCCTGTGCCCAGGGTAGGGCATCGACCATGAGTTTGAGCCGTCGCTCGAACACATCCCGGGCCTTGTCCCGGTACCACTGGCTTACCGCTTTCTGGGTCCGCTTTGGACTCAGATCCTTGCCCTGCACGCGCAGCTGCCCGCCGATCAGCTTGCAGGTGACCCGGCGCTGGTCGGGATCGTCGATCACCTTCAGCACGTACCGCCGGCCCAGGTACAGCTGGCTTTCGCCGCTTACCCACTGTCGGGGTTGGACATAGCGGGTGCGCTCTTCGATGTCATCCAGGTGTTTGAGTATCCACCGCGCCCGGCGCTGCACCGCCGCCTTGATGGCCGACAGCCCGGCTCCCTCCGGCGCATCCACTTGAACCTGACCGTTCGGGTGGACATGCGCCTTGATGGAAGCCCGCTTGTGGCCGGACAGGTAACACAGGTGGTACCGGAAGGCCCGGTCCCCATACTGGCACCGGTATTCCTTCGGCTTATCGTCCTGTGTCGGATCGACCGCCGTCATCCCTTCGCCACTCCGTTTCTCAGGATCTGCACAATCTCATCCAGCATGGCCTTGGCCTTATCCAGTCCGATGAGACTGAACAGCTTGGGCAGGAGCGTCTTGCGAACGTCCTGCTCGATGCCCACGGGATTCAGGGAGTTTTCGGCCACGGCCCGGTTTACCACTTTGTCGATCTCAAAGGCTTCCTGAATCAGTTCTTCGCCTTTCTCGGCTTCCAGCTCCGTGAAGTCATCTCCCAACACCAGCTTGAACGCACCGTAGTAGGCCTGAGCGTGCTTGTTACCGTCGAACCGGTCAGTGGGCAAATCCGGCACCTCCCGGTCATCCACCATGGCCTCCAGCTCGCTGAACATCTTGAACTGGGCGTGGTAGTCGAACATGGACTCGGCTTTCTCAATCGCATCCTTGAGCAGCTTTGAGAACACCTCTTTGGCATAGGGATCGTCGCCCAGCTGTTGCTCGATGGTTTTCTTTGTCCGGGTTTTGATTTTGTCGGTTTCGTTTTTGGTCTTCTCGTCCGACCACTCCTCCGGTTTGTCATCCACCGGGTCGATCAACACGGGCTCGTCGCCGGGCGCCACATCCACGCCGGTCACATACCGGTCGATCAGATCCCGGATCTGACCTTCGTATTCGGAGTAGTCGACGGTTTCCTGAGCGTCCATCCGAACGGTCTTGCGCAGGTCAGCAAACCACTTCAGGTCTTCCTTGTACCGGCGAATATCCGCCTCGGAAAACGCCTTGTCCTCGAAGAAGCTCTGGGTGGAAAGGGCGGTCTTCAGGCACATGCCAAACTCGGTCAGCGCTTCATAGAAGTCCTCGCGCAGCGCCTGGTGCCGGTCCACTTCCACGCCGTCCTCGTCCGTCTCGTACTTGGGCATGAACACCTGACGGTAGGGCTCTTGATCCAGCCGGTTCTCGATGTGAGAGAAAAAGCCCCAGAGCCGATCGTGCAGGGCAGGGAGCTTCTTGTATTCGGTGTCCACGTTGGAATACAGCCCATCGATGTCCTCGATGGCAAAGCCGCCCTGAGTCTGGTGCTCATAGTCCTGGTAGTCGCGGATCGCGGTGTCCAGTTCCTTGAGGATGCCCCGGTAATCGATCAGGTAGCCAAAGCGCTTTTGTGGGTGCAGGCGGTTCACCCGGGCGATGGCCTGGATCAGGTTGTGTCCCTTCAATTGCTTGTCGATGTAGAGCACCGCGTTCCGGGGCTCATCGAAGCCGGTCAGGAGCTTGTCCACCACAATCAGAATGTCCGGCGGCCCGTCGGTACCGAAGTGCTCGATGATGGTCTTCTCGTAGTCCTCCGGGTCGCCCGTGACGTTCTTTTTCCACCACTCTTGCACCAACGGCAGGCTGGTCTCATCGACTTCGGTGTGGCCCTCCCGGGTGTCCGGGGCGGAAATCACGATGGCACTGGTCACCCGGCCCAGATCATCCAACGCTTTCTTGTATCGGATCGCACTGAGTTTGCTGTCCGTGGCCAGCTGGCCCTTCAGCTCCAGTCCGGCTTTCTTGAAGTTCTCACTGAAATGCACGCTGATGTCGAAGGCGTTGAGCTTGATGCGGTCCTCGGCGGTGTAGATCTGGCCCTGCTTGGCATACTTGCGCTTGAGGTCGGCTTTCTGGTCGTCCGACAAGGACGCCGTGACCTTCTCGAACCAGGTATCCACAGCCTCCTGGTTCACATTCAACAGCGGCTTGCGCTCCTCATAGAGCAGTGGGGTGATCGTCCCGTCTTCCACGGCCCGCTTCATGGTATAGGCGTGGATGATGGCGCCGAACTTCTCGGCGGTCTCACTTTTTTCCTTGTCCAGAAGCGGGGTGCCGGTGAAGGCAATGAATGACGCATTGGGCAGCGCCAGGCGCATGCGCTGGTGGTTCTCGCCGCCCTGGCTCCGGTGGCCTTCATCAACGATGACGATGATGTTCTCGGAGGGGTTGTAGCACTCCGGCTGTTTGGCGGCCGAGGCGAACTTGTTGATGATCGTGAAGATGATCCGGTCGTTGCCTTGGCCAATGCGTTTGGCCAGATCTTTACCCGAGCGGGTCTTGGCGAGCGAATCGCCACTCTTCTTGCCGGCGATGTCGCCGCCAAAGGCTCCGCCGGTCAGGAAGGTCTTGGACAGCTGTTTCTCCAGATCCACCCGGTCGGTGACCACGATAATCCGGCAGTTCTTCAGCGCGTCGCTGAGCAGCAGAGCCCGACACAGATAGACCATGGTGAAGGATTTGCCGGAGCCGGTGGTGTGCCAGAGCACGCCGCCTTTGCGCTCACCCGAAGGTTTAAAGTCCGAGATCCGCTCCAGCAGCGCCTTGATGCCGAAGGCCTGCGGGTACCGAGCCGCGATTTTGCCGATCTTCTGATCGAACAGGATGAACAGCCGGAGAAATTCCAGAAAGCGGTACCGATCGAGCAGGCCCACCAACAGCCGATCCTGCTCGGTGGGCATCACCGGCTTCGACCAGAGCGTTTCAAAGTAGTCGCGGATCTTGCCGGGTTTGTCCTGAAACAGGGCGTCCTTGTCCGACGCAGACAGCGGCTGGTTCTTGATGCTCTGCACGTACTGGTCGTCGAACTCCTCGTCCTGCCACTTCGACCAGAACTTCATCGGCGTATGCGTGGTGCCGTACCGGCCGTCGTTGCGGCTGATCGCAAACAACAGCTGGGCGAAGGCGTACAGGTAGGGGATCTCATCGTTTTTCTGGTTACGGATGTTCTGGCTGATCCCTTCTTCCACCATGTCCTTGTTGGGGTTGCCGGAGGCCGCTTTCTTGGCCTCGATCACCGCCAGGGGAATGCCGTTTACAAAGCCCACCACATCCGGCCGTCGGGTGTGGGTGCCCTGAGCGGACAAGACTTCCATCTCTTCGGTGACATGGAACTCGTTGTTGTCCGGGTTCTCCCAGTCGATCAGATGGATCGTCGGCGTGGCCTTTTTGCCGCCGATGAACTCGGTCACCGTGATGCCAAGCGTCAGGTCGTCGTACACCGACTGGTTGGCCGCCATAAGGCCCTGGGCCATCGAAGGCGTTGTGACCTGCCGGATCACCTGATCCACGGCTTGATCGGACAGCGGATACCACTCGCCCTTGAACTCGAACTTGCGCCGGCGCAACACGCGCTCCAGCACCGGTTTCATCACCACATCCCGCTGGCTGCCCCTAAGGGCCTGACACTCCGTGGCCGGCAAAAACGTCCAGCCAAGGTTGATCAGGGTGGCCAGGGCCGGGATGTGACTGGAATGCTGCTCATTCCCTTGAGGGGTGGTGTTCATGCGGCCTCCGTTTCCACGTTCACCCGACGCTTGCCGGTCAGGAGTTGTTGCATCAGGGCTTTCTTTTCTTGGATGAGTGATTCAAGTCGACGTTGCAGCGCGGATACATCTTTGTCAGCGGTAGAGAGCACTTCTGCGATCGCAAGTTGCTCATCAATACTTGGCAAAAACACTTTGAAGCTTTGGAGAAGCCCCAGCTTTATATAGGGCATAGCGCCATGCTGCTTTTCTCTATCTATATCACGCATCAGCCAATACAGAATGAACTGGTGTAGATAGGAAACTACAATTTCATTAGAAAAATCGGTGAGAATGTACGTTCTCTGATAGGCCTCAAACTTGCCATTGAAATAATGTGTTTTCCCGATTATTCCATTTCCCGCAATAAGCAGGGCTTCACAGTCATATGAGTAATTATCGCTTCTGGTTGGTTCGCTGGCACATGTGAAGAACGGATACGCACCTTCAGGATTTCCTTCATTTACGTCCTTTTTGCCCGTCCTAATGGCGCACAGTGATTTTAGCTTCTCAGCTCCCCACTCCCCCTCAAACCCCGGCAACCGCTTCTTCCCGGTCAGCAACTGCTGCATCAACCCTTTCTTCCGCTGCTGGCTGTTCTCAAGCAGGCGCTCGGTGGCGGTGATGGCCTGATCCCAGGTGGAGAGGATCTGGGCGATCTTTTTTTGTTCTGGGAGGTTACTTGGTGCGATAAGAGGAATTTGTTCCAAATTCTTAACTGATAAGCCGGGCTGCGCTTGGCCCGTCGCGTACCTATTTAGTTTCAAATCTATGAGTTTGTAATACAGCCAGCCAGTGTCAATCTTTTCGGCCGGCGTCGCTACAACAGCATGCTCCGTCGCATGAAATTTCCCATTTACAAAAGTTATATTTCCACACAACTCGCCTTGCCTGCCGATTAGAGAGTAGCTTCCAGCATGCGTATGTGACCGCGTGTAGCCGCGCAACCCATTCCCGCCGTAACAAGGGTGGAACCCAGACATGGGTTCTTTTGATATTTCATTAGCCGGAACAAATTTCCCAGCTTTCATGCTGCAAGCTTCTGATAGGGGAATTCTGACCCAACCTTCAGGCACCATAACCCAACTCCTTCAGATACCGATCCATCTGCTCGTTCAGCTTCGCAATCTCCGCCTCGATCTCCTTCCGCTCCGCTTGCACCGCCATCAGGTCAATCTCTTCCTCTTCCTCGAAGGTGTCCACGTAACGGGGGATGTTGAGGTTGAAGTCGTTCTCCTGAATTTCCTCCAGGCTGGCCACGTAGGAATACTTGTCCCGGGTGTCGCGCTGTTTGTAGGTGTCGACCACCTTGGCGATGTTTTCCTCGGACAACTGGTTCTGGTTCTTGCCGGCCTGGAACTCTCGGCTGGCGTCGATGAACAGCACGTTGTTGTCGGTCTTATCCTTGCGGAACACCAGTACCGCTGCCGGGATGCCGGTGCCGTAGAACAGTTTCTCGGGCAGGCCGATCACGGCATCCAGTAGGTTCTCTTCGATCAGCTTCTGGCGAATCTTGCCTTCAGCTGAGCCTCGAAACAGGACGCCGTGGGGCACAACCACCGCCATGCGGCCGGTCTTCGGCTTCAGCGTCTCGATCATGTGCAGGATGAACGCATAGTCGCCCTTGGACTTAGGCGGCACACCCCGGCGGAAACGTGCATAAGGATCGCCGTCCGCGCCTTCATGGCCCCACTTCTCAAGTGAGAAGGGAGGGTTGGCCACCACTACATCGAAGTGCTTCAGGCCGCCGTTCTCGTCCAGCAGGAGCGGGTTACGGATGGTGTCGCCCCATTCGAGCTTATGGTTGTCGATGCCATGCAGAAACATGTTCATTTTGGCAAGGGCCCAGGTGCTGCCAATGGCTTCCTGACCAAACAGGGCAAACTTCTTGGAGCCGTCTTCCTTGCGAATCTGGTTGGCGCACTTGAGCAACAGGGACGCGGAACCACACGCTGGGTCGCAGATCTCATCGCCGGCCTGGGGATCAACGATCTCGGCCATCAGTTCGGAGACTTCCGGCGGGGTATAGAACTCGCCGGCTTTCTTGCCGGAGGTGGCTGCGAAATTCTTGATCAGGTACTCGTAGGCGTTACCGATCACATCCAGCTTCCCGATCCGACTCGGACGAAGGTTCAGTTCCGGCCGGGCGAAGTCTTCGAGAATGTGGCGCAGGATTTCGTTCTTCTGCTTTTCGTCGCCCAGCTTGTTGGAGTTGAAAGAGATGTCCTGGAACACATCGGCCAGCTTGACGATGTTCGCCTCTTCAATGGCGTGCAGGGCCTTGTCGATCCGCTCGCCGTTGCCCGGCTCATGGCGCTTGTCGTGCAGGTCGTAGAAGCTCGAACCCCGGGGCAACACGAAGCGCTCGTTCTTCATCAACTCTTCGATTAGCTCCGGCGTATCGCCGTATTCGGCCACGTAATTGTTGTAGTGATCCTGCCAAACGTCCGACAGGTACTTCACGAACAACATGGTCAACACGTAGTCCTTGTAGATGTCGGGGGATATAGTGCCCCGGAAGGTGTCACAGGCGTTCCAGACCGCCTTGTTGATCTGTTCCTGCTTTACTGCGTCGTTACTCATAGTGATTCCCTGTTGTCGTATCCGGACGAAGTATGTGGCGGGCAACCGCATCGGTCATGTGTTGCCGGTTCTCGATTAGCTGTTCCAAGAGTGCTTGTTCCCGCTGCGCGGCTCCGACCACCTTCATCATCAGCTTTTGCTGTTCGAGGGACGGCACCACAACGGGCAGGTCACCCAACTGGGTTTTGGTCACGCTCGGAGCCGCAGATCCCTGTGAACACATGGCGAAGTATCGCTGAGCGTCCACATGGTTCAGTTGCCAGGACAGAAACTCAGGCATCAGATTGAAGGCCTCAGGTTTTAGGCGCAGGTGAAAAAAGTTCGGGGTGCAGACGGTGTGATGGGGCAGCGCCCTGACCACCGCCGCGTCATTCCGGGTACCTCGGGCCATGAACAGGATGTCGCCGGGCCGGAGATATTCCGGTCGTCGCCGTCCGGGGAGGATCACCCGATCAAGAGTTTTACCGTCCTTGTCGTCCAAAGCCTCTCCTGCTACCAGATGGCGAAACTGTACCACGAACGCATTGCCGTCCTTGTCCACCGGCAGCTTTCCACGGAACGGATAGCCAGGGTGGATGGTAGCTACGCTGCGAAGTGTCAGTTGCTGCCTTGACTTTTTCTTCATGCAATATTCCCAATGATGCAAAACTGCTTTACTTAATCTCCAAAATAATGCATCATTGCCAAATATGCAAATTTCCCAAGAGGTCGCATGCACGTCGAATCGTGATGTGACGTCTTGCACCGAACGCGCAAGAGAAATCTTGCCACCCGACCAGTCGGGTTGCTGTCGCCGGATCGACTGGAGCTAAACTTCCAACAGGCAGCAAAGTCTGAACTGTCTCAATCCCGGCTCTACAAGAGACTGAGACAACGCAGAGAGGGTTAAGCCGATGGCGAAAACTACAGTTGCGGGTTCAGCACACCTACATCTTAGGATGTGTGCTTTTGGTGGTTTGTTTACGGCGCTGGCCGTGACATTTACACCGTTGACAGCCTTTGGGCTGACAGTGCTCGCATGTCTAGTTCTGTCCCAGATGTAGGGTGACCTGGTGCGTATTCAGTGAGGCTGGCGCACCAACTTATTTCTGATGATTTTCCTCATAATCACCGCTGCGCATAATCTGCGGTTATGGTAAACCGGGCCCACCAAGATGCAAACAGGAGCATTCGATCCATGGATGCGAACCACACACCAGCGACACCTCCGGCGTCTGATCGGAACACCATTACCGAACAGCCCCCCTTTTTCGACGATGCGGCACTCTTGGAGATCGCCAAGATTCGAACCGAGAGACGCCAGAAAAGAGCTCGGCCCAGTAAGTTTTGGCAGGGCTTAGCTCAGAGATTCGTGAGTTGCTTTAGAGGATAAGTCTTAAAAGCAGTCATTGTGTGTGCCAAGCGGCTTTTGTGCCGAAAACGGGCAATAGTCAGAATTCCGGTCGATAGTTTTTACGCTCGGAAAGGCTGGGCACAATTAGGGCACATCTAGGGCACAAGCTGAAATCTGACTTCAATTCGGCCGTGTGGCTAAAATTGGCAAAGGTCATACCGGTGAAGTGGAATTTAATCACTGATACTGACTGGATTTCGAGGCGTTGAAATTCTTTGAGGTTGGTAACCTATTGAAAATCCGGGGGAAATGGCCCGCCCGTCAGGATTCGAACCTGAGACCTCCGCCTCCGGAGGGCGGCGCTCTATCCAGCTGAGCTACGGGCGGTTTTCAACAAGTTTGGCATGTTTGACCGTTGCCTTCGGTTCCGGATTTTTATCCTGACCCTTGCCTCCGGAGGGCGACGCTCTATCCAGCTGAGCTACGGGCGGATGAAATTGTGCGCCGGCGGCGTCAATTTCGAGTGCGCAATGTTACGTTGGGCGGCGGCGTCTGTCCAGCCCCCGGGGCAAGTTGATTGGCGGGTTACGGCAATTTCTGAACGGGCATCAGGGAAACCACGGCATCGCCGTCGGTGAAGGTCACTTCGCCATCCTGAATATTGACTTGCAGATCCATGGAGCGTTGGGCCATATTGGCCAGTTCGGCTGTGTCTTCAGCGGGCAGGTCGATGACCTCAAGGTTGCTGAACCGGGCCAGTTTGCTGTGGTGCTTGTCCCACCATACCGGCACCGCCCGGCCGCCGTAGGTGTAGAGGACGACCTTATCGGATCGGTTGCAGGCTTTGCGTACCCGATCTTCGTCGGGCAGGCCCAGTTCAATCCAGAGTTCGATATCGTTGGTAAGCGTCTTCGCCCAGAGCTCCGGTTCGTCATCTGTGCTCAGGCCTTTGGTAAACTCCAGGGTGTCGCTGGCGTTCAGGGCAAAGGCGAGCACGCGGATCATCATGCGCTCGTCTGTTTCCGACGGATGGCGGGCGAGGGTCAGTGAATGGTCTGCATAATACTGCCGGTCCATATCGGCGATATGGAGAGTGGCTTTGAATATGGTGGCTTTCAGGGCCATAGAACGTCCTGTTAACAGTGGCTGTAAAGTAATAAGTGTAATGTATTTGGAAGGTAACGGGGCTTAGCCATGGTCTGGTTGTGGGGTTTTTTCGTTCTGGTGCTGTTTTTTCTGTTGGGCGAGGCTATCCGGGTGGTGGCTGGCCTGCCCATCAGTGGCGGTGTCATTGGCATGGTGCTGGTGACCTTGAAACTGATGATCCGTGGCGACATCACCGATAGCCTGGCGGCTGCCAGCCAGGGCCTGATTTCGGTATTGGTGTTGCTGATCACGCCCGGGGTGGTGGGGGTGTTCTTTATCGCCGATCAGTTTTCCGGGCAGTGGTGGATTGTGGCCGTGGCGCTGGTGCTTGGCACTTTGCTCAGTGTGGCGACCACTCTTTGGTTAATGAGCACCGTGGCAAAGGTGGACGAAAAAGGAGCCGGGCATGACTGAGTCCAATGATTGGCTGACACGCCTGATGGATGCGTGGCTATCCGGCCCCATGTTGTCGATCGGCCTGACCCTCGCCGCTTTTATTGCTGCCCAGTGGCTGTTTGCCAAATTCCGGCGTCCGCTCTGGATGCCGCCGGTGTTGATTGCGGCGGTGATCCTGGCAGTGATTGTCTGGGTCTCCGGTATTGGGCTGTCCGAATACCAGCAGGGCGCTCGCTGGCTCACCGTGTTGCTGGGCCCGGCAACGGTGGCGCTGGGCGTGCCCCTGTACCAGCAGATGCACCACATCCGGGCATTGTGGCGCCCGATTCTGTTTACCTTGCCGGTCGCGGCCACCCTGGCCGCCGGTTACGCCCTGGGCATCGCCTGGCTGATGGGGGCTTCGCCGCTGGTACTGGCGTCCCTGGCGCCCAAGTCGGTCACGGCGCCGATTGCGATTGGCATCGCCAACGAATTGGGCGGCTCGGTTTCCCTGACCCTTGGCGGGCTTCTGATCACCGGGGTACTGGCGTCCCTGTTTGTGGAATGGTTGACCCGGTGGCTGAAGATTACCGATGAGCGCATTATCGGTTTTACCCTGGGGCTGAATGGTCATGCCATTGCCACCGCCCGGGCCTTTGAAATCAGCCCCATGGCGGGTGCCTTTTCATCCCTGGGGATGGGGCTCACCGGGGTTTTCACGGCGCTGTTCCTGCCGCTGGCGTTCATGTTGGTGTCCTGACATCAAAAAAATGCACGCCAGGGGTTGCAAAGCGGCCTGCAAATGACAATACTTATCACTAACGTTAATCGGCGTCAGTGAGAAAGCATAATGTACGTTTGCCTCTGCCAGGGTGTGACCGACCGGGAAATTCGTGAAGCCGCAGAAAGTGGTGTCAGTTCCATGCGCCAACTGGGCAAGGAGTTGGGCGTGGGGCGCCAGTGTGGTCGCTGTGCCTGCACCGCCCGCGACATCCTGAAAGAGGCGCGCACACCAGACTATCTGGCACTGGCAAACATGCTGGCCCAGCCGGCCTGAGATTCCCGGCAGCTTGCCCGGTTGCCGCATCGCCGCTCACGCGCTTCCTTGCGCTGATGGGACCCTGTACTCTCCCTCCGGAGAGGAATTCCTTTCCCGGTGGTCATTTTTTATCGTCGCAAAACCGTCTATCCTTGGGTATTAAACCCTCGTTCTGAAAAGGAAACCGGTTATGAAAGGCGACAAGAAAGTTATCCAGTATCTCAACAAAGCACTCGCCAACGAGCTAACGGCGATTAACCAGTATTTCCTGCACGCCCGCATGCTCAAGGACTGGGGCATCACCAAGCTGGCGGACAAGGAATACGAAGAGTCCATCGATGAGATGAAGCACGCCGACCAGTTGATCGAGCGGATTCTGTTCCTCGAGGGCCTGCCCAACCTGCAGGACTTGAACAAGCTGCTGATCGGCGAAAACGTTGAGGAAATGCTCCAGTGTGATCTGAAGCTGGAAATTGCCGGCCGTGAGGATTACGTCGAGGCTATCGAATACTGCGAAAGCATCAAGGATTACGCCACCCGCGAACTGCTGCGCAGCATTCTGGCGAGCGAGGAAGAACACATCGATTTCCTCGAGACCCAGTTGGAGATGATTTCCCAGATGGGTATACAGAATTACATCCAGTTGCAGTCAGGTGCTGAGTAATTCGCCTAATTCGTTAAAGCGCCTGATGTTTTTCTGCGGTAGGGACTGGCTGGGCGGAGATCCGCCCAGCCGTCTGACACCAAAACTCAAAGCCAGTCATTCACCATAACCCCGATCCCCACCCGCTCTATGCGGTGGTTGTAGTCAATCAGGCTCTCCCCGTAACCGTTGTAGTACTGCACAAAGCCCTTCACCGTATCCCCCAGTGGGAAGCTGTAGCCAAGCTCCACCGAGGTGCGATTGTCTTCCGAGCGCAGGTTATTCAATAACTTCAGTGACAGCGTCTGGTCCTCGGACAGCCTGTACACCGCGTGGTAACTGGCATAGCCCAGGTAGCTTTCAATATCCGGATTGTCATCGTTCTCGGTGCTTTCCGGTAATCGGTACCAGGGTTTAATCATGAACAGCCAGCGGTCATAGCTGTATGCAATGCTGCCCTTGATGCGGTTCCAGCTCCGGGACCAGGGCTCGGATTGGCCATTGGACTGGTGGTTGAAACCCAGCGTGACACCGCTGAGCGTGCCGGGGCCAACTTTCCATCCCAGCCGGTGTCGGAAAAATATTTCGGGTTCGTAGTTGGTTTCCCGGAAAGGAGCGGATTCATTCCGGTTGTAGACCTGCCAGAACGATTTCTGGGTGTAGCCGAACCAGAGTGTGGTGCGGTCATCGAGCAAACCGGTTAGCAGCGGAATCTTGAAGCTCAGCTGGTATTTGGCTTCCTCGTTCTCCAGGGCGTAGTCGTACTCGATCGCGCCCAGTTGCGGGCTTTCGGGAGTGCGGTTGGGATCACGGACCCAGCTTACCGGCAGGATGTAGTTGGGCCGGTGGGTGACAAAGGCGTTGGTGAACGAAAAGATCGCGCGCTCTGCCGACAGGTTGTTCTCGATCAGTTGGTCCGTATTGACGGGCTCAGACTCCGAGGTCGGGGCGCGTTCGACCTTGGGTTCTGGCGGCGTGAGGGCGTCGTAGCAATCCAGGCGGCGGGTATCGTCCTTGATTAGCGCGCAGTTTGCCAGGGCTTCCCGGTTGGGCGTTTCGGCGCTGGCGATTGGCGTGACCATGGCCAGAAGGAGCCCGCTGACCAGGCAGAGGATAGGCGTTTGTCGGGTGAATGGCACAGGTATCTCCTTAACCGGCATCCAGGCTTAGCCAGGTGTTGATGATTCCGTAGGTCCACACCCCCAGCAGGGTAAGGGTGAGAAGGGCGAAAACAATGCGATGTCGGGTCTGGCGCTCTGGCGCGGCGGCGGCTACCCAGCGCAGGTACATCAAGCCGATAAAGCTGAGGAACACCCCGAGGCTGGCAATGGCGGGAACCAGGAGCCAGGCCGAGTTCAGGGGGTCACCCGCTTCCTGGCGGTTGCCAAACCAGGCCATTGAGCCAAGCAGCAGGGCCAGGCTCGAAAACTCGATGATCAACAAAGGCTTGCGCATAAGGTTTTCTCACGGTGCGGCGTTAAAATGCCATGGTAACCGGAAAGGGCATTGGTACGCTCGCAAGCTACGAAACTGTCATTAATCTGGTTGAAATCAATTTCTCTTTTTGGGCTTTGGTTTTTTTGCGCGGTTTCAGCCGGTATAATGCGGCGTCCCAAAGATTATAACGCTCAGATGCGAGGTGCATTGTGAAGATGAAGAGAGTCCTGGCTGTTGTTCTGCTTGGTTTTGGCCTGGCTGCTGGCGGCACAGCGCTGGCAAGTGTTGAAGACGAAATCCGTAAGCGTATCGAGCCCGTAGGCGAAGTCTGCCTTGAGGGCGAAGATTGTGGCTCTGCCGCTCCGGCGCCTGCAGCAGCCAGCTCTGGCCCTCGTTCTGGCCAGGCGGTTTATGACGCTGCCTGTTCAGCTTGCCACGCAAGTGGCGTGGCTGGCGCTCCGGTTGTTGGCAACGCCGATGCCTGGGGGCCTCGTATCGACAAGGGCATGGACACGCTGAAGAACCACGCACTGAATGGTTTTAACGCCATGCCGGCCCGTGGCGCCTGTTCCGACTGTTCCGATGAAGAAATCTTTAACGCCATCGAGTACATGGTTGAGCAAGCCCAGTAAGCTTCCCGCTCGTGGTAAAAGCCCCGCCTTTGAGCGGGGCTTTTTGTTTCAGGGCAAGCTAAACGCCCAGATCCCCCAGCAGGGCGCTGAGAGTGGCCTTTCCCTTCTTCTGGTTGGCCTCCTGGTCCAGGTCGCCCAGCCCTTCCCACTTCAGGTCTTCTTCCGGTAATTCATCCAGGAACCGGCTGGGGATGGTTTCCAGCTTTTCCCCATACTGTTTGCGCGAGGCGGCGTAGGTCAGCGACAGGGTCTCTTTCGCCCGGGTGATGCCTACGTACATTAGTCGCCGCTCTTCCTCGATGTTGCCCTCTTCGATGCTGCTGCGATGGGGCAGGATCTCTTCTTCCAGGCCCATGATGAACACGTGGGGGAATTCGAGGCCCTTGGAGGCGTGCAGGGTCAGTAGTTGGACCTTGTCGCTGTCGTCCTCTTCCTCCTTCTGCTCCATCATGTCCCGCAGGATCAGGCGAGTGATGGCGTCCTCAATGCCCATTTCATCCGCCGTGCCCTTGTCTTTGTCCAGCATGCGCTGGATGGACTCCACCAGGTACCAGATGTTTTCCATCCGCCGCTCGGCCTGTTTTGGCGTGCCGGAATGCTGATGCAGCCACTCCTCGTATTCGATGTCGGTAAACATCTGCTTGATCACGGGAATGGGGTCCTGGGAGAACAGCCGTTCGCAGGTGGCGTCCACCCAGTGGGCGAAGCGGCGCAGCTTGTCCAGGCCCTTCTCGGTAACGTGGGTTTCCGCGCCCAGATCGCCCAGGGCTTTGAACAGGCTGACATCCCGGGATCGGGCGTAGTGGCTCAGTTGCTCCAGGGTGCGCGGGCCTATTTCCCGGCGGGGTACGTTGACCACCCGCAGGAACGCGGCGTTGTCGTCCGGGTTCACCATCAGGCGCAGGTATGACATGGCATCCTTGATCTCGTTCTTGGAGAAGAACGACTGGCCGCCGGAAATCCGGTAGGGAATCTGGTAGGCCTGCAGCTTCATTTCCAGCAGGCGGGCCTGGTGGTTACCCCGGTAGAGCACGGCGAAGTCCCGGAAATCGAGGCCGTTCTTCAGTTTCTGGTCAATGATCTCGGTGGCAATCCGGTCAGCCTCGGCGTCCTCGTTGCGGCAGCGGATGATGCGGATTTCCTCGCCGATGGTGTGGTCGCTCCACAGTGCCTTTTCGAACACGTGGGGGTTGTTGGCAATCACCGTGTTGGCGCTGCGCAGGATGCGGCTGGTGGAACGGTAGTTCTGCTCCAGCTTGACGATCTTCAGGCTGGGGAAGTCTTCTTTCAGTTGGGCCAGGTTTTCCGGCCGGGCGCCGCGCCAGGCGTAGATAGACTGGTCGTCGTCGCCCACCACGGTGAACGCGGCCCGCTCGGCCACCAGCAGTTTCACCAGCTCGTATTGGCAGATGTTGGTGTCCTGGTACTCATCCACCAGCATGTAGCGAATCTTCCGGCGCCACTTGGCCAGGATGTCCGGGCAGTCCCGGAATAATTGGACCGGCAGCAGGATCAGGTCGTCGAAATCCACCGCGTTGTAGGCTTTCAGGTATTCGCTGTAATGCTTGTAGATGATGGCGATGCGCTGTTCCCGCTCGTCCGCCGCCTTGCTGTAGGCTTCGGCGGGGCCGCGCATGGCGTTTTTCCAGGAAGAAATGGTCATCTGCACGTCATTCAGCTCGTCGCCGGCATCGGCACTGGCTTCCCGCAGCATCAGGTCCTGCAGCAGCGCCTTGGCGTCTTCAGCGTCGAAGATGGAAAAGCCGGGGTGGTAGCCCAGGTGCGCATGCTCCTCGCGGATCATGTTCAGGCCCAGGTTGTGAAAGGTGGAGACGATCAGTCCCCGGGTCTTGCCCTTATCGACGATCTTGCCCACCCGTTCCTTCATTTCCCGGGCGGCCTTGTTGGTAAAGGTGACGGCGGCAATGTGCCGGCCGGGTATGCCCTTCTGTTCGATCAGGTAGGCAATTTTCCGGGTAATCACACTGGTTTTGCCACTGCCGGCGCCGGCCAATACCAACAGGGGGCCATCGGCGTAACGAACCGCTTCGTGTTGTCTCGGGTTGAGCTTGTTCACACTAATTTGACCAAACCGGGTATCGGGGAAGGAAAGTTTCGAACATCTATTCTACACCAGGGTGGTGTGCTGTACCTTGTTACGGTATCGACTATGCTTGATAACCAAATGCTGCCGTTGACCGATATCACGGATATTGTCTGATGCCCCAGTCTCTGGACGCTGGAACTGACCAAGTGCGCCTTTTGGTGCTGACCCCTGAGTATGCCGATTTTCTCTGGCTGGTGGCCATGTTGTCGGACGATCCGGACATCAGCCCGGATGCGGTCTGGTGCCCAGACATTGTGGATTGCGATGACCTGGTGCGCAATGCCAGTTTCGATGTGGTGGTCTGGGATTGCGCCTTCCAGGACAGCTCGGAAGGCGCCTTCCTGCGATACCTGAGTGCGGTCAGCGACGACAGGCCGATTCTTGCGCTAGGCTCTGACAGCTGTGGGGACAAGGCCAGTACGATCATAGGCTACGGTGCCGCCGATTAC
This sequence comes from Marinobacter persicus, assembly GCF_002934325.1. GTDB lineage: Bacteria > Pseudomonadota > Gammaproteobacteria > Pseudomonadales > Oleiphilaceae > Marinobacter > Marinobacter persicus_A. The sequence continues at coordinate 28,663 of NZ_PTIV01000027.1, forward strand.
CTAAGCCGGCAAACCCTGGACCGCTGGAGTTTCTGCCGGGCCATCAAGCACCTGTGGTACCGGGAGCAGTTGGCCGACTCTGCCCATAGCCAGTTGGGCCGGGAAGTGGCCAGTGGCTTTATCAACCGGGACCTGTTCTTTGACCGTCTGCGCCAGGCGATCCTCCGGGCCGAGCGCGCGGAAACCCGCCTGGCCGTGTTGCACCTCAATATTGACGATTTCCGTAGCATCAACGAATCCTTTGGTTACCAGCAGGGCGACCAGCTGATGCTGGCTCTGGCCGATCGTCTGCGCGAACGACTCCGCCGGGCCGACTCGTTGATGCGCATTGCCGGTGACGAGCTGGCCATCATCATTGAAAAGCTCGAAGACTCGCTGGATATCACCCGCATTCTTCGCAAATTGGTGGCGGCCCTCGACGAGCCCTTTACCCTGGGCGGTCAGAAAGTGCTGGTCAGCATCAGTATTGGGGTGGCGACCTACCCCGAGGCGGGGGAAAACACGGAGAACATTCTGCGCCGGGCCAATAGGGCCATGTTTGCGGCCAAGCAGGACCCGGGCACCAGCTACCGTTTCTATGATCGTCAGTTGCACGTGACTGCCGGCCACCAGTTGCGTGTGGAAGCGGATTTGCGCAATGCCCTGCGAGGTGGCGAGCTGGAACTGTACTACCAGCCCAGGATTGACCTGGCCACCGAAGAGGTGCGGGGCGTGGAATGCCTGCTGCGTTGGAATCACCCCGAGCGGGGCCTGGTGATGCCGGACAGTTTCATCCCGGCCGCCGAGCGCAGCGGCCTGATTGTGCCCATTGGCTACTGGGTCATCGAGGAAGCCTGTAAACGTTTGCAGGAATGCCAGGAGCTGGGCCTGCCGGCGTTGGTCTTTGCCGTGAACCTGTCCTTCCGACAGTTCCACGACCGCAAGATGACCGAAACCATCTTCCGCATCATCTTCAACAGCAACATCGACACCAGTCTGCTCGAGCTGGAGCTGACCGAAAGCGCCATGATGCATGACCCGGACTACGCCCAGCGTTGCCTGCGGGAATTGAATCAGTTGGGCGTCAGCTTTGCCCTGGACGATTTCGGTACCGGCTTTTCATCCCTCAGCAACCTGCAACACCTGCCCATTTCCCTGGTCAAAATCGACAAATCCTTTGTCCAGGACCTGGGTGAATCGGCCGATGCCGAGCACATCATTCGGGCCATCATCAGCCTGGCCCACAGCCTGCGCATCAGCGTGGTGGCCGAAGGGGTGGAAACCGAAGGCCAGCTGGAATTCCTGCGCCATCAGCATTGCGATGAAATCCAGGGTTACTATTACGCCCGCCCCATGCCCTGGCAGGATCTGGTGCAATTCATCGACCGCCAGAATCAGTTCGCTTGCTTGCAGAACTGAGGCGCTGTACCTTTCTCCGTTAATCTGAATCCAGAGTGACTGACTGAGGTTGCATGAACAGTATTTCCAGCCGTATTGCCGACGAACTGGGTGTGCGCGAACAGCAGGTTAACGCCACCATTGCCCTGCTCGATGAGGGCGCCACCGTTCCTTTTATTGCCCGTTACCGGAAAGAAGTGACCGGCTCGCTGGATGACAGCCAGCTGCGTAACCTGGAAGAACGGGTCCGTTACCTGCGTGAGCTGGAAGACCGGCGCAGCACCATCCTAAACAGCATTGAGGAACAGGGAAAACTGACCGATGAGCTGCGTTCAGCCATCGAAGCGGCGGACACCAAGAACCGCCTGGAAGACCTGTACCTGCCCTACAAACCCAAGCGCCGCACCAAGGCCCAGATTGCCCGGGAAGCAGGCCTGGAGCCACTGGCCGACGCGCTCTTCGATAACCCCACTCTCGACCCGGAAGCCACCGCTGCTGATTACCTGAACAGCGAAGCGGGCATTGAGGATACCAAGGCGGCCCTGGACGGCGCCCGTTACATTCTCATGGAGCGCTTTGCCGAAGACGCGGAGTTGCTGGGCACCCTGCGCGATTTCATCTGGCAGCAGGCCAACCTGAAAGTCTCCGTGGTGGCGGGCAAGGAAACCGAAGGCGCCAAGTTCCGGGATTACTTTGATCACGTCGAACCCCTGAAAAAGGTGCCCTCGCACCGTGCCCTGGCGATCCTCCGCGGGCGTAACGAAGGCATTCTGGCGTATTCGCTGGTGGTGGGCGACGAGGACGAAAACCCGCGCCAGCCGCACCCGGCCGAACAGCGCATCGCCGCACGCTGGAACATTCAGGATCAGGGCCGCGCCGCCGACAAGTGGCTGTCGGATGTGGTGCGCTGGACCTGGCGGGTCAAACTGGCCACCCAGATTGAGACCGATTTGATGGCGCAGGTGCGCGAGGCGGCCGAGGGCGAGGCCATTAACGTGTTCGCTGCCAACCTCAAGGATCTGTTGTTGCTGGCCCCGGCCGGGCCTCGTCCCACCTTGGGCCTGGACCCGGGGCTGCGCACCGGTGTGAAGGTGGCGGTGATTGACGGCACCGGCGGGGTGTCCGATCACGGCGCCATTTACCCCCACGCGCCGAAAAACCAGTGGGACCAGTCCATCGAACAACTGGCAGCCTGGTGCCGGAAGTACAAAATTGAACTGGTGGCCATTGGTAACGGCACCGCCTCCCGGGAAACCGAGAAACTGGTGGCTGACCTGTGCAAGCGCTACCCGGAACTGAAGCTGGCCCGGATCATCGTCAGCGAATCCGGCGCCTCGGTGTATTCCGCCTCCGAGTTTGCTTCCCGCGAGCTGCCGGACCTGGACGTAACCATCCGTGGTGCCGTGTCCATCGCCCGGCGCCTGCAGGACCCGTTGGCGGAACTGGTGAAGATCGAGCCCAAATCCATCGGCGTGGGCCAGTACCAGCACGACGTGTCCCAGGTACAGCTGTCCCGCAGCCTGGACGCCGTGGTGGAAGACTGTGTAAACGGCGTGGGTGTGGACCTGAATACCGCCTCGGTACCGTTGTTGACCCGCGTGTCTGGTCTGAATGCCAGCATCGCCCGTAATATCGTCGACTTTCGCAGTCAGAACGGCATGTTCACCAACCGCAAACAGTTGCTGAAGGTGGCACGCCTGGGTGATCGCACCTTTGAACAGGCGGCCGGCTTCCTGCGTATCGCCAGCGGTGAGAATCCGCTGGACCGTTCCTCTGTGCACCCGGAGGCCTACGGCGTGGTCGAAGCCATCGCCGAGAAAAACGGTCGTGACGTGGCCTCGATTGTGGGGGATGCCTCGTTCCTGCGCAGCCTGAACCCGCAGGACTACGTGACTGAACAGTTCGGGCTGCCCACGGTGAAGGACATCATTGCCGAGCTGGAGAAACCGGGCCGCGATCCGCGTCCCGAATTCCGCTTCGCCCATTTCGAGGACGGGGTGGAGACCCTGAACGACCTGAAGCCGGGCATGATCCTCGAAGGGTCAGTGACCAATGTCACCAATTTCGGTGCCTTTGTCGATATCGGCGTGCATCAGGACGGGCTGGTGCATATCTCGGCGCTGTCCCACACCTTCGTGAAGGACCCCCGGGAAGTGGTCAAGGCCGGTGATATTGTCAAAGTGAAGGTCATGGATGTGGACATTCCCCGCAAGCGCATTGGTCTGTCCATGCGCATGGACGATGAGCCGGGTGCTGAGGCGCAGGCCAAACCGTCCCGTGACCGCAAGCCCTCTGGCGGCCGTCGTGCTCCGGCCCGTTCCCAGGGTGGGCAGGGTCAGAAAGCACCCCAGGGGGCGATGGCCGGTGCACTGGCCGAAGCCATGGCGTCCGCCCGCAAGGGGCGTTAACCTGATTCCAGATTCAACCCGTGCCTGCCGTGAGTGATTCCCGGCAGGCACGCCGACAGGAGTTCAACATGGCACAATCCCGCCACGCTCTGTTTCAGCAGTTGGCCGCAACTGACTGGGACGGTTTTCTCAAAGGGGTTGAAAAAGAAGGCCTGCGGGTAGATGGCAAGGGCTTTATTGCCCAGACCGCCCATCCCAGGGCATTGGGCTCAACGCTGACCCACCCGCGTATTACCACCGACTATTCAGAAGCCCTGCTGGAGCTGATCACACCGGTGTGCACCAGCACCGATGCCATGCTCGAGTCCCTGCGTGATATTCACCGCTTTGTGCAGCAGAACCTGAACAACGAGGTGCTGTGGGCCGCCAGCATGCCCAGCGAAATCGATGGCGATGAAAGCATCCGCATTGCCGAATACGGTAGCTCCAACAGCGGCATGCTTAAGCATGTGTATCGCCAGGGTCTGGCGGTGCGTTATGGCCGGATCATGCAGAGCATCGCCGGTGCCCATTACAACCTGTCGCTGCCGGACAGTTTCTGGCAGAAGTGGCAGGAACTGACGGGCAGCACCGACACGCTGAAGGATTTCAAATCCGACCAGTATTTCTGGCTGATTCGCAATTTCCGCCGCCGCAGCTGGCTGCTGATGCTGCTGTTTGGTGCCTCTCCGGCACTGGACAGCAGCTTTGTGGCAGGCGTAAAGCACAATCTGTCCCGTTTCGATGAGCGCACCTGGTACGGCGAACATGCCACCTCCCTGCGTATGGGAGACCTGGGCTACCACAACAACGCCCAGGCTTCGCTGGATATCTGTTTCAACGAACTGGAATCCTACAGCCGCACCCTGGAGCGGGCGATCCATACCAACTGGCCCGCTTACGAGGCTATCGGCACCCGCCGGGGCGATCAGTTCATCCAATTGAACACCAATGTGCTACAGATCGAGAACGAGTACTACAGCGCGGTGCGTCCCAAGCGCACCACCGAATCCGGCGAGAAGCCGATTCAGGCCCTGGATGAGCGTGGCGTGGAGTATGTCGAAGTCCGCTGCCTGGATCTGGACCCCTTCTCACCGGTGGGCGTGAATCGAGAGCAGATCGATTTCCTGGATCTGTTCCTGCTGGATTGCCTGTTGTCCGATTCACCCCGCATCAGTGATGACGAGTGTGAACGGTTGGATGACAACTACAACGATGTGAATGCCACCGGGCGCTGGCGGGAGTTGACCCTGTGCCGGGCCGGGGAGCGGGTGCCCGTCGGGCAGGCGGCTCACGAGCTGTTCGATCAACTGCAGCCGCTGGCGGAGTTGCTGGACGGCTGGGCAGGCAACGATACCTATCGTTCGGCGCTTGCGGCCCAGCGGGACAAGCTGCAGGGGGCGGACTGGTCGGTGCCGTCAGCGACAGTGTTGGAGGCGATGAGTGCGTCCGGACTGGGCCACCGGGACTGGGTGCAGTCAGTGTCTGAGCAGCACCAGCAAACGCTGATCAATGAGCCATTGTCCGCACAAAAACTGGCGGATTATGAGGCCATGGCCCGTGAATCCCTGGCCCAGCAGGAGGCGATGGAAGCGGCGGATACTCAGTCCTTCGACGAATTCCTGGACGCCTACCTGAAGGCCTGATTGGCAAGCCTTCGGGCTTGCCTCGCTTTCGATCAGCGCTGAACCACAAATTCCGTGAAGAAGACGCCTGCGACTTCTTCACCGGTCTGCTGTTCCTCAAGCACCTGATTGATGCGGCGGGTTGCCTCCTCCACCAGGGCCTGTCGACCTTCCGGCGAGCTGACATAGGCCGGATCCGTCTGCTCACCAAACAGCATCACCAGTTCATGGCGCAGTCGGGGCATGTGAGCTTCCACCGCAGGGCGGGTGGTCGCTTTTGAGGCGCGAATGGTTACTGCGGCTTTGAGGTAGCTGATCTTGTTTCCTGGCTGGCCGATGTGTGTGACGAACGCCGGTTCCATGGCGATGTAGTCAGTGACGCGCTCTTCGGTTTCCTCTTCGCTGTCGGCCGCATCCTCTTCGTCCTGGGCGCTTGCGGGCCACGCAAGCACCGAGCACAAAAGGAAAATCAGGGTCAGAAGGCCGGGTCTGTGAATGGTCATAGGATTGCGGTTCTTCATAGGTTAGGATTGGTTCTTTAATTTGTGTAGCTTACATGATGATTCCGGGGTGGCGTTTTGACAAGCAGATGGATATTCGGGCTCGTTTTTCTGGTTTGCACAGCGTTGCTTGCCACGGCCTTTTACATGGAACACGTCATGGGGCTGGAGCCCTGTCCATTGTGTTGGCTTCAGCGTTTTGGATTCATGGGTGCCGCCCTGGTCAGTCTCGTTGCCTTTCTTCACGGGCCTAAGGACGTCGGTAACCGGGTGTATGGGTTCTTTCTGATTGTTGCCGCCGGCGCGGGCCTGGGTGTCGCGGGGCGTCAGCTCTGGCTGCAAAGCCTGCCGGCCGATCAGGCCCCGGCCTGCGGGCCCTCCGTGGACTACATGCTGGATGTATTGCCCTGGTTCGAGGTGCTGACCACGGCCCTGAAAGGCACGGGCGACTGTGCAGAGGTGGTCTGGCGGTTCCTGGGGCTTTCGATACCCGGCTGGACGGCGATTTTCTTTGTTCTGCTGATCGTCGTTGGTCTGGTCACCATGTTCCGTCGTTACCGGCCGAGGAGCTGGTTGCTGCGCTGAAACAGTTGCGGCTTTGGGCAGGCATGGGGTAAGTTGATGCTTGCTAATAACAACCATATCGCAGTCGAGGGACCGGGTCGCGGTGGTCCGAGATTGAAAGGAGACGGGTGTCATGTTGGAGAATTGCAGGAATGCCAAGGAGCGTTGGGGCGGAGTCAGTGACCTGATTGATCGCTGGCTCAAGGAACGCCAGGAGTTGCTGGTTCACTATTGCGGCCTGTCCGGAGAAGCCGACCGGGAAGACCTGGAGGCGTTGCAGCCAAAGTTTGTACGTCTTTGCGAGGTGTTGGTGGATTATGTCTCAGTCGGCCACTTTGAGATCTATGAGCAGCTGATCCAGGAAGCACGGGAATTTGACGACGGCGGGGTGGAGCTGGCGTCCCGGGTGTATCCGGAAATCGAGAAGACCACCGAAGTGGCGTTGAACTTTAACGATCAGATTGATGACCAGCCACTGACCTCTGCGCTCGTGGAAGAGCGGTTCCGGGCGTTATCGAAATTGGGTGAGGTGTTGGAGAACCGGTTTGAATTGGAAGATGTGTTGATTGATCAGTTACACAACGCCCATGCGAGCAAAGTTGAGTCCGCCTGAAACCCCTAGCTGATAGCTTGCAGACATAAAAAAAAGCCCGGCAATCCGGGCTTTTTTGTGTTCGGGCGGTGGGGTTACTCGTCGCCCGGGTTTACTGCTAGCAGTTCCACGTCGAAGATCAGCGTCTCATTGGGACCAATGGCCTGGTTGCCACCGGCACCGTATGCCAGGTCCGCCGGAATGTAGAGCTTGTAGCGGGCGCCTTCACTCATCAGCTGCAGACCTTCGGTCCATCCCGGAATGACCTGGTTCAGGCCGAAAGTGACTGGCTGGCCACGTTCCCGGGAGCTGTCAAAGACTTCGCCGTTCAGTAGTTTACCGGTGTAATGTACACGGACTTCGTCCTCGGCGGTTGGGCTTTGGCCCTCACCTTCTTCAATAACTTCGTATTGCAGGCCAGACTCGGTGGTTTTTACCCCTTCACGTTTTGCGTTCTTTGCCAGAAAGGCTTCGCCGGCTTCCTGGTTCTTGCGAGCCATTTCATCCAGCTCTTGCTGCTGCTTCTTCTGCATTTCCTGTTGGTAAGCGATCAGCGCTTCACGGATTTCATCGCGGCTCAGACGCTTGGTCTTGTCGTCGCCGGTATGACCGTGCTCGATGCCTTGCAGGAACTGCTCCATCTGCAGGTCGGGCAGGTCGTTGGTCATGCGCTCACCCATAACCAGGCCCATGCCATAGCTGACTTTCTGTGCCGTGGTCTCCAGGGGCGGGTTTTCCGGCTCTTGCTGGGCTGTGGTGCAGCCAGCCACAAGGCCGGTGATCGCGATTGCGAGGAAAGTTTTCTTCATTGCTGCATCCTTTATCGGGTTCATGATTCGTTTTTTACGGGCTGGTCATCCAGTGAGAAGGGCGCGCGATAGGGGGCCTGCCAATCCGTTTCCGGGTTGCCCGGCAGATCCTGTCGCCGGCTGGCGTCGCGGCCCTCGATGGCCAGCGCGTTCCATTGGCCTTCCGCCGGTGGGGTGTCAGCATAGTGCCAGTTGCCCTCGGTGTCCTGCCACTTAAAGACGATTTCCGGGCCGTCGGTGGAAATCGGTGCCGGAATAAGCCGCTCGAAGGCCGGAATCTCCGAGTCTATGCCACCAAATGTGGGGGCAGACACCTGTTCAGGGTCTCCAAGCCCAAAAAAAATCAGGACCAGAAGAAGTCCAAGTGCCGGGAAGGCCAGGCGGATCAGCCATTTCATCATCATGATGAGTGTGCTCCGCTGGCCAGGTGGTCGGCCAGATTGGTGAGGATGGCCCGGACTGGCGGAGTGAGATCCTTCCCGGGGGCGGCTGCCAGCAGGTTATTCTGGAGAAGCTCTTGGTGATCGCCCCCGGTGTCGGTTTCCGGGGCGCTTTGGCTGAGGGTTGTCCAGGCCAGGGCTAACTCCGTTTTCTCTGCTTCCAGCTCCGCTTTGGCCAGCATCTCCCGCAACGGCCCGTGCTGGCTGGAATGCTTGGGAATCGATTTTCTGGCGGAGCGAATACGACCGGTTACACGGCCGCGCCACTCTGTTACCTTAGCAGCCTCAACGCCGGCGAACCGCTGTTTTTTTTGCGCCAGCCAGCCGGCACACAGAATACGGGTGACGCTCCAGCCCCGGGCCTGTAGTTCCAGGCAGGCTTCCACCATCGCCGGATTTTGCCAGCAAGTCAGCGCGTATTGCCACAGCGGGTTATCGGTTGTCAGGGCTTCCGATAAGTCTAGTGGCTCTGGCTCCAGATGGGGCATGGCTGGACGCGTCCCTGGCGGCTTTTCAGTGATAAAAGAAATCTATGTTAACGATAACCGATCTCAGTTTACAACGAGGTGGCGTCTGGTTGCTAGAAGGCGTCAATCTTACCGTCCAGCCCGGGCAGCGGGTTGCTATTGTTGGCGCGAACGGTGCCGGTAAATCCAGCCTGTTCCAGTTATTGCTGGGGCAACTGGCACCGGAGCAGGGCAATGTGTCCCTGCCCGGCGGCTGTCGCATTGCCCATATGGCCCAGGAGTTTACGGCCTCTGGTCGCTCGGCCCGCGATTTTGTGCTGGACGGGGATTTCGAACTGAGGCGTATGGAGCAGGCCCTGGCCGAGGCCGAAGCTCGCGGTGATGATCATGAAGCGGCCCGGATCCATGGCGAGCTGGATGTGCACGAAGCCTGGTCCGCGCCCCGGCGTGCGGAGATGTTGCTGCGTGGGCTTGGCTTTGCTGACAGTGATTGCGATCGTCCGGTCTCGGCCTTTTCCGGTGGCTGGCGGATTCGTCTGAATCTGGCCCAGGCGCTCATGCGCCCCTCGGACCTGTTGTTGCTGGACGAACCCACCAACCACCTGGATCTGGATGCCTGCCTGTGGCTGGAGAACTGGCTGCGCCGCTACCCGGGCACGCTACTGTTCATTTCCCACGACCGGGATTTCATGGACCGCGTTGCCACCCACCTTGTGCACTTTGATAACCGGAAGCTGGAACTCTACACCGGTAACTATTCAGCGTTTGAAACCCAGCGCAGCGAACGGCTGGCCCTGCAGCAGGCCAACTACGAGCGCCAGCAGGCTCGCGTTGCCGAGATCCAGCGCTTTATTGACCGCTTCAAGGCCAAGGCCACCAAGGCCCGCCAGGCTCAGAGCCGGGTCAAGGCGCTGGAGCGGATGGAGAAAATCGCGCCGGCCCACGTCGACTCGCCTTTCAGCTTCGAGTTCCCCGTTGCCGACAAGGTCTCCAACCCGTTGCTGTCGATTCGCCACGGCGTGGCGGGCCATGGCGACATTCCCGTGTTGCACGACATCAACGTAACGCTGTTGCCCGGCACCCGCGTGGGCTTGCTGGGCCCCAACGGCGCCGGTAAATCCACGTTCATGGATGCACTGCGGGGTGCCGGCACCCTTTTGTCCGGCGATCGCACCTGCGGAGAGCACCTGGCGATTGGCTACTTTGCCCAGGATCAGCTCGAAGCGCTGGATCTGGACGCCAGCCCGTTCCTGCACCTGCAGCGCCTGGCTCCGAAAGCGTCAGAGCAGAGCATTCGTAACTTTCTCGGCGGCTTTAACTTTCATGGGGATGAGGCGCTTTCCCCCATCCGCTCGTTCTCCGGGGGGGAGAAGGCCCGGGTGGCGCTGGCCGTGATTACCTGGCAGAAACCGAACCTGTTGCTGCTGGATGAGCCCACCAACCACCTGGATCTGGAAATGCGCCAGGCCCTGACCATGGCGTTGCAGAATTTCGAGGGTGCCATCGTGGTGGTCTCGCACGACCGTCACCTGCTGCGCAACACCGTGGACGATTTCTGGCTGGTTTGTGATGGCACGGTCGATGAGTACGACGGTGACCTGGAAGATTACGAACGTTGGCTGGCCGATCGTCGGAAAGACGAGGAGGCACCGCCCCGGCGGGAGGTGGCGGGGGAATCCCCGGAAGCTTCCACCGACAACGCATCAGCGACCCTGACCGCCGACGAGCGCAAGGCCCGCAAGCGCGAGGAAGCGGAGCTGCGTAAAAAACTGAGCCCCTTCCGTAAGCGCCAGGCCAGTCTGGAAGCGGAGATGGAGAAACTGCAGGCCAAACTGGGTGAGGTGGAGCAGGCCCTGGCCGATCCTGGCATCTATGATGACAGCAACAAAGAGCGCCTTAAAACGCTGCTGGGGCAGCAGGCGGAGCTCAAGCGACAACAGGAAATCGTTGAAGGTGACTGGCTGGAGGTCAGTGAAACCGTGGAGGAAATGGAAGCAGCGCTGCTGGGGTAAAACCAGCAGCGCACCGGATTACCGGGTCCGGACTTCCAGGGTGAAGTCCTGGCGGCTCAGGTATTCCTGCTCGTTCTGCAGGTCGGCCAGGGTCAGCGGACGCTGGCTGAGCCAGTCTTTCGGAAGTTCGACAATCAGCCGGTTTTGGCGGCCATCCAGCGCCATCTCGGGTGGCGGCTCATGGTTGCGAGGGTGTTGCAGCAACACCGCGAGGCGTACCAGCACACACAGGTGGCGCAGGCGGGAGCGGTCTTCGGGTTCAATGTCCTGAAACACGGCGGGTGAGAACTTGCGCCGGTGACCGCGAACCAGTGTCGCCAGGTCTTTCTGGAACTGCTGGCTGAAACCCGGCAGGTCAGAGTAGCGCAACAGATAGCCGCCGTGTTTGTGGTATTGGCTGTGGGAGATGGTCAAGCCGATTTCGTGCAGCCGGCAGGCCCAGCGCAGCAGGTCTTCGTCGTTGGCGGTGCGCAGGTCCCAGTGATCCGCCATCTGGTCCCAGGCGGCAATGGCGGTTTCCTCCACCGCCGCGCCGTGTACCTGGTCCACGTGATAGCGCTCCTGGAGAGCGGCGATGGTGCGCTCGCGCACATCTTCGTGCTGGATACGCCCGACAATGTCATACAAAAGCCCCTCACGCAGGGCGCCATCGGCAAAGGTCATGGTCTTGATATCCAATGATCGAAAGGCGGCCAGCAGGATGGCAAACCCGGCCGGGAAAATACTCTGGCGCTCGGTACGCACACCCAGATCGGCCAGCTTCTCGGCCTTGCCCAGACTGATTAACCGCTTGCGCAGCTCTTCCATGGCCTCGCGGGTGATGGTGCCGTCGGTGATTTTCAGGGTGGCCAGTACGTTGGCAATGGCCTTGATCGACCCTGAGGAACCAACGGAACTCTGCCAGCCAATGGCCCGGTAATGCTGGCGAATGTTAAGCAACTCCTGCTCGGCGTGGGTCACGGCCTTTTCCATTTGCCGCTTGGTGATCTTGCCGTCGGGAAAGTAGCGGTTGCGGAAAGACACGCAACCCATGTGCAAGCTTTCCATTTCCTGCGGCTCAAAGCGCTGGCCGATGATGAACTCGGTGCTGCCGCCGCCAATGTCGATGACCAGTCGCCGGCCTTTGTCATCTGATAAGGTATGCGAGACGCCCAGATAGACCAGGCGGGCTTCCTCCCGGCCGGCAATTACTGCCACCGGATAGCCCAGCACTTCTTCGGCACGGGCGATGAATTCCTGCTTGTTGCGGGCCACTCGCAGCGCATTGGTGCCGACAATCTGTACCGCCTCGGAGGGCATGCCCTGCAACCGCTGGGCGAACCGGCCCAGGCATTCCAGTGCCCGTTGCTGGGCCTCTTCGGTCAGACAGTTGTTCTCGTCCAGCCCCGCGCCCAGCTGGACCTTTTCACCCATCTTCTCGATGGTCCGGATCTCGCCGTGGACCAGGCGGGCAACCACCATGTGGAAACTGTTGGAGCCCATGTCGATGGCCGCCAGAAGGTCGGGGGTGGGAGCAGTGTTCTCGGCATTCGTTGTGGCCGTCACGATGGTTGGCATCCTGTGTGGCGTGAACTTGGCGGTACTATAAGGGAACTTTGCGGGGGCTGTCAGCAAGTGGCTACGGTCATTACTGATGCGGATCAAACAGGAAGTCCGTACAAGTCACTTCACATCCTGATCGGCAATCGCGTAAAGTAGTTGCCTGATGTAAATCGGGCGGTGGTTACTTTGGTGTGCCATCACAATCGCCCGCTACAGTCCACAGCGACTCCGGCATGGCTGAACAACAGGCCCCGGAGCGCCTGAATCAGGAAAAGGTAATGAGCGGAAATATCGTTAATGTCACCGACGCTTCCTTTGAACAGGATGTGCTGAAATCCGACGTCCCGGTACTGGTAGATTATTGGGCCGAGTGGTGTGGTCCGTGCAAAATGATCGCGCCGGTTCTGGAAGAAATCGCCGACGAATACGAAGGCAAGCTCAAGATCTGCAAACTCAACATTGACGAAAACGAGCAGACGCCTCCCAAGTTCAATATCCGTGGTATTCCCACGTTGATGCTGTTCAAGAACGGCAACGTGGACGCCACCAAGGTGGGTGCCCTGTCCAAGTCACAGCTGGCCGCCTTCCTCGACAGCAACCTCTGATTCATCAGGTTGCCCAAAACCGCCCCCAGGCCCGGCCTGCGGGCGGTTTTTTATTGCCGGCATGCTTCACTGCTCATTTTCGTGCCCAAACCTTGACATTCGCCTGCAAGGTGGCTGATCATGCCTCTGCCCGGCGGACGTTTGTTCCCATTCTCTGGCTTCAGCATACTTTCCGGCATCCATCATCACCGGTTGCTCTACTCAGCCAGCATTCAGTTTTAGCGTTTTATCAGTTCAATTCGTTCAGGGGCGCCCCTGTCATTCCACAAGACGTTTATTACTTCCATTCCTGAAAATCCAACAAACTATGAATCTTACTGAACTCAAGCAGAAATCTGTGCCCGAATTGCTCGATATCGCGCAAGAAATGGGCCTCGATAACCTCGCCCGTTCGCGCAAACAGGATGTCATCTTTACCATCCTGAAAAAGCACGCCAAAAGTGGCGAAGACATCTACGGCGATGGTGTACTGGAGATTCTGCAGGATGGCTTCGGCTTCCTTCGTTCCGCCGACGCCTCCTACCTGGCCGGTCCTGATGACATTTACGTCTCCCCCAGCCAGATCCGCCGTTTCAACCTGCGCACCGGCGATACGGTTGCTGGCAAGATTCGCCCGCCCAAAGACGGCGAGCGTTATTTTGCCCTGTTGAAGGTTAATGAAATTAACTTCGACAAACCGGACAACGCCCGCAACAAGATCCTGTTCGAGAACCTGACCCCGCTGTTCCCGGACGAGCGCCTGACCCTGGAAGCCGGTAACGGCAGCACCGAAGACCTGTCTTCCCGGGTCCTGGATCTGGTCGCGCCGATTGGTAAAGGCCAGCGTGGCCTGATCGTGTCCCCGCCCAAGGCCGGTAAAACCCTGCTGATGCAGAGCATCGCCCAGTCGATCACACGGAACAATCCGGAGTGCCACGTGATGGTACTGCTGATCGACGAGCGTCCGGAAGAAGTGACCGAGATGCAGCGCACCGTGCGTGGTGAAGTGGTTGCTTCCACCTTCGACGAGCCGCCGGCCCGTCACGTTCAGGTGGCCGAGATGGTCATCGAGAAGGCCAAGCGTCTGGTTGAGCACAAGAAAGACGTGGTGATCCTGTTGGACTCCATCACCCGTCTGGCCCGTGCCTACAACACCGTGATTCCGTCCTCGGGCAAGGTGCTGACCGGTGGTGTGGACGCCCATGCCCTGGAAAAGCCGAAGCGTTTCTTTGGTGCGGCACGTAACGTGGAAGAAGGCGGCAGCCTGACCATCCTGGCTACCGCGCTGGTGAATACCGGCTCCAAGATGGACGAGGTGATCTACGAGGAGTTCAAGGGCACCGGTAACATGGAAGTGCATCTGGACCGCAAGATCGCCGAGAAGCGTGTGTATCCGGCGATCAACATCCGCAGCTCCGGCACCCGCCGCGAGGACCTGCTGATGTCCGAGGCGGATCTGCAGCGCATGTGGATTCTGCGCAAGCTTCTGCACTCCATGGAAGACGACACCGGGTCTCTGGAGTTCCTGCTGGACAAGCTCAAGGATACCAAGACCAACGAAGAATTCTTCCTGTCCATGAAGCGCCGTTGATCGTTGATGAAATACAGCGACCTGAGAGACTTCATCGCCCAGCTCGAGAAGCTGGGCGAGCTCAAGCGCATCAGCGTTGAAGTCGACCCCCACCTGGAAATGACCGAGATCTGCGACCGCACGCTACGGTCGGGCGGTCCGGCTCTGCTGTTCGAAAATCCCAAAGGCTATGACATGCCGGTACTGGCCAATCTGTTTGGCACCCCCCGGCGGGTGGCCATGGGGATGGGGCAGGAGGATGTCAGCGCCCTGCGGGAAATTGGCAAGCTGCTGGCCTTTTTGAAGGAACCCGATCCCCCCAAGGGCTTCAAGGACGCCATCGAAAAGCTGCCCGTGTTCCGGCAGGTCATGCGCATGAGCCCGAAAGTGCTGCGCTCGGCGCCGTGCCAGCAGGTGGTTATCGAGAAAGACGATGTGGATCTGTACCAGATTCCCGTCCAGCACTGCTGGCCTGGCGATGCCGGCCCGCTGGTGACCTGGCCACTGGTGATTACCCGTGGCCCGGAAAAAGAGCGCCAGAACCTGGGTATTTATCGTCAACAGGTGATTGGTCGTAACCGGCTGATCATGCGTTGGCTCAGCCACCGTGGCGGCGCCCTGGACTACCAGGAATTCCGCAAGGCCAATCCCGACAAGCCCTACCCGGTGGCCGTGGCCCTGGGTGCGGACCCGGCGACCATTCTGGGTGCCGTGACCCCGGTGCCTGATTCGCTGTCCGAATACGCCTTTGCCGGCCTGCTTCGCGGCAGTCGCACCGAGTTGGTGCAGGCGGGGTTGAGCGATTTGCAGGTGCCGGCCAGTGCCGAGATCGTGCTGGAAGGCTTTATCTATCCGGGCGACACCGCCCCGGAAGGCCCGTTTGGCGACCACACTGGCTATTACAACGAGGTGGATGAGTTTCCGGTGTTTACGGTGGAGCGGATCACCCGCCGCCGGGATGCCATCTATCACAGCACCTACACCGGTCGTCCGCCCGATGAGCCGGCCATTCTGGGTGTGGCCCTCAACGAAGTGTTTATTCCGATTCTGCAGAAGCAGTTCCCGGAGATTGTCGATTTTTACCTGCCGCCGGAAGGCTGTTCCTACCGATTGGCCGTAGTGACCATGAAGAAGCAGTATCCCGGTCATGCCAAGCGGGTGATGATGGGCGTGTGGTCGTTCCTGCGCCAGTTCATGTACACCAAGTTTGTGATTGTGGTGGACGATGACGTGAACGCCCGCAGCTGGGAAGATGTCATCTGGGCCATGACCACGCGCATGGACCCGTCCCGGGACACGGTTTTGGTGGACAACACGCCCATCGACTACCTCGACTTCGCCTCCCCGGTGTCCGGCCTGGGCTCGAAAATGGGCCTGGATGCCACCAACAAATGGCCCGGCGAAACCGACCGGGAGTGGGGCACCGCGATCACCATGACCGACGAGGTGAAACAGCGGGTCGATGACATCTGGGACAGCCTGGGTATTGAAATTCCCGTCTCCCGCCCCGAGTGATACAGCATTAAATTTCGATCGGTGAACACCTGGGTGCTTGTGTGCCCTGGTGTTTGCCGGCTTTTAACTGGAGATTCCCGCCGTTATGGCTTCAGGAAACAACCAACCCCGCGAGCATCAGGCCCGGGTCGTCGATGTACGTTCAATCAGCCACGATGTCTATCAGGTGGAACTGGAGCTGCCTGATCGGGAACAGGTGTCTTTTTATGCCGGTCAGTACCTGTCGGTGAACCTGCCGGACGCCGATCCCTGCTACTTCTCCATTGCCAGCAGCCCCTCGGCGGAGCGCATTGAGCTGCAGATCCAGGCATCGCCGAAATGGGTCTCTGCCCAGAAGGTGATTGACGCCCTGACCTCCGGGGAAGATGTCACCGTCAGTCTGCCCAACGGCAAAGCCTGTCTGGCGAGCCTGCCGGAAAAACCGCTGTTACTGGTGGCCGCCGGTACCGGCTTTGCCCAGATGAAGAGCCTGGTGGAGTACCTGCGGGAAAACGGTTTCTCACAGCCGGTTAAACTGTTCTGGGGCGTGCGCCGTCACGAGGACATGTACCTGCGCTCGCTGGCCCAGCAGTGGCATGACGACTGGTCAGCTCTGACCTTTGTGCCGGTGGTCAAGGACGATGAGGACAACGATTGGGAAGGTCACCATGAGCCCCTGGTGCGGGCGGTGCTTGCCTCTGGCATGGACTGGCAGAACGTGGAAGTGCACGCCAGTGGTTCGCCCACGATGGTTTACACCCTGATGGACGCACTGCTGGAGCATGGTTTGCCGGAGCAGGCGTTCTTTTCCGATGTGCTGGAGTACGCGCCTCGCACTTAAATCTTATTCAGGACTAGACAGCCATACGAATAAAAAAAGGCCGGATGCCTGTTTTCAGCATCCGGCCTTTTTGGTGGGCGTTGGGAAAGCCGGGATTCATGCCTTGGGCATGGGCAGTTCCGGCAGGCCGTTATCGGCTTCCAGCCCCTGCATCATCAGCTTCAGGCTCGCTTCCTCGTGGCCCATGCTGGCGTTCAGGCGGCTTAGCTCGGCCAGGGTTTCCCGGCTTCGGCGCAGTTTCAGGCTGGTGTGGAAGTACTCCCGCGCCTTGCCCCAGAGCTCGTTGCGCAGGCTCAGGCGGCCCAGTGCCAGCAGCAGTTCCGGGTTATTCGGCCGGTCCTTGAGCCACTGCTCCGCGACCAGCAATTGCTCGCCGATGTCCTGCCCCTTGATGCGCCCGTACAGGTTCACCAGTTCATCGCTCCAGTTGTCCTGCAGGATCTTGCGGATCAGGGTCTCGGCCTGGGCCTCATCGCCGAGGCGAGCCAGCAGACGTGCGTAATCGCGCACAATGTTGTCGTCGCGGCGCAGGGATTTGGGCAGCTCATCCCAGACCCGGGTCAGCGGAGCCAGGGACGCGTCCGGGTCCTGCTGGCGTTGACGCTCGCAGTCCTCGGCGGCCTGTTCCAGCAGGTTATGCCAGGTCTGGCGTTCCAGGTCGCTGAGCTCGGCTTCGGTGAGTACGCTGCGTTTGCGCAGTTCGGGAATCAGCTTGGCCAGCTCCCGCCAGTCCTCCAGGCGTAGGTAGGCGTTTTTGAGCAGTTTCAGCACAAACGGATGGTGGGGGGATTCCTTGCGCAGGCGCAGCAGCGTGGCCAGTGCCTGCTCCAGGCGATTGCCCGCGAGTTGCAGCTGGGCCTGGGTCAGGCCCACTGCCATGCTGGAGCCTGGGGTGCTCTCAAAGGCCTTGCGCAATAACTCGTCGGCGCCTTGGTGGTCGTCGGTTTCAAAGGCTGCCTGGGCTGCTGCCAGGTAGTTGATCAACGGCGTATCGGCGTTGTCGGCTGAGCGGGTTAGCAGCTTGCGCGCCCGTTTCCACTCGCCTTCGGCCAGTGACAGCAGGCCTTCGGTGGTTCGCCGGCGGGCGCGTCGCTCGTTGCTCCGGGATATCCAGTCCGCGACCATGCCGGTGCTTTGGCGCACGCGCCGGAGGGTGTTGTACAGGAAAACGCTCAGACCCATCAGTACCAACACTAGCCCAAGGCCAACCCAGAAGTTGGTTTCAATCAGGTAGTTGCCCAGGCTGACCCGGATGTAGCCCAAGTCGTAAGCCAGGCCCAGGGAAAGTCCAGTGCCGACGAGCAATGCTATCAGGATGATCAGCAGCAGGCGGATCATGATTGGTCGCCTCCGTTGCTCTCGCCGTTACCGTCATTGCTACCGGTGTTGGCGGTGCGCCCCGCCAGTCGTTCTTTCAACAGTTCCAGAGACTTGCTGATATCCGGCAGTTCCGGGTCCACGTTGCGGTCGGCCAGCTCACTGAGGGTCTGGCTGAGGCCCCGAATGGCCGGAGCAGTGTTGTCGTACCAGTTGTTCACGGTGTTGCGGGCCTTGGTCAGGGCCCGTTCGTACAGGGCCTGATTGCCGCGCAATACGGCCAGCTCCGCTTCTTCCAGCATCAATTGCAGGTTCAGGCGCGCCCAGGCGCTTTGGTCCGGCGAGAGCAGGGGTTTGACTGGTTCATCCATGCGACGGACCACGACCACCTGCTTCAGTGTATCCAGGAACCGGTTCCAGCCCCGGGTGAACATGTTGCCATCCCCTGCCGGATCGGTTTCGCTGTCGGCCAGGCTAAGGGGCGGCGCCCGGTCGTGGATCAGTGCCTGGTCGGTGAGATCGTGAACGGAGCCAATGGCGGCTTCGAGTTTCAGATACAGGCCGGTGCGATCCACCCCTTCGATACCCTTCAGGGCTTGGATTTCCCGGGCCAGTTGCTGGCGCACGGCGTAGACGCCAACATCGTCCGATTCGGCCAGGACCTCATCGGCGGATTGCAATGCCGACAGCGCGCCACGGATGTCTTTTTCAATCAGCAGCCGCTGGTTGGCAATGCGCAGCAGATATTCCGCTTCGGCCAGCAACCAGTCGGTGCGGGTGCGGTTGCCGGCTTCCAGCAGTTCCCGGGCGTTGTGGTCAATCTGGCGCTGCTGGGTGGCGATCAGCTCGCGCTGTTCGGCCAGGCGGTTCTCCAGCGCCTGCAGGCGATTGCTTTGCTGGTTGCCCCGATCCCCGTACAGGTCTTCGAGTTGGGCGGTATCGGCCTGCAGGTCAGCAATTGTCTGCAGGGTGGCCTTGTGGGTTTGCCACTGTTGCCAGTTCCAGGCCGCCAGGGCGATGGCGAGAAGTAATGCCAGTGCGGCTACCAGCCAGACCGGCCAGAGCCGTCGGGTGTCTGTGGCGGTTTGTTGGACGGGGGCGGGCAGATTCTTGGGTTCGTCAGTCACGGGCATCCTTACTTGGTTTTCCGGTGTTACCGGCTTCCGGGGCAAGCCGGGAAGCCACGCTGATGACCAGGTCCGGGTCGGCCAGGCCGCCGGGCACAAACGGGTTCAGGAATCCGGCTTCGCGGGCCTGGTCTGCCACCCGTTGGGCAGGAACCACCAGAAGCGTCTGATACAGGGCTTGCAGGTGGTCCGGGCTGGTTGTCATCAGATTGTTCAGGGTTTCACCGGAAAGCGCAACGATCACTTCCGGCTGGAACCCGTTAAAAATTTCGTCAATCGTTTCTGAAGGATAGTACGGTCGGAAGCGTCGGTACAGTGGCAACACCGTTACCCGGGCTCCGCGCTGCTCCAGGGTTTCCCGAATGACTTCCCGCCCGTGTTCGCCCCGGGCCAACAGTACTTTTTCGTTTGCCAGGTTTTGCAGGGAGGGCAGGGACAACAGCGCTTCACTGGTCCAGCCTTCGGCCGGCCGGCGTGGGCGCAGGCCGTGGCGGGAAAGTTCGGCGGCGGTGCCGGCACCTACGCCGTACCAGTGGATGCCCACGGGTAACTGTGGCCACCAGTGGTCGGCTTCTTCCAGTAGCCGGCGGGCGGCATAGGGGCTGACGGCAATTACATGGGTAAAATTGTCCAGCTCTTGCAGGATGCTGCGCTGGTCCGGGGTTTCCGGCAGCGGTTCCCGGGCCATCAGCGGCAATATCCGCACCGTGGCGCCGGCCTCTTCAAATACCCGGGCCAGGCGTGAGCCTTCCGGTTCAGGGCGGCAGATCAGCACCCGCCGCCCCCGCAGCTCAGCGTGGCTGTTGGTTTCAGGTGGGCGTGTGACCATAGATTTCCGCCAGTACCTTGTCGGCACCCATGTTCAGCAGTTCTTCGCCCAATTCCCGGCCCAGGCGTTCGCCTTCGGCTCGATGTACCCGGCCTTCCACGCGGAAGATCTTCGAGCCATCCACGGCGCCGACCAGGCCGCGCAGCCAGAGCATGTCGTCGTCTTCCAGCAGGGCGTAGGCGGCAATGGGCACCTGGCAGCCACCCTCAAGGCGGCGGTTCAGGGCACGCTCGGCTTTCACGCGATCGGCCGAATCCTTGTGGTTCAGCGGGGCGATCAGTTCCAGTAGTTCGGTGTCGTCGGTGCGGCACTCGATGCCCAGGGCGCCCTGGCCAACTGCCGGCAGCGAGACCTCGGCGGGCACGCAATAGCGGATGCGGTCGTGGAATTCCAGGCGCTTTAGGCCGGAGCTGGCCAGGACAATGGCGTCGTATTCGCCGGCGTCCAGCTTGGCCAGGCGGGTGTTGACGTTGCCGCGCAGGACTTTAACCACCAGGTCCGGGCGGTTGGCGCGCAGCTGGGCTTCCCGGCGCAGGCTGGCGGTGCCGACGACGGAGCCTTCGGGCAATTCGTCAATGCTGTTGTAGTGGTTGCTGACGAAGGCGTCGGTCGGGTCTTCGCGCTCGCAGATGGCCACCAGGCCCAGGCCTTCGGGAAATTCCATGGGCACGTCTTTCATGGAGTGCACGGCCAGGTCGGCCCGGCCATCGAGCATGGCTTCTTCGAGTTCCTTCACGAACAGGCCCTTGCCGCCGATCTTGGCCAGGGGCACGTCAAGAATCTTGTCGCCCTGGGTCTTGATCTTGACCAGCTCCACGGCGACGTTGTCGTGCAGCCGTTCGAGCTCGGATTTGATGAATTCTGCCTGCCACAACGCCAGGGCGCTGCTGCGGGTTGCAATGCGAAGGGTTCGTGTTGACATAGCACTCACTGTCGTTGGGAAAATGTGTTCCAAGGTTACCTTGTGACTGGGAAAAAGTCCCGCTTGGAGGTGGATCTATCTCTATTTTGAAATCTTGAAGTCGGCAATGATGTGGGATAGCCTCCCGATTATTAACAGGCGGCCAAGGCAGGCCGCCGGAGATAACAATCTCACGGATGGAAACTGCTCATGGATGAGTCAGATAAGCTCCCTCGTGCCTTCTCGGCTGTTTTAAATACTTCCCTATTCCAGTCCCAGCGCCTGCTGAGTCTGTCGGTCAGCGCGCCGCTGACGCCTCACCGGCTGGTGGGTGAGCAGCGGGTCACCGAACCGTTCCACTACACTCCCGATTGCTTTTCTCAGCAGGGCGATATTGAGCTTAAGCGTCTGACCGCCAACCGCCTTGAAGCCTTTGTATCCGATGCCAAACGCCAGTTGCTGGCATCCCCTGATCCTCTGGATGACACCGCAGGAGGGGAAGCCTGATGACCATGCAAGCCCATGGAGAGACCACCACCAAACTGCGAGCCAGAGGGCAGGATGTGTTTATTGAACCTGCCGACCAACTCTTTTACATGGTAGGGCATGACACGCTGCTGGCCGTCCCAAAACATCAGATGCTCGCCATGCTCACGGAAATGCGGTTACTTGAGGCCGTGGTCGAGGCGCAACAGAACGCCATCGCGCACCTGAAAACCCTTCAGGATAGTTACATTCAGGTGAAGCAGGCGAACTACTTCAAGCCAGAAGGACGGGGCTTGATTGAACAGTCCGAGCGCCCCGAGGTTCTGGAAAGAAAAATCCGGGTCGCCCAGGGTGAGCTGGACAGTGCCAATGAAAAACTGCGAGGCGTGCTGGCGCCCGTCAGCGGAGCCCAAGACCCCACGAACCCGATCGTGGAGCTCATCCCCATTCAGCGCCGTGGCAGTCACGCCAGTCCCAATGGCTTTCGCATGGCCTACGCCCGGTTAACGTCGATTCCCGCCGAATGTTGCCGATACTCCTCCAAGCTTGAAAGCACGGCTCCGGTGGGCGACGACAACCTGCTCACAGACGGAGCGGTGGATTGGAATAAGCTAAAACAACAAATCACGGATATCGCGAA
>NZ_PTIV01000028.1 GCF_002934325.1 Marinobacter persicus
CCCCGCGTCGCTACGCTCCGATGGGTGGCAGCCTTGCTCCGGTCCGGGTGGCAGGCTTCACGTGGAATGGGTGGCAACCTTCAGCGGTTTACGCAATTAACCGCTGGTCCAAACTCAGCCCCGAATCGTCGGCAATACAGGATTGAGTGGCTCGATAGTCGTCCAGGCTAATGAGGCCTGGACTCACAGTCCGCTCTTCAATATCAATATCCAGCTCGGACCAATCGGGATTCATCACCCCAAAACGCTGAGCCCACCGGAAGAAGTGAACAAGCCTTTCGCCAAAATAGCGGTTGTTCCGTGACGACTCTCGTTTGTACTCCAGCATACCGGCACACAATTCGGTGAGTTCGTCGCTATCCAGTGCGACAAAATCGACCGAATACGCCAACTCCGCAAAAGGGCCGGATAGCGCAGACCAGTAATCCTTTAGGGAGGATTGAGCATAGGGTTTAAAGACCTGACCCTTTTTCCCTTTGCCTCCGCGAGTAAGGTCTACAATCCAATAACCAATCAGCAGCATGGCTGAAGATAATGCATTCCTATTTTCGTGACACTGCTTTTCGATCGTCCGCGCGGTCTGCTCAGCTTTGCGCTTGGTCGGCTCGTATGCTTTCAGACATTCATAAATGCTGTCTTTGAAAGATGCCGCTTGCTTTTGCAGCCGACATTTATCCCGCTCAAACCTCATGCCAGGCTTGATACTAGCGTCCACATTCTCAGCCATTACATGCGACTTATCGTCATCAGGTCTCTTAACAAACTTTCGCTCAGTCAGTCGCAACCCGTCGCTCCATGAAAAACTGGTGGGCGGCACTCGTCCGCTCAGAGCTCCAGCAACCATTCCTGGGAGCTGCACCAAATTGCACTGATCAATAATGCCGCTTACCCAATGGAGGATTTCCGAAACACTTGTGATGGCACTCCCGTGATGCTCTTGGTGAAGTTCAAGAAGAGCAGCCACTTCCTTAACGTCGTCCAGCGATGACTCAGCAACGTGACGAGCTAACTCCAATCCATAGGCCAGTAGCGATCCCGTCTTATAGCTGACTTTATGACGTTGGACGGGTGCTTGAAAATCTGACGGGATCAGCGTTTCGCTGTATTCAAGATAAATCTGTTTACCATGTTGCACGATCCGGCAGTGCCGGCCTTGTGAAATGTCCTGCAGAAGGCGCCTATAACCAATGCGCTTTTCCACAGCAAACAGTAAACAACCCACGACTAGCGCTTTGCTCTTAGTCAGATCAGACTTCTGAACACGACTGCGGACTTCATCCGCCCATCGCTGCATAGCTGGAAATAAAGCGAGAGACTGAGCAACTGTCTCAGACAGGTGTGTTTGTTCTTGCTGGAGCCGAGTGAGGCGTTTAGTGAACTTACTGCCAGGCTCCAGTGATGACCGGTTAACGATTTTTGCAAGGACTCGATACCGCAATGATGCTTGAGGATGAGGCATCTGATCCGACCGGGACAACATTTGATTGATCAATTGCCTCAGCTCATCCGCTTGCAACTCGTCGATGCCTCTATTATCCAGGAAAAGATCAATCTCATCCCTAGCCTCCCGAATCGCTTTTTGTACCCGGATTTTACGGCGTCGTGCGCGATACTTGAGACCAAACACGGTCGGCTCTCTGTATCGGCTTTCGTTGGCTGCCAGAGATAGTAGTGGAGGGGTTTCCCCGCCACTATTGGGCGGTATTTGAAATCCTAACTTTTCAAAAATGGCATTTAAGGTATCCAAACTCTCAGCTGCATCCGCACTCCAGCATCTGGCCGAGAAATCGCCGTATGTCCCTACCCCTCTCTCAGAGTGCCCCATCCAACCCTCGATCAACTCAGCGTTGATGCCGGCACTTGAGAGTTGCTGTGCATACCGATGCCGAAATAGGTTATCGGGCAGCGCCCATTCGAACAGCGCCCCTTCCAGTTGGTCGGCATCTGCCATGGAATGCCATTTAACTTGTCGATCAAGCAAAAAGAAAAAAGGCATCTTGGCAGCTTTGCCACTGGCCATTGCGTCCAGACTGTCCGCCAACTCCGAACGGTGTTTTCTGATGCTTGCCGACAAAGCCAGTAGATGCTCTCGATACTCCCTGACTATAACCCTCGCCTTTTCTGGAAGGGGCACGAGCCGCCCTGCGTGCAACTCGTCGTCCGTTTTATCATTTATATATACGCAGCCTACTTCTAAGTTAAAAAAGGCCGATGACTCGAATGGGTCTCTTAGTGGTCGTGCTCCCGTAGCTGCGTAGAGAGCCATCACTACATATTGGGCCAAGGCATTGTGATAGGCCGAGAAATTTTTCTCGCGGGCAAGATTGAGTTTTCTGGTGGCACTATGAACCTCCTCGACCAGCAAGGATTCAAAAGGAACTAACCGACTGCCGATGAAATTCAGATTCGAAGCTCGATTTTCCCGATCATGAATGGTCAGCCCCAAACCTTTCTCTATCGCCTTTACATCCCAGGAATCATAGCTACAAGCACCTGGTAACGCTGATTTGGGGTGAGAGGTTAAAAGACGGGCAAAGCGGCTGTCTGCGGTATCATTAAAGACCCGCTGAGGGGTTCTATTAGCCAGCATTCCGCTTTTTATGCGACCCAATAGCTTGTCGTCACAGCGATTAAACCACTGTTCACTCGATATTTCCTGGTAGTTAGCCCATAACTGTCCCAGTGTTGAAGGGAACGTTTCGGAACTCTTTGATGCCCTCAGTAACACCGACTGAATAAACGTCGGGACTTCAAATTCTAGGACCTCATCCACCGGGTGAACCAAATGCTGGGTTTGTTCATCTGGCCGCCAACCGCTGTGTCGTCGAGGAGCCGCCCTCTTCAACAGCTTAAAATCTTCAACCAAGCTCCATTCATCGATATGGTTGTCGCCAATCGTTATCCGCTCAACAAATGCCAGAGTGCGTGACAGTGTTAGAGCAATCCAAACGTAGGCACCTGCCAACTTATCGGTGAGTTCAGGAGCCTCGAGTTGCTTGGCAATCCACTCATCAATTCCCGCTATTTCGGGTGGCAGCAGCCGGCTCCATGACCAAGGCAGATAATGGGCGAGCTCTATATTCTGAATCAGAACACTTTTTGAACTTAAAGTTTGCTCGCCGGCGGTGTCGGTGGGATCCACTTCAACGAGTAGGCTGTCGCCACTATCCTCATCGCCCTCTGAAGGAGCAACAAGAATCTCAAAACGGGCATCATCTAACTCAAAGGTCACATCTGACGTTCTTGGAGCGTAGTGCTGCCGGAGATATTGAAGGTCCGGCACACTACCCGTTTTTAAGCCCACGGGTTTGTTGTGACCCTCAGCAATTGCCTGAATGCAGTTTAAAAAATGACTGGATCTGCCCTTGGCTTCCGATCGAACACGTTGAGTCGCATTCTTGACGGCGCTCGTAAACTGAAGATAGTTTCCAGATCGATTTTGAAGTTGGCTATCGGCAATACTCAGAAAACGATCAATCAGAGCCCACTTCTGGTCTCTTTCATCCAAAATTAAAAAGGAAGCCGCTCCCGCAATATTAGAATCGGCAACATTCTGGTAGCGCACCACCCGTTCAACCGCCTGCAAGACCAACCAGAGCCTGATTGCCCGCCTCAAACGAAAAGCCCGCCCCTCTTCGCATCTCGAGAGCGGATGAATCAGCATCGTCAGAAGATAGATGTTATTGGACTTTGGCCCGTATCGCCGAACGGTTCGTTTGGCGGAACCTTGATGACTTAAAGGTTGGTATTGCTTACTGAGCTCATCGTTAGAGTGAAAAGCTCTTGAGAGCTCCAAAAGATCCCTGGCAAATTGATTATCAGACCACTGCTGTAAAATCTGAATGGACTCAGGAAACGACGCCTCTTCTATGAGGTTAGGAATCCCAACTATTTTAGGGTTGAGGTTGAGGGTGTAATAACAGAGCTCGACAGGGTATTCTAAGCTCTCGTTGATTGCCCACCGGCAGAGGTACTCAAACCTCTCGCCGAGCCTTACGGTCATTTCTGTGGCGAGGTCTTGGTGTTCTCTGTGCCCATCCTGAATCACGTCATTAGTTCCTAATTGTTCCTACGTCCATTTGTAGGATAGCTCAGAATCCTCCCTATATGATGATTTCAGGCATTTTTTCGCAAATTAGGGACAATTAACCAATATCTCATCTGTCATTCTCATAACCTTGGTTCGAATCCAGCCCCCGCTACCAATTGAAATAAGGCCGGCTAATGCCGGCCTTATTGCGTTCTGCGGGGGGCTTTTCTGTTCCCACCTATCTACCCACACTTCTATCGAAATTAACGACACTCTTGATCTGGGCCAATAGGGCTGTACCACCGCCTGTGCAACAATCCTTCCTAATAATAGAAATTATATACATCATTTATGGAAGGAAGACAGCATGCGTCCACGAGCCCTTGTATCCCATACCATTCAGCTCGTCCTGCGTTCCATCGGCGTGCGCAAACTTGATCATCAATTCTTTCTTTCCTACACGCTGATCTTCCTCTGCGCCCTGGGTTCGGCATCGTTCCTGTATTTCAGTACAGACCCGGGCGAGGCCCGGTCATTGAATGTGGCCGGCGCACAACGCATGCTCAGTCAGCGGGTCGCCAAGGAAGTCCAGATGGTGGCTGCCGGCGTGGAAGAGCCCGCCCAGGCCCAAAAAACCATTGAGCAATGGGAGCGTGCCCATGGCTGGTTGCTGAACGGCAGTGAAGAGGCTGGCGTTCCGGCCGTAAAGGACCCAGAGATCCGCGCCCAACTGGAGAGCGTGTTCGCGCTCTGGCAAGAGTACCGGCCTGCTCTGGTTGATTACATGAATGCCCCGGACACCCAAACGCTCAAACAACTACAAGAGATGTCACCACGTGTCCTGTCGGAGATGAACGAGGCGGTTGGCATGATGTCCACGCTTGCCGACCGCAATACCCAGTTCAATCAGATCATGTCCATTTCCATGGTCCTGGCCATTCTGATGCTGGTCATCCTGGGCCGGATGTTCGGCCTCACCTACCTGATGGATCAGATACACATGCTGCAGAACCGGCTCCTTGCCCTGGCCAATGGCGACTTCCGTCAGACCATGGAGCACGAATTCAAGGACAATGAGATTGCCGAAATCGTCGAAGCCTACAACACCATGAGACGCCAGATCGGCGAACTGGTTGGCGGTGTCCGGGACGCCGCCAGGCAGATTGATGACAGCACGGCGCAGGCTGCCGACATCATCGAGCAGTCACGACAGGGAGTCGACCACCAGCGTTCTGACACCGACCAGGTGGCCACCGCTGTCAACGAAATGAGCGCCACGGTTCAGGAGGTCGCCCGAAACACCAGTGACGCAGCCGAGGCCACCGTTCGGGCAGAACAGCAGACGGATGCCGGACAGCGTACAGTCTCCAGCGCCGCGCAAAGGGTGCATGCCCTCTCTGCCCGCATGGCTGAACTCAAGGAACTCACCACCCGCCTGCAAGATGAAAGCCGGGAAGTGGGAACCGTATTGTCAGTGATCACAGACATTGCGGATCAGACCAACCTGCTGGCCCTGAACGCGGCGATTGAAGCCGCCCGGGCCGGCGAAGCCGGGCGGGGGTTCGCGGTTGTGGCCGATGAGGTTCGTGGACTGGCCCGTAGAACCCAGGAATCCATTGGCAAAATCGATGACATCGTAGGCCGCTTCCAGGCCGGCACCGGTGAAGTCGCCGAAGCCATGCAAAAAGGCCAGGAAGAGGCCCATCAAGGCGCGGACGCCATGAGTGAAGCCGAGGCCGCCTTGCGGGAAATCGCCGACACGGTCACCACCATCCGTTCCATGGCTGACCAGATTGCCACAGCAACTGAAGAGCAGAGCCAGGTGGCGGACGAAATCGACCAGCGGGTGATCAAGATTGCCGAAGTGGCCGACCAGAACACTGCGGGCATGACAGAGACCGTGACCGCCACCGGTACCATTCAGGCGCAGGTCCGGCGACTGCGAGGATTGGTCGAAAACCTGAAAGTCTAAGCTCGCAGGGCCCCGGCCTGCCTGAAATTGTTTGCGGGAATAGTTGACAGTCACACACTGCCTCTGTACTATTCGCACCACGTTGATCGGCGCACACCGGTTAACAACCAGTTTGATGCGGGGTGGAGCAGTCTGGTAGCTCGTCGGGCTCATAACCCGAAGGTCGTTGGTTCGAATCCAGCCCCCGCTACCAATTGAAATAAGGCCGGCTAATGCCGGCCTTATTTGTTTCCACAGATCTAAGTCCGATAGCGTTCGAACTCCCCCTATTTCGCCACCTTGCAGTTCTCCCCGGCCAACGAATCATCGTCGACTTCATAGTCGATTTCCTGCCTCGCCCGGTCCAGGTCATGGCGCTGTAATTTGCGCACTTTGCGTCTCAGCCGCCCTTCCAGAAACCGCCGGACTTCTTCATCGCTTTCCAGTAACAGGCCGGGAATCGATTCCGGAGTTTTGGTTTCCGGATTGAGTGCAACCATGGTGAAATAGGAGGTATTGGTGTGCCGGATGGCCCCGGTTTTGAAGTTTTCGGAAACAACCCGGATACCGATTTCCATCGAGGACTTGCCGGTATAGTTCACTGACGAATACAGCGTCAGAATTTCTCCGACCTCGACCGGGTTCAGGAAATCCACCTTATCCACTGACGCGGTCACACAGTAACATTTGGAGTGAGACGCCGCGCAGGCATAGGCGATTTTGTCCATCAGAGACAGCACCACACCGCCATGGACTTTTCCGCCAAAATTCTCATAGGAAGGAACCATCAGTTCCCTCAGGACAATTTGCGATGATTTTACCGGGTAGAATTCATCACTTTTTCTCACGTGAGGTCCCCTGTCCGCTTTTTGTTGTGCCCGGAGAATAACATGCACGGAAACCCAACAAGGTTATTGAGTCGTACAACTACGGACACCCGATGACCCTGCGGGCTTTTGAGGAATTATCTTTCATTCCTCAGGTCAGAACAGGTAAGTCACCTTCGACGATCCAGATAATTCGGGATGGTTTTATGAAACGTGTACCACTTCCTTTGCAACTGTTGTTCGCCGCCACCCTGGCTCTTCTGGCTGGCTGCCAGGCCGGTGCCAGCGATGCCAAATCCGGGGACACTTCCTTTGCGCCAGACGATCCTTCTCTGGCCGTCGCCACTTTTGCCGGCGGCTGCTTCTGGTGTGTGGAACAGGCTTATGAAGAACGGGTCCCCGGCGTTGTTGAAGCCGTGTCAGGGTATAGCGGTGGAAGCGAAAAGAACCCGACCTATGAGCAGGTCTCGAGTGGGCAGACCGGCCATACAGAGTCTGTTCAGGTTTACTACGACCCAGACGTGATCACCTATGAGGGCCTGCTGCAGGCGCTCTGGCGGACCATGGACCCCACCGATCCCAATGGTCAGTTCGTCGACCGGGGCCAGCAGTACCGCCCGGCCATTTTTTACCACAACGCTGAACAGAAACGCATCGCGGAAGCTTCGAAGCAGGCACTGGCCGAATCCGGCCGATACGACGATCCGGTGATTATCGACATCGTGCCCTTTGAAGCCTTCTACGAAGCGGAAAAATACCATCAGGATTACTACCGCAAGAATCCGGTGCGCTACAAGATCTACACCTACAATTCCGGCCGCTACCAGTTCATCGAGGACGTATGGGGAGACGACCAGGAAGTGGATTACAGCCAGTATCGCCCTGAGCAAACCAGCAGCGACGAGAATGGCAACAGCAACGCCGCCATGGAGGCAAACAGCAACGGCTTTGATGCCAGCAGCTTTGAAAAACCGTCCGATAAAGTGCTGAAAGAACGCCTGACGCCGATGCAATACGAGGTCACCCAGCTGGACGGCACCGAACCGGCGTTCCAGAATGAGTATTACGATGAGAAACGGGCGGGCCTGTATGTCGATATTGTCTCTGGTGAACCCCTGTTCTCTTCCAGTGACAAGTATAAGTCCAACACCGGCTGGCCCAGCTTTGTCCGGCCCATCGAACCGGGTGTTGTGGTCGAGAAAGAAGACCGTTCCTGGTTTGGCGTGCGCACGGAAATCCGAAGCAAAGTGGCCGACTCTCACCTTGGCCACGTGTTCACCGATGGTCCGCCGCCAACCGGGCTTCGCTACTGCATGAACTCTGCCGCTCTGCGCTTTATCCCCAAGGAAGACATGGCGGCCGAGGGCTACGGCCAGTACCTGGATCAGGTTGGACCAACCATGGACGTTGAAACCAAATGACATGACGGACGCGCTGCTAACCGCCTGCAACCTCACAAAACAGTTCCGCAGCGGCACCCAGCGCGTGCCGGTCCTTGATGACATCTCCCTCGAACTATCCCGGGGTGGATCGCTCGCGCTGACCGGACGCTCCGGCTCCGGCAAGAGTACACTGCTGAACATTCTCTGCGGTCTTGAAGCACCGGACGCAGGCAGTGTGCGCGTGCTCGGTCAACAGTTCGAAGGCACAGCCAGCAACGCTCGGATTGAAAGCCGATGGGCGACTCTGCGGCGACAACAGATCGGCGTGGTCTTCCAGGAAGCCAACCTGATGCCCGCCCTGTCCCTGCTGGATAACGTACGCCTGCGAGCCCGCTTGGCCGGACAGGACCAGGAAAACAGCCAGGACTGGCTGGCACGACTGGATATCGGCGAACTCGCGCACCGCTACCCGGACCAGGTCTCCGGCGGCCAGCGCCAGCGTGCCGCGTTGGCCATGGCCTTTGCCATGAAACCGTCTCTGATCCTGGCCGACGAACCCACCGGCAGCCTGGACCGCCACACCGCCGAGGCGGTCATCGAACAACTCTTTGAACTCCAGTCGAGGTACGGTTGCGGCCTGGTTCTGGCGACGCACGACAGCGAACTGGCCGCCCGATGTGGCCAGCGCCTGGACCTTGGTCACCTCTCCCGGGACTGACACCCATGACGCTTCCGGCCGCACTGCTCAGCCATTATCGCCGTCACCCGCTCCAGCTTCTCGCACTGGCGATCATGATTATCCTGGCGACCATGCTCTGGACCGGCGTGCATCACCTGACCAGCCAGGCCCGGGGCAGTCTCGAGCAAAGCGAATCAGCCGTTGCCGAGCGCCAGCAGGTAGTGCGGGCGGACGGCCAGCCGATGACGGTGGCCGACTTCGTAGAACTCCGTCGCCAGGGATTCTGTGTCATGCCCTGGCTGGAAGTCTCCCGGCCGGCCGACGGTCGTATTGTGGGCATCGATCCCCTGGCGGCGGCCTGTTTTGGCAGCCAGGCTGATGGCGCCCCTGAGCCGGGAAACAGACTCGATGGCAAGCCATTTGTGGACATCAGCAAGGCGGCCGAATTGGCAGCCGACCACCGCCACGAACTGACGTTGTTGATTGTGCCAGCGACGACCAACCACTCCCTCCCCGCAGGCTATGAACACGCCGCCTTCCAGGTTGGACCGGATACCGGCGAGCTGGGTGAAAGCTTCCTGCTGAACCTGGACGCGCTTGGGGTGCTGGTTCTGCTGATCACCGCCTTGCTGGTGCGCAGCGTCTATCTGCTGGGCCTGGCCCAACGAAGGGACAGCTTTGCACTGCTGCACCGTTACGGGGTACCCCAGCGCCAAATCAGCCAATGGTTGGTCGTCGAGCTGCTGGTTCTGGCCCTGATTTGTATTTTCCCGGGCGTCTGGCTGGGTCGCTGGCTGGCATCGGCTTTGGGCAATGGTTTCGGTCAGGCGCTTGAAAGCCTGTTCGACACGCCGCTGTATGCGGGAGACAGCGGAGGCTGGACAGCGCCTGTGCTCACCATGGTGGCGGTAGTGCTGACGGCTTGCCTGGCGGATGGACTTCGCCCCTGGCTCCGGCGCCTGTTACGGTCGTTCGGTCCACGCCACCAGCATTGGTGGCCGCTGCTTTTGATTCTGCTGCTCGGCCTGGTGCTGGTGATCTGGACACACACCCTGTTCTGGCTGTTTACCGCAGTCGCCATCGTCTTTGTGGCGTTTGGGGTGCTGGCTCCCCGGGTCCTCTCCGGGCTTGCGGATTGGCGGGCAAGCCGGGCAGGCGACCCCATGGTACGCTGGCGCCACCGGGAACTCTCGGTGCTCGCCCGGCGGCTGGCGCTGCCACTGGTGGCCCTGCAATTCGCCATGACCCTGGTTCTGGCGGTCCAGGCGCTGGTAACCACTTTTGAAAACACGTTTGATCAATGGCTGGCACAGCGCCTGGAAGCCCCTTTTTACATTGAAGTACCAGCTGGCGCCGATGCCTCGCTGGCGACCCACTGGCTCAACAACGCATCTGAAGAGCACGGCCTTGGTCCCTGGCACCGGGTGATTCGCGGGCGGGCAACAGTGGCAAAAGGCCCCGAGAATACTGGCCAAGCCGTGGATGTCTTTGGCCTGGGCCCCATCGGCCCGCTGGTGGAAAACTGGCGGCTCCTGGATTCCGTGCCGGCCCCTTGGCAGCGCCTGCATGAAAACGCCGGCGTGATGGTCAATGAACAGCTGGCACGCCGGCAAGGCATTCAGATCAACGACACCCTGAAGGTCTCCCTGGGCGGTGACACCATGACCCTGCCCGTGCTGGCGGTGTATCCGGACTACGGCCGGCCCGCGGGCGAAATCCTGGTGCCTGCCACGTTACTGCCAGAAACGTTCGATATCCGCTTCCAGAGCCTGTCCATCACACCGGGCCAGCTCACCATGGAAGCTATTACCGGTGCGCTTGAACAGCTCTGGGGCCGGGAGCAGCTCACGGTGCGCAACAACCGGACCATCCAGGCCCTGGCTTCCAACATCTTCGATCAGACGTTCCTGCTTACCCGGGCCATGACGGTGCTGACCCTGATACTGTCGGGCACCGCCCTGCTCCTGATGGGCTGGGTGTTCTTTTCCACCCGTGCCTGGTATTTCCGCCTGCTGCTGGTCTGGGGCCTTCAACGCCGGGAAGCGACCCTGCAACTGATGCGTTTATCGCTGTCACTGACCGGCGCCATCACCCTCCTGGCCCTGCCATTGGGCATCTGGCTGACCTGGGTGCTGGTACATCGCATCAACCCCCTGGCCTTCGGCTGGTCGCTGCCCATGGCGGTCTACCCGGCGTTCTGGTTACAGTTGGGCGCCATGAGTCTCCTGATCGGCCTGAGCATTACCCTGCTTATGCGATACCAGCTGAAAAACAGCGCTTCCACGCCAGTCAGTGCCAATGCACTGGCCGGGGGTGAGCGATGAGACGGGCCCTTCTCCTGATGTTCCTGTTGGTTCTGGCTGGCTGCTCCCGGGAGCCGGAGCCCGCCGGTTTCGCAGGCCTTGCCGGCGTGGGTGACACCAACGCCGAGGTACCCTTCCTGCAACCCGGCCCGCGTGACAGCCTGTCGTACCCAAAGGATTTCGGGCCGCATCCGCAACATCGTATTGAGTGGTGGTACCTGACGGCCAACCTGGAAACCCCGGATGGCCAGCCTCTGGGCCTGCAGTGGACCCAGTTCCGGCAGGCCATCGTCCCCAGGCCCATGGATGCAACGCCCCCGGCAGCGAACAACTGGCCCCTGCAGGCCGCCTGGATGACCCACGCAGCAGTGAGCTTTGATAACCAGCATTACTTTTCTGAAAAACTGGCCCGGGGCGACATTGGCCATGCTGGCGCCCGGGCAGAGCCTTTCTCGGTCTGGCTGGACGACTGGCAGCTCCAAGCCACCGGCGACCCAGACCGCTGGCACCTGCAGGTAACTGCCGATCAGTGGTCCTACGACCTGACACTGGAACTACGGGGCGAGCCCGTCGCCCATGGCAATCAGGGCTTCAGCGCCAAATCGGCCACGGGCGAGGGATCGATGTACTTCAGCCTGGTGGATATCCACATTGAAGGCACAGTGACCCTGAACGGGAACTCGCATCGGGTATCCGGCAAAGGCTGGTTTGACCGGGAGTGGAGCAGCCAGTTTCTGAAAACCGGCCAACAGGGCTGGGACTGGTTTGCCCTGCACCTGGACTCGGGTGACAAGCTGATGGCGTTCCAGTTAAGGGAGAAGGAAGGTACCTATCGTTCCGGCACCTGGATTCCGGCACAGGGCGAGCCGGTGGCACTGAAGCCCGGCCAATTGGCGTTGGCGCCGCGCACCGGACACAAAGGGCATCCGCGCCAATGGCGTATAACGGTGCCGGATTACGGTCTGGACCTGCAACTGACGGCACCGCCGGGCGATTACCGGAACAACGGGCTCTACCCGTATTGGGAAAGCCCGGTCACGGTGTCGGGCAGCCATACCGGTGAGGGTTACATGGAGCTGACCGGCTACGGCAGCTCAAGCACCGACTAACTCGCGCTCGCTCAAGGCAAGTCGGTCACCGCCCCGGTGGACGCGGAACTGACGGTGCGGGCGTATTTGGCAAGCACGCCACGAGCAACCCGGGGTGCCGGTTCCGCCCAGGCCTGGCGGCGCTTCTCCAACTCCTCTTCAGAAATCTCCAGGGAGATGGAGTTGTTCACCGCGTCAATGGTGATGGTGTCGCCGTCCTCAACCAGGGCGATCGGCCCACCCACGGCGGCTTCCGGGGTGATGTGCCCCACCACGAAGCCGTGGCTGCCGCCCGAGAACCGGCCATCGGTAATCAGGGCCACGTCGCTGCCCAGGCCCTTGCCCATGATGGCGGAGGTGGGGCTGAGCATCTCCCGCATGCCGGGACCGCCCTTCGGCCCCTCGTAGCGAATGACCAGCACGTCTCCGGCCACCACGGTGTCATCCAGGATACGGGCCTGGGCCTCTTCCTCGGAATGGAACACCCGGGCCCGCCCGGAGAAGTGGGTGCCTTCCTTGCCGGTAATCTTGGCCACCGAGCCTTCGGGGGCCAGGTTGCCATACAGGATGCGCAGGTGACTGTCCGGCTTGATGGGGTTCTCGAAGGCATGAATGATCTGCTGGTCTTCCGGGTACGGCGCCACGCCGGCCAGGTTCTCGGCCAGGGTGTTGCCGGTGACCGTCAGGCAGTCCCCGTGCAGCAGGCCCCGGTCCAGCAGCATTTTCATCAGTGGCTGGATGCCGCCAATGGCCACCAGCTCGGACATCATGTAGTGCCCCGACGGCCGAAGGTCCGCCAGCACCGGCACCTGCTTGCCAATGCGGACAAAATCATCCAGCGATAACGGTACCCCGATCGTGCTGGCCATCCCCAGCAGGTGCAGCACCGCGTTGGTCGATCCACCCAGGGCGATCACCACGGTAATGGCGTTCTCGAAGGCTTCCCGGGTCATGATGTCGGAGGGTTTGATGTCCCGTTCCAGCAGTTCCAGAACGGCGGCGCCAGCGGCTTCGCAGTCCGCCACCTTGGTGTCCGATACCGCGTTCTGCGCCGAACTGCCGGGCAGGCTCATGCCCATGGCCTCAATGGCGGAGGCCATGGTGTTGGCCGTATACATGCCTCCGCAGGAACCGGGGCCGGGAATGGCCGTTTCCTCGATCTGCTTCACTTCGATCAGGTCCATGTTGCCACGGGCGTGAGCGCCCACCGCTTCAAACACGGAGATAATGTCGGTGTGATTCTCACCGGGCTGGATGGTGCCGCCATAGACAAACACCGCCGGACGGTTCAGCCGCGCCAGGCCCATCATGCAGCCGGGCATGTTTTTGTCGCAGCCGCCAATGGCCACCAGGCCGTCAAAGCCTTCGCAGCCGGCCACGGTCTCGATGGAATCGGCGATCACCTCCCGGGATACCAGGGAATACTTCATGCCCTCGGTGCCGTTGGCGATGCCGTCCGAGATGGTGATGGTGTTGAAAATAAGACTCTTGCCGCCGGCCTCGTCGGCACCACGGGCCGCTTCCCGGGCCAGGCCGTCAATGTGCATGTTGCAGGGAGTGAGGTTACTCCAGGTGGAGGCAATGCCGATCTGGGGTTTGCGGAAGTCCTCGTCCTGAAAGCCAACGGCTCTGAGCATGGCCCGACTGGCGGATTTGTTGATGCCATCCACCACCGGGGCGGAGTAGCGGCGCCGTTTATCAGTCGTCATGGACTTGCCTCCCGTGAAGTTATCCTGAGTTAGTCAACATCCTCGAACAGATCCGCTGGATACTGGAGCTCTTCCGCCACATGGTATATACCCCCGCGCTCGATGGCCTCGGCCACCGGCCGGAACGAACGCCGGTGATGGGGCGTCGCGCCCAGACGGTTGAGGGCTTCAAGGTGCACCGGCGTAGGGTAACCCTTGTGTTGCGCCAGACCAAAGCCGGGGAACTCTTCATCCAGAGCCGCCATCTCCCGGTCCCGGGTCACTTTTGCCAGTATAGAAGCCGCGCTGATGGCCGCCACCCGGCTATCTCCCTTGACCACGGGCTCGGACGCCCAGTGCCACTTCGGGCATCGGTTGCCATCCACCAGCACGTATTCCGGTGGGATCGCCAGACCATCCACGGCGCGTTGCATGGCCACCATGGTGGCCTGGTAGATGTTCAACTGGTCGATTTCGTGGGCCTCACAGCGCCCCAGGCTCCAGCAGGCCGCTTTTTCCAGGATTTCGTCGTACAGCGCCAGGCGGCGTTTTTCCGTCAACTTCTTGGAGTCGGCCAGGCCGTCTATGGGGCGCTCCGGGTCCAGGATCACCGCAGCGGTGACCACCGCGCCGATTAAAGGGCCGCGCCCCACTTCGTCCACACCGGCCAGGCGCCAGCCCTGGTAAGAACACTCAAATGGCGGCAAGGGACCGGATTTGGCCATTACGAACGAGCCTCCAGAAGCTGGGTAATGGCCTGCGCGGCTTTTTCATCGGCACCCTGGCGCAGAGTCTCGTGCAGCTCGGTGAAGGCCCGCTTCAGGCGCTCTCTTTCCTGCTCGTTGTCCAGGCGCTCCAGAACCGCCGCCCCCAGCGCTTCGGGGGTGGCATCGTCCTGCAGCAATTCCGGCACCAGACTCTTCCGGGCCAAGAGGTTGGGCAGTGCCACCCAGGGCACTTTCACCAGTTTCGAGAGCAGTTTGTAACTCAAGTTGCTCAACCGGTACCCCACCACCATGGGCTTTTTCAGCAACATGGCCTCCAGGGTGGCGGTGCCGGAGGCCAGCAGCACCACATCACTGGCCGCCATCACCTCCCGGGAGCGGCCGCGCACCAGGGTTACCGGCAGTTTTACGTCCAACGCATCCACCAGCGCTTGCACCTGTTTTTCCCGCTCCCGGTTTACACAGGGAATGACGAGCTGCAGGTCCGGCTTGCGGCTTTGCAGCCAGAGCGAGGTTTGAAGGAACAGGGTGCCCAGGCGCTCCACTTCGCCACCCCGGCTGCCGGGCAGCACTGCCAGCACCGGCTTGTCCGGCGCCAATCCCAGGTCTTTCCGGGCAGCCAGGGTGTCCGGTTCCATGGCAATACGGTCTGCCAGCGGATGGCCGACAAACGCCACCGGCACGTGGTGCTCTTCGTAAAAGCGGGCTTCAAAGGGAAACAGGGTGAGCATCAGATCCACCGATTTGGCGATCTTGAAGATGCGCTTTTGCCGCCAGGCCCAGACGGAGGGGCTCACGTAATGAACGGAAGGAATGCCGGCCTCGCGGCACCGGCGCTCAATGGCCAGGGTAAAATCCGGGGAGTCGATACCAATCACCACGTCCGGGCGATTGGCGAAGAAATACTCGTACAGCCGGCCACGAATCCGGAACAGCTCGCGGATGCGCCCCAGCACTTCCACCAGACCCATGACCGACAATCGTTCCATGGGCACCAGCGAATGAAAACCTTCGGCGATCATCTCATCGCCGCCGATACCGATAAAACGGGCATTGGGGTAGCGTTTGCGGAGGGAGCGGATCAGCCCGGCACCGAGGATATCCCCCGATGCCTCACCGGCAATAATGGCAATTAGCGGCTGAGTGGACGGCCTGGAAGGCAAGGTATTGGCCTGGGTCAACGACACCCTCCCGCCGGATCAGCGGATGATGCCGCGACCGGTTCCTTCAAGAGAATCAATCAGTGGCTGGACTTCCGGCACATCGGCAAACTGCTCCTTGAGCTCGCTGAGCGCCTGACCGGTAGTCAGACCCTGGCGATAGATCACCTTGTAGGCGCGACGCAGAGCAGACAGGACTTCCTTACTGTAACCACGACGCTTGAGCCCTTCCACGTTCATGCCGTGGGGCTGGGCGGATTGGCCGCTGGCCATCACATAGGCGGGGATGTCTTTGAGCACGATACTGCCACCGGCTGCCATGCTGTGGGCGCCGATCTTACAGAACTGGTGCACCATGGTGCCGCCACCCAGGATGGCGTAATCACCGACGGTGACATGTCCGGCCAGAGTAGCGCAATTGGCCAGGATGGTTTCATTGCCCACCACACAGTCGTGCGCCACGTGAACGTACGCCATCAGCAGGTTGCCGCTGCCAATACGGGTCTCACCACGGTCCTGCACCGTACCACGGTGAATGGTGCAGTTTTCACGGATGATATTGTTATCACCGATGATCAGGGTGGTCGGCTCGCCGGCGTACTTCTTGTCCTGGCACTCTTCGCCGATGCTGGAGAACTGGAAAATCCGGTTATTGCGGCCAATTACGGCTGGCCCTTTGACAACAACATGGGACAGGATCTCGGTACCTTCACCAATCTCAACACCCGGGCCGATGTAGCTCCACGGGCCCACGGTCACGTTGTCCGCCAGCTTTGCCGACGGATCAATGATCGCCTGAGGATGAATACCCGACCAGTCGGTTGCTGCCATTAAACTTCTCTCTCAGCGGTCAGAATTTCGGCCACACAAACCACTTCGCCGTCCACCAGGGCCCGACAGTTGAAGCGCCAGATACCGCGTTTGGCCGAGACAAACTCGGTTTCCATGTCCAGGCGGTCACCTGGAAATACAGGGCGCTTGAAGCGCACTTTGCTGGAACCAGCCAGATATTGTATCAAACCGTCTGCCGGCTTGCGGCCAACAGTGACAAAACCGAGAACTCCGGAAAGCTGGGCCATGGCTTCAATAATCAACACACCCGGCATAATCGGGTTGTTGGGAAAATGCCCGGTAAAGAACGGCTCGTTAAACGAGATGTTCTTGTAGCCCTTAGCCGAGACACCACTCTCGACCTCGGTTACCCGGTCCACCAGCAAGAACGGGTAACGGTGTGGCAGGTATTCCAGAATTTCATCGATATACATCATGTTCTTTGGCCTCAGCCCTTTGATTTCTTTTCAAGTTCTCGCACACGCCGTGCCAGAGCATCCAGTTGCCGGAAACGCACGGCGTTTTTACGCCAATTCCGGTTGGTATCCGCACTGGTGCCAGAAGAATACACTCCCGGTTCACGGATATCACCCGTTACCAGCGTCATTCCGGTTAAATGTACCTGATCGGCAATGTCCAGGTGGCCAGCCACGCCGGAAGCGCCCCCAAAGACACAGTGCCGGCCAATGCGGCTGCTGCCGGCAATACCCACCATGGCCGCCATGGCACTGTGATCACCGATCTGCACGTTATGGGCGATCTGGATCAGGTTATCCAGCTTCACCCCATTACCAATCACGGTGTTCTCCAGGGCCCCCCGATCAATGGTGGTATTGGCGCCCACCTCAACATCGTCGCCCAGTTCAACACCGCCCAGCTGGGCAATCCGGTGCCAGGCACCCTGTTCATTCGCAAACCCGAAACCATCAGACCCGATAACCGCACCACTGAGAATATGGCATCGCTGACCAACGGAGACATCGTGGGCCAGGGTTGCCCGGGGGCGAATAACGGTGTGATCACCAATGCGTGAGCGGGCACCAATAATCGTGCCTGCACCGACTGCCACGTGAGCACCAACGCGGACATCGGCCTCGATCACGACGTGAGGGCCGACACTGGCGGTTTCATCAATGTAAGCGGACTCATCCACCACTGCGGTGGGGTGAATGCCGGGTGGCGCAACGGGCGCGGGGTCAAACCAATGGCTGAGGCGAGCATAGCCCATGTAGGGGTTATCGAGTAACAGGACATTGGTCGGAGAATTCTCGGCCTGATCCGGCGAGACAATGACAGCAGACGCACGGGTCTCTTTCAGGTATTTCCCATACGCGGCATTGGCCAGGAAACTGATCTGACCAGGCCCGGCAGCCTGCAAGGTGGCCAGACCGGTAATCAGGGTGTCGGGATCTCCCCGGAGACTGGCTCCCAGTGCATCGGCTATTTCCTGCAGCCGATAGGACGTCTGTGTCATGGCTTTCTCCAGATACCGGGGCCGGGGAGCCCCGCAATCATCACTCGTTCAGCTTGTTCAGCAGCGCTTCGGTCAGGTTCATGTCCGGCTTGGCATAGACCACGGCTTCGCTCGGCAGGATCAAATCCAGATTGTTCTCTTCCAGCAATTCCTTGATCGCTGCGTCCACTTCCGGGCGAGCGTTTTCAACAAACTGCTGTTTGCGCTGGTTGACGGTGGCGTCCAGGCGCTGTTTGAGCTGATTGAATTCCTGCACCTTGCGCTGGAACTGGCCGGAGAGTTCCTTGCGCTCAGCCTCGTTCATCATGGCGCCGTCTTTCTGCAGGCGCTCCTGAAGCTTTTGTGCTTCCTGTTGCACCTGGCGCACCTTAGCTTCCTCATTCCCAAAATCCTTCTCCAACTGCTGGGAAAAACTCTGGGCGTCGTCCGAGGAAAAGAGTGCCTGGCGCAGATCAACCACACCGATCCGTGTCTCGGCGCTTGCCTGAACCGAGCAGGCCAGCAATAACGCTGCGCCAACCAATGTGAATAAACGAGTCATGATCAATCTCCTTACGGTTGCTCTTTATTGTTCAGTCAGCAATGTCAGAAACTCTGGCCCAGTGAGAACTGGAACACCTGGGTATCGTCACCCTCCTGATCATTCAATGGCTTGGCCAGACTAAATGCCAGCGGCCCCACGGCGGTGATCCATTGGAAGCTGATACCGGCCGCCGAGCGGAGTTCACCGAACTCCTCCTCTGGCGCGCCACCACGGGAGGTATCGAATACCTGGCCGGCATCCAGGAAGAACGAGGTTCGCATGGTGCGCGTATCGCCCGCGAACGGCGTTGGCACGATGAACTCCAGGCCGGCCTCTGTCAGCAGGTTACCGCCGAAAGGTACGTCATCGCCATCGTTATCAATGACACGCGGCCCCAGGGAGTTACCCTCGTAACCACGAACCGACCCATAACCACCGGCATAATAGTGCTCATAGAACGGCATCTGGGAGCGGTCACCGTAGCCATCACCGTAACCAATGCCACCCCGGGCGCGCACCACCCACCGGTTGTTGTCGGTCAGCGGGAAGTAGTAGTTGGTCTTGTAACTGGCCTTGTAGAACGTCAGGTCACTGCCGGGAACGGCCACGTCCAGTGACAGTGAGTGGCTGTGGCCATCGGTGGGCAAAAGCCCCCGGTTCAGAGTGCTCTTACGCCAGCTGCCGAACACAAAATAGTTCAGGAAGGAGTCCCCTTCGGTTCTGGCAAAGTCTTCCACCAAGCGGTTGGTATCGTCCCAGTTCTTGATATCCGACTGCGTGAGCCCAACCCCGAAATTCAACCGGGTGAAGGTGCCCGTGGGGTAGCCGAAGGTCACGCGGGCCCCGTATTCGTCCAACAGGTAAGAAGACACGTCCTCGTCTTCGTAGTCCGTCTGGCGCCCGAACACACTGAATCCACGGCTCACACCATCAACCGTGTAATACGGGTCCATGTAGGAAATATTCGCACTCTTCACCGAATCGCTGACGTTCACACCAAACGACGCCCGCTTACCGGTACCAAAGAAGTTATTTTCGGACACAGACGCCCCCAGAATCACACCGGAACTCTGGGAGAAACCCACCGAGGCGGAAAGACTGCCGGTAGGCTGTTCTTCAACCGCATAGTTCACGTCCACCAGGTCATCGGTACCGGGCACCGGCACGGTATCCACGTTCACGGTTTTGAAAAAGCCCAGACGCTCAAGCTGGGATTTGGAGAACTCGATGCGGTCGGTGGAGGCCACACCGCCTTCCATCTGGGTCATTTCCTGGCGTAACACCTCGTCCTTGGTGGAGACATTGCCTTCGAAATTGATGCGCCGTACGTAGGCGCGCTTGCCTGGCTCCACATAGAAGGTAATATTAGCCGTGTTGTCCCCTGCGGGCTCGGGCATCGCGTTTACGCTGGCAAAGGCATAGCCCTCGCGGCCAAGGCGGTAAGAAAGGGACTCGGAAATGGCAGTCATTTTGGAACGAGAGACCACATCACCCTCTTCCAGTGAAATGAGCTTGCGCAGCTCCTCTTCACCGACGATGAGATCCCCTCGCAGATGAATATCGCCCACGGTGTACTGCGGCCCTTCATTCAGAGCGATGGCGATAAACACCTGCTGCTTGTCTGGCGAAATGGATACCTGGCTGGACTCAACCGTGAAGTCCAGATAGCCGCGGTCCAGATAAAATGAGCGCAGGGATTCGAGATCACCACTCAAACGCTCACGGGCATACTTGTCTTTGTTGGTCAGCGAATTCCACCAGCTGCTGGTGCGCAGTTCGAATAGCTCAATCAGCTCTTCATCGCTGAAATCCTGGTTGCCCACAATGTTGAGGTGCTGGATCGCGGCAACCGAGCCTTCGTTGATGTCCAGGCGCACAGCGACACGATTCTGGGGCAACTCCTCCGCAGTGGCGGTAACACGGGCGTTATAACGGCCCTGGCCAATGTAGGAGCGCAGAATCTCCAGCTCCAAGCGCTCAAGCGTGGCACGCTGAAACACTTGCCCCTCTTCCAGGCCGGCGCCGGCAAGGGCATCCTTCAAAATCTCGGTTTCGATGTTTTTATTGCCTTCGATATCAATCGAAGAGATCGAGGGGCGCTCCTTAACCGTGAGAATCAGTACGCCGCCTTCCCGACTGGCCTCAATATCGGTAAACAATCCAGTTCGGAACAATTCCTTGATGGCACCGGCCAGCTCGGTTTCATCAAGCTGCTCACCGATGTTGACCGGGAATGCCGAGAAAACAGAACCTGCCGATACTCGCTGGAGGCCTTCCACCTCGATATCCGCCACCGTGAATTCGTCTGCCAGTGCCGAATCAATACCGGTTGTGCCAAGTGCAAGGCCAACGGCTACAGCTAGAAGGGAACGTCTCATTCAGTTTTCGCCTGGTTAATGTACGGTAAGGAGCCCGCAATTCTCACAACCGCATCAGGTCGTTGTAAAGAGCAAACGCCATTAAAGTCAGGATCAAAGCCATACCAATTCGTAATCCAAGTGCCTGAGCCTGCTCGGATACCGGCTTTCGGCGTATGGCTTCGATCACGTAATAAACAATGTGGCCACCATCGAGCACCGGCACTGGCAACAGGTTCAGCACACCTAGACTGACGCTCAAATAAGCCAGAAACCGTACGAAATCTTCAAATCCGGAACTCACACTCGCCTCGGCGACGCGCGCGATGGTAATCGGACCGCTCAGGTTGGTCGGTGACAGTAGCCCTGTAAGCATCTTTTTGATGGCCACGAGTGTCAGGCGGGTATCCGCCCAGGTCTCCGAGACGGCGTTCGGAATCGCTTCCAGAGGCCCGTAGCGAACTTCCCGCAACAACTCATCCGGCCAGGAAATGGAGGCAACACCCGCGCCCACAAAACCAATGTCCTCGCCGTTTTCGGTGGTTTTCAAAGCCGGCCGAACCGTCAGTTGCCGAGTCTGGCCGTTGCGCTCAATGGTCAGATCCAGAGGCTGCTCCGGAGACGTACGCACATGTTCCACCAACGCAAACCAATCCTGAAGAGGTTCGCCATTGACGGCCACAACGCGGTCACCCGGCTTTAACCCGGCCGCTTTGGCGCGACCGTCCTCGGAAACCTGGCCAATCACGGCCGGCACTTCCGGGCGCCAGGGTGCAATTCCGAATGAATTCAGGGGATCAGGGGTGTCTTCATTCAAGCGCCAGCCACCCAGGCTGCCGGTAACCGTACCCCGGGAGCCATCCCGGGAAACGTCCAGGGCAATCTGACCCTGCTCACCGGCGCGCTCCAACAGACGCATGCTGACATCCCGCCATGAGGTCACCTGATGACCATCCACCGCATGGATCTCCATGCCCTCTTCCAGGCCAACACGCTGCGCCACGCTCTCAGGCGCCACCTCGCCCACCACGGGCGCCACGGTAGTCACACCGACGACACTGATCAACCAATAAGCGGCAATGGCAAACAGGAAGTTGGCAATGGGCCCTGCGGCTGCAATGGCAATGCGCCGGGACGGCGGTTTGGCATTGAACGCCTGGTCCCGGAGTTCTTCGGGAACCGGCCCTTCCCGTTCATCCAGCATTTTCACATAGCCGCCCAACGGGATCGCCGCTATAGCGTACTCGGTACCCTGCCGGTCGTGCCAGGATATCAGCGGCTTACCAAAGCCCACCGAAAAGCGAAGCACTTTTACTCCGCATCGCCGGGCCACCCAGAAATGTCCGAATTCGTGCAGGGTGACCAGGATTCCCAGGGTCAGTGCCAGTGCCAGAACGGTTTGGATAATCTGCATAACGTGTCCGCGTGGTGCCCCGGTCAGAGTGAGCGCAGCAATGCCTGGGCGTACTCCCGGGCTTCAGCGTCCTTGGCGAAGATGATTTCAAAGCTGTCGGCGGGCATCACCGCCACAGCCGACAGGGTTTTCTCTATGATAACGGGGATGTCTGCAAAG
The DNA here is from genome assembly GCF_002934325.1 of Marinobacter persicus. GTDB lineage: Bacteria > Pseudomonadota > Gammaproteobacteria > Pseudomonadales > Oleiphilaceae > Marinobacter > Marinobacter persicus_A. The sequence continues at coordinate 22,592 of NZ_PTIV01000028.1, forward strand.
CACAGCTGCCCCTCCAGAAACGCCGCCACCGCCACTTCATTGGCCGCATTCAGCACGGCGGGCGCGGTGCCCCCGGCGGCGAACGCCTCTGCGGCCAGCCGCAGGCATGGAAAACGTTCAAGGTCCGGCCGCTCAAAGTGAAACCGGCCAATAGCAAACAGGTCCAGTGGCGCCACACCCGCATCAATCCGCTCGGGCCAGGCCAGGCCGTTGGCAATGGGGGTGCGCATGTCGGGGCTGCCCATCTGCGCCAGCACCGAGCCATCGGCGTACTCCACCATGGAGTGAATGATGCTTTCCGGATGCACGTGCACTTCAACCAACTCGGGTGTGGTATTGAACAGCCAGCAAGCCTCGATCAGTTCCAGGCCCTTGTTCATCAGGGTGGCCGAATCCACGGAAATCTTTTGCCCCATGGACCAGTTCGGGTGATCACAAGCCTCGGCTGGCGTCACCGAACGCAGCTCTTCGGCCAGCAGCGTCCGGAAGGGCCCGCCCGAGGCGGTCAACAGAATTCGGGTAATGCCGGCGGCGGCCGGGTTCCGCACCTTGTCGGCGGGCACACACTGGAAGATGGCATTATGCTCGGAATCGATCGGCAGCAGTTCAGCGCCGGATTTTTCGACGGCATCCATGAACAACTGCCCAGACATGACCAACGCTTCTTTATTGGCCAGCAGTACGCGTTTTCCTGCTCGAACCGCCGCCAGCGTTGGTGCCAGTCCGGCGGCTCCGACAATGGCGGCCATAACCGTGTCACAGGCCGCATCGGCAGCCACGCTGGCCAATCCGTCCTCACCGCTGAGTACTTCGATATCGGGGCGATCCGACAACAAATCAGCCAAATGCCTGGCAGCCTGAACATCGGCCATGACCGCAAATGCCGGCGAAAATTCGCGACACAGCTCGGCCAACTCCCGCGCACGCGTACCTGCCGTCAGCGCATGTACGCTAAAGCGGTCCGGGTGCCGCCGAACCACATCAAGGGTGCTCAAGCCAATGGAGCCCGTGGCTCCGAGTACCGTCAGGCAGCGTTTGGTCATGGCGTAACCACCAGCCAGCCCATAAGGGTAATCAGCAGGGCAAAGACCGGAATCGCGGCCGTCAGGCTATCAACCCGGTCCATAATACCGCCGTGCCCCGGCAACAATTGACTGCTGTCCTTAATACCCCGGAAACGCTTCATCATGCTTTCCAGCAGATCTCCCAGAACCGAGACCAGACCGGTGACGACGCTGGCCAGCACCAGCAGCAGTGTCTGTGAGACATTGGCTGAGGCCAGCAGGCTGGTGACAACGGCCAACACCACAACGGCCGCCAGGCCGCCCCAGACACCGGCCCAGGATTTTCCCGGACTGACACGAGGCGCCAACTTGGCTTTGCCGAAGGCCCGGCCGGCAAAATAGGCACCGATATCGGCCACCCACACCACAAATAATACGTACAGAATCGCCAGCAGACTGTTGCTGGCCTCCCCAAACTGCAGCTCGGCGGTACGCAGGTGGTTCAGCCCCGTCCAGGCCGGCACCAGCACAAACACACCCATGACGGCCCTTAGCCAGGACGAGCCCCAGCGGTCGGCGCCTGCCGGGTACCGGCAAACCAGTGCGAAGCACACCAGCCACCAGAAAACTGACAGCCACAGCACTTCCATGGCCGGCAGGTGCCTTAAACCATAGAGCAGCGCCGCAAAAGCCAGTGCATAGGCAACGCGCCCTGGCTGGCCTTCAATACCGGACATATTGGCCCATTCCCAGGCGCCCAGCGTGATCACTGCCCCGGTAAACAGGGCAAACCCCAGAGGCGGCAGGAAGAAAATACCGCCAATGGCGATGGGAGCTAGGATCAGGGCAGTAATAATTCGGGTTTTCAGCACGGCATTGGTCGCTTTTTCGCGTTATTCTTTTGGCGAGCTGGCAGCAATCTGATCATCAGTCTGCCCAAAACGGCGCTTGCGCCCGGCATACACCTTCAGGGCCTCGCGCATTTGCTCGGCCTTGAAGTCGGGCCAGAAGACATGGGGAAAATAGAACTCGGTGTAAGCCAGGTGCCAGAGCAGGAAGTTGCTGATGCGCTGCTCGCCGGCGGTGCGGATCAAAAGATCCGGCATGGGCAGGTCACCGATGCTCAGGTGCTGCTGGATCAGATCCTCGGTAATGTCCGACGGGCGCAGTTCGCCGGCCGCTACCTTTTCCGCCAGCTTCTGATTCGCCTGGGCAATGTCCCAACGCCCGCCGTAGTTGGCGGCAATCACCAGCGTCAGCCCGGTATTTTCTGCAGTGAGCTCTTCGGCTTTTTCCATGTGCTTCTGGATAGCCGAGCTGAACGCGGACCGGTCACCGATCATCCGCAGCCGGATGTTGTTGCGGTGCAGCTTGCGCACCTCCCGTTCCAGTGCAAACAGGAACAGGTGCATGAGCGCCGACACCTCATCTTTCGGCCGCCGCCAGTTCTCGCTGGAGAAGGCAAACAGGGTCAGAACTTCCACCCCTTCGCGGGCGCAGGTCTCGACCGTTGCCCTGACGGCATCCACCCCCGCCTTATGACCGGCAACGCCTTTCAGCCGATGCTCTTTGGCCCACCGGTTGTTGCCATCCATGATGATGGCAACGTGGCGTGGCGTTTTTCCGGCTGTTAACGGAATATCGGCAGTTACTGATTCGGTCATGCAATCCTCTGCACGGCAGGCAGACGCCTGCCGTTATGTGTACCTTAAAGGTCAATGGCAGCTTAGACCGCCATCAGATCCTCTTCCTTGGACTTCAGAAGCTTATCGACTTCAGCGGTAAACTTGTCAGTCAGCTTCTGGATCTCGTCCTCGGCACGACGCTCTTCGTCCTCGGTAATCTCTTTTTCCTTCAACAGATCTTTGACCATGCTGTTGGCATCGCGACGGGCGTTACGGATAGACACACGAGCGTGCTCGGCATCCGCCTTGGCCTGCTTGACCATTTCACGACGGGTTTCCTCGGTCAGCATCGGCATCGGAACACGGATAACATCGCCACTCGTTGTCGGGTTCAGGCCCAGGTCAGAGCTCATGATGGCCTTCTCAATGGTCGGCACCAGGTTCTTTTCCCAGGGTGACACCGCCAGCGTACGGTTGTCCTCAACGGTCACGCCGGCCACCTGTTTCAGAGGGGTCGGCTGGCCATAATAGCTCACCATGACACTGTCCAGAATGGACGGGTGGGCACGGCCGGTACGAATCTTGTTGAAAGCCGAATGCAAAGACTCGATGCCTTTGTTCATTTTCTTTTCGGCTTCTTTTTTAATGTCTTCAATCACGTCAGCGTCCTCAATAAGGTTATTCGATCAGTGTACCTTCTTTCTCACCGGTCACAATGCGGGTCAATACACCGGGGCGGTTCATATCAAACACACGCAGTGGCATGCCGTGGTCCCGAGCCAGACAGATGGCAGTCAGGTCCATCACGCCCAGCTTCTTGTCCAGGACTTCATCGTAGGTGAGGTAGTCGTATTTTTCTGCGGAAGGGTCCAGGTTGGGGTCTGCCGAGTAAACGCCATCCACCTTGGTGGCCTTGAGCACGGCATCCGCCTCAATCTCGATACCACGCAGGCAGGCTGCGGAATCGGTGGTGAAGAACGGGTTACCAGTACCCGCTGAGAAAATCACCACATCCCCTTCTTTCAGATCCCGCACCGCTCGGCGGCGGTCATAGTGCTCAACGATCCCGCTCATGGGAATGGCGGACATGACCCGGGTGCGGATATTGGAACGTTCCAGGGCATCACGCATGGCAAGGCCGTTCATCACGGTGGCCAGCATGCCCATGTGGTCACCGGTGACGCGGTCCAGGCCAGCGGCATTGAGAGCCGCTCCACGGAACAGGTTACCGCCGCCAATAACCAGGGCCACCTGAACACCGATGCCGATGAGGGCACCGATTTCCAGAGCCATGCGGTCCAGAACCTTGGGATCAATACCGAATTCGTGTTCCCCAATCAGCGCTTCGCCACTCAGTTTAAGCAGAACACGTTTGTACCTGGGCTGGTTTTTGGAAGATGTCGGCATGATGATCCCCTTCTCGTCTTTTGGCTTCAAACCCGTTGCAGGCTTGTATCTGACATACTCCTCGTTCGAAAAAGGGGTATCTCAGATACAAGCCCGCCACGAAAGCCGGGAAATCCCGACTGACGTGGCAGACTAAGGTGATGCCGCCGATCGCTCAGCGACATCTGAAAAGCGGAATCAGGCCTTGCCTGTGCCGGCAGCCGCAGCCACCTCGGCAGCGAAATCCACTTCTTCTTTCTCGATGCCTTCGCCCACTTCCAGGCGAACAAAGCCAACCAGCTCACCGCCGGCGGATTTGATCAGCTCACCCACAGTCTGGTCCGGGTTCTTGACGAACGACTGCTCAACCAGGCTGTTTTCCTTCAGGAACTTCTTGATCCGGCCGCCCATCATCTTCTCGACGATTTCAGCAGGCTTGCCTTCCATATCCGGCTGGGCCTTGATCACTTCCTTCTCTTTTTCCAGCTCTTCCTGCGGCATGTCTTCCGGCTTGCCAACACGCGGGTTTACAGCAGCGGCGTGCATGGCAACGTCACGGGCAATTTCAGAGTCGCCAGCGGAAATGGCAACAACACAGGCAATTTTGTTGTTGCTGTGAACGTAGCCACCCACAACCGGGCCTTCAACCTTCACGATGCGACGAACGGTGATGTTTTCACCGATCTTCTGAACCAGCTCTTCGCGCTTGGCTTCCAGGTCACCTTCCATGAGCTTGGCCACGTCGGTTTCGCCCTTCTCAAACGCCACTTCCAGTACGTTGTTGGCGAAGTTGATGAGGTTGTCATCACGAGCCACGAAGTCGGTTTCAGAGTTCACTTCCAGGATGTAGCCAACGGTGTTGTCGTCGGAGATCTTAACCAGGGCAACACCTTCGGCGGCGGTACGGCCCGCTTTCTTGGCAGCCTTAAGGCCAGAAGACTTGCGCAGCTCTTCGATTGCAGCGTCAACACTGCCATCAGCTTCTACCAGAGCCTTCTTACATTCCATCATGCCCAGGCCAGTGCGCTCACGCAGCTCCTTGACCATTGCAGCGGTAATTGCAGCCATGTTCAATCCTCTTAACTTGTCGAAATTCGGGACAGGAAGACGAGCCGACCTGCTGGTGGCTCGCCTCTCGTATTGGACTCGCGCCCGGCCTTACTCGCTGGCCGGAGCTGCGCCTTCGGCGTCTTCGCTGACTTCAACAAACTCGTCAGAACCGCCACCGGCGGCCTGGCTCGCTTCAACGCACGCGTCAGCAGCAGCTTTCACGTAAATCTGGATGGCGCGGATGGCGTCATCGTTACCCGGAATCACGTAATCAACGCCGTCCGGATCACTGTTGGTATCGACAACACCGATCACCGGAATGCCCAGCTTGTTGGCTTCCTTGATGGCGATCCGCTCGTGATCAACGTCTATCACGAACATGGCGTCCGGCAGGCCGCCCATGTCTTTGATACCACCGATGGAGCGCTCCAGGCGTTCCATTTCACGAGTGCGATCCAGGGCTTCTTTCTTGGTCAGCTTGTCGAAAGTACCGTCTTTGCTCTGGGTTTCCAGATCACGGTAGCGACGGATGGACTGACGGATGGTCTTGTAGTTGGTCAGCATACCGCCCAACCAGCGATGGTTGACGTACGGCTGACCGGCGCGCAGCGCTTCTTCCTTGATGATCTTGGCGGCGGAGCGCTTGGTGCCTACGAACAGAATCTTGTTCTTGTTCTCGGCCAGGCCCTGAATCACGTTCAGAGCTTCCTGCATAGCCGGAACGGTCTGCTCGAGGTTGATGATATGAATCTTGTTGCGGGCACCGAAAATGTACTTGGACATCTTCGGGTTCCAGTAGCGAGTCTGGTGACCAAAGTGAGCACCTGCCTTCAGCAGGTCACGCATATTTACCTGAGCCATGATAGTTACCTTTTTAGCTTCGGGTTAGACCTCCACGCGTCCGATTGCCCCAACCAGTTCCCTGCTTCTGCGCAGGTCCGGCACCCTGGGACAACGTGCTGACACGTGTGTGAATTTGCCGGATTCGTTTCCGGCGGCGCGTTTATACCACAAACCATGACCGGAACGCCATTACTTTTCCGCCAGACACTGACACCATCCTTCCTTGTACCCGAACCGCCCCAGCCTTAAAATGGAGGTTTGATGCAAATCAACAGGAAGCCCGATGCAGGTAACGATCAAGACTCCCGAAGAAATTGAAAAGATGCGCGTAGCCGGCCGGCTGGCTGCCGAAGTTCTGGAAATGCTGGACGAACACGTCAAACCCGGCGTGACCACCGAGGAACTCGATCGACTCGCCCACGACTACATCGTCAATGAGCAGAAGGCCATCCCGGCGCCGCTCAATTACAAGGGGTTTCCGAAATCCATCTGCACCTCCGTCAATCATGTGGTGTGCCACGGCATCCCCACTGAAAAGAAGGTGCTGAAAGATGGCGACATCATCAACATCGATGTCACCGTCATCAAGGATGGCTACCACGGCGATACCAGCAAGATGTGGATCGTTGGCAAACCCAAGCCCGGCACCGAACGCCTGATCCGTATCACTCAGGAATGCCTTTATAAAGGCATCGAACTGGTCAAGCCGGGCACCCGCCTTGGCGACATTGGCCATGCCATCCAGCAGCACGCCGAACGCCACCGCTATTCGGTCGTCCGCGACTTCTGCGGCCACGGCATTGGCAAGGTATTCCACGAAGAACCGCAGGTTATGCACTATGGCAAGCCCGGCACCGGCTTTGAACTGAAAGAGGGAATGACCTTCACCATTGAGCCGATGATCAACCAGGGGAAGTACCAGACCAAGGTTCTGGCCGATGGCTGGACGGCGGTCACCAAGGACCACAAGCTGTCCGCCCAGTGGGAGCACACCCTGTTGGTGACTGCGGACGGGTGCGAGGTGCTCACCAAACGCGCGGAAGAGTCGTTTTAAGTGGCCAGGGGCGAGCTGGAACACCATATCAGCCACGATACCTCGCCGGTCGGCGCGGCGCGGCAGTTACTCCGGGAAAGTTACGATGCCGATGCCGAAGCCTTCCGACAAGGCGCTGATGTCCGGGCACTCGTCCATTCCCGCGCCAACACCGTCGATCGGGTCCTGCGCCTGATCTGGGACCGCTACCCCTTCTCCCACTCGCCCGATATTGCCCTGATTGCCGTGGGCGGCTACGGCCGGGGCGAGCTGCATCCGCATTCCGACATCGACCTGCTCATCCTCACCCGGCATAACATTGAGCCTGAATGGCAGGAAGACTTAAGCGCTTTCGTGACCCTGCTCTGGGATCTCAAGCTGGACATTGGCCACAGCGTGCGCAGCATGGACGAATCCATCGCCTCGGCCCGGGATGACATCACCATTCTGACCAACCTGCTGGAGACCCGCACCATTGCCGGCCCGGACAGCCTGCGTGCCGAGCTTAGCGAGAAGGTCTACTCGGACGACGTCAGCACAGACCGCGAATATTTCCTGGCCAAACGGGCAGAGCAGAAACATCGCCACAAGAAGTACGGCGATACCGAATACAACCTGGAGCCCAACGTCAAAGGCTCCCCGGGCGCCCTGCGGGACATCCAGACCATTGGCTGGATTACCAAGCGCCACTTTGGCCTGCAGAACATTGCCGATCTCACCCATTTCAGCATCCTCACCACCGAAGAGCACGACATCCTCTACCGGGGTGAAACGTTCCTCTGGCGCCTGAGATACGGGCTGCAGTTAATCGCCGATCGCAACGAGAACCGGCTGCTGTTTGACCACCAGCGCGCCCTGGCGGAAATGCTGGGTTACCACGATGAAGGCAAACGCCTGGGCGTGGAACTGATGATGCAGCAGTACTACCGTACAGTGCTGGCTCTGGCCGAGCTGGCGGATGTGATCCTGCAGTACTACGACGAAGCCATCCTGGCCGGCGATGGTGAAGACGACATCCGCCCACTGAACAAACGCTTCCAGGTCCGAAACCGCTATATTGAAGCAATCAACAGCCAGGTCTTCGCCTACGCGCCCTACGCGATCATGGAAATATTCGTGCTGATGGCCCAGCACCCCGAGATCAAAGGCATTCGCGCGACCACCATTCGTTCGCTGCGGGCCCACCGACACCTGATCGATGACGCGTTCCGCTCCGACCTGGCCGTGACCACCCTGTTCATGGAGCTTCTACGCACACCGCACGCCCTGGACAAGACCCTGTCGGCCATGAAGAAATACAATGTGCTGGGCCGTTATTTGCCCGAATTTGGCCAGATCATTGGCCAGATGCAGCACGATCTGTTTCATATTTTTACGGTCGACACCCACACCATGCGGGTCATCCGCAACATGTCGCGACTGGCCAGTGGTGAAGCCGGGGCGGACGATTTCCCGTTGGCAAAGAGGTTGATTACTCGCCTGCCCAAACTGGAAACGCTCTACATCGCCGGCCTCTACCACGATGTGGCCAAGGGCCGGGGCGGAGACCACTCCGAGCTGGGCGCCGTGGATGCCGCCGAGTTCTGCAAACGCCATCACCTGAGTGAACGCGATACCCAACTGGTGTCCTGGCTGGTGGAAAACCACCTGCTGATGTCCATGACTGCCCAGCGCAAGGACATCTCCGACCCGGACATCATCCAGGCCTTCGCACGGGCCATGCCCAGCCAGGCGCACCTGGACTACCTGTACATCCTGACCGTGTGCGACATCAGCGCCACCAACCCCAAGCTATGGAACACCTGGCGCGCCTCACTGCTGCGCCAGCTTTATGTGGAAGCCAAGCGCGCTCTTCGCCGGGGCACCGACAACCCGGTGAACCGCCAGGACTGGATTCGGGCCACCCGGGAAGAAGCACGGCAGATCCTCCATGCCCAGAACATCACCGACGAACAGATCGACCAGGTCTGGAAAACGGTGGATGAGGACTATTTTCTGCAGGATTCCACCGTCGATATTGCCTGGCAGACCGCGGCCATTGTCAGCCATGGCGACGATCCCGATCCGCTGGTGCTGATTCGCGATACCCGGGGCGGCCCCACCGACGGCTATTCCCAGATCATCATTTACGTGAAAGACCGGGTGGCCCTGTTCGCTGCCACCACGGCGGTGCTGGAGCAACTGAACCTGAACATCGTTGATGCCCGCATCAACTCCACCGACGACGGCCCCTACTCCATCAGTTCCTACGTGGTACTGGATGAACAGGGCCAGCCGCTGGGCATCGACCCCGCCCGTAAAGAACGAGTGCGCACGCGGCTGATCGAAGAGCTGGACGACCCCGAAGACTACCCGGACATCATCCACCGGCGCACGCCCCGACAACTCAAGCACTTCGCGTTCCCGACCGAAGTGACCCTGTCGAACGACACCATCAACCAACGCACCGTAATGGAAGTGATCACGCCGGACCGCCCCGGCCTGCTGGCTCGCATTGGCCAGGTCTTGCTGGAGCACCGGGTACGCCTGACCAACGCCAAGATTGCCACTCTCGGTGAGCGGGTGGAAGACGTCTTTTTCATCACTGACGAACACGGTGCGCCTCTGCGGGACGTAGAGGTTTGCCAGGCCCTGCAACGGGACCTCTCGAAAATGCTGGACGATATTCAATGAATTCAAATCTTGACCGATTGCACCCCTACCCCTTTGAAAAACTGGCCAAATTGAAGGCCGGCATTGCCATTCCCGAGCACCTTTCCCCGATTTCCCTGGGGATTGGCGAGCCGAAGCACCCAGCGCCCGCGTTCGTAAAGCAGATAATTGCCGACAATCTGGATAAGCTGGCCAACTATCCCACCACCAAGGGTACGGATGAGTTGCGCGAGGCCATGGCCAGCTGGGCCACCCGTCGCTTCCAGTTGGCAGAAGGCACACTGGACCCCGCAGCCAACATTGTGCCGGTGAACGGTACCCGCGAGGGCATTTTCTCCCTGGTGCAGGCGCTGATCGACAACAGCAAGCCGGCCACCGTGGTCAGCCCCAATCCCTTCTACCAGATCTACGAAGGCGCGGCCTTCCTGGCGGGCGCGGACCCGGTATACCTGGCCTGCGACGCCAACAACGGTTTCATCCCGGATTTCGAGGCGGTGCCGGACAGCGTCTGGCAGGACTGCCAGCTGCTGTTCCTGTGCTCCCCGGGCAATCCCAGCGGGGCGGTAATGCCGCGCGAAACGCTGGTGAAGGTGATCGAACTGGCCGACAAACACGACTTCGTGATTGCCTCCGACGAATGCTACTCGGAGCTTTACCCGGACGAAGCCAACGCCCCCGAAGGTCTGCTGCAGACCTGCGCGGCCATTGGCCGGAATGATTTCAAACGCTGCATTGTTTTCCACAGCCTGTCCAAGCGCAGCAACCTGCCGGGCCTGCGCTCCGGCTTCGTGGCCGGCGATGCCGACGTGCTGACCGGGTACCTGAAGTACCGGACCTACCACGGCTGCGCCATGCCCATCCACAACCAACTGGCCAGCATTGCCGCCTGGAACGATGAGGATCACGTGCGGGAAAACCGCGCCGCCTACCGCGCCAAGTTCGAGGCCGTGGTACCCATCCTGCGGGAAGTCATGAACGTGGACTACCCGGACGCCGGCTTCTACCTCTGGCCGGAAACGCCCATGAGCGATGAAACCTTCGCCCGTGAACTGTCCGCGCAGCAGAACGTACATGTACTACCCGGCCGCTACCTCTCCCGCACCGTGGATGGCCATAATCCCGGCGAGAACCGCGTCAGGATGGCACTGGTGGCCCCGCTGGAGGAGTGCGTTGAAGCGGCGAGGCGGATTGTGGACTTTGTAAAAGGTTTTGAAAAATGAAGCTCTACGGCATCAGGAATTGCGACACCGTGAAAAAAGCCCGCAAGTGGCTGAATGAAAACGGCATCGCCCATGACTTCCACGATTTCAAGAAAGACGGCCTCACCAGCGAAAAGCTGAGCGAGTGGGAACAGGCCGTCGGCTGGGAAGCACTGATCAACAAGCGCGGCACCACCTGGCGCAAACTTCCCGAAGAGGTTCGTGATACCATTGCCGCCCAAAGTGCCCACGAGATCATGCTGGAGAATCCCTCCATCATTAAACGCCCGGTTGTGGAACGTGAGGGCGACATAACCGTGGGCTTCAACGCGGACCAGTGGGCTGCGTGGGCTGACTGATTTTCAGCCACGGAATCCACGGAAGAACACGGGAATAAAAGATGAAAGGGTTTTTTAGCCACTAAATCCACGAAAGAACACGAAATTTAAAAAACGACAAGCCTTTGTCTTTAATCATTTTTTAGTGTTCTTTCGTGGGTTTCGTGGCCAAACCGTCTTTGTCTTTTATTGTTCCGTGTTCTTCCGTGGATTCCGTGGCAAAACTTTCTTCATTTTTTAGAGGAGCACATCAGATGAGTTTTGCATTCGGCATTGGCATCGGCACCCAGAACAAACAAGGCGAATGGCTGGAGGTTTTCTACCAGCAGCCGAGCCTGACCCCGGACAGAGACCTGATTGATGTGGTCGAATCCGCACTGGGCTACCAGGGTGGTAACCAGGCCATCAGCGTCACCGCCGAGCAACTGACCAAGCTGGCCGAATCCCTGCGCCAGATCGGCCAGACCGAACAGGCAAAACTGGCTGAGACGGCCGCCAGCAGCAAGCGCCCGGTTGTGGTGACTGTTCTGGCTACCGACGACACCGCCTCCAGCACCCCCGAGGTGTACCTGAAGCTGCACCTGATTTCCCATCGCCTGAAGAAGCCCCACGGTGTGAAACTGGACGGCATCTTCGCCCTGCTGCCCAACCTGGCCTGGACCAACGAAGGCGCGGTGGATCTGAACGAACTGCCGGAGCGCCAGTTGCAGGCCCGCATGGAAGGCCGTGTTCTGGAAGTAAAATCCGTCGATAAATTCCCGCAGATGACCGACTACGTGGTTCCGGGTGGCGTGCGCATCGCCGACACCGCCCGCGTTCGCCTGGGCGCCTACGTGGGCGAAGGCACCACCGTAATGCACGAAGGGTTCATCAACTTCAACGCCGGTACCGAAGGCACTTCCATGATCGAAGGCCGCATCTCCGCTGGCGTTATCATCGGCAAGGGCTCCGACCTGGGCGGCGGCTGCTCCACCATGGGCACCCTCTCTGGCGGCGGCAACATCATCATCTCCGTGGGCGAAAACTGCCTGATCGGCGCCAACGCCGGCATCGGCATCCCGCTGGGCGACCGCTGCACCGTCGAAGCCGGCCTGTACATCACCTCCGGCTCCAAGATCGCCCTGCTGGACGACAACAACGAGCTGGTGGAACTGGTCAAGGCCCGTGACCTGGCCAACAAGAGCGACCTGCTGTTCCGTCGTAACAGCCAGACCGGCGCGGTTGAGTGCAAAACCAACAAAACCGCCATCGAGCTGAACGAAGAACTGCACGCCAATAACTAAGGCGTGATTTCGCCAGGGAACGGCGAAATGGTATTGATTGGCCACGGAATCCACGGAAGAACACGGAATGAAAAAGATGAAAAGATTTTTTAGCCACTAAATCCACGAAAGAACACGAAAAGAAAGGACAAAAAGCTTTCATCTTTTTCAGTGAATCTTTGTTCGTGTTCTTTCGTGGGTTTCGTGGCAGATAACGTCTTTTGTCTTTTAATTTTTCCGTGTTCTTCCGTGGATTCCGTGGCAAAAACACTTTTTTAGCCCAAGAACACAAAGGCCGCCAAATGTCACTGTCCCCCACTCTGGAACTCGCCAAAGACCTCATCAGCCGCCGCTCGGTCACGCCCGATGACGCGGGCTGTCAGGAGCTGCTGATGTCGCGCCTGGCGCCCCTGGGCTTCAACGGCGAGAACCTGCGGTTTGGTAAGGTGGACAATCTCTGGGCGCGCAAGGGCAGCGACGGCCCGGTGCTGGCCTTTGCCGGTCACACCGATGTGGTGCCCACCGGCCCCGAGCAGAACTGGGCGCACGCCCCGTTCGAACCGGTGATCAAGGACGGCTACCTGTATGGCCGTGGCGCCGCCGACATGAAAGGCAGCCTGGCCGCCTTCATCACCGCCTGCGAACGGTTTGTGGCCAACTGCCCGGAACACCGGGGCTCCATCGCCCTGCTGATCACCAGCGACGAGGAAGGCCCGGCCAAAGATGGCACGGTGAAAGTGGTGGAAACCCTTGAGGCCCGCAACGAGAAGATCGACTGGTGCCTGATTGGCGAGCCGTCCAGCACCCATCAGGTGGGCGATGTCATCAAGAACGGTCGTCGTGGATCTTTGCACGGCTACCTGACGGTGCACGGGGTACAAGGCCATGTGGCCTACCCTCACCTGGCGGAAAACCCGGTGCATGCCGTTGCCCCGGCGCTGGATGCCCTGGCCAATGAATTCTGGGACAACGGCAACGATTTCTTCCCGCCCACCACCTTCCAGATCACCCGGATCGAATCCGGCACTGGCAGCAACGTGATTCCGGGCGAATGCCTGGTGCACTTCAACTTCCGCTACTGCACGGAAAACAGCGCCGAAAGCCTGGAAGAGCGGGTAGTGGCCATTCTGGATCGGCACAAGCTGAAGTACGACCTGCAGTGGCATCTCAGCGGCCGGCCGTTCCTGACCGACAAGGGTGCCCTGGTCACCGCCAGCCAGGAAGCCATTCGCACGGTCACCGGCCGTGAAACCGAATTGTCCACGTCCGGGGGCACGTCCGATGGCCGCTTCATCGCGCCCACCGGTGCCCAGGTACTGGAACTCGGCCCCCTGAACGCCACCATCCATAAGATCGACGAATGCGTGAAAGCGGACGACCTGGACACGCTTTCAGAGATTTACGAGCGGATTCTGGTGGATTTGCTGGGGTAAAACCCCCAGCAAATCTCAATAATGCGGAGGCGGTGTTTCGTCTTCTTCCTTTTTAATGTTGGAAGGCGAAATATCCTTCAGCTGCTTATGTAACATCTGCTTGGCATCCCACAGCTCCCGGATATCCAGCTCCTGCTTCGCCACCTGCTCACTCAAGGTGTTAATCACATCGTCCTGGAACGCCAAACGCATCTCCAGTTCCGCAATTCGTTGTTCCAACGCATTTTCACTCATCAGGTTTGGTCAGCCCTTTCTGTAATCTGGTATCATGCCGCCTTTTACGGCCAGGCATGCCATGTTACCCGATGTCCGGCTTTTTATCGTTAGCGTCAACCCATGGAGAATATTCAGCCAATGCGTAATCCAGCCAAAGCGATCCTTGTTTCCGTCCTGATCGCAATTCCGGCACCTTTTATCCTCGGCCTGCTTCTGACCAGCACCCCGGAACCACTTAAATTGCTGGCCCTTGGTGAAGGTCTTGAAGCCCTCGGCAGCACCGGCGGCCTGGCAGCCTACCTTATTGCCTTTGTTATCTTTGCCATTGCGGGCTTCATCGCCATTGCGCTTTCCGCAAAGCAGCAGGCAGCCGCACCCGCCCAGCAGCGCAAACAGGCACCGCAGCAGTCCAACCGTAACACTTCCTACGAGGAAGACGAGGATTATGACGACACCGCGCCAGAAGGCGACGAAGAAGGCACCGTTAAGTGGTTTAACGTGAAGAAAGGCTTCGGCTTTATCGTACGTGACGGCGGTGATGAGATCTTCGTGCATTTCCGCGCCATTCGTGGCCGTGGCCGTCGCGTTCTGCGCCAGGGCCAACTGGTGCGCTTCAACGTGGTGGAAGCCGAGAAAGGCCTGCAGGCGGACAACGTGTCCATCCTGAGTGACTGAGCACCGTCACTTGTCCTGATTCCAGGGCTTCTCAATGCAAAAAGGCAGCTCCGGTGAGCTGCCTTTTTTGTATCTCAAGTGATGCAAAAAAACGTCAGTTCCAAACCACCTTCTGCTCGCCCCGGTCATCCAGACGCCACCACTTCTCCTCTTCCACCGGATCACCCTCTTTCCAGTCGCCCGGACTGCAACGAATCTCTGTATCCATGGACCGCCACGCACTGCGGGCACAATCCAGGTCACTGTTCCAGGGCAGCACCTCTCCCTCCAGCAACAGGCAGGTAAAGCGCTTGCCGAAAGCGCCCGGATAAAGCGTAATGCGAAGACGCTCGCCACGGTAATACGCGATGCCTTTCACAACGTGGGACACATCACTGTCATCCAGAGTCAGTTGATCCAGCTGCCCTTTCAGCCAGCCGGAGACAGCTTCCGGCTCAAGGTCACGAATGTAAATTTCCAGGTCCTGCACCCGTGGACTCTCCCTGCGGTTGTTCATGGTGGCCCACATAGTGAACCGGGCTGGTCGGTTCTGCAAGCGACAGTTGGGGCCATTCAGCCAGTAAATCCGACGTTTGCAGGCAGCGCAGGGTACCCGCCTGGTAACGTCTTTCCCACACCCTGTCCACTTTCGCCAGGCTAGCCTCCAGGCCTTTGATGCCCGGCTCCACTGGCGGCCAGTCGCCCTCCCGCGCCATGGCCAGTAACGACTGGCTTTGCAGCGACTTTTGCTGTGCGCTCAAGGCCAGGCCTTCCACGGAACCCCGGCGGGCAAACAGGTCCAGGCGCGCCGCGGCGCGCTTCAGCCATTGCAGCAGAGAGCCGGGTGTTAAACCATGTCGGGCCGCCCCGGCCACGGCTTCCTCCAGGGCTTCCGCGCTTAAATGAATGCCCCAACGCTTTTCAATGGCCGGTTGATGCGCGAGAACAATAGCGAAGTGTTGAGCGGTGCTGACCGACGGTGCCGGGTAATCCTGGACATCCCGACCCAGCAAGCGGGCGATGCGACGTAGCGCACGGCGATCGGTGGCCTGCTCCCGGCTTGCCAACAACACAGGGCCACGCCATTGCACCAACAGGTCGGCGAGAGCGGACCCGGTCCGTACCAGCAACACCAACAGGTCCGAAGGCGAAGTGTGGTCCAGAATCAGGGTCGGCCAGCTCTGTTGTGATGCAGCCCCCTGGCAAATCAACAGCCGATCCTGGCAGGCCCGAATATCGTTTTCACTCCGGGCATTGACCATGACTGCCTCCAGGCCCGGTGTATTGGTCAATAACTGGAGCCAGGACGTCTTGCCAAGACCCGCCGGTCCATGTACCCAGGCCAACACGTTGGGCGAAGTCGCCAGCATAACGGATACATCCTCTGCCAACTGTTGCCAGGGCAAATCGGTCATGATGGGGCGAACGGATTCGGCATCTGCCGGTACAGCGGGAATCGGCTCGTTGGGCCAGCGCTGCACCAACTCCAGGACCGCCACATAGGCCCTATCCTGCAGTCGCTCGCAATCCCGGGCCAGGACTTTCAGCAATTGCGGCCACTCCAGCCAGGCCGCTGGCGTTACTTCCCGGGCCCGGGAGAGCCAATAGACCAGCTGTGAGGATAACTGGCCGTCGTTATGCACTTCCGCGACAACGGGCTGTTCACCCTGAATAGTACGCACCAGCTCGTCAAGATCAACACCCTGACGCACCAGAAACGGCGTAATGGCGGGAATGGCGTCCAGCAACGCCAGTAGAAAATCTTCGGCGGTAATCACATAACCGCCGTGGCGGGCGACGGTGTCGCGGGCAAGCAACAGCGCCGTCTGGCATTCCGGTGCCAGACATTGTTGCCAGTCTTCCATGGCATGGCTCCTTCCGTGGTTTGGCTGCATCGTCCTGATGATTGAAGGGAGTTTATGACGATTCCGGGCAAGCTCACAAGTAATCACCGTATAACTCAAGGAATGCTACTCACTTGAGCCCTTTATCCGGAAAAGGGGATAATTTTGAATTATACCCTTAAAGGTATAGAATTAAATTATCCCCAGAACAGGATAAACCATGAAGATCACCTCTCCCGAAGCATTGGCCTCAACCCTGAGGAATGCCCGAAAACAGCGATCTCTCACCCAGCAAACGCTGGCAGAGCAAATTGGAACCAAACAAGCCACCATCTCCACCTTTGAGAACCATCCCGAAAATTGCCGGATTGAAACGCTTTTCAAGTTGCTGGCCGCTCTTGACCTGGAGTTGCAAATCACTGAGCGAGGCCAACCCGAGTCACAAACCGGCTGGGATCAGGAGTGGTAGCCTATGGCCAAACTGATCGTTGCCATGAATGGCATCCAGGTAGGGATACTGGCCAAAGACAATCGTGGCGGTATGGATTTCCAGTACCTACCGACATGGCTATCCCGACCCGGTGCCAGGACGATTTCCCTCTCGCTACCGTTAACCAGCGAAGTTTACCGAGGGGAGCGGGTCTATAACTTCTTCGACAATCTACTGCCGGATTCAGATACTCTGCGAAACCGGATGCAATCACGATTTCAGGTTCCAACCAGTCATCCGTTCGACCTGCTGGCCAGTGTCGGGAGAGATTGCATTGGGGCCATACAGCTTTATCCCGAAGGTAGCAGCCTGCCAGCTATTGGCCGGATTACCGCCACTCCCCTAAACGATTCACAGATAGCCGGACTGCTGGCCGGTTACCAAAGCGCCCCTCTGGGCATGACAGAAAACGAGGACTTTCGAATTTCCCTGGCCGGCGCTCAGGAAAAAACCGCACTGCTCTGGCATCGTAACCAGTGGCAGAAACCGACAGGAAGCACTCCGACCAGTCATATCTTCAAGATGCCAATTGGTTTTCTGGAACACAGCAACATCGATCTGCGAGAAAGTAGCGAAAACGAATGGCTTTGCCTGAAGATACTTGCGGCCTTTGGTTTGCCCGTGGCTAACGCCAAACTGGCCACATTCGGACATCAGACCATCCTGATTGTTGAACGTTTTGACCGGCGCTGGGCCAGTGATCGCTCCTGGTTAATGCGCCTGCCCCAGGAAGACTTCTGCCAAGCACTGGGGATAGCGCCCGCTATCAAATACGAGAACGATGGCGGCCCAGGCATTCACCAGTCCATGAAGTTGCTCCAGGGCTCCCAACAGGCCCAAGAGGACCGTGAACGGTTCTTCAAGAGCCAGATACTCTTCTGGTTACTCGCGGCAATTGACGGCCATGCCAAGAATTTCAGCCTCTTCATAGAGCCCGCATCGGCTTTCCGGATGACTCCTTTGTACGATGTCATCTCTGCTTTGCCATTATTTGCTCAGGGTAGCCTGCCCGCCGAACGCGCGAAAATGGCCATGTCTGTGAAAGGGAAAAACCGTCACTACCACTGGGCAAGAATTGCCCCCCGACATTTTCTGACAACCGCGCGCAGTGCCGGGTTTTCTCAGGAACGGGCAAGACGCCTGATGAAAGATATTGCGGCACAAACCGACCCTGTTATCGAACAGGTGGCAACCATGCTCCCAGAAAATTTTCCGGAACATATCAGTCGCCCTGTCTTCGAAGGCATGAGAAAACAGGCAGCCAAGCTTGAACAATTTCTCTCAGCAGGAGGGACAAGCTAGAGCCGCCTGGCTCTCTCACAACTCACCAGGTACCGGTATTCTCCATGCTCGCCCACGGCTCCTTGGGCGGCAGTGCGTCGCCTTTCTGCAGCAGCTCAATGGAGATATTATCCGGGGTGCGGACGAACGCCATGTGGCCATCCCGCGGCGGACGATTGATGGTGACCCCATTGGCCTGCAGCTTCTCGCACAGGGCGTAGATGTCATCCACCCGATAGGCCAGGTGCCCGAAATTTCGGCCACCGGAGTATTCTTCCGGGTCCCAGTTATAGGTCAGCTCGATCATGGGCGCCTTGTCTTCCCGCGCCCGGGCTTCATCCTCAGGTGCCGCCAGGAACACCAGGGTAAACCGGCCTTTCTCGTTGCTTTTCCGGTTGATCTCCACCATTCCCAACAAATCGCAGAAAAAGTGCAGCGTGTCGTCCAGGTTGCTCACCCGGATCATGGTATGTAGATATTGCATAAACCGTCCTCCTCTTTAGGCCCAGTATAAAGCCCCTACCCCGGGTCGCGTACAGGGTCAGGCGCGGTTTGAGAGCCAGAGGCGTTGATACGGCTTGAGGGTAAGCGTCGCGGTCAGGTCGGTGATGGCCTGGCCAGACAGCAGGTCAACCCATTCATCTGTCCCAATCAGGTTAATATCCCCCAGGGCAACTGTTTGTGTCTCGCTGCTGATGTTGTGAATGCAGAACAGGGACTGGTCCCGACGCATGCTCTGGCGCCAGAAACCAAATAACTGCAAGCCCAGGTGCAAGGTAAACTGGGTGGCGTTGGGGTGAAACGCCGGTTGTTTGCGGCGAATGGCGATCAGGCGCTTGAGCTCGTGGAACACCTGGCCATGGTGGTTATGCTCATCGGACAAAGCCTGTTCCAGCTCATCCAGCTGGCACTGACTGCGATTGATGGAGCGAAAACGCCCGGTGTGCTCCACCCGGGAGTGATCATTCTCGGTTGCTAACAGGCTGTGGATGTAAAACGCGGGAATGCCTTCCAGCGCCAGCATGATGGTATGGGCACACAGGTACCGCTGCAGTTGCCAGTGGTCCGCCCCACCCTCGGCCGTGCCACTGAGCGCGTTCCAAAGGGCAATGTTCATCTCGTAGGGCTGATCACGACCGTCCGGCGTGCGCCGGTAGGAGACCTTGCCCCCAAAGGATTCCATGGTATTCACCAGCCGCTGGCGTTCCTCATCGTCCAGCAGGCCGTCGGTGGGGCGAAGACCGATGCCATCGTGGGAGGCGATGAAGTTCAGATAGGTGGTGCCCATCTGGGCGGGAGGCATGCTCATCAGCCAGGTTTTCAGGTGTCGGCAGTTGCCGATGATCAGGGTGTTGATCAACAGCGGCGGCAGGGAAAAGTTGTAGATGGCGTGCGCCTCGTTGGCGTTGCCGAAGTAGGTGAGATTTTCCCGGTTGGGCACATTGGTTTCGGTGATCACCACGGCATCCGGCGTGTGATGTTCGATCAGCAGCCGCAGGATCTTGATCAGCTCGTGGGTCTGCTGCAGGTGAATACACGGTGTGCCCGGCTCCTTCCACAGGAACGCCACGGCATCCAGCCGGAAAATCCGCACGCCGTGCTCCAGGTACTGGCGAATGATAGCCACAAACTCCATCAGGACTTGAGGGTTGGCAAAATTCAGGTCCACCTGGTCTTCGCTGAAAGTGCACCAAACATGGCGCTCACCATCCTCGGTCTGCACCGCATTCAACAGCGGCGACGTTCGGGGCCGCACCACCTGGCTCAGGTCGTCACCGGGCCGGCCTTCGAAGAAATAGTCCCTGCCCGGGTCCACCCGTTTTCGGAAATTCTCAAACCAACGGCTGCGGGCCGACATGTGATTGATCACCAGATCCGCCATCAGCCGGTAATCATCGGCAATGGCTTCCACATCCCGCCAGCTCCCATGAGCCTCGTTCACCACCAGGTAGTCCATCACCGCAAAGCCGTCGTCGGAGCTGTAGGGAAAGAACGGCAGTATGTGCACCGCATTGATCGAATCGCGCAGGCAGTCGTCCAAAAAGTGCTTCAGGGTCACCAGGGGCTTCTCGCCGTCCCGCTGAACCGTGTCGGCATAGGTAATGAGCAGAATGTCTCGCTCATCCCATTGATTCTGGTGGGCCGGGGGCGAAGGTGCGTCAGGCGCTAGGACCATGGCACCGAGCAGGTCTTTGGCCAGTGCCGCGCAGTCCAGTGTCGGATAAACCGCCTGCAGCATGCCTTCCAGGCGACTCGTCAGGGGCTGGGTCATGGCCGGAATTCCTGGTTATCCAGTTCCACGGCTTCCAGCAGCTGCTCCTGAATATCGGGAATGGCGCTGCCGACCCGGTTCCAGCTGGGAATAAACGGCGTATCCATGGGGTTGTCCAGGAAATAGTGGCCCGCGTCCATCACATTCCGGGCAAACAGTTCCACGGCTTTCTCTTCCTTGTGGCGGTCAAAGCTCAGGCCGTTGATGATGGCATCGTTCTGGTAGGTCTCGACAAAATCCAGAGCAATGCGGAAATAGGTGGCCTTGATGGTCCGGATTTTCTCCGAGGAGAACACCTCTCCGTTGGTCGCCAGCTTGCGGAACAGCGCCTTGGCAATGTCCAGGCTCATCTTGGACAGCCCTTTGCTGGCATCCTCCGGCGAAAGGTCCTGATGCTTGTGATCGTACACATCAGCAATGTCCACCTGGCACAAGCGATTGGTGGCGTGGTTGCGCTTCATTTCCGACAACACGCCGATCTCCAGGCCCCAGTCGCTGGGAATCCGCAGATCAGTGATCACATCCGTGCGGAACGAAAACTCGCCGGCCAGCGGATAACGGAAGCTGTCCAGGTAATCCAGAATCTCGTTACTGCCACACACCTTTTTCAGGGCACGCAGCAGCGGCGTGACCAGCAAACGGCTGACCCGCCCGTTCATCTTGCTGTCCGCCACCCGGGCGTAATAACCCTTGCAGAACATGTAATTGAAGCCGGGATTGGCGACCGGATAAATCAGCCGGGCCAGCAGGTCCCGGGAATAGGTGAGAATATCGCAGTCGTGCAGCGCCACGGATTTACTGACCCCGGAGGCCAGCACATACCCAAAGCAGTACCACACATTTCGTCCCTTGCCCATTTCAGTGGGCGCCAGGTTCTGCTCCTGCAGTCTGGCATCCAGGGCTCTTAACCGGGGACCGTCGTTCCAGAGCACCCGGAACGGTTGCGGCAATTCGGAAAAGTACTCGAGCGCATGGCGATACTGCTGTTCGTCCGCCCTATCCAGCCCAATGACGATTTCACTGAGGTAGGGAACGCGGGTCAATTCCTTAACAATGTTTTTGAGGGCGGGCCCTTCCAGCTCTGAATACAGCGAGGGCAACACCAACGACATGGGCCGCGCCCGACTGAATTTCGTAAGGTCTGCCTCAATGTCCTCCACCGGCCGGCGCACCAGGTTGTGCAGGGTGGTTACAATGCCGTTCTGATAAAAATCGCCCATGGCGCATTCCTCGTCAGTAGCCGTACTCGAACAACAGGTTCAGCACGCAATCGTTCCAGCCCGCCGGGCCGGGCTTGAGGGAGCGCATGGCATGGCGGCGTGCCGACAGGACCACCTGGTCACTGTTCACGCCCCGCACCACCACTGCGATGTCAGCCGATTCCAGCATGCGCTGGTCATTGGGGCTGTCGCCCAGGGCGATCGACACCAGTTGTTTCTTGCCACAACGCTCACGGTATTTACCGAGCAAGAACCGGGCCCCATCGGCTTTATCAAACTGGCCCATCACGTGATAAAAGCGCCCGCCCGCCACCAGCCGCAGGTTTTCCTCGCCCAGGGCGGCCTCAAAAGATCTGAGTTCCGCCTTGGTACCCAGCCACAACACCGGCTCGGTTCCATGGCGCTGACGGGCCCGCACGGCGGCCTCTTCACTCAGCCCCGTGTACTCCACCAACTGCTTGACCGACATATCGGCAAAACCCTGGAATTTCGCACCGTCCTCGCGCAAGCGTTTCAGCACCGACAACAACACCTCCCTGGATGCACCAAAATTAACCACACGATCCGTTTTGGCGCCCAACCATGAGGCAGGCAGCACCACCGCCGCACCATTTTCGACAATGTAAGGATCATGGTTATCCAGCTCCAGGCGCAGTGCCTGGATCTCGGCGGCGGTCTTGCTGGAACTGAGAATCACGGGAATGTTGGCGGCCTTGAGACGGTCCAGTGCCGGTTTGGCCGGCTGCCAGGAATAGGTGTTGTGATCCAGAAGGGTGCCATCCAGGTCGGTAAAAATAATCAGCTGCGATTGTTCCATATCGGAGTCTCCATAAAGTGGTCCGCGCCCACGGGGATCAGTACATCCGCCCGCTTCGGCAGGACTCGCAAACAATGCTCGGTGACCCGCTGATAATGCATGATGAAACGTTGCACTTCGTGGTCAGACATTATGCGCAGCTCTGGTGAACCGCCGGCGCGATTGCCCTCCTTCGCGGCCCGGGCATGCCGCTGTGCCAGCTTCTGCTCCTGCAACCGCCGCCACTGCAGCACACAGTCCATCGAAGGCGCCTCCAGCATCACCAGCCAGTCCAGCCGACCAAAGAACTCCCGATAGCCGGTTTTCAGGCACTGGTTGACGTATTCACGCCACTGGCCCTGGGCATCCTCCTCCGCCTCCAGTTTATTGACCGGACGGGCCAACGCCGATTCCGGCTGCGGCGTGGCCCCGACACACCAGCCCTCCAGAAGGATAACTTTCGCTGGGCCCTCGAATACCGGCCACTGCGCCTCGGGAACCCGGTCGTCCACCGCCTTGTCGAAGGCTGGTAAGGGCGTACTGTCGCCGGGGCTGGCGGACAACAACTGGTCCAGCACGCGATTGCCCAACGTCAGGTCGTGGGTGCCGGGCACACCCCGGGTTTTAAAAAGCGGATGCACCTGATCGGCCAGTGACTGACGCTCAGCTCTGGTAAGGTAGAGATCATCAATCGACAGGCTGGCTGTCGGGCATTGCCAGTGGCGCTGCAGGAGTTCACGCAGGAACAGGGTCAGCGTGGATTTGCCGGTGCCCTGGGCGCCGTGGATACCGATGATCACGGACCGACGGTGCCGTTTCTGGAGGGCTACAATGGCTTCCACCAGCGGTACGATGATGGAGGCGACTGTGTTTCCATAACCCGGCGGAAGCCCTTCCCTGGCCATTAGGGTGTCGATGGTTTTCTGAAACTCGCAGTTGGCCATAACAGGGCTCTTCCAAGGGGATGTGTCCATCCAACAGACAGCAGAATTCGTACCAGCCGAGAATTCATCAAAGTATAGGCGCTTTATGAGTAACCAGAGCTTTCGTGTTGAACACCGCTACCTGGAGCTGCCAGACAATTTCTATACCCGGGTGCAACCGGCGCCCCTGAGCAATCCGAAAATGGTGTGTTTCAATCACGACCTGGCGCACCAGATGGGGTTCCGCACCGATAACGAAGGCGACTGGACAGGCGTGGGTGCCGGGGCGGAACTGCTGCAGGGCATGGACCCGGTGGCCATGAAATACACCGGCCACCAGTTCGGCATGTACAACCCCGAGCTGGGCGACGGCCGGGGCCTGCTGCTATGGGAAACCGTCGGCCCCGATGACACCCGCTGGGACTGGCACCTGAAAGGTGCTGGCACCACTCCCTACTCCCGCTTTGGCGATGGCCGCGCCGTGCTGCGCTCCACGATTCGCGAATACCTCTGTTCGGAGGCCATGCACGGGCTGAGCATTCCCACCACCCGGGCATTGTTCATGATAAGTGCCAAGGACCCAGTGCGCCGGGAATCCATCGAAACCGCCGCGGCCCTGATGCGGGTGGCCCGAAGCCACATCCGTTTCGGGCACTTCGAGTTTGCCGCCTACCATGAAGGCCCGGAGGCACTTGGCACACTGGTCGAGCACGTAATCTCCCTGCATTTCCCACACCTGATCGAGTTGCCGGAAGACCAGCGCCACACCCGCTGGTTCGAAGAAGTGGTGGAACGCACTGCCCGGCTGATTGCCGACTGGCAGGCGGTCGGCTTCTGTCACGGGGTGATGAACAGCGACAACATGTCGATCATTGGCGACACCTTCGACTACGGCCCCTACGCGTTTCTTGACGATTTCGACGCCGGGTATGTATGCAATCACTCCGACCACGAGGGCCGGTATGCCTACAATCGCCAGCCGCAGGTGGGCTTCACCAATTGCCAGATGCTTGCCAACGCCCTGCTACCGGTCATGGACGAAGACGCCGTTCGCGCTGGCCTGGAGCATTACGAGTCCGCTTACAACGTAAGCGTCCATTCCACGACGTTCTGCCGCCCTGCTGAAATTCGCCCTACAGTAACCTCACATTTCCCAGCATGAGGTTACCCCTATGAGAAAG
>NZ_PTIV01000029.1 GCF_002934325.1 Marinobacter persicus
TCATCGTGACGCATGAGTGTAGATATCCGATAAGCTTGGCGAACGACCGCTACATTATAAATGATGTTCGCTTACTTTCGTACCCATTAGTAATGGCCACAAAGGGCTGGTCCGCCCGGGGCGACTGCTGATGGATGTAGCGAGCCAGCACTTCTTTACCGGTTCCGCTTTCACCTGAAATCATCACGGTGGAATCACTGTTGGCCACCTTGCTGGCGAGCTGGAACATCCGAAGGCTGACCGGGTCCTCGGCCACCGGCTGGTCGTCGGATTTCTGACGACTGCCACCGACGATGTTGCTGACGGCATCCACCAGCACCTTGGGCTCAAAGGGCTTTACCAGGTAGTCGGTGGCTCCAGACTGCATAGCGGAAACCGCATCACTGATCTGGCCATACGCCGTAATCAGCATCATGGGCAGGCCAGGGTACAGTCGCTGCACTTCACCCAACAGTTCATGACCAGACATGCCAGGCATGTTCACATCGCTGACCACCATGTCCACCGGGCCTTTCGCCAGACTTGCCAGCGCCTGCTCACCGTTGGCGGCTTCACGCACCTGATACTTGGCAAGCTCCAGAGTGGTCACCAGCGCCTCACGCAGGTCGTGATCGTCTTCCACAATGAGAATTTGAGCCTTAGCCATGCTGTCTGCCTCCAATCAATTTATTATTCGTGACCGGCCAGGGTCGGCAACTGCAATTGTGCAACCGCGCCACCCTGCTCCGGCGAATGTATGGAAAACTCACCCTTATGGGCTTTGATCACCGCCTGGACCACCGCAAGACCAAGGCCGGTGCCGTGGGACTTGGTGGTGTAGAAAGCCTCGGTAATACGCCCGGCCTCATCGGCATGAAAACCGGGGCCATTGTCGATAACCCGAACGGTCAGTCCTGCGTGAGTGCTTTCGATAACCACCTGAACGTCGGTGGCACCCGCCTCAAGGCTGTTGTTGACCAGGTTGGTACAGGCGCCCACCAGGGCATCCCGATTGCACATCAGGTGGCAGTGACGATTGATCCGGTTAACCAGCGATACCGAAGAGCCCGGGGCGGTTTTCACCCCTTCAATGGCTGCTTCCAGCGCACCCACCAGTTTGTCCGCCGACAACTCTTCGGCCAGCCGGGTTTCACCGCGGGCAAAGATCAGCATGTCGCGCACCTGCTGCTCCAGATGAGTCAGGCGGGACATCAGCCGATCCGTGCAGCGTTGACGCATCTCTTCTTCCAGATCCGGCTGGCTCAGGTGGCCACCGTAAAGAATGGCCGCCGAAAGCGGGGTACGGATCTGGTGAGCCAGTGAGGCCACCATCTTACCCATGGCAGAAAGGCGCTGGGCGTGAGCGAGCTGGGACTGCAACTGGCGGGTTTCCGTCAGGTCGGTCAGCAGGATCAGCTGACCAGGCTGATTCTCCATGGTCCGGATCTCAATGCTTACCCGGCGGCCGTCCTTCAGGGAGACTTCGTGACCGTCATCGCGACGTGGAGCAAAGCAGCGACGGATAACATCCACCCAGCGCTCGCCATCCAGGGGCTCACCCAGCAGCCCAACGGCGGCGGGGTTGCATTGGGAGACCACACCGTTTTTGTCCAGGACCACGACGCCAGCAGGCAGGGCCTTGAGCAGTGTGGACAGCTGGTCCGCCAGCTGTTCCTTTTCTTCCAGCTCTTGCTGGCGCTGAAGTGACTCCTGGTTCAGCTCTCCAGACAACTGGTTCACCCGGGATTCGAGAGTACGGTAGGAATCGGTAATCTGCCGGGACATGCGGTTGAACAGGTCCAGGGCGGAATCGACGGCTTCGTCTTCCTGCTCTGGAAACAGCGCTGTCACCTTGTCGTTTACATCCGCAGCAGCATTCGGATCAACTGCGGCGTATTCGGGTTCCAAGACAAATTGTGCCTGACTCATAACTTTCTCCCTGAACCAGCCCTCTGTGGGCCAGCGCGATCGGATGTATCGTTACGAGCAGTTAAGCGACAACCGTGCCAGTTTCTATTTTCTCTTATTTTTCAATATCTAGAAGGATTCGAAGAAAGCGGGGCGACGATTTTCCGTCAGGCTTTTGAGGAGAGGCGGCGTCAGCGGTTACGAACCTTTGACGCCGCCAAAGGGGAAGGATCAGGCTTCTTCGGACTCCTCCCGGAGACCGTATTTGCGGACTTTTTCCACCAACGTGGTTCGACGGATGCAGAGCTTCTCCGCCGCTCGCGCCACCACGCCATCGGCTTCATCCAGGGCCTGCTGGATCAACTGCTTCTCCAAGGTGGCGAGGTAATCCTTCAAATCGAGGCCATTGACCGGCAGCAGGGCCGGGGCATCCAGCCCGACCAGTCCCGGAGCGTCGGACGGCAGTCCGCCCTCCTCCTCCAGCACCGGACTCTCATCATAGTCATCCACGTAGCGGAATTTCTTGGGCAATTCCTGAACGCCAATCACGCCGTAGGGATGCATGATCGCCAATCGCTCCACCAGATTGGCCAGCTCCCGGACATTACCCGGCCAGTCATGGCGGCACAGGCTCATGATCGCCGCTGAATTGAGTCGCAGAGATCCCCGTTTCTCTTTTTCCATACGAGCGATCAGTTCATTGATCAGCAGCGGAATGTCTTCGGCGCGCTCGCGCAGGGCCGGCATTTCAATGGGGAACACGTTCAGGCGGTAATACAGATCTTCCCGGAAATCCCCCGCCTCGATCATGTCTTCAAGGTTCTTGTGGGTGGCGGCAATCACACGCACATTGGCTGTCTGGGTCTTGTTGCTGCCCACTTTCTCGAACGTGCGCTCCTGCAACACGCGCAGGATCTTGACCTGCATGTTCAGGGGCATGTCACCGATTTCATCCAGAAACAGCGTGCCACCCTCGGCCAACTCGAAGCGGCCAACCCGGGCGGTGATTGCGCCGGTAAAGGCCCCTTTTTCATGGCCAAAAAGCTCGCTTTCCAGCAATTCGGCAGGAATCGCCCCGCAGTTCACCGGCACAAAGGGCTTGTCACGACGCGAGGAATGGTAGTGCAGATTACGGGCAACCACTTCCTTACCGGTACCGGATTCACCGGTGATCAGAACACTGACTTCTTTATCAGCCACCTGCTCCATCAACTGCCGCACCTGCTGAACCCGGCGGCTGGTGCCCACCAGGCTTCTGAACAGCTGTACCCCCCGCTGTCTGCCACGCTCCTGGGTGCGACTGTACTGGTCACGGTAGAGCTGGGCCCGGTAAAAAGAGTCGATAAACTTGGTGTAGTTCAGGGGCCATTCCATGCGGGCAATGACCCTGGAGGCGTATTCCTCCGCCAGACCATCCAGCTTCGGATTACCAACCAGCAGCACCGGCAGCCCCGAAATGTTCTTACACAGGTGCTCAATCGCCGGCAAGGGGTCCGCCTCTTCACCGTTGACGATGGCCATCATTGCATTTTCCCGGGCGGCCTCGTCAGCAAGCAGGGCCTTGGCATCCGCATCGGAAACCACCCTTTCTTCTCCAACGAATTCAAGGATCGTGACCAGATCACGACGCCTGGCGTCGTCACCGCTCAGCACCAGTACCGTGTTATTTTCTGACATTCACAGACTTCTCTGTCGGGGGGATTTGTGCCGTATTTAAGACTGTACCGTTCCCGGAGTCAATTTTATGACACTGATTTTTCCATGGTTATTTGGGGCGACCGGATGAAACGCCCTGATAGGCCCGGGCGGCATTGCGGTTCTGGTTAACGCCTTTCAGGGACTGCCGGGCCTCATCCCGCGCCTGAACCGCCTCCTGGTCAACGGTTTCAATAAACCGGTTCAGCGCTTCAAGGCGAACACGAACCTCCTCGGGGTCCACCTCCTGGTGTTTTAACGCCGCCATTACCGGCTCAACCGTTGGCTTGATTTCCTGGTTCAACTCAACCAACGCATCCCAATCCTGCTCCGCCAATGCGGCGTCCAACCGGGACTTGAGGTCGTCCAGTTCCTGAAGCGGGCTTTGCGACTCTGCCATGGCCTTTCTCCTGCCTGCGACTGGCGCATTTACACTGATTCCAGAATCATACGGGATTACCGATGGGACAAGAAGAGCCGCCTACCGGATCAGACACTGGAAAGACTCCGCGCAGGGAGAAATGCGCGAACAAAATTGGTATTATGGGCGGTCAAATTCAGTAGCGCTCACCCAGATTCCCGAGCGAGTCCGTACGCAGGTATCCCATGGCATCAAAGTGGTCTTCGGTGGTTTCTCAAAAGCTGTATCTGGCCAAGGTGTTGCTGGCCCAACTCGAACAGATCGATAGCGGCGCACTGCCCGATGGCCAACCACCGGCGGTGGCCAGACAGGCCTTGGCACAGGCCAGTGCGGAAATGCTACTGAGGGCCCAACGCGCCCTGTTGGTCATGGTCGCGCGCTACCATCAGCACAAGACGGCCAACCCTGCTTCTCTAACGGAACTCAAAGAACTGTTTGCCTACGAGGTGCCCGATGTCGGTGCCCTGGAGGAGCTGGCGAACGACAAAACCGGCTGGTGGGCGCAACTGGCGGAATTGGACAAGGCGCTGGGAGAACCCGCTGCCGCCCCAAAGGCGATAGCCGAAGAGAATCTGATTGCTGTCGCGGCGGATGAGGGGGCTGACTTCTCACCCTCAGCCCTCGAAAGAATCCGGAGCGCCATGGCGAGTTTTGCCCGTGAACTGGACGAACAACACAGTGAGTGGTAACACCCACCAACCCTCAACACTCAGGAATTCACCCAACATCCCATCAGGATAAAGGTTTAACGAATGTCTCCATCGTTTTTT
This sequence comes from Marinobacter persicus, assembly GCF_002934325.1. Lineage (GTDB taxonomy): Bacteria > Pseudomonadota > Gammaproteobacteria > Pseudomonadales > Oleiphilaceae > Marinobacter > Marinobacter persicus_A. Next base: position 4,774 of record NZ_PTIV01000029.1, read on the forward strand.
GAAATTGTACAGCTTGCTAACGGCGACTATGCACTGCGCCGTGCAGATGATGACGAATCGGCACCTCTGGTGCGCATCTCATTTTCACAGGAAGCCCGGGACATGATGGAAGACCGGGACATGAACATTGCCAAGGCCATGATCGCAGCGGGAATTGAAGCCGCTGGCGACATCACCCACGACATCGACTGGGAAGAGGATGAGGCCGAGCTGGCAGAACCTCACTCCGGCCATACATTACACTGAGCCCGTTATCTCTGGCGCAATATGACGCCATGGCTACTGCCACTGACCGAGGCTTTCTGAAGGGACTCAAAAGCCTTGCGGCCGAGCTTGCCGGTCCAGAGTACGACGGCATGACAGGTACCGGCACCCAGTGCCCGCTCCGCCAACTGCAAGGCTGAGTAATCTGCGGATGAACGGAGCACCAGAATTTCACTGGCCACAATGCCGTGCATCTTCTGCCACTTGGACACCAACCCATGAGGCGGATCGATCCAGGCCAGCCAGCGCTTCTCCTGGTTAAGCTGGGTCAGCATGGGCAGCAGTAGCTGGAAGTTCTCCACCTGCCCCTCCGGCAGGATAATCTCGGTAACATTACCGGCCAGACGCTCTTTTGGCGGCACCACCTCGGCAGGCACTGGGGCCGCACCCTGGAAGGCCATTTTCTGGTTAAAGCTTAACTGTTCCATAACGTCCCCCTACCTGCTCAAAACTCCGGATCATCCGCCTTCAGTGCAGATCTGAACGCCGAATGACGCCCACACCCAAGCCTTCAATGAAGAGTTCCTGTTCCGCCAGGTCGACCTCAATAGGATCAAACTCCTCGTTTTCGGCAATCAACCAGACCTTGGAACCTTCCCGCCGGAAACGCTTGACCGTTACGTCTTCACCAATGCGGGCGACCACAACCTGTCCGTTCTGCACATCCTGCGTGGAGTGCACCGCCAACAGATCGCCATCCAGGATGCCGATGTCTTTCATACTCATCCCGCGAACCCGGAGCAGGTAGTCCGCAGAGGGTGAGAAGAACTCCGGCTGCACGGCGCAGTGGTCCTCGATATGCTCTTGCGCCAGTATCGGACTACCGGCGGCCACCTGCCCGACCACCGGCAGGCCGGGGTCCTGCTCCGCTTCTGGCAGACGAATGCCCCGACTGGCGCCCGGCACCATCTCGATAGCGCCTTTTCTGGCCAGCGCCCGCAAGTGTTCTTCCGCGGCATTGGCCGAGCGGAAACCCAGCTCCGCCGCGATTTCAGCGCGAGTGGGTGGATAACCGGTTTCATCAACATACCGGCGGATAATCTCAAGCACCTGGGATTGTCTGGCGGTCAGTTTCATAGGCTTGCTCCGGATTTAGGCCTGGTTTTATATACAGTCATTTGACTATATACAGTGTTTTATCCAGTGTAAAGCTCCGGACGGTTTCTTTTCAGGTTATACCGGGAGTCAACAGCCCCTTGCAATCCAGCAGGACACGCTCCACAGCTATGTTATGGTTGAAGCAATACATCCAAATGGAAGTGCCTGAATGAACACACCTGACCGTTGCAGAATGCCGGTCGCGAGTCGAACGGCCGAGGATCGGGAACGACACGTGGGCGTGGAAATCGAAATGTCCGGGCTCAGCTACCAGAACCTGGTGGCCTGCGCCGCGCGTATCCTGGATGGCAATACCGAGCTGGCGTCCCGCTATGTCACGCGGATCGACACGGAAAATGGCCCGTTTATCGTCGAACTGGATGCGGACCCGATCAAACAGCTGGAGCTGGATGATCCACGCCTGCCGGAGTCTGTTCGCAGTCTGGGCACCCATGCCATGACGATGATTGATTCCGCGGCTGAAAAGGTCGTACCGCTGGAAATCGTCAGCCCACCGGTGCCCTTCTCTCGGCTTGATATCGTGGAAACCCTGGTGGACGAGCTTCACAATGCCGGAGCACAGGGCAGTCGTGAAGCCATTTACTTCGCGTTCGGCCTGCAACTGAACCCGGAACTGCCGGACCTGGAAGCCACTACTATCGTCCGTTACCTCCAGGCCTTCGCACTGCTTTACGACTGGCTCAGGATTCGCCACCAACTCGATATCAGTCGCAAGTTCACGACCTACATCGAGCCCTGGAGCAGTCGGTATGTGCAGATCCTGCTTGCGGACAATTACTGCCCTGAGCTGCCCACGCTCATGGCCGATTACCTGGCCCACAACCCGACCCGCAACCGGGCGCTGGACCTGCTGCCGCTGTTTGCACACCTGGACCAGTCGCTACTGGAGACCTACGTGCATGATCCCCGGATCAAAAGCCGCCCCACCTTCCACTACCGGTTGCCGGACTGTGATATCGGCAACCCCAAATGGCACTTTTCCTCGGTGTGGAACGACTGGGTCATCCTCGACAACCTGGCCAACACTCCAGACGACCTGGAGGCCCTGCGTCAGCACTATCACGAGTGTCGGACCTTGAGCGTCCATAACCTGACTCATCCGTGGTGGGAGGCCACCGCTCAATGGCTCAATCGGAAGGGCTATGTCTGAACTCACCGATATTCCCGACAACCCCGGACTGACCATTGGCATCAGCGGCCCCCGGCGTTTCGGCACGGCCCAGCGACTCATCAACCTGGGGCTACGCCTGCACGGTGCCCGCACCCATTACATCCGCCCCGGCAGCCGGATCGACGTGTCGATGCTGGACGGACTGGTATTGTCCGGTGGTACCCATGTGCACCCGGAGCGTTATGGACAGGAGCCCCAGGTGATTGCCAGCTACGACCCGAAACGGGATCGTACCGATTACCAGCTTCTGGAAAAGGCAGAGGAGCTGCGCATACCGGTGCTGGGCATTTGCCGTGGGGCGCAGTTTATTAACGTATTCCACGGGGGATCGCTCTGCCAGAACGTCACCCCCCTGCGAAACAAAACACGCCATCGCCCCCTCCTGTTGCCCCTGCAGCGGGTTCAGCTCGTACAGGACAGCCGGATCGGCCGGCTGATGCACGACACCCGGATCGGCGCCAATCGCATCCACAGTCAGGCCATCAAACGCCTGGGGCGCAACCTCCGGGTAACGGGGCTGGACGACGATCTGTTCGTACAGGCCATTGAAAACACCGGACAGCAATGGCTGATGGGCATCCAGTGGCACCCGGAATACCTGCTTTACCATGCCGGCCATCGGCGCATTTTCAGTCACTTTGTCCATGCAGCACGGGCCCGGAAACTGGAACGGCTGCACAGACAACGGTCGGCAACAGCCGAACAAGGAGAAGAGTCATGAAGAAGACCTTAAGCACCCTGGTGCTGGCAGCAGGCGTACTAGGCACCGCAGCCCTGCCACTGACGGCTGCCGCCGGCGAGATCAGCCTAAGAGGGGAAGGCACGGTAAACTACACGCCAGATAGCGCCCGACTGCAATTCACAGCCAGTGCCGAGCATGAGCGACCGGAGAAGGCCTCTGAACAGGTGGCCGAGGCCATGAAACAGTGGCGCCGAGCCATTAGACCCTACCGGGATGAACTGAAAGACTACTCGGACGCCAATCTCACCCTGTATACCCGCCGGCTTCCGGTACGCGACAACAACGAAAAACAGGAAACACGGGCCGTCGCAAGCCAGACCGTCAGTTTCACCATTGCCGATCTGGAGCTGCTGAACCCTCTGATCGACCAGGCTCAGAAGATTGGCCTGCAATACCACCTGGGCCCCCAGCAGTTTTTCCATTCGGATGACGCAGAACTGGAAAAACAGGCGCTGGCCCGAGCCATTCAGGACGCCAGGGAGCGCTGCCAGTTTGTCGCCAGCCAGCTGGAGCAACGCTGCGGCGAGGTTGTCTCACTGAGTGTTGATGGTGGTCGTCGCCCCGTCACCATGATGCGGGCAGAGGCAAGCTCAGGCGGGGACGCGGTTTCAAGCATTGGGCCCCGGGAAATCAACGCCAGCGTAAGCGCAACCTTCGAATTGGATTGATCCCGGCTCAAAAATCCCGGGTATAGAAGATATCCAGTGACGCGGCCAGCCCACTGGCCGCCTCCAGATAAAAATACCGGCCCAGATCATAACGCAGCGCAACCGTGGTGATGGGCTCAAAGATGCCCACGCCATAGCGGAGGCTCAGGTCCTCGGTAATGTAGCCACTGGCCACGACCGAGGCCTCATCGCCGGATCCTTCGGTCTCGAGGGTCAGGTCCTGTATGCCCAATTCATTACCAATACCACGCGTTATCCCGCTGACCTGGGTCAGGCCCAGGGATATGGCGGCCTGACTCAGCTGCCCATCTTCCGCCTGACCGCCCCGGGGTGGTCGCCCCAGCACCAGATAGGACAAGACGTCAGCCTGCGGCATGGGTGGTTCGGAGAACACTTCGGTTTCCGGCGCACTTGCCGGCCCACTGATGCGGATGCCCGCCACCACGGTATCAACGGTACGGATCGCTTCGATATCCAGGTACGGCTCGGTCAATGGACCGACGAACTGGACGCGCGCCCGACGCAATTCGAGTTCCACCCCGAACTTTTCATAATTGCCGTCAACCAGCTGCAGGGCGCCCCGCGTTTCCATGTTATCGCTGATACGCAACGTGCCTTCGAGATCACCGGTGATGCCGAAGGCCTCGAACGTCACCTGATCCTCACCGACAATGACCGTGACATCCATGGGCATGTTGCGAATGGTTGGCTCCTCCCGCTCCACACCCACAATGACTTCATCTTCGGACACCGTAACGGCGGATTCCGGGATCTCGGGGATCTCGATGTCCCCACGGGGCACCGCCACCTCACCTGAGATGGACAGCTCACCGCTCCGGAAGCGAATGTCCAGATCCGGCTCCAGCTCGACCCGCGCATAGGGTTCGTAGGTCACCGGCAGGCGCTCGCCGGTGATGTTCATCGCCAGCTCCGGTGTCTGGGTCCAGTCCAGACTACCGTCAAGTTGCCCACTGCTGCGGTCATTGCTCTTCCATCGACCACTGATATCGGCACTGCGACCCTGGAACTCCAACACCAGCACAGCGTCTTCCATGGGCAGCGGCAAATCGGGGTCGAAGAAACTCCCTTCGGTCAGCGCCAACTCGCCGTAGACCTCCGGATTCATCAGCGGCCCGGATAACCGCCCCTGGCCATTGATGGTGCCATTGACCTTTTCCAGGCCGGACAGGGCCTGGGCCAGGGACAGATCCAGGGAATCCAGACTGAAACGGCCATCAATCGACCGGCCTTCTGACATTGGGTCCACCGAAATATTGGCGTTGAACCTACCGAGCTTAGGCCCTGCCATAACCACCGTCAGGTCCGCCTGCCGGGGCTCCAGTTCCAGGCCAAGCTCCATCCGTCGGTGCTCCAGCCTCTCCCATTCATCCAGCACCAGGAATTCGAAGCCTCCACGCCCGGCATCGAGACGAAGCTCGCCTTCTGGACCTGTGTCTGTCAGCGCCAGATCGAGAGTGGCATTGAGCTGGGCGTCCCAACGGAAAGTCTCGGGGAACAGTGGCTCCAGTGCTTGCGCGGGGAAATCCCGCATTCTCAACGCCAACCGGGTATTCGGCCAGAGCTGCTGGTCCTCCGCACAGATCGAACTGTCATTCCAGCGCCAACAATGCTGGCCAAGGGTAACTTCTCTTGACTGGCTCACGGTCAGGCTCGCGGGACCTTCCAATTGCCAGGTCTGGCCTGGGCCGGGAATTTCAATGTCACCCCGATTCAAAGCGCCCTGCCAGAGGGAGTCCCCCGACTCCAACCCTCCAGCCAGGGTCAATGCTACCGTTGCATCTGCATGGCTGGCCTGCACCGACAGTTCATGCTGCCCCCGGGTGCCATTGAGGTTGGCATCAATGCGTTGCAACACCTGACCACCCGCGTTCAGCCCCAAGACCTCCAGCTCAGAGGACAAAACGCCCCCGGATGTCAGATCGGCCCGCAAGTCGGCTTCATCCACGGCGACGGCGTCCTGCCAGGCGAGCCCTTGGGCCTGCAACGACGCTGTTCCCGTCGGGTCCTCGACTGTCCCCGACAGCTCAAGCTCCGCCGACAGCCTTCCCTCCAGGCCGGGTAACAAACGTTCCGGCTGCGGTAGGCGGGCGGACAGATTGGCTTGAAGCTCCTCGCCGTATCGGCCGCTACCCTCGACCCGATTGTCCGCCACGGTGATCAACAGATCTTCCAAAACCCAATTCTGACCGTCACCGGCAAGGGCACCACGGGCAGCCGCTGCCTCCTTCTGCCAACGGCCCTGCAGATCCCAATCCAGTGTCATGTCCGGCGCCCCGCTAACCAACCGGCCCTCGGTGCTAACCTGCCCGTTCAAACTGGCCTCGAGCATGGGCACCCAATAGCCCGGGTTGAACTGCTCCAGCTGAAACTGCCCCTGCCAGGCAAGCGGCCCGGCAAAAGCCAGCTTGCCGTCACCGGTCAGGGAACCGGCACCGGTGCTAATGTCTAATTGGGTGATGCGCACAGATTCAAGATCCCCTTCCAGCAACGCATCCAGGCTGGCGTCGCCCTGGGGGCCAGTGACGTCGGCTTTCAGGTCCGCACTGTAAGATTCGTTACGGTAGCTGGCGCTTCCCTGCAGTTGCTGAATCACCACCGGCGGCGCGGACAGGTCCGGGATCAGGCTATACCAGGGGAAGCGCTGCATATCGACCTCAGCCTGGGCGCTCAGTTCTTCGTCCCAGGAGGCCTGCCCGTTCATTTCCAGGTGACCAGTCCCGTCGCCACCCCCGGCCGCAGGACCACTGAGCCTGAGTTTGAGCTCTTCCACCGCTTGGGTGGTCACCAGGCCTTTGGCCGATGCGGAAATATCACCCGTTGTTCCGGGCAGCAATGCGTTAATCCTGGTACGAAAGCCCTTGGCCAGCGATCCCTGCAGGGATAGCGCCCAGTCCTGCAAGGTCAGCGTTTCAGGCAGGGTGTGGTATGGCAGAAATTGGCGGGATTGGAGCCCTAACTCAGCCGGAAGGGACGGATCGAGCGGCTGGGCCGTGCCGGAAAATTCCGCGTCCAGATAACCCCGGCTTGTGCCCGTCAGACGCACATCCCGCACACTGCCGCCCAGGTTCAGGTCCAGCGCCCAATTATCACCGGAAGGCGGAGGCAGCTGAACGCCCAGGTCCACATCCAGGGGCCAGTCGCCACGCAATTCCACCCGCCCCTCGGCGGTAACCACAATGTCGTCACGCTGGTATCGCGCCTGCTCCAGCGTCATGGCGGCTCCGGAACCACCGGCAGCCAACGTCAACTGGTCCCAGATTTTCGTCCCATTAACCGTCAGGGCTCCCAGGTCAACATCATTGATCGCAACCGCCACCGGCAGGTTGATTTCAGGCAGGTCGAGGGCGGTGGTCCGAGCGGGGCCAGGGTCCGCTGCGGGCTGGACATCGACGCTGACATCTGTGACCTTCAGGGTGTCCAGACAGACGGTTTTTCGCAAAAGGCAACTCGGCGACCAGGCAATAACCGGGTCATCGATTCGCAACGTAACACCATACCCCTGCCAATCCAGTTCCTCGGCCTGCCACTGCCCCAGCAGTGACCCCCGGCCAGCCTCGGCCTCCAGGCCAGGCACCTGATCAATCACCCAGGCGGTGCCGGTTTCAGAACGCAGGGCAAGCAGAATCACTGTGATCAGCACCAATGGCAATATCAGCAGCAGGCCGAGCAGCACCAGCGCCCAGAACCACCATCGACGCCGCAACGGTGGCTTCACAGCCTGCTCAGAGGAGCCGCCCTCCGGTGCCTGTTGTGATTGCTGCTCGGTCACAGTTCCGGCCCCATCGAGAAGTGAATGCGCCAGCCGCCGCCGAATTCTTCATCCAGCCCCCTGGCCAGGTCCAACCGCAGGGGGCCCAGTGGGCTGACCCAACGAACCCCCATACCCACGCCGGTTGCCTGCTCATCCGTGAGATTGTTCATGGCATTACCGCGATCAATGAAAGTTGCCACGCGCCAGTCTTCAATAAATTCATACTGGTATTCAACGCTGCCCACCAGCATGTAGCGGCCGCCCACCGCATCACCATCCTCATCTTCCGGTGACAGAGTTTCATAGCCATAGCCACGCACACTCTGGTCACCACCGGCAAAAAACCGCAGGGACGGCGGCACATCCTCAAAGTCATTTGTAGCTATGGCGCCAACATCAAACCGGGCCAGGAACCGATGGTTGTCCGCCAGGGTATATAGCCCCTTGGTCAGAAAATTCACATGCAGGATATCTGCATCGGACAGCACCGCCCGGTGGGCCCCGACCACATCCACCTGAACGCGAAATCCCCGGGAAGGGTCAATCGGTGAATCGGCTTGCAGTTTCGAATAGCTGACACCAGGTAACAGCAAGCTGGACGTTTCCCGATCGTCGTCACCAATGCGGAAGCGCTCTTCTTCCCACTTCAGGGACAACACCTGCATCCATCCGGAATCCAGTTGGTGATTCCACTGCTGGCCCAAAGTCAGGCGTTGGGAGTCCACATCTTCAATCTGCTCGCGCTGATAACCCGCCGTCGCCCGCCACGAATCGGTCATGGGCGGATCCAGCGGAATCTCATACCAGCCGGCCACGTTCTGACGCAGCTGGGACAACTCCGTTTCGGCACCTCGCTTATGGCCCTGCGGGTTGATGTAGTGTTCTCGCCAATTCCCACGAAATCTCGGGCCCACATCGGTGGAAAAGCCAACGCCGGCAGAGATGGATCGCGGAGGCCGGGGCGTCAGGTTCACGTTAACAGGGATCACACCGTCCTTGGCGGAAGTGGGTGAGGCATCGACATCAACGCCGGAGAAATAACCGCTGTTGGACAGATCGCGACTCAGACGGGCGACCTTGTCGGCGTGGTAAGGGCTGTGGGGATCAAACTGAATAAAACGTTCCAAGAGCTCATCATCGAACCCATGCCCTTCCCGGAAATTGACTTCGCCGAGGTAATAACGAGGACCGGTCTGATAATGCAGGGTGATATCCGCCACCTGTTTCGAAGGGTCCACTTCCAGGCGTCGGGTGATAAATTCACCGTCAAAATATCCAAGCCGACTGGCGCGGGCCATGATGGCATTGCGCAGGGCATCGTATCGCCCGTGATGGAGTATATCGCCTTCCGCGGGACTCACTGGCAGCACATCCCTGAAATCCGCACTGGCGCCTTCAGGGCCTTCAATCACCACGTCCCGTGTGCGGATCCGAACCGGGGTTCCTGGCTCAATAGTCAGGGTTAACTGCGCGGGTTCGCCCTCGGGCTCGGAAACCTCCCAGCGGATGTCAGGCCGGTAATAGCCCAAAGCCCGTACCGCCTGCCGGGCCTGGTCCACGGCAGTAGAGGCATAGCGGCGCAACCCGTCGGCCGTGCGCCCCTCCACTTCCCCGACCCGCAGCCTTGCGTTTTCCTCCAGTTCGCTGAAGTCACCCTCGACCTTAACCCTGATCTGATCGGCAAGCACAACGGGAGCAAACCATGGCAGGACCAGAAAGCATGCGGTGGCAACCAGGAAATGCAGGTGTTTGGACAATGGCATACTCGGCGAATGAATCCAGTCTGAATCGAATGAAAACTTTTGGCACAGTCACTACGAGTGTAACGAAAGACAAAACAGGCAGGCATAAAAAAAGCAGATCCGGTCGGATCTGCTTTCTTTAAAATCTGGTGGGTGGTGCAGGGATCGAACCTGCGACCCTCGCCTTGTAAGGGCGATGCTCTCCCAGCTGAGCTAACCACCCTGGAAGATGGCGGAGCGGACGGGACTCGAACCCGCGACCCCCGGCGTGACAGGCCGGTATTCTAACCAACTGAACTACCGCTCCGCAGACTTGAGTTTGGTGGGTGGTGCAGGGATCGAACCTGCGACCCTCGCCTTGTAAGGGCGATGCTCTCCCAGCTGAGCTAACCACCCGCTTGCAGCGTTGCTGTCTCAACTCAAGTGGGAGCGCATTTTAAGCATTTCCCTGGCTGTGTCAAACGTTTTCCGGAAAAAAACCAAAGTTTTTAATCACACCCATGAAAACGAACAGTTAATAAACAAAAATCAGTACCTTGGACAAAAAAGCATCGCCACCCAATCACTGGGAACGGAGCTGGTTTACCTCTTCGGACAAACGCACTAACCGCGAGGTCAATTGAGAGCGGGAAGCATCAATGGCACGCACGGTGTCCTTCAGTTGGTTCAGCTCATTACGCAGCACCTGAACCCGCTGATCCCCCGCGAGAGCATCCACCTGCTTCTCGAGGGAGGCGATACGACTATCCAGGCCATCAATGGTTAATTGCTGCTCACGTGCAAATCGTTGCAGGCGGCGGTCCACCTGCTCGCCCACACCCGCCATTTGCTCCTGCAGTGCGGCCAACTCCGTGGTCATGCCCTGGTCAGCTTGCTCCAACTCGGCCACAGCACCGCTCAAACGCTGACGCAACTGCTCCAGATCGCCTGCGAGCGAGGAGCGGGTCTGCTCCAACGTGGTCTTCACATCGGCCACCGCCTTGCTGTTCTCCGTGAGCTTGCCACTTAACTCCGTCAATTGCTGCTGATGATCGTCCAGACGCTGCTTGTTCCTCTCGTTGGCAATCGCCCAGAGTTTACGAATCTCACTGTCCGCCGTATCCAGCCGCCCGGCATTCGCTGCGATCTGGTCTTCCAGCGACGCACCCCGTTCCTGAAGGGATTCACCGGTTTCCGACAGATCCCCCTCAAACCGCGCCAGCGCCAGCTTACTCTGCCGCGCCCACTGATCGGTTTCCTCCAACTGTGCCTGAAGCTCATTGATACGCTCATGCTGGAGATACCACCCTGCGCCCGCCCCAAGCGCAACCACAAGCAACAACAGCCAGAGCCCTACGGGAGTGCGGAAACCGGCCCCCCCACCAGCGTCTGAGGCAACCACCTGCGAACCACCGGAATCCCGACCGGAATGCCCCTTGGGACTGTTTTTCTTAACGGTGTCCGACTCTTTTTTATCGGCTCCGCCAACCGGCGCTCTTGTTCTTAACTCATCATCATCCGGGCGAATGGGTTCCATTTACGCTCCTGCAGTTTGTTTGGTTGCGGCCCTGATCATACCCAATCCGTGTACACAGCTGAAAGTTGCACGCCTATTAGCCAGGACATACAATGGCCGGCTTTCCAATTATCTTCTCAGGACGTTGCATATGCAGCCGCTTGTAGGACTGATCATGGGCTCCAAGTCGGATTGGCCCACCATGGAACACGCCGCCAACATGCTCGACACACTCGGCGTGCCCTACGAAACCAAAGTCGTCTCTGCCCACCGTACCCCGGACCTACTGTTTGACTACGCCAAAAGCGCCAACGAGCGGGGCCTGAAAGTCATCATCGCCGGCGCCGGAGGCGCGGCTCACCTGCCGGGCATGGTGGCCTCCCAGACTTCCCTGCCGGTGTTGGGCGTTCCCGTACAGTCCAAGGCATTGAACGGTCTGGACTCCCTGCTGTCTATCGCCCAGATGCCGGGCGGCGTAGCCGTGGGCACCCTTGCCATTGGCAACTCCGGCGCCAAAAATGCCGGACTGCTGGCTGCACAGATTCTCGGAACCGCCGACAGCGAGCTGCAGAAAAAAGTGGATGCGTTCCGCGCAGAGCAGACCCAAAGCGTCCTGGACAATCCTGATCCAAGGGATCAATGAGTTTAACTTCAGAGCTTGACTGAGCCTGCCGGGTAGCCCTTTCCAAAACTGTGCGGAGCCAGGGATGGCGGAGCCCAAGCGACACAGGGAGGTGCCGCAAGGAGCGTGTTTTGGAAAGGGCTACCCGGCAGGCTCATACTCCGAAAGCTGGATAAAGCAGGAGACCCCGAATGAAAATTGGCGTACTAGGCGCAGGCCAACTCGGCCGCATGCTGGCCCTGGCCGGCTATCCACTGGCCAAAGATTTCGTATTCTACGACATGTCCGGCAAGCCCAGCGCCGGCATTGGCGAGACCATTGTCGACCCCGAAGGCACCCAGCTCGACGACTTCCTCAACAAAGTTGACCGGGTCACCTACGAATTCGAACACCTACCCGTGGAAGTGGCCGAGAAGCTCGCCGAGCACAAACCGGTACACCCCTGCCCTCGCGCCCTGGAGGTCTGCCAGAACCGTGAGGCCGAGAAAACCCTGTTTGGCCGCCTTGGCATCCCCACCCCACAGTGGCAGGTTGCCGACAGCGCCGAGAGCCTGAAATCAGCCGCCGAGGAACTGGGCTGCCCGGTGGTAGCCAAATCCATCACTGAAGGCTACGACGGCAAGGGCCAGGCCGTGCTCAAAAGCCCGGAAGAGGCCGAACAGGCCTGGGCCTCCATTGGCCACCCGCGGGTAATCGTCGAAAAATTCGTCAATTTTACCCGGGAAGTCTCCATTATCGCGGTGCGTGCGGAAGACGGCGAACTGGCCTTCTACCCCATGGCGGAGAACACCCACCACGAAGGCATCCTGCGCTACTCCATTGCCCCGGCACCACAACTGCAACCACACGTGCAGGCCGACGCCGAGGATTACATCAAATCACTGCTGAACGAACTGAACTACGTCGGCGTACTGACCCTCGAACTGTTCGAAACCCCGGAAGGCCTGATGGCCAACGAAATGGCACCGCGCGTCCATAACTCCGGGCACTGGACCATCGAAGGCGCCATGACCAGCCAGTTCGAAAATCACATTCGCGCCGTCAGCGGCCATCCACTGGGTAACGTCGCGGCTCGCGGTGTCAGTTGCATGATCAACATCATCGGCGAACACGGTGACATTGAACGAATCCTGGAACTGCCCTACGCTCATGTTCATCTGTACAACAAGGGCGAACGCCCGGGCCGGAAGCTGGGCCACGTGAACATCCTCGCGGACAGCTACGAAGAACTGGTGTGGCGAGTGAAAAACTGCGCCCAGTTTCTGCCCGGTTGCCCGGAGTTTGAAAGCTCCTTAACAGGAAAATGAAAACAAGGGGTTGATTTAACTCAAACCAACCCTATATTCCTGAGACGTACATTCACGAAAACAGAGAGACAGGGAGAACGACCTCATGGCATTTGAACTTCCCGCATTGCCGTACGAAAAGAACGCACTGGAACCGCACATCTCCCAGGAAACCCTGGAGTACCATTACGGCAAGCATCACAACACCTACGTGACCAAGCTGAACGGTCTGATTGAAGGTACCGACAACGCCAACAAATCTCTGGAAGAGATTATCAAGAGCGCCAGCGGCCCGCTGTTCAACAACGCCGCTCAGGTCTGGAACCACACCTTCTACTGGCACTGCCTGGCTCCGAATGGCGGTGGTGAGCCGACTGGTCCCGCCAAGGAAGCCATCGAAAAGGCCTTCGGCTCTTTCGAAGACTTCAAGAAAGAGTTCAACGACAAGGCCGCCAACAACTTTGGTTCTGGCTGGACCTGGCTGGTCAAGAAGGCGGACGGCAGCGTTGCCATCGTCAACACCAGCAACGCGGAAACTCCGCTGACAGGCGAAGACAAGCCGGTTCTGACTGTTGATGTGTGGGAGCACGCCTACTACATCGATTACCGGAACAGCCGTCCGAACTATCTGGAAGCGTTCTGGAATCTGGTCAACTGGGATTTCGTGAACGAAAACCTGGCCTGATCAGCAGCCATTGGCTGACAGCAGCTTCGACTGCTACCCAAACACCCGTCGGGCCCCGCCCGGCGGGTGTTTTTTATCGCAAAAAAGAAAAATTCGACCAAACTCCATGAAGTTGCAAAAAAACTCGTCCATACTCTGCAACTTGTTAACGTGATAATCTCAAATCTCTCAAATATCACCACGACACCAACATTCAGTGTGAGTCATTAAGAACGGCGGAATGCATAAACATTTTGAAGTGCAACATCGACTCGGCTACCGCATTCTCCGCTGGATAATGCTGATCGCCCTGCTCGGTGGCATACTCGCCAGTACCGCCCAGGTGGTCATTGACGCCAGAAGAGCTTCCAGTGAACTGGAGCATCAGGCACACCAAACCGTCACCATGGTCAGGGACGCCGCCACTCAGGCAGTGTTCAGTATCGATAAGGTGCTCGCCCGACAGGTTGTGGACGGTCTGTTTGCCCTGGATGCGATTCACCGAGTACAAATTACCCACCCGGACGGGCAAGAGCTGGCCAGCCGGCAACGCCCGCTCCAGGATGCCGCCTTCCGCCCGGTAACCGACCCGATTTTTGGCACCATCCGCCGATATCATGAGCCCCTGGAACTGACCACACGCCCCGGCGAGCTCTACGGCTACCTGGATATCTATTACGATACAGCCCCCTACGCCGAGCTATGGTTAAACCGGGCAGTGGTCACCTTTGCGTCTGGCATTGCCCTGGCCCTGATTCTCGGCACGGTGCTGTATTTTGTCTTCTATCTGCTGCTCACACGCCCACTACTCCGCATTGTCACCTCGGTTAAAAAAGTCGATCCAGATAAGCCCGATGACCGCTTGATTTCCATCCCCAAAGGCCACCGGGCCGATGAGCTGGGGCTGTGGGTGAATGCCACCAACAACCTGCTGATCTCCATTGCCGACAGCCACCAGAAACACCAGGAAGCCGAAAACCGGGCGTCGCAACTCACGCGCTTCGATCAGCTCACCAACCTGCCCAGCCGCGACACCTTCATGGACAACCTGAAGGAAATGATCAGCGAGGCAAGCCCGCAGTCTGTCTCCATGGCACTCATGGTCTGTGGCATCGACGACTTCAAATCGATCAACGAACAGTGTGGGTTCCGTACCGGCGACACCATCCTGCAAACCGTGGCTAGCCGTTTGACGGCGAATCTGTCCTCCGAACGATTCATGCTGGCCCGCCTGGGCAGTGACCAGTTCGTGATCGTGGAAAAACGCCTGCGCGATGGCTTCCAGGCCGCTGAAACGGCTGAAAAGGTGCTGGCAAGCTTCTCCACGCCCATCAACTCCGGCAATCACCGGGTATCCATGACGGCCACCATTGGCATTGCCCTCTACCCGTCAGATGCCAAGGACGGTGAGCGCCTGCTACAAAGTGCAGAGCAGACCATGGCCCTGGCCAAGCAGGTCGGTCATAACCACTTCCAGTTCTTTGTGGCCAGCATTGACCACGACATCCGTGAACGGAAACAGCTTGAGAAAGAGCTGGCTTTGGCGCTGCCCAACCACGAACTGTTCGTGGTGTACCAACCGCAGGTGAATCTCGCCAATAGTCGCGTGGTGGGTGCCGAAGCCCTCTTGCGCTGGCAGCACCCGGAAAAAGGGCTCATCCCGCCGGACCGCTTCATCCCCATTGCCGAAGCCAATGGCACCATTGTTGAGATTGGCCAATGGGTGCTGGATCAGGCCTGCTGGCAGGCCGCCCAGTGGAGCCGTGAGGGCTCGCCCATACGCATTGCCGTGAACCTGTCAGCGGTCCAGTTGCGCCAGGAATCGATCGTCAACGACATTCTGGAAACGCTGAAACGCCATAAGCTCTCCGCCAGCCAGCTCGAACTGGAGGTCACGGAAACCAGCTTCATGACCAACATCAAGGACGCGGTCGATAAGCTACACAAGCTGAACCGTGCCGGTATTCGCATCGCGGTGGATGATTTCGGCACCGGCTACTCCTCCCTGACATACCTCAAGCAGATGCCCGTGCAGTATCTGAAAATCGACAAACAGTTCATTAGCGACCTGCTGAACAACGAAGACGACACCCGAATCGCCAACACCATCATTGACCTGGGCAAGAGTCTGAACCTGACCGTTATCGCCGAAGGTGTTGAAACGGAAGAACAGGAGGTCTACCTGAACGAGCGGGGCTGCCAGATTGGGCAGGGCTACTATTACAGCAAACCCGTCATTGCCAGGGAATTCGAGAGGTTCGTCAAAGCCTTCCACGCTGAAACCGTGGATAATCACAGCTAAAAACCAACCACCGGGGAATCAACATGGAAACCACAGTCATCGGCCTTGCAGTTATTGCCGTTGTCGTTATCTACCTCGTCGTCATCTACAACCGTCTGGTCTCGCTACGAAACCAGTTCAAGAACGGCTTTGCGCAGATTGATGTGCAGTTGCAGCGCCGCCATGACCTGATTCCCAACCTGGTGGAATCGGCCAAGGCGTATCTGGAACATGAAAAGTCCACCCTCACCCAGGTCATGGAAGCCAGAAACAACGCCGTCAGCGCCCAAAAAGACGCGGCCAAGGATCCCGGCGATGGCAACAAAATGCAGCGCCTGGGTAGTGCCGAGAACATGCTGACCAAAGCCCTCGCCAACTTCAACGCAGTGGTCGAAGACTACCCGGAGCTGAAGGCGGACCAAACCATTCAGGATCTCATGGAAGAGCTCTCCAGCACCGAGAACCGGGTGTCCTTTGCTCGCCAGGCCTATAATGACGGCGTGATGCACTACAACATCTTCCGCGAGAAATTCCCCAACAACATCATTGCCGGCATGTTCGCGTTCAAAGACCGGGCGCAACTGCAGTTGGAAACCCCGGAAGCCCGTCAGGCCCCGAAAGTCAGTTTCTGAAGGCCTGATCCATGGCAAATCCAGGCTTTTTTGAGCGCCAGGCCCATGCCCGGCGCAACACCGGTGTGCTCACCGCCCTATTTACCACCGCAGTCACACTGATCACTCTGGCGGTGTGCCTGCTGGGCTACTTCATTACCCGGGGCGAAGACTCCTACCTGCCGTTCCACCACTGGTTATTGTCCAATCATGGCCTGATTACCGCCGGCAGCGTGGTTGGCCTGATCGGCATTGGCTCAATGATCCGGTGGGCCGACCTGGCCGGCGGTGGCTCCCGGGTCGCAAAAATGGTGGGCGCGCGTCTTATAGAGCCAGACACGCGGGATTCCGACGAACGCCAACTGCGTAACATTGTTGAGGAAATGGCCATCGCCAGCGGCGTCCCGGTTCCTGACCTGTACGTTATGGAGCAGGAGCCAGGCATTAACGCCTTTGTCGCCGGTTACAGCAGCGGCGAAGCGATCATGGTGGTGACCCACGGCGCCCTTTTACAACTGAACCGGGACGAACTGCAGGGCGTGGTCGCCCACGAGTTCAGCCATATTCTCAATGGCGACATGCGCATTAACGTCAGGCTGATCGCCCTGCTCGCCGGCATCCTGATGATCGGTCAGATCGGCCAGTTCCTGCTGCGGGCGGGCTTCTACAGCTCGGGCAGCCGACGCTTTCGCTCCAGTAGCCGGGACAGCCGTGGTCAGGCTGCCATGGGGCTCATTGGCCTGGCCTTGTTAATCATCGGGTATGTTGGTGTCTTTTTCGGCCGTTTGATACAGGCAGCGGTCTCCCGCCAGCGGGAGATGCTGGCCGACGCCTCGTCGGTCCAGTTTACCCGCAACCCCGAAGGCATAGGCGGCGCACTCTTCAAGATCGGCATGAAAGGCGGCTACCTGGATTCCACAAGCCACGCCAGCGACATGAACCATATGTGCTTCGGCGAATCCGCGCGCATGAAGTTTACCTCAATGCTCGCCTCACACCCGCCCATTGAGGAACGTATCAACGCCATTCAGCCGGGCCTGGTGGCGCGCCTTCGCAGCCGCCTGCGCGATACCGAGCCCTCGGCAAACCTGCGCCAGGACCTGGCCGGCGAAGCCAGCACCCGGGTAAGTGATCTGGTCAGCCAGGTTACCAGTCCGATTGCCAGCGCCAGCCGGTTGTCTCCGGTGGCCGCCAGGGCGCCTCAAGAGCCAACAGCCGACCGAGGCGCCCCTACCCTGTCGCGCCGGGTAGGCACGGTATCAAGGCAAAGCGAAGCTTTCGCCATACAATGGCTGAGCCAGCTACCGGCCACGTTCCGGACTCTTCTGTACACCCGCACCGGGGCCATCCAGCTGTGCTATGCCCTGCTGGTGTACCATCTCCCCAAAACCTCACAGACTGACAACCTGGCCCTGCTGCCCGACCACCCTTCCCTGGCTCCCCGCCAGGAGCTGGCCCAAAAGCTGATCGAGGGGCTGCAAAGCCTGGGTGACGGCGTGCGTTTCCCGGTCCTGGAACTGGCCATGCCAGCCCTGCGCAAGCTGGACCCGGAAGAACGTCGCCAACTGATCGCCAATGTGCGCAAGCTGGCTGCGGCGGACCAGCGCATCAGCCTGTTCGAGTTGTCGTTGATCAGTTTCCTGGAAAGACACCTGGGAGACGATGCAGAGCGGGCCGTGCCAGTGCAGTACCGAAAGTACAAGCCCGTGGTTACGGATCTGGAGCGCCTGCTGGGTCTGTTTGCCCGTGCTGGCACGGAGTCCCGGGAGCAAGCGGAAAAACTCTTTCATGAGGCCATGGCGGGCTTTAGCGTTCGAGCCGAAAAGGCTGAAGTGCCGGCCAGTGTTTCCCTGAAGGAATTGCACCAGGCCCTGGCTCGATTAAATCGGCTGTCACCCCTATTGAAGCCAGCGGTGATCGACGCCTGCGCCCACTGCGTGACCCATGATGGCCAAGTGGCCGTCAAGGAATATGAGTTGATGCGCCTGGTGGCGGACCAACTGGACAGCCCCATGCCGCCGCTGTGACCACTCGTGGCGGCAGCGGCGTCAGTCGCGCCGCCCTTCAAACAACATATCAACGGTGGGCTGGTCATCCTTGTCCGGCAGGCCCAGCTTTTCCCGAACTTCCAGGCTGACGTCCCACAGACGGTTGAACTTCTCACTGGTGGCCGCGCTGGCCTCTTCCTTGCCCAGCATGATGGTCGGGCGCAGGAACACCAGCAGGTTCCGTTTCACCCGGGTTTCTGATTCCGAGGAGAACAGGCGACCGAGTACCGGAATGTCCCCTAGCAGCGGCACCTTACTCTTATTGATCTGAAGATCATCACGGATCAAACCGCCCAGCACCACGGTTTCCCCATCATCCGCCAGCACCGTCGTCTTGATCTCACGCTTGTTGGTGATCAGATCCGAGGCACCGGCCACATTGGTCGTGGCGATGTCTTCGGTGGTCTGCTCCACCACCAGCCGCACCAGGCCATCGGCGCTGATGGTGGGGGTAACCTTGAGGGAAAGGCCGACGTCCCGGCGTTCGATCGTGGTAAAGGGGTTGGTGGTGCCATCGCCGTTTACGATGGTTTCACCAGTCCGGAAGGGAACGTTCTGGCCGACGATGATTTCGGATTCCTGGTTATCCAGTGTGATAATGCTGGGCGTTGACAACAGGTTGGCGGCGGCGGAGGACGACAGCGCCTGGATCAGCACCCCCCAGGTCAGACCGTTCTCATCCCGGTTGCCTCCGCCAGCGGTAAGCCCTCCTCCAAGCTGTGGTAGCGTGTCGCCCACCAAGGCGCTGATGACGGAGTTCAGGCCCAGCATACCGGGCCCGGTGGCCAGGTTCGTTCCCACGATCGGTCCCGCATCGGATGACTCATCCAAAGCCCCGACCTGGACCCCAAGCTGGTCTCCCAGTTCATCGCTGATCTCGACAATCGCGGCTTCAATCATCACCTGGGCACGGCGAACATCCAGCTGGGCCACGATGGCCTCTGCCTCCTGCATCAATGAAGGATCCCCCCGCAACACCAGGGCATTAAGTCCCTCGTCGGCAAAAACCGCAAAACTGTTGCCGGGCTGACCCTCGGAGGCCCCGGAACCATTTTCTTTCAATAACTCGCCCATGACGCCCTTGAGAATCTCGGTCAGGTTTACCGCGTCGGCGTGTTTCAGCCGAACTACCTTGGTGGTTCCGCCCGTCGCGGTGGGCTGATCCAACTTTTGAATCAAGCCGCGCATCTTCTTGCGAAAGTTTTCGTCACCCCGGAGAATCAGCCGGTTACTGCGCTCATCCGCCGTTACGCTGTACTTGCCCGTGGCAGTATTTCCACCGCCACTACCCAGCTCTCCCGGCGCCAGCTCCTGCAGCAGGGTAACCATGTCTCCCACCCAGGCTTCCTCAAGCTGAATGACATCGACTTCGTACTTCGGCGGCGAATCCAGTTCCCGGACGATCTGTTCGATACGCTCGATATTGGCTCGATGGTCGCTAATGATCAGGGCGTTGGTCCGGGGAACACCCGCGAGGTGACCATACTCGGCCACCAGGGGCCGCAACACCGGCACCAGTTCCTGCGACAACGCGTACTCCACGTTGATCACACGGGTGATCAGTTGCTCCGAGGGTATGGGTTCGACGTTGGTTTGGGGCTTGCCCGACTGCTTGCCATCCACTTCCTGAAGGATCTTGGTGACCTCTGCCCCGGGAATGGCAACGTAACCATGGACATTAAGCACGGAAAGGAACAGTTCGTAGATTTCATCCTTTGTCATGGGTGTGCTGGAAAGCACTGTCACCTGGCCGGTGACGCGAGGGTCCACCACAAAGCTGCGACCGGTTATATCGGCCACCTGGGTAATAAACGCCCGGATGTCCGCCTGCCGGAGGTTAATCTGCCAGGTTTCCTCCTGGGCCTGGGCCGACGACATCAACAACAAAAACAGGGCGCAAAGGACAGTGCGGGTGAACCAGCGTTGATGTTTTTTCATCTGGCAAAGAGTCCCTGAAACCGGAGCATTGCTTCCCGAACTATAGCACCGGTCCTCTGCCCTCGCCGCCGGGCCGCCAATAAAAAACCCCGCACCGGCGAGCCGATACGGGGTTTCAAGGTGTCAGGCTGGAGCCGGAACTAGCCGACTCCAGAGAGACTGGCCGGCATTACATCATGCCGCCCATGCCTCCCATACCGCCCATGCCACCCATGTCCGGCATACCGCCACCGGCACCTTCTTCTTCCGGCTCATCAGCAACCATGGCTTCGGTCGTGATGATCAGGGAAGCCACGGACGCAGCCGCCTGCAGTGCAGAGCGGGTGACCTTGGCCGGGTCCAGGATACCCATTTCCAGCATGTCGCCGTACTCTTCAGTAGCAGCGTTGTAGCCGAAGGAACCTTCGCCTTCGCGAACCTTGGCGACAACCACGGAGGACTCACCACCTGCGTTGAATACGATCTGGCGCAGCGGAGCTTCCATGGCACGGCGCAGGATGTTGACACCGGCTTTCTGCTCTTCGTTGATGGCGTCGGCCTTCTCCAGTGCCTGGATGGCGCGGATCAGGGTTACACCACCACCGGCTACGATGCCTTCTTCAACGGCAGCGCGGGTAGAGTGCAGCGCGTCTTCAACGCGGGCCTTCTTCTCTTTCATTTCCACTTCAGAGCCAGCGCCCACCTTGATCACGGCAACACCGCCGGCCAGCTTGGCAACGCGCTCCTGCAGCTTCTCTTTGTCGTAGTCAGAGGTGCTGTCTTCGATCTGCTTGCGGATCTGTTCAACACGCGCTTCGATGTCAGCCTCGGCACCAGCACCGCCGATGATGGTGGTGTTTTCCTTGGTGACGTTCACGCGCTTGGCGGTACCCAGGTCATCCAGGGTGGTGTTTTCCAGGGTCAGGCCCACTTCTTCGGAAATCACAGTACCACCAGTCAGAATGGCGATATCCTGCAGCATTTCCTTGCGACGGTCACCGAAGCCAGGTGCTTTAACTGCGTTCACCTTCACGATGCCACGCATATTGTTCACTACCAGAGTGGCCAGTGCTTCGCCTTCGATGTCTTCGGCGATGATCTGCAGCGGCTTGCCAGCCTTGGCGACGGATTCCAGCACCGGCAGCAGCTCGCGGATGTTGGAGATCTTCTTGTCGACCAGCAGGATGTACGGGTCATCCAGCTCGGCAGACATGTTGTCCTGGTTGTTGATGAAGTACGGGCTCAGGTAGCCGCGGTCGAACTGCATGCCTTCAACCACGTCCAGCTCGTCTTCCAGGCTGCGACCTTCCTCAACGGTGATCACGCCTTCCTGACCCACACGCTCCATGGCGTCTGCGATCAGCTTGCCGATGGTTTCGTCGCCGTTGGCGGAAATGGTGCCAACCTGGGCGATGTTACGGCTGTCGTTGCACGGCGTGGCCATTTCGCGGATGGCTTTAACAGCTTCCGCAGTCGCCTTGTCGATACCGCGCTTCAGGTCCATCGGGTTCATGCCGGCAGTCACTGCCTTAATGCCTTCGTTAACGATGGACTGAGCCAGAACGGTCGCAGTGGTGGTACCGTCACCGGCGGTTTCGTTGGCCTGGGAAGCCACTTCTTTCACCATCTGGGCGCCCATGTTCTCGAACTTGTCTTTCAGTTCGATTTCCTTGGCCACGGAAACGCCGTCTTTGGTTACTGTCGGAGCGCCAAAGGACTTCTCCAGCACCACGTTACGACCTTTCGGGCCCAGAGTTACCTTAACTGCGTCCGCCAGTACGTTGACACCTGCGACCATGCGCTTACGAGCGCTATCACCGAATTTAACGTCTTTTGCTGCCATGTTTCCTATTCCTGTTCGTTAAACCGAAGTTGTTTGATCGGATTAATGAGCGTTGGTACCTGTCGCGTTCGCGATCACTCAAGCACGCCGTAGATTTCGTTCTCGCTCATGATGAGCAGCTCTTCACCGTCAACCTTCACGGTGTTACCGGCAAACTGGCCGAAGACCACGGTGTCACCCACCTTGACCGCCAGTGCACGAGTTTCGCCATTGTCGAGAATACGGCCGTTACCCACAGCGATAACTTCACCCTGGGAAGGCTTCTCTTTGGCATTACCCGGCAGCACGATGCCACCCGCAGTTTTCTCTTCTTCTTCCTTACGGCGTACGACAACACGATCGTGTAGCGGACGAATTTTCATTGCTCTGTTTCTCCAGTAGTCAGATTAATGTGGCAATGACAATTGCATGTTAAAACGCCGGACCGGGACAGGCCCGACAATGTGCCAGGGCCTCAAGCAGCTGATAGCCAGTGCTTTTCAGCCCGTAGCGAACTCGTGCAGGATAAATGGGGTTGGGGTAACGGTTTTCAACACCTGCCCTGAAAAATTTTTTTACTTTTTTTCAATCCGATCGCGGTCCTTTTCCGGCTCTTCTTCATATTCCCCTTCGATGATGTCACCGTTGGCATCACGGTCAAACGGGCTCTGGCCGCCAAAGGGCCCCTGGCGGAAGGAACCGGCCTGGAAATGAAAGCCCTGCCCTCGGCTGGTGGTTGTCATGCGCTTCAATGCCTTAGCCGCCAGCCAGTGGCGGGTCACCGGAATCAGGCAGAGAAAACCGAAGGTGTCGGTGATGAACCCGGGGGTGAGCAACAGGGCACCGCCGACCGCCAGAATCAGCCCTTCGGCCACCTCCTTGGCAGGCAGTTCACCACTGTTCAGGCGCTCATTGGCACGCAGCAGGGTTGCCAGGCCCTGCTGGCGCAGCAGCCAGGCACCGACAACGGCGGTCAGAAGCACCAGCCCGATGGTGTTCATCACACCAATCACACTGCCGACCTGAATCAGCACCGCCAGCTCGGTGACGGGCATGATAATGAAAAGGAAAAGGAAAACGGGCAAGATGCCTCCTGTAACTCGCTCAGACACGTAGAAATAAAACTACCTGATAACTTGGTTAGGGCAAACCGTGAAAGTTCAAGGAAGGCACCGACGAATAACACACAGGTAATAAATGGATACCTTCGAGCAAGAACCCTCCCGGGAGCAGAAAATATGGCAGGTGGTAGCGGCGATTCCGGAAGGAAGCGTGGCCAGCTACGGCCAGGTCGCAGCCATGGCGGGCCTTGGCCGGCAGGCGCGGTTTGTGGGTCGGGCCCTGGGCAGGTTGCCCGGCGGGCACAGCATCCCCTGGCATCGGGTGATTCGCAGCAATGGCCAGATTGCCTTCGGGGAAGGCACGGAAGCGCGTCAGCTGCAAACCGAGAAGCTACGGATGGAAGGAGTTGAGGTGATTAAAGGAAGGGTAAGAATGAAGGACTTTCAGTGGCAGCCCTGAGCGGTTGCCCAGGGCTGCACTGATGCAGTCAGCCGATCAGACCGCCTTGGCGGCGATGATCTTTTCGTGCCACTCGACCGGACCGGTCTGGTGCACGGAGCTGCCACGGGAATCCACGGCCACGGTGACCGGCATGTCTTCCACCTCAAACTCGTAGATGGCTTCCATACCCAGCTCTTCGAAGGCCACAACCTTGGCGTCCTTGATGGCCTTGGACACCAGGTACGCTGCGCCGCCCACGGCCATCAGGTAAACAGCTCCGAATTCCTTGATGGAGTCGATGGCCACCTGGCCACGCTCGGCCTTGCCGATCATGCCGGTCAGGCCGGTCTTCTCGAGCATGGTGTGGGTGAACTTGTCCATGCGGGTGGCGGTGGTGGGGCCAGCCGGGCCAACCACTTCTTCGCCCACCGGATCAACCGGGCCCACGTAGTAGATAAAGCGACCAGTCAGGTCCACCGGCAGTTCTTCGCCGTTCTGGATCATGTCGACCATCTTCTTGTGGGCCGCGTCACGGCCGGTCAGCATCTTGCCGGACAGCAGAACGGTTTCACCCGGCTGCCAGTCTTTCACGTCTTCCGGCGTGACGGTGTCCAGGTTCACGCGGCGTACGTTCTCGCCCACTTCCCAGGTGATTTCCGGCCAGTCTTCAATGCTTGGCGGCGTCTGCAGGGACGGACCTGTGCCATCCAGGGTGAAATGCGCGTGACGGGTCGCGGCGCAGTTCGGGATGATGGCCACCGGCTTGTTGGCGGCGTGGGTCGGGTAGTCCTTGACCTTCACATCCAGAACGGTGGTCAGACCGCCCAGGCCCTGGGCACCGATGCCCAACTCGTTCACTTTCTCGAACAGCTCCAGGCGCAGCTCTTCAGCACGGTTGGAGGCGCCACGGGCCTGCAGGTCGTGGATGTCGATGGGGTCCAGCAGGGATTCCTTGGCCAGTTCCATCGCCTTCTCGGCGGTACCGCCAATACCAATGCCCAGCATGCCCGGCGGACACCAGCCGGCACCCATCTGCGGCACCATCTTCAGTACCCACTCCACCACGTCGTCGGACGGGTTCAGCATGGCAAACTTGGACTTGGCTTCAGAACCGCCGCCCTTGGCCGCCACGTGAACTTCCACGGTGTTACCCGGCACCATCTTGTAGTGGATGATGGCCGGTGTATTGTCCTTGGTGTTCTGGCGCTTGCCGTCCGGATCGGCCAGCACAGACGCACGCAGTACGTTGTCCGGGTGGGTGTAGGCGCGGCGTACGCCTTCGTTGATCACGTCATCCAGCGGCTGATCGCACTCGAATTTCACATCCATACCGATGTTCACGAACACGGTCACGATGCCGGTGTCCTGGCAGATCGGGCGGTGGCCCTGGGCACACATGCGCGAGTTGATCAGGATCTGGGCCATGGCGTCTTTCGCGGCCTGGGATTCTTCCCGCTGGTAGGCCTCGTGTACGGCGTCGATGAAATCTTTCGGATGGTAATAAGAGATGAACTGCAGCGCGTCGGCTACGCTTTCGATCAGGTCGTCCTGGCGGATAACGGTGGTCATAGTCGCCTCATCAGCTTTCTGATTGTAGGAAGTCTCGGAGCCGCATGGCAGCTCCGATCTTTAATAAAGAAGCGAGAGTTTACCAGAAATTCCGACAGGCGCGTGATGCGACAGAAGGCGAAGCGAAAGAACGCTCCGGTGGTCAGCTTTCCTGGCGTTCCGTGGAGGGCGTTTCCGTATCGGCTGATGGCTCTTTATCCGCTGATGGCTCCTTATGGGCTGATGGCTCCTTAACCGCTGACGGCTCTTCGGCAGTCTCTTCTATCTCGTCAGCATCCACTTCGGCCTGGTCCACAATACCCTTGGGCAGCTCCTTTTTGACCCGAACTCCCAGCTCCACAAAACGGTTGGCCTGGGAAATCAGGTTGCCCCGGCCCCGGGTCAGGGTGTTCATGGCGGCGTCGTAGGTGCCCTGGGCGGTGTGCAGTTGGCCGCCAAGGCGCTCCATGGACTCCACAAACACCCGCAACTTGTCGTACACCGCGCCGGCCCGTTCGGCGATTTTCTTCGCGTTCTGGCTCTGGCGCTCGTAGCGCCAGATGTTCTCGATGGTGCGAAGCGTGGCCAGCAAGGTGGTGGGCGTCACCACGATGATCTTGCGCTCGAAGGCCTCGGCGAACAGGTTCTCGTCCTGCTGGAACGCAGCCACGAAGGCCGGTTCAATGGGCATGAACAGCAACACGAAATCCGGCGAGTGCAGGCCGTTGAGCTGGCTGTAGTCCTTCTCGCTAAGGGTGCGGATGTGGCTGCGAACCGCCTCCACGTGGCGCTTGAGGGCATCTTCCCGCAGGGCTTCGTCCTCGGTGTTGACCCACTCCTGGTAGGCCAGCAGGGACACTTTCGAATCAATAATCAGGTTCCGGTGATCCGGCAGGTGCACCACCACGTCCGGGCGCAGCAGCTGGTTGTCGCTGTCACGATAGCTGCCCTGGGTCTCGTATTCCACGCCCTTGCGCAGCCCGGAGCGCTCCAGCACGCGCTCCAGGATGAGCTCGCCCCAGTTGCCCTGAATCTTCTTGTCACCTTTCAGGGCCCTGGTGAGGTTGGAGGCTTCCTCGGTGATCTGGCGGTTCAGCTCCTGCAGGGATTTGATCTCACTGCGCAGGGCCTGGCGGTCGTTGCTTTCGCTGGTATAGACATGATCCACCCGCTTGCGGAAATCCTGCAGTTGGTCACGGAACGGCGCGAGCAATGAATCCAGACTGGTCTTGCTCTGCTGGCTGAATTTCTCGCTTTTCTGGTCGAAGATGCGGTTGGCCAGGTTCTCGAATTCCTGCTTCAGGGCGTCCCGGTTTTTCTCCAGCAGCTCCAGCTTTTCGTTGGCGGCGCGGCGCTCTTTGTCCAGGGTCACCTGCTGTTCCCGCAGCTCCACCTGAACCTGCCCCAACTCCGAGGCCAGGGAATCGGCTTTGTTGCGATGGGCCTGTGCCTCCTGCTCCAGCCGGTCGATACGCTCACGGCGCGCCGCCAGGTCCGAATCCGCCGCCGCCAGACGGTTTTCCAGACCCGCCGCTTTCTGGCGCCAGCTTTCAATGGTTTCTTCCAACTGGCCCGCCCGGCTTCTCTGCTCCTCCAGCAAACCTTCGAGATGCCGGGTTTGCTGATCGTGCAATGCCTGGGCCTGCTGTGCCGACTGCAGTTGATCTCGGGCTTCTGCCAGGGCTGCCTCGCCCGCGGACCGTTGCTGGCGCTCACGTTTCTGGGCCAGCACGGCCCAAACAAAACCACCCAGCGCCAGCACAGTCGCCGCCCCCAGAACCAAAAACCATCCCGCCATCCCGGCCGGGTTTGCCACCATTGCCTGGCTCAATGCCTCCATCACTGGTCAAAACTCCTCAAGCTGGCCAAAGCACCTGGACTTAGTAGTAATACAGTCATCCAGAGCGCCTTAACCATCTGTAAACTCATTGGGGTTGAAGCCTGTAGTATACTTGCCCGCTCGTTTAACAACACATCCACGGACCACACTCGCATCTTTACGGTCGTTTCAGAGGGTATTCATGGGGTATAGACCAACTCGCTCCCGCTCGCGTTTCCTGATTGCCTCGGCACTGCTTGTCTTTCTCACCGGCTGCACGGCAGACCGCTACTTGATGGTGCCGAAGAACAACCTTGAAAGCGTTCAGCAATCCGTCAGTGCCCAAAGAGCGACGCTGGTTACCATGGAAGAAAACGCTGCCACCCGCCATGAGCAGCTTTTAAACAAAAACGCCCAGTCCACCCAAACCATTCTGGATGCCATTGCCACCCAGGTGGAAAAGCCCAACTGCCCGCCTCCCGAGGAAACTCCGGTATGTAAAGCCGCCCTGGCCAAGAGTGAACAGTCTGCGCGACTGGAAGGCAAATTGATTGTGGGTGAACTGGAAAAATTCTATCTGGCGGGGCCGGGGCTGGTATACAACGCCCGAATCGACAGCGGCGCCGAAACATCGTCCATCTATGCCCGTAACGTTCAGCCCTTTGAGCGGGACGGGAACAACTGGGTCCGGTTTGATGTTCCGGTACCTGGTGAAAACTCCGAATCCTGGGTCACCCTGGAAAAAGAAGTGTCACGCTGGGTACGAATCATCCAGGCCAACTCCGAAGAAGCTGAGCACCGGGTGGTCGTGGAATTGCAGTTTGCCATCGGAGACCATCACCAGGTGGCGGAATTTACCCTCGCCAACCGAAAAAATCTGACCTACGACGTACTCATTGGACGAAACATTCTGCGGGACGTGATGCTGATTGACGTCGGCAAGGAATTCGCCACCGAACTACCTTCCTCCTATCTGGAGACCAACAATGGTGGAGAAGCCGAATGACGGCGAAATCCCGAGTTCCTTTCTACGCTTTCGTCCTGCTGCTGATTGCGGCAGGGATTGCCATTGCCGTCTGGCGCCACCTGGAACTTGGCGTACCCTGGATGACCGGAGAGCAGCGTCCCGTCTGGATGATTGAGGCGCGCGTGGACTTTGAGGGCCTCGGGGAGGCCGCCAAAGTCAGCCTTCACATACCCCAGGACCCACCCGGGTTCGGCATCCTGACCGAACAGGCCGCCTCCCCCGGCTATGGCTTCTCGATTCTGGATAATTCTGGAAGTCGCCGGGCGGAATGGACCAAACGCAATGTCTCCGGGCCACAGACGCTCTATTTCAAGGCGCAGTTTGTTCCAGATCAGACTCGCCCGGCCTCGATCCCTGAGCAGGCACCGCAGGCCAGCAACGAATTCTGGGAAGAACCAGAGGCCACCGCCGTACAGGAGCTCATTGACCAGGCGCGGGAGCGGTCCAGCAGCCCCGAAAGCTTCACCCGGGAACTGATCCGCCTACTCCAGCCCGACAGCCAGACCCAGAACGCCGCATTGCTGGTATCGGAGAACAACCGGATACCCATGCTCGGGCGCATACTCAACCACGCAGGCATCCCGGCCCGTACCGCCGACGGCCTGCGCCTGGAAGACGCACGACGCCGCCAGCACCTGATTCCCTTTCTCCAGATTTACGACGGCAGCCAATGGCTGACCTTTGACCCGCGCACCGGAGAACAGGGCGTGCCGGGCAACCTGCTGCTTTGGCGCCAGGGCTCGGAATCGCTGCTGGATGTGGTTGGTGGTGACAATTCGGAAGTCAGCTTCTCAATGCTGCGCCAGACCCTGCCGGCGCTGCAACTGGCGACCATGGAGGCCAACAAAAACGGCCTGGGCGTGCTGGGCTTTTACCAGTTACCGATTGAAGAGCAAAGCATGTTCCGCATGTTGATGTTGCTCCCGCTGGGTGCCCTGATCGTCGCGTTCATGCGGATCATTGTCGGCATCCGCACGTCCGGGACCTTCATGCCCGTGCTGATTGCCATCGCCTTTGTGCAGACCACGCTTCTGCCCGGGCTGATCGCCTTTCTCTCGGTGGTTGCCATCGGCCTGCTGCTCCGTGGGTATCTCTCCAGCCTGAACCTTCTGCTGGTATCCCGGATCTCGGCACTCATCATCCTGGTGATTTTCATCACCGCCGGGCTGAGCATTGTCGGCTACCAGATGGGCTTTAACACCGGCATGACCATCACTTTCTTTCCCATGGTGATCCTGGCCTGGACCATCGAGCGCATGTCCATTCTCTGGGAGGAGGAAGGGGCCCGGGAAGTCATGATTCAAGGGTCCGGCAGCCTGATCGTCGCCATTCTTGCCTTCCTGGCCATGGATGCGCCTCTGTCACGACACCTGACGTTCAACTTCCCGGAACTCCATCTGGTGGTGCTGGGCCTGATCCTGTTAATGGGTCAATACACCGGCTACAAGCTGAGTGAGTTGCGTCGTTTTTCACCCATGAAGGCCTACGAGTGATATGAGCTGGATTTCCGCCCGCCGGCTGAACAGGCTCGGAATGTTGAACATGAACCGGCGCAATGTCGATTACATTGGTCGGTACAACGAACGCTCGTCGTACCCATTAGTGGACAACAAGCTGAGAACAAAGCTTGCGGTACGGGAATACGGCGTTAAAACCCCCAAGCTGCTCCAGGTGGTTCGCCAGCAGCACGAGATTTCCCATTTCCGTGAAATGGCCAGCGAGCTGGATGGTTTTGCCATCAAACCGGCCAAAGGCTCCGGCGGAAAGGGCATCACGGTTATCTCCGGTCGCGACGGGGACGAATTCATCAAGGGCTCCGGCGCCCGCGAATCCTCGGAAGTACTGGAGCGCCATTTGAGCAACATTCTGGCAGGGCTCTATTCCCTGGCCGGCACGCCCGATGTCGCCATTGTCGAAAGCCTCGTGCAGTGCATTCCGTCACTCGCGCGATACTCCTTCGAGGGGGTGCCGGACATCCGCATTGTGGTCTTTCAGGGCTACCCCGTCATGGCCATGTTGCGACTGGCCACCAAGGCCTCCGACGGCAAAGCCAACCTGCACCAGGGGGCCATTGGCGTGGGCCTGAATATTGGAACCGGGAACAGCCTGAACGCCGTTCAGTTCAACCGCCCGGCCATCCTCCACCCGGACACTGGCCTGGCACTGGAAAACATTCGCATTGAAGACTGGGAAACCATGCTGGAAATGGCTTCGCGCTGCTATGAAGCAACGGGGCTGGGCTACATGGGGGTGGATCTGGTGGTGGACGCCAAAGAGGGGCCGTTGCTGCTGGAACTTAATGCCCGCCCGGGCCTGGCCATCCAGATGGCCAATGGCTGCGGCCTGCTACCTCGCCTGAAACATATCGAAAGCCTCAAGCGCCTGCACTTCAGCCCGGCCGAACGGGCTCAATACGCCATGACCACGTTCGACCAAAGCTAAGCGTCATGGCATAAAAAAACCGGGGCTCGAAAGCCCCGGTTTTTTTCACTACCTGGTCACGATTAGAGCTCGCCACGCTGCAACAGCAGCTTCCTCTCGTGAGAGAGGCCTTTCAGCAGCCCCCAGGTCATAACCAGCAGGATCGCCGTGAACGGGAGCCCTGCACTGATGGCAACCGCCTGGATTGCGCCAAGGGCGTCTTCACCGCCACCGAAAATCAGCGCTGCGGCGATGGCGCCTTCCATAACCACCCAGAACACCCGCTGAGCGGTCGGGGCGTCGGTCTTGCCACCGGCGGTAATGCTGTCAATGACCAGCGAACCAGAGTCTGAAGAGGTCACGAAGAACACCAACACCAGGATAATCCCCACGAAGGAAATAATGCCCGTCAGTGGCAGATGCTCGAACATCTGGAACGTCGCCAGAGACACTTCAGTCAGGCCATTTTCAGCCAGCGTCCCGACACCCTGCTGAATCTGCTCCAGGGCAGTACCACCAAAGCCACTCATCCACACAGAGGTAATCAAGGTCGGGATGATCAATACCGCAGTCACAAATTCACGGACCGTACGGCCATTGGAAACCCGCGCGATAAACATACCTACGAACGGTGACCAGGAAATCCACCAGGCCCAGTAGAAGACAGTCCAGCCCTGGAACCAGGCTTCGTCTTCGCGACCAAACGGATTACTCAGCGGCACAACGTTCGCCACATAGGAAGAACCCGTTGTCCAGAGTGTTTCCAGAATCGTCATTGTCGGACCGGCAAAGATGATGAAGAACAGCAGCACGCCAGCGGTGGCCATGTTGATGTTACTCAACACCTTAACGCCGCCATCCAGACCGCGAAGCACGGAAACCAGAGCCACGGCAGAAACGCCGACAATGATGGCCATCTGAATGTTGGTGCCTGATCCAAGATCAAACAGGTAATCCAGGCCCGATGCCGCCTGCTGCGCGCCGAAGCCCAGAGACGTTGCCAGACCAAAAATGGTCGCAACTACCGCCAGCACATCGATGATGTGGCCAGGCCAGCCCCAGACTTTGTCCTTCAGGAGCGGGAAAAAGGCCGAACGGATGGTCAGTGGCATGTTCTTGTTGAACGCAAAGAACGCAAGAGACAATGCCACAATCGAGTAGATCGCCCAGGGATGCAGACCCCAGTGGTACATGGTCGCCCCCATGGCAAGGTCCTGCGCTGCCGGGGAGTTTGGTGCCACATTAAATGGGGTTTCGTACCAGCCTGTGTAATAGGCGACAGGTTCTGCGACGGCCCAGAACATCAAGCCAATGCCCATGCCTGCTGCGAACAGCATGGCAAACCAGGACATCGTTGAAAACTCAGGCTTCGCATCTTGCCCGCCAAGGCGGATCTTACCCACTGGCAAGAAGATCAGCGCGAGACTGACGATCACAAAGATGTTCGCACTGAGCAGGAAAAACCAGTCAAAGCTGGCAATAATGTCCCACTTCGCGCCATCCAACATTTCTTTGGACTGAGCCGGGAACATCAGGGTGCCGACAACAAACAGCACCACAATAATGGCAGACACTGGGAAAACCCAGTTGTGGAGATCCAGGCCAAACGGATTAATATTATCCTGGCCTGCGACGTAATCCGTCTGATATTCGTCTTTCACTACCTCGCCCACGTTATGAGCCTCCTGGTTTTGGTGTGATTTCTCTGCACATCTGAATATGAGTTCGGATTTCTTGTCGTTATGATTGGCATTCAAACGTTACAAGCGCGCAATGCTATTACTTTGATCTCAAAACATCAAAAAAACGAACAATCGTTTAACATATTGAGCATAGCCAAATTCCGCCAGAAGCAAAGGAGTCTCCATGGCGAAAACCACAACCTTCCCGCTACGCTACTCGGCCTACGCAATCAGCATAGCGGGCCTTGTGATTTCACTGCCGGTTACCATCTGGATGGATGCCGGCTATGTTTTCCCCCTGATCTTCGCCATCCTGACAGCCATCGGCACCCGGGACCTTCTCCAGCGCCGCCACACCGTCAGCCGTAACTACCCCATCATGGCCAATTTCCGATACCTGTTTGAATCGGTTGGCCCTGAAATCCGTCAATATTTCATTCAGTCCGATACCGAAGAGCGTCCGTTTTCCCGAGAGCAGCGCGCTATCGTCTACCAGCGCGCTAAGGATGTTCTCGACAAAAGGCCTTTCGGCTCCCAGTTACACATGTACGAAGAGGGTTTCGAATGGATGAGTCATTCCATGGCTCCCACTGAAATTCCTGACAGTGATTTCCGGATACTGATTGGCAAAAACTGCGAGAAACCCTACAACGCCAGCGTGTTCAATATTTCCGCCATGAGCTTCGGCTCGCTCTCCGCCAACGCCATCCTGGCCCTGAATACCGGCGCGCGAAAAGGTGGCTTCTATCACGACACCGGCGAGGGATCGATTTCCCGTTACCATCGTAAACCGGGTGGTGACCTGGTCTGGGAAATCGGCTCCGGCTATTTCGGCTGCCGAAACCCCGACGGCACCTTCAGCGAAGAGAAATTCCAGAAAAACGCCACCCTGGATCAGGTGAAAATGATCGAGGTAAAACTCTCCCAGGGTGCCAAGCCCGGCCACGGCGGCATTCTGCCCGGCGCCAAGGTGAGCGAAGAAATCGCCGAGGCCCGTGGCGTTGAGCCTGGTGAAGACTGCATCTCGCCCGCCCACCACTCGGCCTTTTCAACACCGCTGGAGCTGATGGATTTTCTGGACCGGTTGCGACAACTTTCGGGCGGCAAGCCAGTGGGCTTTAAACTGGCAATCGGCCACCCATGGGAATGGTTTGCCCTGGTCAAAGCCATGCTGAAAACGGGCAAAAGGCCGGATTTCATTGTCGTGGATGGTGGCGAAGGCGGCACTGGCGCGGCGCCTCTGGAGTTCATCAACCGACTGGGCACGCCGATGACCGAAGCACTCCTGCTGGTCCACAACACGTTGGTGGCCACCAATTTGCGGGAAGACATCGCCATTGGCGCGGCAGGTAAGATCACCTCCGCGTTCAACATCGCCCGCACCCTGGCGCTGGGCGCGGACTGGTGCAACTCCGCCCGCGGCTACATGTTCTCCCTGGGCTGCATACAGGCACTGAACTGCCATACCGGGCGCTGCCCCAGCGGCGTGGCCACCCAGGACCCGCGCCGTGGCAGCAAGCTGGACGTGCCACTGAAAAGCGAGCGGGTCTATAATTTTCACAACAAGACCCTGGATGCCCTCAAGAACCTGCTTGAAGCCTCCGGGCTGAACCACCCCTCGGAACTGGGGCCGGAGAACATCATTCGCCGCGTCTCGAAGACCGAAGTCCACAGCTATCTGGACCTCTTCCCCTTCCTGGAGCCCGGCTCCCTGCTGGAAGGCCAGACCGGCGTGGCCCTCTACGACAAATACTGGCGCGAGGCAGATCCCCACAACTTCGAACCCCCGCGGTTCATACAGGAATTACGTAAAACCAAGCTGCGCTGAACACCAACAAAAAGCTGCACAGGGATGTTTATTTTCGCCCAAAGCTAGTGTAGACTTCGCTCCCGCTAAGCCGCTGAAAGAAACCTCTTTTTCAGCGCTTGCGATGTTAACGGGGCGTAGCGCAGCTTGGTAGCGCATCTGCATGGGGTGCAGAGGGTCGCAGGTTCAAATCCTGCCGTCCCGACCAATCAGAAATACGAGAAAGGCCAATCCTTCGGGATTGGCCTTTTTTGTTTCCAGAAAACCAGTAGACAGAATGCAACGTACAAGGTGATGAACAAACCAGCCAAGCCCTGAGAGACATCTCTATGTTCATGACCGAGAAAAAGAAACAGGAAATTGCCGACTGCCAGGACCGAGCCCGTGAGAGCGAGGCCGTTACCAGGGCCATCCACAGTTCAGTGGCAACCATCGAGTTCACGCCCGACGGCTTCATTCTCGATGCAAACAACCTGTTTCTTGATGTGGTGGGTTACGCGCGGGACGAGGTGCAGGGACAGCACCACCGCATTTTCTGCGACCAGGACACCGTCACTTCCCAAGCTTATCGCGACTTCTGGGATGCCCTGCGGGCAGGCCACTCCCAATCAGATACCTTTCCCCGTCGTGACAACCATGGAAGAAAGATATGGCTGGAAGCCACCTACATTCCGGTTAAAGATGACCAGGGCCAGGTTGAACGGATATTGAAAATTGCCAGCGATGTCACTCCCGAGCACGACCGTTTACGTGACCAGCGCGCAATGTTTACGGCCATCAACCGCTCCATGGCAATCATCGAGTTTGAGCCGGATGGCACGATCATCACAGCCAACGACAACTTCCTCCAGACCATTGGTTATCGTCTTGATGACATTCGCGGCAAACACCACCGCATTTTTTGTGATGACGACTTCTACCGGGAAAATCCGGATTTCTGGCAGCAGCTGTCCGCCGGCGAATATCAAAATGGGCACTTTCATCGTCGCCGGGCCGATGGCTCTGACCTCTGGCTTGAAGCCAGCTATAACCCGGTTCTTAACGAGCGCGGCGAAGTGGAAAAAGTGGTGAAATTTGCCAGTGACATCACTGATCGGGTGGAAAAGGCCATTCAGACCCAGGACGCCGCCGCCGTGGCATCGTCCACAGCCAGCCAGACCGTCAGCATCATCGGCCGAGCTGAGCAGGCCTTGCAGCAATCGAAAGAAACCGCCGAAACCATTGAAACCGGCGTGAACAAGGCCAACAACATTATTGGCGAGCTGAACGAACGTTCCCAGAGCATCGAGAAAATGGTGGATACCATTTCCGGCGTGGCCGACCAAACCAACCTGCTGGCACTCAACGCAGCCATTGAGGCCGCCCGGGCCGGCGAACACGGCAGAGGGTTTGCCGTGGTTGCTGATGAGGTGCGTAAACTGGCGGCGAATACCAGCGAGGCCACCGACGAAATTGCCGAGGTGATTCACACCATTCTGGAACTGTCCGGGGGCGTGGAAAAGCAGATCACCGACGTTCTGGATGTCGCCGTGGAAGGCCGTCAGCAATCACGCGCCGCAGAAGGCGTGATTGCCGAGATCCGTGATGGCGCCAATGCGGTTCTTGAGGCAATTGAAAGGATAGGAAATTAGCGATACCGAAGTTTAATCAGTAGACCTGCGCCCCCGCTTTAGCTCTCGCCTGTCCTCGCCTTCAGCAACAGGATAAAGCTCGGTCTCTAGTGTATGGGCGCGCCGATCCCCCTCATCCGTACGCCGATCACCCTGGTGACTGTATCTACAATGACAGTCCTGAACCTGGGTACATTCCTGCAGGGGTAATTTGGGCACATTGAGTTCACTGTCCAGAAAGAGCTTGCCTTGTAAGTCCCGTGCTGCCTGGCAGGCACTCTTTCCCGGAACGATTGTAGTGGCACTGAAGGCGGACTGGCCGTTACCGGCCCCTACTTGACCGACGCGTTTACGCGACTGTTTATCCCGGTTTTTCCTGTTACCCCCCTTGGGCTTCATCTTTAGCACCGCGAACACAATGACCGCAATAACACCCAGTGCCAGCAAGAACTTCATACAACTCCCCCTTTCCATTTTTGTTGGGCTGGTATTGTATTGATGACGACTTGGCCTCACTGAAGACACCCGATTCCGTGGCATCCTTACCCATAAATGTAGCTCAACAAGGCACGTTGTACCGAGCATGGTCATAACGGGATATCTGCGGAGTGGCAAGGAAGGCGATACGGGAGATGGCGGGGAGCCGGATAACTTGTCGGGTTAGAGAAGATATTTCGGTGGTCAGATTTCATTCAACAGCTGGGGCATCAGCAGGGCCTGGTTTACTAGAGATTCACGCCCACTTTGAGCAACACACGCAAATTATCGGCGTCCCAGCCTCTAGCCCCAAGCCGATCTTCAGCGGTAGCCTGGTAACGCGCCTCGCCCCCAAAAAAGACGGCACCGTGCCGAAATTGCACGCTTGCAACAGCCTGCCCTTCCTGAAGCGCATCATCGCGGGTGCGGGTTTCCAAACCCATAGCGCCAACGCCCGGCCCTGAGCCAGCGAAAGCAACGTCCGATTTCATGCCCTCTGCGGGCAGACCCCGCTCCTCAGCCACAACGCCCTGGGATGCACAAGCAACCACCAAAGCAAAAAGTGAAGCGCAGATCTGTTTTTTCATCACATGACCCCTGCGTGGAGTTTGATCGATATGGCAATGCTAACCATGAATTAATATCGAATCTGTGATGAGGTTAAATATTGAGCAAATCAGCCAGACTCAAGCGCCATCATTTCCGATAACCATAAGAGGAGACACCATGTCATACACCAGACAATACACACCAGAAACCCAGAGCCGTGATGAACTGGACCAGAACACGGGTCCAATGGTGATCGAATTCGGCACCAACTGGTGCGGGATCTGCCAGGGCGCGCAGGCGCACATCAAGACGGCAATGGACAATCACCCAGACATTCCGCATGTGAAGGTTGAGGATGGAAAAGGGCGCAGATTGGGGCGAACGTTTGGCGTTAAGCTTTGGCCGACTCTGATTTTCTTGAAGGATGGCAAAGAAATGGCACGGGTCGTCCGCCCGGAAAGAAGCAGCGAGATCGAAGATGCGATGGTCAAAATTCTCCAGGGGTGACGCCAAGGTCAATAGCAGGCACCCTCAATTCCTTGCCCCGCACGGGGCTGCCGGCAGCCCGCTTGCTAAAGTTTGTTGCCAATCGGTAGCAACTTCCTGGGAGTTGAACATCCCATGTAAATTTCCACTGGGAACTGGCACCCACACTGTCGCCCTAGAGAACTCGCGACGACCGACAACAATTCGAATCTCTTTGCCGGTGTTTGCTTCCTTGAATGCCGCCAAACTCGTGGTACCGACCTCGGTCAACTTCACGAAAACCGGCCAGCCAAGATCTGACGGCGCCCCAACTTCAGATTTTTCCACGTAGGATGAGCACAAATTAAATTCCGACTCAGCCTCAGCTAACCCAAGAGCAGGAAAAGCCAACACGGGAAAGATGATCCATTTCATCATTTCCGGCATCGCTTTTCTCCTCCTGCGGATGGAGCGCCTTGTTGGATGCTACCTTCCTGAAGTCCATTGGTGTTCAGAATCCTGACGAGAGCGTCGATCTGAGCCAGCCGCACCTCGGTAAAATCTACTTGGTCGAGGCTGCCAAATGCCAGCTCCTTAGCCCAAGGAGGCATAGCATGAGATGCCTCTATAGACTCTTTTGCTTCATCAACGGCTTGGTCCGGCTCTACGGAAGCGCTAAGAAGCCCCACTTCCGACAAGTGCCTCGCAATGACTGGACCGATAACGCTTTCACATTTGGCAATCACCTCTAGCAGGTAATAGCCGAGACCTTGATATATCTTAGATCCACCTCTATTAGTTACTGAGGGTGGTGCAATGACTAATAGCAGATCGCCCTCAACGTGGGCAGCAGAAGTGATGTCATAGACGCGGTGTACTACGCTGTTACGAAGTTCCCGAACAAATGAGTAGTTAGCACTACCATCTGGATACTCCTCAAATACAAACTGCTCCTCAAGAAGTTTCTTGAATGCTTTTCGATGCGGGTATTCTTTCTCCAGCAACAGCTCAGTTGCCGAGACAAGATGAGCGAGGTACTCGGAGTAGTAAAGACGCAACGCCTTCGTCTGTTCGACCGTAAGTGGGCAACGTAGACTCGGGTTCTACCCCGTTTCCACGGACGGTTTTAAAACGGCTGATAACTTCTGATCCTGAGCGGCAACTCTACGTCGCATCCTGGGATTATGAAACCG
>NZ_PTIV01000030.1 GCF_002934325.1 Marinobacter persicus
GTGACACGGTCTGTCGTACTGAGGTGGCGGTAGTGATTGTTCATGGCAACACCATACTCGATTAGAGGGTGTTGCACTTAGTTATTGAGGCCGCGGAGTTTCATCGTAAAGAATTCTTGTCTGAGATGGCCCCAGAAAAACCCCATAACCTCCTAGTGAATTTCCAGGACAATTCAGATTCTCATTAAAATCTAAAGCACGGGCAATAAAGTATGCTTTTTTGTCCAGTACATCTTCGTCAAAGATGACGTTAACCATTACCAGCGACACCAGCCCGATGACGAAGCCGCTACAGGCG
This sequence comes from Marinobacter persicus, assembly GCF_002934325.1. Lineage (GTDB taxonomy): Bacteria > Pseudomonadota > Gammaproteobacteria > Pseudomonadales > Oleiphilaceae > Marinobacter > Marinobacter persicus_A. The sequence goes on from NZ_PTIV01000030.1 coordinate 299, forward strand.
AATATTAGCGTTTGAAATGACTTATGTGTTCCGGCTCCTCCAGTAATCGAATAAAAAATTACTGTGACAAGTCCCCACACCAATAGAACTGCGAAAACTGGCTCTCCAAAAGCGAACATGTTGAGGAAAGTCAAAACCTGATGAGCTAATGGAAAGGCTCTCGAATCCACTCCGAATGCATGATTTAACGCATTTGCAGCCTCTACAGAGGCGAGGACATATATCAGCCACGCCAGAGCGGCAAAAGTTACCTGTGAGGCAAGCTGTCCCCCTAATGCCTTGGCAATTTTAGAATTCCCCACAAATAAAAAGCTGTAAAACAAAAGAAGTGCGATGCCAGCCCAAATAACATAAGGCGCAAGCTTGTTGACCCAACTCCACTCGGCATCAGACATGGGTGCGCCAATCCCAAAAACACAAATAAAACCCAACACGCCAATTACCGTGCTAATAATGCTTCTTAGGTTTTCTTCCTCTTTGTTTTCCATCCAAATAACCTAGTTTTGAGAGAAACTCCCTCACATTTAACAGCTAATTCAGCGACAAATGACTTCTATTTCAAACGCGACTATTTTCACGCGTAACTCACTGCCATTGCCGGTTTCTTCCTTTTTATCAGAAACCTATCAATTTTACTGACATTAGCGCCCATTGAAATAGGCGTCAATCGTCGGGTTTGCCTCAGGTCATGAGTTCGCCTATTTCCAATTGCTTTTCCAGGATAGTCCATATTTTTCAGACAGTTGAAATACTGCCCAAATGGAAAATTTGGACTTTCCCGACATTTGTCGTTGATCTCTGGAAAACACACAGTATTCGAGGCGGAGCAGTGGCGGTTTTGGGGAATTAACTAATAAGAATGGTGCCCGGGGCCGGAATCGAACCGGCACGACCCTCTGGGTCGAGAGATTTTAAGTCTCTTGTGTCTACCAATTTCACCACCCGGGCATTAGGAGGGAACTTGTCAGGGCCGGGAATTGTATAAGGCCGCTGGGCTTACCGCAATACCCGCACAAAATCAGGGATTTTCGGTGCCTTCGGGTGCTTCTTCCAGCGGCTTTATCGCCCTGCCCTGGTAGATGTAGCCGGCGATTTTTGGCGCGTTGGGCAGGTAGAGGTTTTCCAGTTGCTGTATCTCGAAGCCGGCCTGTCGTATTAGGTCTGCGATGTGGCGGTTGAGGTGGCAGCCGCCGGCGATTTTCTTCCAGCCGGGGGTGATGCGGTGTTGCCATTTACGGGTGGTTTCGTGGGGCGCTTCGCCGTGTTCCAGGAACAGCAGTTGGCCGCCGGGTTTGAGCACCCGCATCATCTGTTTCAGCGCTGTATGCCAGTCGGGGATGGTGCACAGGGTGAAGGTGAGCAGCACGGTGTCGATGGATTCGTCCGGCAGGGGGATCTGCTCGCCGGGCAGGCCCAGCCATTCCACGGCTACCGGTGAACGTTCAATGTTCGGCAGGGCTTTGCGGCGCATGCCTTCTGAGGGTTCCAGGCCGTAAACCTTATGCACCTGCTCGGGGTTGTAGAATTCCAGGTTCAGGCCGGAGCCCATGCCCACTTCCAGCACGTGGCCGTGGGCGTGGGGCACAATTTGTCGGCGCAGCTCTCTCACCTGGCCCAAGCTGCAGGCCGTGTCTACAAGGTGCGGCAGTATCCTTTCTTCATAAAAGCCCATGTATGGTAGCCTTTAACGCGTTGATGCTCAGGTGTCCATGTCGAATATCAAGACTGCGACAAAGTGCCCTACCCATGGGTGGGTTCACTTGTGTATCATCCTAACCAACTGCCGGTAATAACAAAATAACAATCCGAACTAGGGAGCCTCGGAATAACTACGGGTCGCCTCTGGCTTGCAGAGGTGATTCGGAGTTGTTCTGAGGCTCCCCCAGGCAGCGGCTGGGCGAGCATGGCGCAATCCGGCTCGCTTATTGTGATTGTATGAGTTACCGGAGGTTCCAATGGAACTCGATCCCCTCATTCTATCGCGGATACAGTTCGCGTTCGTGGTCTCCTTCCACGCGATTTTCCCGGTGTTTACCATCGGGCTTGCCTCTTACATCGCCGTTCTTGAAGGGCTCGCCTTCAAAACCCGGAATCCGGTTTGGGAAACCCTGTCGGCCTTCTGGACCAAGGTGTTTGCCGTTGTTTTCGGCATGGGGGTGGTCTCCGGTATTGTGATGTCGTTTCAGTTTGGCACGAACTGGAGCAACTTTGCCCAGGCGTCGGCCAATTTCCTGGGGCCCATTCTCAGCTATGAAGTGATCACGGCTTTCTTCCTGGAAGCAGCATTTCTGGGTGTGCTGCTGTTTGGGCGCAACAAGGTGCCAGCCGGCGTTCACCTCTTTGCGGCCATCATGGTGGCAACCGGCACCTTTATTTCCTCGTTCTGGATTCTCTCGGCCAACAGCTGGATGCAGACTCCGGCGGGCGTCGAGCTGCGGGAAGGCGTTTTCCACGTGACTTCCTGGAGTGAAGCCATCTTTAACCCTTCCTTCCCTTACCGCTTCCTGCATATGGCCATGGCTTCCTTCCTGACCGGTGGCTTTGTGGTGGCCGGTGTCAGCGCGTGGTACCTGCTCAAGGGTCGTGAGGTGGAAGCCAACCGCAAGGCGCTGTCCATGTGCCTGTGGCTGCTGCTGTTTATTGCCCCTGCGCAATTGGTGATTGGTGATTTCCATGGCCTGAACACCCTGGAGCACCAGCCCACCAAAGTCGCTGCGATGGAAGGCAACTGGGAAACCTCCAGCAACGTGCCGTTGCTGCTGTTTGCCATCCCCGACCAGGAAAACCAGCGGAACCTGTTTGAAATCGGTATTCCCAGCATGGCGAGCATGGTTCTGACCCACGATTGGGACGGCGTGGTGCCGGGCCTGAACGAAGTGGCCGTTGAGGAGCAGCCACCAGTGGCGATTGTGTTCTGGTCTTTCCGGATCATGGTGGGCCTTGGCGCGCTGATGATTCTCTTTGCGCTGGCCGGGTTGTTCCTGCGTCCTGGCGGGCGTTACTACCAGAACCGAAAATTCCTGCAGGGCCTGCGCTTTATGAGCATCGCCCCGTTCATTGCGGTGCTCACCGGGTGGTTTGTCACCGAGACCGGCCGCGCACCCTGGCTGGTGTACGGCATGATGACCCAGGCTGAATCGGTCACGCCATCACTCACCGGTGGCATGGCGTTGTTTACGCTGATTGGTTACATCGTGGTCTATGCGCTGGTGTTCGCCGCAGGCGTCTACTACCTGATGCGGGTGCTGTTCGTCGGCCTGGAAAGCGAGGAGGAAGACACCACCGATTCCCCTGAACGTCCGGCCCGGCCGCTTTCAGCCGCGCATGTCCCGTTTGAATACGACAGCCACGGCCGCCCGGTACCGGCTAACGATGGAGGGCAGTGAGTATGCAACTGTTTGATCTGGCCCTCATTTGGGCATTCATTATCGGTTTCGGCATCATCATGTATGTGCTGATGGACGGTTTCGATCTGGGTGTTGGCATCCTCTTTCCCTTCGCGCCGTCGGAGGACGATCGGGATGTCATGATGAACTCCGTTGCGCCGGTCTGGGACGGCAACGAAACCTGGCTCGTTCTGGGTGGCGCCGGGCTTCTGGCGGCCTTCCCCATGGTTTACACCATTTTCCTGCCGGCCTTGTATATCGGCGTATTCCTGTTGCTTGCGGGCCTCATTTTCCGGGGCGTGGCGTTTGAATTCCGGTTTAAGGCCCGGACTTCCCGCTACCTCTGGAACTGGGCCTTTGCCGGCGGCTCTACGGTTGCCGCATTCGCCCAGGGCGTGGTGGTTGGCGCCTACATCCAGGGCTTCGAGACTGCCAACGGCGTTTACGTGGGCGGCGCCCTGGACTGGCTGACGCCGTTTACCGTCCTGACTGGCCTCGGCCTGCTGGCCGGTTATGCCCTGCTGGGTTCCACCTGGCTGATTCTGAAAACCGAAGGCCGGCTTCAGGAGTGGGCTTACCGTATTACCACGCCGCTGCTGGTGGCCGTGCTGGTGGTCTTTGGCATTATCAGCATCTGGACGCCGTTCGTGGATGAACTGGTCAGCGAGCGCTGGTTCTCTCACCTGAGTGTGATCTGGATTCTGCCGGTACTCACCCTTCTTTGCGCCCTGCAGATCTGGCGTTCCGTGCGCCGGCGTGATGAAGGCCTGCCGTTCGTTTCCACCATGGGACTGTTCATCACCACCTACCTGGGGCTGATCGTCAGTCGTTGGCCCTATGTGGTACCGCCGGAATACACCCTGTGGGAAGCCGCTTCAGCCTATGACTCCCAGCTTTTCCTGCTGTTAGGGCTGCTGTTTGTGGTGCCTATTGTGCTGGCTTACACCGCCTGGACTTACTGGGTCTTCCGCGGCAAGGTTCGTGCGGGCGAAGGGTACCACTAAGTGGCCAGCCAGCAGGCAGAGGTTCGGCAATGGCTGTCCGGGCTTTCCCGTGACAGCCGGCGCTGGATCAACGCCACCGTGCTGGCCGGTTCGCTGGCCGGTATCGCCACCATCATTCAGATGGTGCTGCTGGCCTGGATTGTTCATCAGGGCGTTATTGAGCACCAACCGGTTGCTTCACTGACGCCCTGGTTTGTCGGCCTTCTGATTGCCCTGCTGGTGCGCGCAGCCGCCCAGGGGTTACAAACCCGGTTTGCCGCCCGCACCAGTGAACAGGTTCGCCGGCAGGCCCGGCAACAACTGAATCAACACTGGCAGAGCGAAGGTCCTGTGGCACTGGCCGATGCCTCTGCCGCCTCTCTTACCCGGGAATGGCTGGACCATGTAGAAGCCCTGCATGGGTACTTTGCCCGTTTTCTACCCCAGATGACGCTCTCTGTCGTCGTTCCCCTGTTGATTCTGGTGCTGGTGTTCTGGCTGGACTGGCTGGCCGGCCTATTCCTGCTGTTATCCGCACCCTTGATTCCGTTGTTCATGGCCCTGGTGGGCATGGGGGCGGAGAAGGTGAACCAGCAGCATTTTGAAATTGTCAGCCGTTTGTCGGGCCAGTTTCTGGACAAGATTCGCGGCCTGACCACCCTCCAGCTGTTCGGACAAACGGCCAGCGCCAGCGAAACACTGCGCCGACGTTCGGATCAGTATCGCCACATCACCATGAAAACCCTGAAAGTGGCGTTTCTGTCGTCTGCGGTGCTGGAGTTCTTTTCATCGGTTGCCATTGCGGTGATCGCGATTTATATCGGCTTTGGCCTGCTGGGCTACATCGAATATGGGCCCAGCCCGGACCTGACCCTGTTCACCGGCCTGCTGATCCTGTTACTGGCCCCGGAGTTTTTTCAGCCCCTGCGCACGCTTTCCCAGCATTATCATGACCGTGCTTCGGCCATGGGCGCTGCGGCGGAAATCCTGGCACGGCTGCAGAAGGGTGATAGCGCAGAACCAGAAGCAACGACCGTTACCCGGCCAGAAGTGAGCGAACCAGAAAGCATCAAGCTTGATCACCTCACTATTCGCCACGGCCAGGGCCCAACGGTGATTGAAAACCTCAATCTTACCCTGCCCCGGGGTACCGCCCTGGCGCTGACCGGTGCCACAGGCAGCGGCAAATCTTCCCTGTTGCACGTGATGGCCGGGTTCTTAACACCAGCCAATGGCGGTGTCTCAATATTCGGCGAGGCCGCCGGTGCACGCTCCTTTGGCTGGCTGGGCCAGAAGGGCTTCTGGGTGCAGGGCACCTGGGCAGACAACCTGCGCCTGACCACACCGGAGGCCTCGGATGCCGACATTGAACAGGCGCTACAGCAGGTGGGCCTGGGTTCGCTGGTCGCCAGCCGCGAGCAAGGCATTTACAGCCGTTTGAGTGAAAGTGGGCAGGGGCTTTCCGGTGGCCAGGCCCGCCGGCTCAGTCTCGCCCGGATTTTCCTGGCGGATTACGACCTCATTTTGCTCGACGAGCCCACCGCCGGGCTGGATACAACCTCCGAGCAACACATCATCGCAGCCCTGAAGGCACTGTCCGATAAGGGCAAAACCCTGGTGTTTGCCACGCACCACAACGCCCTGCTCGCCCTGGCAGACCGGGTACTGGTGGTCAGCAACGGGGAGGTGCACGATGCATGAACTGCGCCCCTGGCTTCGCCTGATTTTCAGGCATCGTGGCCGCCTGGTGCTTGGCGGCGTATTGATTCTGGCCACTCTGCTCTCCGGCATTGCCCTGTTGGCGGTGTCCGGCTGGTTTCTGACCAAAACCGCCATTGTGGGCCTGCTTCTGGCCGCCGGCATACAGGCCAGCATCAACCTCTATGTGCCCGGCGGCGCCATCCGTTTCTTCGCGGTTTCCCGCACGGCTTTTCGTTACATGGAGCGGGTGTACAACCATAACCTGGTGCTCCAGTTGCTGACCGACATTCGGGTGGCGCTGTTTGATCGCCTGTCCGCCACAGGGCAACAAATACGCGGCGACAAAAGCGGCGCGCAATGGTTGTCACGCCTCACCGCCGATGTGGACGCCCTGGATACCCTGTACCTGCGCCTGATCGCACCCACGGCCCTGGCCGGTGTCGTCACTTTGTTGCTGAGTGGCCTGGCATGGGTGTTATTCAGTGGTGCCATCGCCCTTGCTGTGTTGCTGGTTCTGGCGCTGGCGTTACTGGTGGCGACAGTAGCGGTTTTGCTGCGCACACGGCGCTTGTCCGCCCGATTGAATGACCAGCAGGAAACACTGCGGGGCGAGGTCATCGAGCACCTGGAAGGGTATGCCGAGTTGTTGGCGGCCGGTCGCATCAATGACCATGCCCATGGCCTTATGGGCCAGGCCCACCGGTTGTCACGGGCCCAGGCAACCGTGGATACCCGCGTGGGTTGGCATAACGCCGCAACCACCCTGCTGGTGAATATCACGGCCGTTCTCGCTCTGTGGCTCGGTTTTGCACTCTTTGAAAGCGGACAGGTATCAGGGCCGGTTCTGGTGCTTCTGCCCATTGCCTTGCTGGGGCTGGGCGAGGTCTATGGCATGCTGCCAGAGGCCTTCGGCAAATTCGGCGCCACCGAGGCGGCGGCCCGGCGGCTCAATCGGGATGTGTCATCGCCCAAATCAGAGCTTACTTCTGCCCAGCATGAGTTGCCTGAAGGCATGGCCGCTGAACTGAATGCGGTCGATATCGGGCACCCGGGTTATGCGCCCCTGTTGACGCACTTCAACCTGCGATTGGCGAAGGGGGAAATCCTCGGTGTGGTGGGCGATTCCGGCAGCGGGAAATCCTCATTTGCCGACACCCTGGCAGGCATGCTTCCGCCTTTGACCGGAACGGTGGCTGCCCTGCCCTGCGCCTACCTGACCCAGACCACCACCGTGTTTGATGACACCGTGAAAGCCAACCTGCTTCTGGGCAACCCTGGCGCCACCGACGCCCAACTCTGGCGGATTCTGGAAATGGTGGAGTTGGCCGGCCGGTTTGCGAATGAAACCGACGGCCTGGACACCTGGCTGGGCAGCGCTGGGAACCGGTTATCCGGCGGCGAAGCCCGCAGGCTGGTGTTGGCCCGTGCGCTGCTGAACGAAGCACCGTTGGTGATTCTGGATGAGCCCTTTACCGGCGTGGACGCCGATACCCGGAATCGTATTGCCCCGCAAATTGAGCATTACCTGGAAGACCGCACGGTGGTTTGTCTGGGCCACGGGCCGGAAGCCCTTTTGGCCACCGACCGCGTGATCCAGCTTTAACCGGCAAACAAACTGGATTTAACGGGTTTCCAGCTTCTCAAAACGCAGGCCGGCGTGTTCTGTTAACCGTTTGAACAGTCTGTCTCCCAGCAGGGAAGCGGGCGTCCAGAAGCCGCCTTCAGCATCATCGGGCAGGTCAAAGGCCAGACACAGTCCGGATTGCCCCAGCATTTTGCTGGTGGAGCCGTAACCGGGGTCACGATCACCGGTCACTTTGGTGATCACTGCCTTGTCATCCGAAGTTCGACCAATGAAGCGCATATCGTAAAAGCCGTTTTCCTGTTCTTCCGGGCTGGGGCCTTCGCCCGGCGCGGGCACCAGCTTTTCGACCACCCAACGGGTGGGTTTGAAGGCTGCGGCGGTGAAAAACAGACCGAGGCCGGCGGCCATGCCATAAGCCATAAGCCGTCCCTTAACCCCCCGACCAGTCATGATGGCTTCGTCGTAGGTGAATTCCTTGCCGTACCGCGCTTCCTGTAACGCGTTGGACCGGTGCACCACGCGGGTATTGATGGCTCCCATCACAAAGGGCGCGAGCCAGGCCTGGAAATCCCGGTCGAATTCAGCGGATTTAAGGGACGGTTGGCGCGCTTCCGACCGGTGCCCTTCAGGACACAGGGAAAACGGGTTGGCCATCTCCTTGCGCAAGGCAGGATCGGCCGCCGCTTCCTTCGCCAGGTTGATCATTGAAGCAAAGGTGCCACCAGACAATCCGCCCTTGGCGGCTTTCACCCGCATGCGCACGTGCTGGCAGGGCTCGCCAAATACTTCCTGGGCCTGGGTCTGCAGGAACCACACGCCCATGTCGGAGGGAATGGAATCGAAGCCGCAGCAGTGCACGATTCGGGCCCCTGACTTTTTGGCCTCAACCTCATAACGGGAGATCATGCGGCGGATCCATTGCACTTCCCCGGCCAGGTCACAGTAATCGGTGCCGCTTTCCACGCAGGCCTGGATCAACGGTTCGCCGTACAGTGCATAAGGCCCGACCGTGGAGATGACCACCCTGGTCTGTTCGCACAACTCGGCCAGTTCCTTATCATGGGACACATCGGCCACAATCACAGGCAGATTTTTGTCACCCAGCTCACTTTTCAGGGCGTTAAGTTTGCTCTCAGAGCGCCCGGCAATGGCCCATCGCACCGGGTTTTCGCCGCTGCAGGTTTCAACCAGATAGCGGGTGAGAATTTTGCCAACAAAGCTGGTGGCGCCAAACACCACCAGATCGTACGGACGATCAGCGTGCCTACTCATAGAACGTGCCCCTTATTTATTGTTCAGTATTGTTGCTGACACTTTCTGTTGCCAATAAAAAAGGCACCCGAAGGTGCCTTTTTATCGAACTTTCAGAAGGTTATACCGCCTTCTTCAGTTCTTCCTCCAGCTGCGGAACTGCTTCGAACAGGTCCGCGACCAGGCCGTAATCGGCCACCTGGAAGATCGGGGCTTCCTCATCCTTGTTGATCGCAACGATCACTTTGGAGTCAGACATACCCGCCAGGTGCTGGATGGCACCGGAGATGCCCACGGCGATGTACAGCTGCGGGGCAACGATCTTACCGGTCTGACCAACCTGCATGTCGTTGGGTACGAAGCCGGCATCAACAGCCGCGCGGGATGCACCCACGGCAGCGCCCAGATGATCAGCAATGCGCTCCAGCATCTTGAAGTTTTCGCCGTTCTGCATGCCACGGCCGCCGGAAATCACCACACCAGCGGAGGACAGGTCCGGACGGTCGGATTCGGCTTTTTCTTCGCTAACGAAAGCAGACAGGCCGGCGTCTTTCACCACGTCCAGCTGTTCAACCGCAGCGGAGCCACCTTCGGCAGCCACCGGATCAAACGCAGTCGGACGAACGGTGATGACCTTGATGGCGTCGCTGGACTGCACGGTCGCGATGGCGTTACCAGCGTAGATCGGGCGAACGAAGGTGTCCTCGGACTCAACGCGGACAATATCGGATACCTGGGCAACGTCCAGCAGCGCGGCAACGCGCGGCATGAAGTCTTTGCCAGTGGTGCCGGCTGCGGACAGGATGTGGCTGTAGCCCTTGCCTACTTCGGCAACCAGATCACCCAGGTTTTCCGCCAGGAAGTGACCGTAAGCAGCGTTATCGGCAACCAGTACCTTGTTCACGCCTTCGGCCTTGGCAGCGGCTTCAGCAACGGCGCCTACGTTTTCACCGGCAACCAGCACGTCGATGTCACCACCGATGGCCTTGGCAGCCGCTACAACGTTCAGGGTCGCCTGCTTCAGGCTGCTGTTGTCGTGTTCAGCAATTACCAGGATGCTCATTTAGATCACCTTCGCTTCGTTTTTCAGTTTGTCCACCAGCTCAGCCACATCGGCCACCTTGACGCCCGCCTGGCGTGATGCCGGGGCTTCAACTTTCACGGTGGACAGGCGCGGGGCAACGTCAACGCCGAGGTCTGCCGGGCTCATGGAATCAATCGGCTTTTTCTTGGCCTTCATGATGTTCGGCAGAGACGCGTAGCGAGGCTCGTTCAGACGCAGGTCAGTGGTGATCACTGCCGGCAGGTTCAGGCCAACGGTTACCAGGCCGCCGTCGACTTCACGGGTTACGTTCACTTTCTCGCCTTCAACAACCACTTCGGAAGCGAAAGTGCCCTGGCCCATGCCAGTCAGCGCAGCCAGCATCTGGCCGGTCTGGTTGTTGTCAGTGTCGATGGACTGTTTGCCCAGAATCACCAGCTTCGGCTCTTCTTTCTCGACAACGCCCTTCAGCAGTTTGGCGGCTTCGAGGGACTGCACTTCTTCGTCAGTCTCGATGTGAATGCCACGGTCGGCACCCAGTGCCAGAGCGGTACGCAGCTGCTCTTGGGAAGCCTTCGGGCCAATGGTGGCCACGACGATTTCTGTGGCAATGCCCTTCTCTTTAAGACGAACCGCTTCTTCAACTGCGATTTCACAGAAAGGGTTCATTGCCATTTTGACGTTGGCGAGGTCAACACCGGTGTTGTCCGGCTTGACGCGCACCTTCACGTTGTAGTCGATAACTCGTTTTACAGCGACCAGAACCTTCATAGATTCCTCGTTCTTCCACGATGAGTTTATGAGTAAGCCAGGTTGACCCGACCTCGTAATGAGACGATACTAAAAATCGACTCAAAACGCACCTGTTTCGGTGTTATCAAGATATTGCCAAAGGTAACCGCAGAATTCAAACAAACGTTTGTTTGATTGCCAAATTGCGTTTATGCTTTCGCCAAAGTCCATAAAAAGCTGTTTGAGGAGACCAACGTGGAACGCGAATCGATGGAGTTTGATGTTCTGATCGTCGGCGGCGGCCCGGCGGGCCTGTCTGCAGCCTGCCGCGTAATGCAGTTGGCGCAGGAAGCCGAACAGGAGCTGACCGTATGCGTGGTGGAAAAAGGTTCTGAAATCGGTGCGCACATCCTGGCCGGCACCGTGTTTGAACCCACTGCCCTGAACGAACTCTTCCCGGACTGGAAGGAGAAAGGCGCCCCGCTGAACACCCCCGTCACTCGCGACGACATCTTCCTTTTCAAAGGCCAGGAAAGCGCCACCAAACTCCCGAACGCCCTTGTGCCCAAGAACATGCACAACCACGGCAACTATATTATCAGCCTGGGTAACCTGTGCCGCTGGCTGGCCGAACAGGCCGAAGAGCTGGGGGTTGAGGTTTACCCTGGCTTCCCGGCTGCGGAAACCATTATCGAAGATGGCCAGGTAAAAGGCATTGTCACCGGCGACATGGGCGTGGCCCGCGATGGCTCCGAAAAAGACAGCTTCATGCCCGGCATGGAACTGCGCGCCAAGTACACCCTGTTCACCGAGGGCTGCCGTGGCCACCTGGGCAAAGAGCTGATCAGCGAATTCAAGCTGGACGAAGGCAAAGACCCGCAGCATTACGGCCTGGGCATCAAGGAACTCTGGGACATCGACCCGGAGAAACACGAGCCGGGCCTGGTAGTACACACCACAGGTTGGCCGCTGAACGAATCCGGCTCCACCGGTGGTTCTTTCCTGTATCACCTGGAAAATGGCCAGGTGTACGTGGGCCTGATCACCGATCTGTCCTACTCCAACCCTTACGTGAGCCCATTCGAGGAATTCCAGCGCCTCAAGCACCATCCGGAAATCAAGAAACATCTGGAAGGTGGCAAGCGGGTGGCTTACGGCGCCCGTGCCATTACCAAGGGCGGCTACAATGCGCTGCCGAAGATGAGCTTCCCGGGCGGCCTGCTGCTGGGCTGTGACGCCGGCACCCTGAACAGCTCCAAGATCAAGGGCTCCCACACGGCCATGAAGTCGGGCATGCTGGGTGCGGAAGAAGTGTTTGAAGCGCTGAAGGCTGGCAAGGAAGGCGAAGAGCTGACCAGTTTCGCCCAGCGGTTCGAAAACAGCTGGCTGTTCAAGGAACTGTACGCGGAACGCAACTTCGGCCCGGCCATGCACAAGTTTGGCAACATGGTGGGCGGCGCCATTGCTTTCTTCGAGCAGAACATCCTGCGCGGCAGCCTGCCGATGACGTTCCACGACACCACGCCGGACTATGCAACGCTGAAGCCGGCGTCCCAGTGCAAGAAGATCGACTATCCGAAGCCGGATAACGTGCTGACCTTTGATCGCCTGTCGTCGGTGTTTATTTCCAACACCAACCATGAGGAAGATCAGCCGGTTCACCTGAAGCTGACCGACCCGGAGATTCCGATCAAGGACAACCTGCCGAAGTACGACGAGCCTGCGCAGCGCTACTGCCCGGCCGGCGTGTACGAGGTGGTGGAAGCAGACGATGGCAGTGGCAAGAAGTTCCAGATCAATGCCCAGAACTGCGTGCACTGCAAGACCTGCGACATCAAGGACCCGGCCCAGAACATTACCTGGGTAACGCCGGAAGGCGGTGGCGGGCCGAATTACCCGAACATGTAATGCAGGAACGAAAAAGGCCGGGAATCCCGGCCTTTTTTTATGCTCGCCTGAAAGATCCAGGCATAAAAAAACGGCGCTCGAAAGCGCCGTTTTTCGTACAACCTTACGAAGCGATCAGTGCGCGTGACCGTGCTCTTTCTCTTCGTCAGTTGCTTCGCGGGCTTCTACTACTTCTACGTCGAAGTGCAGAGTCTCACCAGCCAGCGGGTGGTTGGCATCGATGGTAACGGTTTCGTCGCCAACTTCTACCACACGCACGATCTGGGGGCCGCCCGGAGTCTGAGCCTGGAACTGCATGCCCGGCTCGATGGTGTCTACGCCTTCGAACGCAGAACGCGGTACCGGCTGGATCAGTTCTTCGTTAACTTCGCCGTAGCCTTCACCCGGCTCTACAGATACTTTTACCTGATCGCCAGCGTTCTTTTCGTTCAGCGCGTTTTCCAGTCCACCGATAATGTTTTGTGCACCTTCCAGGTAAGACAGCGGCTCACGGCCTTCTACGCGGGAGGAATCCAGTTCTTCTCCCTGGTCGTTAGTGAGCGTGTAATGGATGGTGACAACACGAGGTTGGGCCATGTGATCTCCTTGCGTGTCGCAATGACTGTGTATTTTGAGTAAAAAGGGCGATCGAAAGTGATCGTGAACAGCCAGACTGCACAGAGGGACTAACGACCACCTGCCTCGTTAAGAGCCAGGCTCGATAACAAGCGTGAAGACACAGTCTAACAAGTGAAAGACTGCGTTTTCTACCTTATTTATAGAGGCTGATTTTGGCTTTTCAACCGTGCTGGCCAATTTTCCAGAATTTTCCCCGGCTCTGGACCCCGTGCCAGGTTTCGCCATCGACTTCACGGTCTTCCGCCAGTTTCACCAATTCATAGAACGCGCTGCTCACCAGCCGTGCTTCAACGCCCTTGCGCACCATCACCACGGGCCGGGGTTCGTCGCTGTCGGGATACTGGCCAACGATCAGGGGGTGTTCATCACTGATATCAATGACGTCACCCATATTCGTTGTGACCGACAACACCTGTTCCCGCCCTTCTTCACGAACCGTAAGCGAGTGCGCCAGCAGCGGCGTGTCTTCCACCTGAATGCGCCATTTCTCCACCGGTGTCACCAGATAGAATTCACCATCCTCTTCTTTTCTCAGGATGGTGGAAAACAGCCGGGTCGCTGATTCACGGGGAATCGGGTGCCCTTCATAGACCCACTTGCCATCGCGGGTAATCACCAGGTCCATGTCGCCTGTCAGTTCCGGCTGCCACTTGTCCAGGGACGAAGCGCATTGCTCCTTTGAGTGATTTCCGACGCTTTTTACGATGTGATCCGGTTCCATGGCAAATTACTCAGGGTAGAAACTGGGTTTTAAGGTCCGCACAGCCAGGCCCCACCACCGGCATGTCCAACAGCACGGCCTGGGAGGTCATGAACGGAATGCCTCGACGATGGCCATCTACCAACAACGTAGACAATGCTCCGACAAAAGGCATGTGTGAGACCAGCATCAAAGGTGTGGTGCGGGTATCCAGATCCAGCAGCGTATCCAGGCACTGGCCAGGGTCATCGTCGGGGGTAATGAAATACTTTTCGTCAACCGGGCAGTTCAGCACTTCAGCAATGATAGCCGCGGTCTGGCGCGCTCGAGCATACGGGCTGCACCAGATTTCTTTGGGCCGAAACTCAGATTCCGCAATCTGAGCGGCCACGGCGGCGACATCCCGGCGCCCCATTTCAGTCAACTCACGCTGCTGGTCGATGGTGTGCCAGCCGGCTTCACCGTGCCGCATGATGATCAGGTGCATCACGCTCTCCCCTGCCCGGGCACCGTTCGCCGGTTACTGGCTGATGGTGCGTGGAAGAATGAACTCCACATCAGAATTCTGTGCGGCCATCATCAGGCTGTTGATGACGGCGTTGATGGAAGCGCCTTCATAGATAATTTCATACAGACCACGGACCAGTGGCATGTAAATGCCAATGGATTCGGACTTTTCCCGAACCAGTTTCAGGGTATAGATACCCTCGGCCACCTGCCCCAGCTCTTCAACAATTTCATCCAGCTGGCGACCTTTGCCAATGGCGTAACCCACGCGGTAATTCCGACTTTTATTGGAGGTGCAGGTGGCGATAAGGTCACCCACGCCCGCCAGCCCCATGAACGTCATCGGGTTGGCCCCAAGGCTTACGGCAAACCGGCTCATTTCCGCCAGCCCACGGGTAATCAGCATGGCACGGGCGTTCTCGCCCATGTTCAGCGCGGTCCCCAGGCCGGCGACGATGGCGTAGATGTTCTTGAGGGCGCCCGCCAACTCAACACCGTAGACATCCACATTGGCGTACACGCGGAAGTACTCGCAGCCCAGTAATTCCTGGACGATTTGCCTTACTTCCGGGTCCTTGGCAGCAATGACGGTGGCGGTGAGTTCCCGGTTAACGATTTCTGCGGCCAGGTTCGGGCCACTGAGCACACCGGAACGGCAACGCGGAATCTCCTCAAGAAGAATCTCGCTCATCAGCTTAAAGCCCTGTTGTTCAATGCCTTTTGTCAGGCTGACAACTACCTGGCCGTCGTGAAATTCGTCACGATGCTCACTGATCAGGGCACGAAAGGCTTTGGCGGGAACCGCCACGAACACCACGTCAGATTTTTTCAGGGTATCGGCCAGGTCCGTGGTGGGATGGATGTCGCCTTTCAGGACAACATCGGGCATATAGCGTTTGTTGATGCCGGTTTTCCGGACCTGCTCCGCCTGGGCCGGATCACGCATCCAGAAGTGAACACGATGGCCGTTTTCACCAAGCACCTTGGCCATGGCAGTACCAAAACTACCACCGCCAAGAACGGCTACATCCTTGGAATTCGCCCCGGCATCGTTGGGCGTTGCATTGTCGGGCATAGAAATTTCGCTTTCTGCTTTTGGGCGGCTCGGGGTGATGGTATCCGGGTATCAACCGGCTTCTTCACACTCAAGTGCTCGCACCAGGCTTTTGAACTCCTCCCGGTTTTTGCTGTTCATGCCCATCAGAATTTTATGGGCATCCAGCACCTTGTCCCGGACCTGCTGCTCGCTCGCTTTGAGTACCGGAATTTCTTCCAGCTCTTCAATACGCGACGCGGGCTCCCGGACAATGATAAAAATCTTGTCGAAACCCATGGAGGTCACAATGCGAGTGATGTCGGGATTGGTGGAAATCAGGGTTGGGAGGAATTGGCTTTGTTTCTGTGCGGCCAGGGCAATCTTTGCCAACAGCCCCAGGGTGGTGCTGTCTATGATATCCGTTTCGGTCAGGTCGACCACTACCGTTTTGAATTCGGGATCGCGAGTGATCGACTCGGCCAGGTTATCCAGCGTTGAACACAGGTTCAACCGGATTTCGCCTATAAACTTTAAGACGTATATTCCCTGCTGATCTGCCTGCAGGATTTTATAACCAGCCATTTTTACACTGCCACTCAGTAGAAGGACGTGTTACCCGACACAGGCTAAAAAGTGTCGGTTACCGATACTAACGCGATATCGTCCGGAAGCTCCGAGATCTGGTCCAGACCCAGGGCCTCGCTCAGCGATGCGATAGTGTGACTACCTCCTGAAACGAGTTCAAGTAGAGTTTTCTCCTTTTCATCCAGGGACTTTTGCGTCAGTACTTCAAGAATCCCATCGGAAAACAATATCAAGTGAAACGGTTTATCTAATTCAATACGATAAACTTCCCATTCCGGTTTCTCAAAAATACCCACTGGCAGGCCATTGCCTTCCAGGAACCGGGTTTCACCCCCCTCGAAGGAGATGATCGGCATTGGGAAATGCGCACCAACGGCGTAATCGAGCGTTCGTTCAGAAATCGTGATGATACCTACGAACACGGTAACATGTTTGCCGAGGCCCGTATCGAGAAGTTCGGCGTTAATGCGCTCAAGGAAAAGATCCGGATGCAGGATTTCAGAACTGGACTGGCGCCGCAAGTTGCGTTGCAGCCGGTTGGTCAGGTTTTTCAGTAAAACCGTCACAAACGCGGAACTGGCGCCATGGCCGGATACATCCGCAATATAGACCAGCACCTTGTCATCGCTGAGCTTGAAGTAATCGAGAAAATCACCACTCAGGTAGAGAGAAGGCTTAATCATGTGATCAACCCGCAGGCCAGAGATGTTCAGCTCTCTGTCCGGCAGCATTTTCATCTGCACCTTGCGTCCGGCATTCTGGTCGGCGCGAAGTTCTGAAATACCGGCCCGCAGCTCGCGGTTGGCATCTTCGAGTTCTTTTCGGTAAAGCTGGTTCAAGCGGTTGATGCGCAGCCGGTCAAACAGCTTTTCGATCACATTATCCAGGGCGCTGACATCATCCTGGCAGGGCTTGAGGATGACATCCGTTGCCCCGGCCCGCATGGCAGCGACAATATCCTGGCTGGATTCACTCGCGGTACAGGCGACCAGGGGCACGAAATGGCCGTCCGCTTCCAGCTCTTCCGATACCTTCTGGATGGTCTCGGGCGGGAGGTCGGCGAAGATGACATCCGGCAATTTGTCGTCTGACAGGGTCAGGGCCTCGGCCAGCTTTGCGCGCCCGGTGACGTAGAACCCTTTGGATTCGAGATACCGGGACAGGTCTTCTCTGGCCTGCTCGTCGGCATCGATAATCAGAATGCGCTCGGTGCGCGATGTCATGTTGGTTACCCTAACCTGCCAGCGATAAAAGGAAATTCTTTGTATATCGCATATTCTGGCATGCCTCTGTGATATAACAAGCCGGTAAGATCAATTCGGGAGTATTGTGACGATGCGACGTGCCGTAAACGACCTGCTCGGTGCTTACGACAAACTGATCATGGACCCGGTGCACGGCGGCATTCCGCTGTACCGGCACGAAATCCAGGTGATTGATCACCCTCTGTTCCAGCGGCTGCGCAACATCTGCCAGAACGACATCCTCAGCCTGGTATTCCCGGGGGCCACGCACTCGCGGTTCCTGCACAGCATCGGGGTGATGCACGTGGGCACCCGCATGTTCCGCTCCATGATTGATGCCTACCTGCGGGAACGGCAACTCAGCGAACGGACAGACCTGGGCCTGAGCCAACTGGATGCCATCGACTACCTGGCCAAGACCATTCGCCTGGCCTGCCTGCTGCACGACAGCGGCCACTCCAGCTTTTCGCACCAGTTCACCCAGGCCAAACGCATCCGGGACCTGATGTCGCGGCCCCAACGCTTCCGGGACCTCTGGCATGGGGTGGATTATCACCAGTATTTTCCCGAAGAGCCGGCGGAACTGGAACACGAGCATTATTCGGTGCGTGTTGCCCACGATGTGCTTTCAGCCATAGACCTTGATAGCGCCGGCCTGAATGCCATCGATGTGATCGGCATTATGGAAACCACCGAGGTGCAGCCCAGCGAAGCCTTCTGCCGCCACGCCGAAACCTTCTGGAAATTTGTGGCCGGGGATGACGCCGTGGCCGGCAGCATTGCCTCCCGCGATGTGCCACAGCTGGTAATGGATCTGCTGGCTTCCATCGTCTCCGGCGAAATCGACGCCGACCGCGCGGATTATATGCTTCGTGACGGCTTCCACAGCTCGGTGACCATCGGCGGCTTTAACCTGGACCACCTGCTGAGCAACCTGCGCTTTGGCTGGGAAGTGTCCGAACCCTGGATGGGGCTGGCAATCACCGAAAAGGGTCTGGGGGCGCTGGAGGATTTCGTCTACAGCCGCTACCAGATGTACCGCAAGGTCTACGCCCACAAGACGGCGCTGGGCTTTGACTGGCTGCTGCGGGAGGCGATCAACGAGGTGCTGGAAGACCCCGATAACTTTGAGTGGATCGACACCTGCCTGAGCGACATGCGCTACTTTGCCGAACTGACCGACAACTTCTTCTGGGAGGCGTTCCGCAAGGTGGCCCGACGCCAGCCCAAGAGTTATTCCTTCAGCATCGTCAATCGGGTGAAGCTGAAACACCTGGACACCCGGGAGAATCTGGACAAAACCGGTATCCAGACTCACAGCGAGTGGCTGGGCGACGAGCTGGGCATTGCGCCCGAGGATGTGGTGACCTGCTCCATGCGGGCCCGCTTCTCGAACATTCAGGACAATTTCGACGGCATCAAGGTGTTGTTGCGGGACCCGATCAGCCGGGAGCGCTCACTGAAGAAAATCACCGATGTAAGCGCGTTTTTCTCCAAATTCGGCGACGGCACCATCACTCACTTCTACCAGCGCCCGGAAGTGGCCAATGGCACGCCTCCGGACATGACCGAATAGGGATTAGTCTTCCTTCATCGCGGCCACCAGGTTGGCCGCACTCTCCCAGGCGCCTTCCACCCGGCCACCGGCCAGCCAGTCGCCTGCCAGGCCCAAGCCTTCGCTGCCGTCCCAGAGATAGCCGGGGCAGCCGCCGTCGGTGGAGCGGGCATAGAGCCACCGGTGGGCAATCTGCTCGCTCACATCACCGGCGTAACCGGTAATATCGCGAAACGCGCCGATCAAACGTTCGGCGATCAGGTCCGGGTCGGTCTCCAAATGGTGATTGGTCCATTCCGGGGTGGCG
This sequence comes from Marinobacter persicus, assembly GCF_002934325.1. Taxonomy (GTDB): domain Bacteria; phylum Pseudomonadota; class Gammaproteobacteria; order Pseudomonadales; family Oleiphilaceae; genus Marinobacter; species Marinobacter persicus_A. Next base: position 19,439 of record NZ_PTIV01000030.1, read on the forward strand.
TGCAGCACCCACCAGCCGCCGCCCTGCTCACGGCCAGGTTTCGAGGCATTATTGGCGACCCAGTAAAGGGTGTCGCTGTCCGGGCGGAAGCCTTCGTAAGCCAACGGAACGGCGTCATCCAGCCTGGCGGCGACCGCCCAGCACGGGAGCATGAGGCCTGCGGAATCCGAAACCTTGTCCACCATCGGGGCGAGCCCACTGTCATCCAGAATCTGCTGGGCATGGGCCGGCGGTGCAGTAATAATAACCTGATCGAACCGGCCCTGGTCCCGGTCTTCCGCACACAACAGTTGCCAGTGGCCATCCTCGCGGATCAGCCTGGCGATGCGCACTTGTGCCGCCAGATCCACGTGCTTCGACAACGCCCGGGAAACGGCCGTCATCCTCGGCGTGCCAACATACCGGGCCTCATCCGGAAACGGCTGCCAACCCCCTTGCGGATGCTGGAAACCAAAACGTCCCGGCCATTCGGAGAACGTATCGTTACCGGCCCAGGTTTGCAGGAAGGCATGGAATGCCGGGTCCCGGATGGTGAAATATTGAGCCCCGATATCGACCGAGCCCGTATCGCCCACACGTTTTGAGGACAATCGCCCGCCAGGCCCGCGACTCTTCTCAAACACCGCCACCTGGTGCCCTTGCTCTTTCAGCAAAATCGCGGAAACAAGCCCGGCAAGCCCTGAACCAATCACCGCCACCCGGCGTATAGATGCACTGTCTGATGTAACTTTTGGCATGATGATATATGACCCACGTGAATAACTGGCTGACAAACATTCTGAGATGGTTCGATTCCGAAGCGGGATCAGATCACCTGGACTCCAGTTCCCGGACGTTTAACCTGTTGCGCGTGCTGCCTTTTGTGGGGCTGCACCTGGCCTGTTTGCTGGCTTTCGTGACCGGAGTCAGCACGTTTGCGGTGGCTTTTGCCATCGCCTTTTTCCTGATTCGCATGTTCGCCATCACCGGGTTTTACCACCGTTACTTCTCTCACAAAACCTTCAAGACCAGCCGCACCGCACAATTTATCTTCGCGGTACTTGGCGCCAGCGCCGCCCAACGCGGCCCGCTGTGGTGGGCGGCCCATCATCGCCATCATCACCAGTATTCCGATCAGCCCGAAGACCTGCACTCGCCCCATCACGGTGGCTTCTGGTGGGCTCACGCGGGCTGGTTTACCTGCGATGCCGGTTTTGCCATGAACAAAAAGCGGGTTGGCGATTGGCTGAAATTCCCGGAGCTGCGCTTCATCAACCGCTTCGACTCACTTGTACCCACCATTTTTGCCGTACTGATTTACGGCCTGGGTGAAGCTTTGGCGGTCTGGGCACCCGGGCTGAACACCAATGGCCCCCAGTTGCTGGTGTGGGGTTTCATCACCTCGACCGTGGCCCTGTTCCACGCTACGGTCTCCATCAATTCCCTGCTGCACGTCTGGGGTAAGCGCCGGTTCGACACCGAAGACGACAGCCGCAACAATTTCTGGCTGGCCCTGCTGACCCTGGGAGAAGGCTGGCACAACAATCATCACCGCTGGCCCCGCTCGGTACGCCAGGGCTTCCGGTGGTACGAGATTGATATTACCTACTATGGCCTTTGGCTATTATCCAAGCTCGGTATCGTCTGGGATCTGAACCCAATTCCCGAGCAGATCCTGGAAGAAACCCGCCAACTCGACAATCAGAAGAGGAAACGCTCATGACTTCCACTGCCTCATCTGTAGAAGTCGGCTCACGTAACGCCGCGGTCCCCATGGTCCTGGATCGTTTCTGCCAGCTGTTCAACGAACTGGACAAAGGCAACCTGCAGCGTTTGCAGGAGATCTACAGCGAAGACATCCGGTTCCAGGACCCGTTCAGCCGGGTGGAAGGCCTGGATGCCCTCACCAAATATTTTGCAGGCGCCTACAGCAACGTGATCAGCTGCAGGTTCCGCTTTGGCGAGCCGGTGGTCCAGCAGGGCCACTGCACCATTCCGTGGGTTATGGAGCTGCGCCACAAGCGCCTGCGCAAGGGCGAACTGGTGCAGGTGGACGGCATCAGCCATCTTGAGATTCGCGATGGCCGGGTCTGCTATCACCGGGATTATTTCGACGCCGGCCAGCTGTTGTATGAAAACCTGCCCGTTCTGGGCGGCCTCATTCGCCGGATTCGGGAGCATGCGGGATGAGCAAACGTCTGAGCAATCGCGCCAACATCTGGCTCACCGGCGCCTCCTCCGGCATCGGGGAAGCGCTGGTACATGAACTGATCAGCGCCAACCACAATCTCATCATCACCGGCCGGCACCAGGAGGCACTGGACGCCATCGAGGAACAATATCCGCAGCGAATTACCACCGCCGCTGCCGACACCACCAGCAAGGATGAGCTGGCCGGCATTGCCGATACCCTGAACCATTTCGGCGACCTGGACATGGTCATCCTCAATGCCGGCACCTGCGAATACCTGGAAGTTGCCGAGTACGACAGCGACGTAATTGAGGCCAATCTGACCACCAACATGCTGGGTACCGCCCGCTGCCTGGACATCGCGCTCCCGGCCCTGCGGGCCACTCGGGCCAAGGGCAAACCGGCCACCCTGGTAATCGTCGGCTCCTCGGCCTGGTGGTTTCCGTTTGGCCGCGCCGAAGGCTATGGTGCCTCGAAAGCGGCACTGAGCTATTTTGCCCACGCCCTGAGAGCGGATCTGGCAGCGGAAGGCATTGAGGTGGTGGTGGTGTCGCCGGGCTTCGTGAAAACGCCCCTGACCGACCGCAACGATTTCGCCATGCCGTTCATCGTGGAAGCCAAAGACGCGGCACGACAGATTCGGACCGGGCTGGAACAGGGCAAAACCGAAATTGCTTTCCCCTGGCAGTTCATCTGGATGCTCAAGCTGTTCAGTGCCCTGCCTCAACGCCTGATCGACCGCCTCGCCGCCAAGATGGCACGTAACAGCAACACTTGAACCCATTCTCCAAGGAAAAGCGATACATGAACCAGGAACGTCAGCGAATTGCTGTCATCGGTGCCGGAGTATCCGGCCTGACGGCAGCCTGGCTGCTTAGCGAGAAACACGACATCACCCTGTTTGAGGCCGGCGATTACGCCGGTGGTCACACCAACACCGAATACGTGGAGGCCGGCGGCCGTACCTGGCCGGTCAATACCGGTTTTATCGTGTTCAATGACTGGACCTACCCCGGTTTCATCAAGCTGATGGGCCGGCTGGGCGTGGCGTCGGAAGTGAGCGACATGAGCTTCAGCGTGGATTGCCAGAACTCCGGCCTGCAATACAACGGCACCAGCCTGAACACCCTGTTCGCGCAGCGTCGAAACCTGTTCAACCCGAGCTTCCTGAAGATGATCCGCGAGATCCTCCGGTTCAACCAGGAAACCCGCGCGGACCTTGCCGCCGGCAACATCCCCGAAGGGCAAACCCTGGGCGAGTACCTGGACCGCCATGGCTACAGCCGTTATTTTCGCAATTACTACATCGTGCCCATGGGCGCGGCCATCTGGTCGGCGCCGGAAATCGTGCTGGAACAGTTCCCGATTCGCTTCTTCCTGCAGTTCTTCAACAACCACGGCATGCTGTCGGTGGACGACCGCCCTACCTGGCGGGTGATTTCCGGCGGCTCGGCCACCTACGTGAACCGGATGATGGACCGTCTGGGCGAATGCACGCACCTGAACAGTCCGGTTTCATCCATCCAGCGGGACGAAGATGGCGTGACCATCACCAGTAACGGCCAGCAACACCGGTTCGATCAGGTGATCCTGGGCTGTCACAGTGACCAGGCCCTGGCCATGTTGAGCGATGCCACACCGGAAGAACGGGAAATCCTGGGCGCCATCGCCTACCAGAAGAACGACGTGGTGCTGCACACCGACGCCAGCGTGCTGCCGTCCAACCGGCGAGCCTGGGCGGCCTGGAACTACCGGATTCCGGGTAGCAACAGCGAGCCGGTCTCGGTCAGTTACAACATGAACATCCTGCAGAACTTCCACGACGCGCCGGAAACCTTCTGCGTGACCCTGAACCGCAGTCACGACATCGCGCCAGAGAAGATCATCAAGCGCTTCGAGTACGACCACCCGGTGTTCACCCTGGATGCCGTGGCCGCCCAGGAACGCTATGATGAAATCGGCAACCGCAACCGCACCCACTTCTGCGGGGCCTACTGGTTCAACGGATTCCATGAGGACGGCGTACAGAGTGCCCTGCGGGTAACCCGGGCCTTTGGCGTGGAGCTTTGAAATGACAACGGAATGGCTCGAAGGCACTATAAGACATCGTCGTAAGCAGCCGAAAAAGCACGAATTTCAATATAACATCGGTATGCTGTGCCTGGACCTGAATGACTGGACAGACATTGCCAGCACCAGCCCATTCCTGTCTTCCGGCCGCTTCAACTGGGTCAGCCTGTACCGGGAAGACTACCTGGACCCGGACGTTCCCTGCCTCCGCCAGGCCGTCTGCCAGCTTGTAAAAAAGGCCACGGGCTGGATACCGGACGGCCCGATCCAACTGGTCACCCATCCCCGCTACCTGGGGTACATCTTCAACCCCGTGAGCTTCTACCTGTGTTACGAGGCTGGCCAGCATCCGGAGAACGGAGATGTGCCAAGGGTCATCCTGGCCCAGATCACCAACACGCCCTGGAAGCAGCGCCACGTGTACTGCCTGGAATGCGAGCAACCCGGCCCCGGCAACACTTCCGACTGGCAGTCTGAACGTTTCGCCTTCTCCAAGCGTTTCCACGTGTCGCCCTTCAACGGCATGGATCAGCATTACCAATGGTTGTTCAGCTTCCGTGGCCCGGACCTGCGCGTTCACATGAATGTGACCGAAGGTGAAAAGAAACAATTTGATGCCACTTTGGTGGTCCGTCGCCAGGCATTTGATCGTAATACCTTTCACAAGAGCCTGGTCCGGTTTCCCCTGGAAACCATCAAGGGTACCGCCGGTATCTACTGGAACGCCCTGAAGCTCAAACTCAAGGGCGTGCCCTTCCACACCCACCCGGACAAGCTGGATCCCAAGGCCGACACCTATCGGCGGGGGGTGGATGACGAAGGGCTGGATGTCACGGAAACGGACCAAGGCAAGGCAACGAACAACAAGGCAGATGCCGCGTCTGAAGCAAGGGTAAGCTCATGGAGAACCTGAATACATCAATCAAGAACCAGGCCACGACACAACGCCTGCCGCTGGTGAGCCGAATGGCCCGCCAGCTGGTTCTGAAACAGCTGTCCAGCCTCGGCCACGGCAAACTGGTGGTGCGCGAGCAAGGGTTCGAGGATCAGGTCTTTGGCGATGCCGACACCCGGTATCCGCAAGCCGAAATGGTCGTTCATAACCACGGCGCCTGGCGCGACCTGGTGACCGGTGGCGGTGTTGGCGCCGCTGAGGCTTATGTGGCCGGTGACTGGAGCTCCCCGAACCTGACCGCCCTGCTTCGGTTCTTCAGCCGCAACCTGGACACCCTGAATGCTTTTGAAGACAAGTTCGCCTGGCTCAGCAAACCTACGCTGAAAGCCCTTCACTGGCTGAACCGCAACACCAAGGAAGGCTCGCGCAAGAACATCAGCGCCCACTACGACCTGGGCAACGACCTGTTCGAGCTGTTCCTGGACCCGACCATGATGTATTCCTCGGCCATTTACCCCTCCGAGGATGCCACCCTGGACGAAGCCGCCGTTCACAAGCTCGACGTGATCTGTCGCAAGCTGGACCTGCAGCCGGGCGACCGTGTGGTTGAAGTAGGCACCGGCTGGGGTGGCTTTGCCATCCATGCCGCCAAACACTACGGCTGCCATGTGACCACCACCACCATTTCCCGGGAACAGCTCAACCTGGCCCGCAAACGGGTTCGCGCCGAAGGCCTGGAAGATCGCATTACCCTGCTGTTTGACGACTACCGGGACCTTCAGGGCCAGTTCGACAAACTGGTCTCCATCGAGATGATCGAGGCCGTGGGCCCGCAATACCTGGAAAGCTACCTGCAACAGATTGGCGCCCTGCTCAAGCCCGATGGCCTGGCCCTGGTGCAGGCCATCAATATGCCGGAACAGCGTTACGCCCGGGCCCTGAAGAACGTGGACTTTATTCAGCGCTACATTTTCCCGGGCAGCTTCATTCCCTCGTTTGGTGCCATCCTGGAAGCCATGCGCACAAGCTCTGACCTGGTATTGACCCAGGCTGAGGATTTCGGCTTCCATTACGCCCGTACCCTGCACGACTGGCACGAACGCTTCGCGGTGCATCGTCAGGAACTGGAACATCTGGGCTATGACCAGACCTTCCAGCGCCTGTGGCATTTCTACTTTGCCTACTGCGAAGCCGGTTTCAGCGAGCGGGCCATTGGCGTTGCACACCTGCTTCTGGCCAAACCCGCCAACAAACGAGAGAACATCATCAGCTTATGATCACTTCAGAACATCACCGCAACATACTGAATTTCCTTCTATTCCAGAGTGGATGGTTTGTTTGCGTTCTGTTTCCAAACCGGCTGTCGGTGGCGCTGGTTGCGGTGGTTCTGGTTGTGCATTTTCTGCTCATCAGTAACAAGCGTTACGTCGAAATGCAGTTCATCGGTGTCGGCGTGGTACTGGGTAGCCTGCTGGATACCCTCTGGTTCCGTACCGGGATACTGGGCCTGGCCGGCACCGAGGAAATCCTGGCCGCCCCGCCGTGGCTGGTGGGTATCTGGGCGCTGTTCATGACTACCCTGTGCCACTCCCTGTATTGGGTGGGCAAAATTCGGTGGTTGCCGTATGTGGCGGCGCCGATTGCCGGCCCGTTTGCTTATTGGTCCGCCAGCCAACTGGGAGCCGTCACCCTGCCAGACCCCATGCTCTCCATCGCTGCGCTGGCCGTCGGCTGGCTGATTCTGTTCCCGCTGCTGTTGCTGATCCAGAAAACCGTCTATTCGGAGCTGGCGGCATGAAACCCTGGCTGGTGGGCGGTTTGGCCACATGGCTGATCACTGCGCCAGTATCCGCCTCAACCTTTACGTTTGAAGGCACGGCAACCGGGGAAAACGGCAACACGCTTTACACCGAGCATCACACCATCGCCGGAGAATGCCAGGCTGGCGTTTTCCGCCCCCGGGATCACCAGGCGGAGTATCGGAAGCCTGGCAGCGAAGCCGCTTTTGCTGAAAAGCACCTGACTTTCCCGGAATCGGTTCTCACCCCGTTGGTGGACTTCTCCCAACCGGACTTCAACGAACACATGTCGATCACCTACCCGAAACCGAATCGAGTCGCGATTGATTGGCGCACGCCGTTTGGCGATCGGGAGCAGTTCTCCGTGGACAAAGCCAACCGGCTGGTGGTGGATTCGGGTTTCGATCACCTGATTCGCCGCGAATGGCGGGCTCTGAATGGCGGGGATTCCGTGAACTTCCGGTTCCTGGGCCCCACTCGCGGCGAGTACTACGGCTTTGTCGCCGAACCGGCCACCAATCGGGAGGTGGATGCCCACCTGGTGGTGAAACTCCGGCCCACCAGCATGCTTTTGCGGGTACTGGTGGACCCCATTGTCCTCGGCTACAACTCCGAAGGCGCCCTGACTGATTACCTGGGCCTGACCAATATCCGCCGCAATAAAGACACCAATTACACAGCCCACATCCGCTACAGCGTCTCCCAGTACCCGGCCTGTGCTCTGGTTCAGTAGCCCACGGCAGACACAGGCGGGTGTGATAAACTCCGCGCCAAACTGAACCGGAGGATCACACCGCCATGATGTTCGTGTCTTTTAACGTCAACAGTATCCGCACCCGCCTGCACCAGCTGGAGGCGGTGATCAAGCAGTACGACCCGGACTTTATCGGGCTCCAGGAAACCAAAGTCTCGGACGACCAGTTTCCCGAGGAAGCCATCCGCGAGCTGGGTTACCACGTGCATTTCCATGGCCAGAAAACCCACTACGGTGTGGCGCTGCTCTCCAAACAGGCACCGGACAAGGTGGTGAAAGGCTATCCGAACGACGGCGAAGAAGCCCAACGCCGGATCATCACCGGCCAGTTCACCGTCGACGGTCAGCCGCTGACGGTCATCAACGGCTACTTCCCCCAGGGCGAAAACCGCGACCACCCGGTGAAATTCCCCGCCAAAGAGAAATTCTACGCCGATCTCATGGCCTGGCTGGACGAGCTGAAAGAACAGTCCGGTCGCATCGTGGTCATGGGTGACATGAACATCTCCCCCACCGACCAGGACATCGGCATCGGCGCCGACAACGCCAAACGCTGGCTTCGCACCGGCAAGTGCAGCTTTCTGCCGGAAGAGCGGGAGTGGCTGGCCCAAGTGGAGCAGCGCGGGTTTACCGATGTATTCCGCCACCTGCACCCGGAAGAAGCCAACACTTTCAGCTGGTTCGATTACCGCAGCCGGGGCTTCGAGCGCGATCCCAAACGGGGCCTTCGCATTGACTTGATCATGGCCAGCGACGAACTGCTCCCGAAAGCACAAGAAGCCGGCGTGAGTTACGACATCCGGGGCATGGAGCGGCCATCCGACCATTGTCCGATCTGGGCGCGCATCGACGTGTAAGCACTATCACGGCGGTTTCAATCACCTTTATCTCTGATTAGAATATCGTTATTCCATTAATGATTCAGATGTACACAGGAGTACTGAATGATTGAAATCGCCTGGAGCCAGTTCACCCCTGGCGCCGCATTGGCGGGCGGCCTGCTGATTGGCCTGGCCGCTGCCCTGTTCCTGCTGCTTAACGGCCGTATTGCCGGCATTAGCGGCATTCTCGGTGGACTGCTTACGCCCACCCGCAACGACATTGTCTGGCGCATTGCCTTCCTCGCCGGCCTCATTGGTGCTCCCGTGGCGTGGCAATTAGCCAGCAGCCTGCCGCCGATTGAGGTTAATGCGGGCTATCCGGTGCTCGTTGTTGCCGGCCTGTTAGTGGGCATTGGTACCCGTTATGCCTCAGGCTGCACCAGCGGCCACGGTGTTTGCGGCCTTTCCCGGCTTTCCCTGCGCTCCCTGGTCGCCACTTTGAGCTTCATGGCCCTGGGGTTCGTTACCGTATTTGTCATTCGTCACCTGATGGGAGCCTGATGCCATGAAATATTCCTTCGCTTCCATGCTCGCCGGTCTGATTTTCGGCCTGGGCCTGATTGTTTCCGGCATGGCCAATCCTGAAAAAGTACTCGGCTTCCTGGACATCGCCGGGCTCTGGGACCCGTCTCTCGCTTTCGTCATGGCCGGCGCCATTATCGTGGGGCTGATCGCCTTTGCCGTCGCCCGCAAGCGTACGCTGTCTTTCCTCGGCTTTAACATGAAGCTGCCCACCAACAACCATGTTGAGAAACGCGTGGTCATCGGCAGCATGATGTTTGGCGTGGGTTGGGGACTGGCCGGTTTTTGTCCGGGGCCTGCGCTCGTGGCCCTCGGGGCTGGCGAAATGAAGGCCGTTGTCTTTGTGGCGTCGATGGTTGCTGGTATGTTGCTGTTTGAATTCTTTGAACGCCTTGAACTCTTTGCACGTAAAGCTGGAGAAGCCTGATGGATATCCGAAAAATTGACGACACCATTTCGGTCTCCCCGCAAATCGCGGTGGAAGACGTGGCCGAAATTGCCCGCCTGGGCTTCAAAACCCTCGTAGCCAATCGCCCGGACCACGAAGAGCCCGGCCAGCCGGCCATGGCGGATATCGAAAAAGCCGCTGCCGAGAATGGGCTTAAGTTCGTCTACCTGCCCGTGGAATCCGGCAACGTGACCGATGAGGACGTGGACCGCTTCGCCCCGATGATCCAGGACGCCGATAAGCCCGTAATGGCCTTCTGTCGATCCGGCACCCGCTGTACCATACTCTGGGCCCTGAGCAGCGCCCGTGAGCTCGACCTGGAAGAAGTCGTGTCCCGTGCTTACCGTGCCGGTTACGACATCCGGGGGCTGGCACCACGTATCATTCAGCAGGCCGAGAAGCACTAACCTCATAAAACGGACTACCGCGATAATGCCGTACACAGGAATTAAAGATTTCAGCCACAACCAGCCCGAGCGCATTGGCGTTCTCATCACCAACCTGGGAACACCCGACGCCCCCACCACCCCGGCCCTGCGGCGTTATCTGGCTGAATTCCTGTGGGACCCCCGGGTGGTGGAAGTCCCCCGCCCGATCTGGTGGCTGATCCTGCACGGCGTCATCCTGCGCATCCGCCCGAAGAAGAGCGCAGAAGCCTACGCCGGTGTCTGGCAGCCGGAGGGTTCACCGCTGCTGACCCACACCGCGAAACAGGCGGAAGGCATTCGGGACGTGCTCAAGAAGCGCTACGGCAATAACGTGGTCGTCGGTTTTGCCATGCGCTACGGCAACCCGTCGATCTCCAGGGTGCTTGAGGAAATGCAGCAACAGGGCGTGCGCAAGCTGCTGGTGTTGCCGCTATACCCGCAGTATTCGGCCTCAACCACTGCCTCCACCTTCGACGCCATCTCCGCCGATTTCACCCGCCGGCGCTGGCTGCCGGATTTCCGTTTCATTTCCCATTACCATGATTACCCGGCTTACATCGAAGCCATGGCCAAACACATCGAGGAATACTGGGAAAAGCACGGCCGTAACGAGAAGCTGATCCTCTCGTACCACGGCATACCGCTGAAATACCTGCAAAAGGGCGACCCGTACCACTGCGAGTGCCACAAGACCTCGCGCCTGCTGGCCGAACGCCTGGGCCTTGGCAAAGACGAGTACATGACCACCTTCCAGTCCCGCTTTGGCCGGGAAGAGTGGCTGCAGCCCTACACCGACGAGACCCTGAAGGCCCTGCCGGGCAAGGGCGTGAAATCCATTGATGTGTTCTGCCCCGGCTTCTCCTCCGACTGCCTGGAGACCATCGAGGAAATCAACGAGGAAAACCGCGAATACTTCATGGAAGCCGGTGGCCAGGGCTTTGGCTACATCCCCTGCCTCAACGCCACCCCGGGCCATATTGATGCCCTCGCGCAATTGGTGGAAGATAACCTGCAAGGCTGGGCAGAGCCCGACAACGACGCGGACACCCTGAACGCCCGCGCCGAGCGCGCCAAGGCGCAGGAAGAGGCGACTTACCCCGGCCGAACGGACATCTGACGGGCAAAGGCAACCATGAAACTGAATTGCGACCTGGGCGAAAGCTACGGCGCCTGGCAAATGGGCCAGGATGAACACGTGATGCCGCTGATCGACATGGCCAACGTTGCCTGCGGCTTTCACGCCGCCGACCCCATGGTGATCCGCCAGACCCTGGCGCTGGCCGCCAAACACGGCGTTGAAGTGGGGGCCCATCCTTCCTACCACGATTTACCGGGCTTTGGCCGGCGCTCGATTCACCACACGCCCGAAGAAATCGAAGCGCTGATGCTCTACCAGCTCGGCGCCCTGGAAGGCATGTGCCGCCGCGAAGGCCTGCATATCAGCTACGTGAAGCCCCACGGTGCGCTCAACAACGACATGATGCGCGATCCGGAACTGCTCAAAGCCGTACTCCACTCAGTACGCTGTTTCCGCGAAGGCCTGCCACTAATGATTCCGGTAACCAACAACTACCGGGAACACCAGGCCATTGCCGCCGAAATCGGCGTGCCCCTGCTGCTGGAAGCCTTCGCCGACCGCGCCTATGACGACGAAGGCCAACTGGTCTCCCGCCGACAGGCCGGTGCGGTTCACGAAGACCCGAAACTGGTGGTCAAACAGGCCCTGTCCTTTGCCCGCAAGGGCGGCGTTTACAGCGCCACCTGCAACTGGCTGGAACTGCCCGCCGACAGCCTATGCGTACACGGCGACAACGAAGCGGCGCTGGATGCCATTCGCGCCATCCGCGAGGCGCTTGCCAATCCAGCGTCATGATTGAAGCCGCTGGCGAAGACGCGCTGCTGATCCGCTTCGGTGATGCCATCGACAGTGCCCTGCCCGCGCAAATCGCCGAGCTGTGCCAGCGCATTGAAGCCCTCGAACTGCCCTGGCTGGTGGATCTGGTGCCTTCCTACACCACCCTGCTGGTCATCTACGACCCAATTACTATCAACGTGCTGGACGCCAAAGCCCGGCTTCGCCCCCTGCTGTCAGAGACCCCGTCAGCCGACCAAACAAAAGCCGAAGCAGCGGACAGCCGCCTGATAGAACTACCGGTCTACTACAGCGAGGAAACCGGCCCGGACCTGGCCTGGATTGCCGAGCAAAAGGGCCTGAGCGTCCAGCAGGTGATCGACCGGCACACCGCCGACACCTACCAGGTTTACGCCATTGGCTTTGCCCCCGGCTTCGGGTTTATGGGCCAGGTGGACCCATCCATCGCCTGCCCGCGCAAAGACACGCCCCGCACCAAAGTGCCCGCCGGCAGTGTCGGCATTGCCAACCAGCAGACCGCCGTTTACCCGAAAACCTCCCCCGGTGGTTGGCAGTTGATCGGCCGCTGCCCCACGGTCCTGTTTGATGAAGAGAACCTTTCACTGCTGAAAGCCGGCGACCGGGTACGGTTCGTCAGCATCAGCCGGGAAGAATATTTGGCGCAGGGTGGGCAGTTATGAAGGAGCCAGAAACCATCAGGCACGGATTAAGAGTCATAACCCCCGGCATAAAAGCCACCATCCAGGACCTAGGTAGAAAAGGCATTCGCCACCACGGCCTGGCCCGGGGCGGCGTACTAGACCTTCGCAGCGCTGGGTGGGCCAACAAGCTGCTGGATAACGACCGCAACGCCGCCTGCGTGGAAATTGTTTTAGGTGGGTTCCGAGCAGAGGCTTTATCCGCCTGTGAGGTATCGGTCACCGGCGCTCAAGCCGACGTCACCGTGAACGGCAAAGCCGTCGAGATGTGGCGAAGCCTGCAACTGGCCCCGGGCGACGAACTGGCCATTGGCCACGCCCGGCATCACCGGCTGATTTACCTGGCCGTTCGGGGCGGTTTCGAGACAAAGGACTGGTTTGGCAGCCGCTCGGTGGTGGTTCGGGAAGGCCTGGAAGGTGCCGGCCCACTGGAGCCCGAAGACATCCTGCCGGCGGGGTCTGCCGAGGCCCTCCAGGGCACACCCCGCATCGCCCCACCCCAGGCCTGGCAATGGCTGGAACAACCGCCGGTACTGGGGTTGGTCCCTGGCTACCAGTATCACCAGTTCCAGCCCGCGGATTTACGGCGGCTGGTCACCACGGAATATCAGGTATCGGATGAATCCGACCGGATGGGCTATCGCCTGGCTGGAACACCTATGGCCGACCCGCCTCCGGGGATCGTCTCAGAAGGCATTGTGCCGGGCGCGGTACAGGTGCCGGGCGATGGCCAACCCATCGCCCTGCTGGCCGACTGCCAGACCATCGGCGGCTATCCCAAGCCCGGGATCATCACTTCAATGGATTGCGGCCTGCTGGCGCAACAACTGCCGGGCACGCAAATACGGTTTGAATGGACAGACGTACTCAGCGCCCAGAATCAGCGTCGTCTGTTTGAGCGGCATTATCACGAGACGGTTTGGAGCGAGGACGGCCGTTCTCTTCATTGGCGGTAGCCTCAGAGCTGGCCTGTTCCTCGCTCGTCTCTTCACCGGGCGCTACCACCTTTTCGACTCCCTCCGGTTCATCATCCAGACCCGGCACCGCCTGGCAGAACGTGCACTCCTCGTTATCCACCGAGGCACCGCCGGTCTCCACATACCGAACCCGATGGCTGGCCCTGCTCCGGTTGGCAGACACCGCAAACCGGCGGTGATCGCGCTCGGGAATCGAGTTGTCTGAATCGTTGTCAGCCATGGGCATATCCTCCAATGCTTAAACGCGTGGTCTGACTCAAGAGACTCAACGCGCCAGAATCCGGCTGTTTTCGCCGGTTAAAACCAGTGCACCGGTTGCATCGATCTCAAACGAATGAACTCCCTGCAGGGCATCCAGAAAGCGCCGCTCCTGGTTCATCAACGCCTCCGGGCACGCCATCATAGTGGTGACGGCCTGCTGGATATTCAATGTGTCACCATCAACGGAATAAACCGCAAAGTACCGGTTACAACTCGCCTTACCAGCCACCCGGCCCTCATCGCCAAAGTTCAGCGTAACGCGGGAATTGTCGATGATGCCCTGGTTGTTGATGTCTTCGACCACCCATTGCTGGCCTTTCAATTGGTCCGAAGTTATTGCGGCCTTTTGCGCGGACTGTGTGGCGCATCCGGTAATAAAAATAGCGGCTAATGCGGTGAATAAGATCTTTTTCATTTTGGGAATCCTTTGATTGAAATAAAAGGCAGGGCAGTCAGCAGCCACTTTTCGTCAAAACGACCCGAGGCTTCCTGTCTTGTCGGGCAGAAATGTAGCGAAGCCTGCAATTGGCTGGATCCGGCGCATCACTGATTCGAACATCAATAGCACCCAGTTGCCCCGAGCAGTTTCCACCGACAAACGAATAGCTGTCATTCGAATCAATCGCGTTGCCGATACCGTTCGGGTGGGGGCAAGGAAAACCACAGCGTAAAGTGACTGTCTTGCCTCCCATTTCAATCGTGGGGTCAATCGAACAGTCTGTCTTGTTTTCAATAATGGCTAGAGAGTTTGCCGAAGCCACCGCTGATCGCACGGAACCCTCCAGAGCTTCGAGCGTTGCGATGCGAGCGCCTGAGCCTAAATCAGCAAACCTTGGCAACGCGAATGCAGCCAGAATACCGAGAATCGCAATAACCACGACTAGCTCAATCAGTGTAAAACCATGATCATAGGCCCTGTTACTGGTGTGGAGCATTTCCAGTTTCGTGTACGACATTTAAGCTGCACCAAAGTCCAGAGGACGAAGTTCATCCAGGTTGACCGTGTTACGGGCCACCCACAGATCATATCCATCCTGCATTGCAAGCCAGCTCTCGGGGCTACGCCCAAGAACCTTGGACAGCCTGAGGGACATTTCCGGGCTGATCCCGCTGGTGCCTTTAAGCAACCTGGATAAGGTTGAGGGGGAAACGCCAAGGCTGGAGGCAAGCTGACGGGAACTGATACCGGAGGGCTCCAGGTAAACCTTCCTAATGAACTCACCCGGATGCGGCGGATTATGCATAGTCATCAGTGATAATCCTAATAATTAAGAGGGTGACGATATCACTTAATCATAACAAGAATTCTAGCGCATTGCGCACCGCGCAACAATTAACTGGTGCAGAACAAATTCTCCACTAATATCAAAGATAAGTAGGCAATAAAGACGGCCTTGCCATGGGACTGTCCATCAACAAATCGGAATTCTCGGCGGAAGATTTTGAAAGGTTTGCAGCCAAGGTCCGCACGGATCTTGACGCCCTCGCTCGCCTTCTGGCCCAACCCGGCTTTGGTGAGGGAGAGAGTTCCATCGGCGCCGAGGTCGAGTTCTATATCGTGAACCAGGCCCTGCGCGCTCACCCCATCAATACCGAAATTGCCGCCAGCGTTCAGGACCCGCAGCTGACTGTTGAGCTGAACCGATTCAACCTCGAATACAACCTCAGCCCCCACTCCCTCAGTGGCGATCCGTTCGGACGAACCGAACAGGAGATGCTCGCAGCCATCCGGCGAATCAACCAGCACGCCGTACCACTGGGCGGGGAATTGGTGCCGATTGGCATTCTGCCCACACTTCGCCGGTCTGATGTGGGGGCTCATGTGATGACCAATGAGCCCCGCTACCATGCCCTGTCCAATGCGCTACTGAAACAAAGGGGCGAGCCGTTCAGCATCCATATTGGCGGCAAGGATGTGATCAACCTGGAAGCCGACGACGTCACCATGGAGGGGGCCAACACCTCCTTCCAGCTGCACTGGCGTGTTCCCGCCCATCGCTTTGCCGACTTTTTCAATGCGGTGCAACTGGTTACGCCGATCGTTCTGGCCCTGGCCAGCAATTCCCCCAGCCTGTTTGGCCACCACCTGTGGGACGAGACGCGGATCGCCCTGTTCAAACAGTCCATCGACAGCCGCTCCCCCACCTACAAAACCTGGCGCCACCCCTCAAGGGTGTATTACGGAAGCGGCTGGGCTCGCAACGCCTGGGAGCTGTTCGCCGCCTCGGCCTCGCTGTATCCCCCGATTATTCCCTTGATGTCCGAGGAAGATCCCATGGCGGTGATTGACTGTGGTGAGGTGCCGGAGCTGGCCGAACTGCGCCTGCACCACGGCACCACCTGGCCCTGGAACCGGCCGATCTATGACCACGCCGAGGGTGGCCACCTGCGCATCGAGATTCGCTCCATGCCGGCCGGCCCCACGGCGGTGGATATGTGTGCCAACGGGTTGTTTATCATCGGGGCGGCTCTGGCCGTGCTCAATGACATCGAACACCTGACCTCGATCCTCCCCTTCCATTACGCCGAGCATAATTTCTACCGTGCCGCCAAATACGGCATCAGCGCCGAAATCATCTGGCCCCACAAAGATCAGGTTCAATTGCAGGCGGTGCCCCTGTTAACCGTGGCCAAAACCCTGCTGCCCCGTGCCCGGGAAGCGCTGCAGCAAACCGCCGTGGTGGAGGCGGAAATTCACCGCCTGCTGGGCATCATCGAAGGCCGCATTGAATGCGCCATGACCGGTGCCCGGTGGCAGCGGCGCGTTACCGAATCCCTGTTCAAATCATTGAGCCCCGACGAGGCATTCCGGGCTATGCTGTCTGAGTACATGGCCAACCAGAAGAAAAACATTCCGCTTCATGAATGGACGCTGTCACCATGAGCCATCCGAATGTTCTGGATTACCTGGATAACCCCTCGCCGCGCACGCTGGGCCGTTCGCCCCTGGAATGGCTGGATCGAATGCAAAAGCCCACCGTGGTTCGCGTGGCCGGCCGCGACCCCTCAAGAACACGGGCCATGGCCACCCTGCTGCACGGCAACGAACCTTCAGGCCTGTTTGCACTGCACCGCTGGCTGCTGGAACAACACACGCCCGAGGTCAACATGCTGTTCCTGATTGCCGGCGTATACCCGGCAAAGATTCCACCCACCTTTTCACTGCGCCAACTGCCCAGTGGACGTGACCTCAACCGATGCTTCAAGGAACCGTTTGACGGCGAAGAAGGGGCGATAGCCGAAGCCATGCTGGCCGAACTCCACAGAGCCAATCCCGAATGCGTGCTGGACGTACACAACACCTCCGGCACCGGCCCGGCGTTCGCCGTGACCATCACCAACGACGCCGCCCACCAGGCACTGGCCTCGCTCTACACCGACCGGCTGATCATGACCGACCTGCGCCTGGGGGCACTGATGGAGTACTCCGAACAGGAAGTGCCCACGGTCACCATCGAGTGTGGTGGGGCCCATGACGACCACGCCCACGAACTGGCCTACGATGGCCTCGTTCGCTATGCCTCCCGGCCAGATGTGCTGTCACTGGAAAAAGCGGATTGGGACGTCGCCGTACTGCGGAATCCCATACGGGTTGAGCTGGCACCCGATGCCACCATCGAATACAGCCTGGAACCCACCGGCCGGGCCGACATCACCCTGCCGCCAGACATCGAACATCGTAATTTCGGGGTGATCTCCCCGGGTGAACCGCTGGGATGGATTGGGAAAAGGGGCCTGGGCATCCTCACCGCTATTGGCCATAACCAGACCGAAAACATGGAGAAGGTGCTTCGGGTGGAGGATGGGCAGATCTACCCTGCCCAGGCCATCAGGACGTTTATGATCACCACCAACCCGGTGATCGCAAAGAGCGATTGCCTGTTTTATGCCGTTAAGGCGACCGGGGAGCCTATTTTCTAAGACAGTCCTACGACACCACGAAGTTACGCCCGGACTCCTTGGCGCTGTACAACGACTGATCGGCCCGATGCACCACCTCTTCCAGCGGATCTCCGGGTGCCCCCACCGCGACACCAATACTGGCGGTAATATTCAATGGCCCACTGTCGGTTTTCACCACCAGTTCCTCAACCGATGCCCGCAGGCGCTCCGCTTGTTCCAATGCCGCCTCCAGTTCGGTGTCCGGCATCAATAACAGGAACTCCTCACCGCCGAAGCGCCCCGGCAGATACGACGGTGACAAAGAACCGGATATCACGCGGGCCACGGCACGCAGGACCTTGTCACCCGCCAAGTGACCATAGGTATCGTTGATCAGCTTGAACCGGTCCAGATCGATCATGAGAACGGAATAGCTCACCTCACGCTTCTTACAGTCCGCCAGTACATGGGCGGCATGGCGCAGCAGCGCCCCGCGGTTGAACAAACCGGTGAGGGCATCGCGGGTAGCCTGGCGATGAATCAGCA
This sequence comes from Marinobacter persicus, assembly GCF_002934325.1. Taxonomy (GTDB): domain Bacteria; phylum Pseudomonadota; class Gammaproteobacteria; order Pseudomonadales; family Oleiphilaceae; genus Marinobacter; species Marinobacter persicus_A. Next base: position 37,643 of record NZ_PTIV01000030.1, read on the forward strand.
GTAACAGGCGGAGCTGAAAAATCTGCGCCAACAGGGCGAAGCCGATAAACAGCAACAACACCCAAAACAGACCCAGGACCCCAGCATCGCCCAGGGAGGCAATTGAAAAATGCGTCCCGAGCACTGTTAGTGCAATCAGTGCCAGCGCTGCGGAACTCTCCAGTATGGTCAGGGGCAAAAGCGACAGAACCCCCACCAGCAAAACCGGAAGTATCGTATAGCCTATCAAGCCCGGAGAGGGGTAAGTGCCGCCAGTCAGAACCTCAACAAAGACATAGAACCCCATCACCACAACCACCAGCGCGGTTATGCGCAAACGGGCGCTGTTGAGGCTGGGCTTCACAGGAACCAGGGCAAGCAGTAACAGCACCAGACCGGTGACAACGCGCAACCCCATCATTGCACCCAGAATGTCCTCGGGCAGCAACCAACGGTCAACCAGAATCCATGCAGGCGAGGCGAGCCCGAACAGCGCCGCGAACAGGCGCACCCGCTCAAGCAGTAGCTCACTGCGATAGAAAGAGAAATCATGGCTGTGATCGCGCGAACTGACACAATCAAGCAGCGCGGCGCGCATCTTGGTATATAACGGGTGATTCAAGATAGTTCTCTCAAGCTCCTGTACTCATCTGGTATGCCAGCGGGGGTTTGCCCATTCGATCAGTTCGGTTGCTGGATCAACAATGACCAGGAACAAGTTTTGGCCTGATTAGGTGCAAACAGCAACCATCACTTCCCTGACACAAAGCACCACAGCCCGAAAAGCGTCAGCTTTTTTTACACCTGGAGCCAAGCTAAACAAAAAGGTCCCCTTAACTACCTGTTTAAAAGCAGGCTTGAAAGTTGGCCTAAATATCGCTTCAAGCGCTGTGAAATCCTGTTATCGCCCTTTGGTGTAGCGAAGAGATGAAAAAGGCTTTCGCCATAGGAAAAGGACTTTGTAACTCAGAAAGCGGTAAATTGGGGGCTAAGACAATGAAATCTATAAACCGCGCGCACCTGTTCTTTGCTTTGCTCTTGTTGATTTTTTTCTCACCAATCTCAAAAGCAGTCATTATTACCAACTACACAGGCCTATTCGATGACGGCTCAAAGTTGGTGGTTGATCTTAAGGGCTATAACTATGGGACGGGATCCTATTTTGCCTCACCAACTTCGTGGCCGGAGGACCCTTCAATCGAGGAGTTTGATACTTTCTTCTATCCGTCCCTGTATTTGCAGCAACAGTTCGGCTTTGGAGCGGGCAAAATAGGTCAGATTTTTCCGGATCGAGGGTTATATTTTACGGTTGATAAAAACCATAGCCCATCAATGACCGACTTTGATTACCTGTTTCAACTTCCTGACTGGTCCATTGAAAGCAACGGTATTCATGTCCAATACCATGATCACCACGTAGGATTTTCCGGTGGCTTTTTCGAAACTTATCCACCCTCTTTCAAGGTTGATGAACCGGGGAATTTAGCGCTTATGATTGTTGGGTTCGCAGGCCTGGCATGGGCACGCAAGCGCAGGGCCATAATGCGAGTGATTCGAAGCTAGCGATTCAGTTCGTACGCGCACATGTTTACGGCCGTGGCCAAATTCAGTGATTCGAGAACGCCGGCGCCCGGGATGGAGTACGCGGTCACATCAAGCCTGGCCAGTTCGTCATGGGGAACACCGCGCGCTTCATTGCCGAATATAAAGCACTGTTCTCTAGTAAAGCCCTCGCTGGAGAGCGGCGCGCCTTCGATATCCAGGCACGCGAAGTGATCAAACCGCCTTTTCAGCTCATCGATGCTTACATCCAGTTCAATGGACAAATGGAAAATCGCCCCCATACTGGCGCGCACAACCTTGGGATTGTACGGGTCCACGCTATTGGGGCTTAACACGCAGCGAAAACCACCGAACCAGGCCAACGTTCGCAAAATAGTACCCAGATTGCCCGGGTCCTGGACTTCGTACAAATAGATGGTTTTTTCCTGGCTTGTTTCACCCTCGCTGGCACAAGGCGCGGGCAGCCGCTCGGCGGAAGGAAACGGCACCACCGCCAAAATGCCCTGCGGGGTTTGCGTATCGGCGATCTTTTGCATTTGCCTGTCGGTAATACGCACCTGTTCCAGCGATGTCGCCACGTCGCCATAGCTTTCACTGACATAAATTTTCGCCTGCCGGAATGCGGGAATGGCTTTGGCCGCCTTTTCCAGCTCCAGGATCAGGTGTTCGCCTTCCACCAGAAAGCAGCCCAGGTCATTGCGGCCTTTCTTCTTGTGCAGCTTCTTTATGTCATCCAGTTTCATCGTGCGTTACTCAACCCATCAAAATCGCATCCATCACTGCTGTGCCATTCACCCGCCAAGATGACGCCAGAATGTCCACAGCGCCTGCAAAGCCAGCGAATACTAGCATGGATCGGGATTTTCCGGTGTTACAGCCCCCTGCCCGAGCAGGTATAATCCGCGCATCATTCAGGTTCGACTTAGAGCAATGACATGGCGAGATCCAAAAGCAGCCAGCAATGGCTTGATGAGCACGTCAACGATGTGTATGTGAAACGCGCGCAATCCGATGGCTATCGCTCCCGCGCCAGCTACAAGCTGCTTGAGCTGATTAAGAAGGACAAGCTGGTTCGCCCCGGCATGGTGACCATGGACCTTGGCAGTGCACCGGGCGGCTGGTCACAGGTATTGGCAAACATGGTCGGCGACAAGGGCCGAGTGATCGCCTCCGATATCCTGCCCATGGATGCCATAGCGGACGTGGACTTCATCCAGGGGGACTTCACCGAAGACGAGGTCTTTGACGACATCATGGCCACCCTGGACAACGCCCCGGTGGACCTGGTGGTATCGGACATGGCCCCCAACATCAGCGGCATCAATGTGGCCGACCAGGCCGCTTCCATGTATCTGGTGGAGCTGGCCCTGGACATGGCCCGCCAGGTCCTGAAACCCGGTGGCTGCTTTGTCGCCAAGGTGTTTCAGGGGGTGGGCTATGACGAGTACCTGAAAGACGTGCGCACGTCCTTCAACAAGGTTCTGATTCGCAAACCCGATGCCTCCCGCGCCCGCTCCCGCGAGGTTTACGTGGTGGCCAAAGGCTTCAAGGGCTAACGAGCAGGCTAATGGATGGCCGGAAAACCGGCCACTAGCCGCGCGCCTTCTTCACACTTGGCTTCCTTGGCCGCTTGGACTTTGGCCCTGTGCTTTTGCCGCCGGGTTTGCCGCCAGGCTTGCCACCCGGCCGATTCTTATCACAGCCCCTGCCGGGTTTCGCAGGTTTGCCTGACGGTTTGCCGGGCTGATGCCTGCCATTGGGCTTACCGCCGGTTTTCTTGGCTTTAGGTGGGCCACCGCGTTTCTTACCGGGCCGTTTCTGCGTGCTTTTATGCCCGGCAGGCGCCTCAGACGATGAGTCTTTGATAGCCTCCATAATGCCATTCAGCTCTTTTTGAGTGAGGTCGCGCCACTCACCAACGGCCAGGCCTTTGAGATTCACATTCATGATGCGAACCCGTTCCAGCTTGACCACATCGTAACCAAAGTGTTCGCACATCCGACGAATCTGGCGGTTTAAGCCCTGCACCAGGGTGATTCGGAAGACCTTGGCGGACTCCTGTTGGACCTTACACTTCTTGGTCATGGTGCCCAGAATCGGCACCCCATTGGCCATGCCGTCGATAAAGCCCTTGTTAATGGGCTTATCGACTTCCACCAGATATTCTTTTTCATGGTCATTGCCAGCGCGCAGAATTTTATTCACCAGATCGCCGTTACTGGTTAAAAAGATCAGGCCCTGGGAATCTTTATCCAGCCGACCAATGGGGAAGATTCGGGTACCGTGGCCCACAAAGCGCTGGATGTTATTGGGCTCACTCGTGTCCGTCGTGCTGACGACACCGACGGGTTTATTCAGTGCGATGAACACGAAGTCGTCCGGCTCTGGCGGCTCAACGAGTTGCCCGTTGACCTTCACCGTATCGCCCGGCATCACAAGGTCGCCAACCACAGCAGGCCTGCCGTTCAAAAACACATTACCCTGCTCAATGTAACGGTCCGCTTCACGACGCGAGCACATACCGCTGCTGCTGATGTATTTATTGAGACGGGTCGAGGAGGCATTGGGCATAGGTAATGGCTTATTTTGATGATTGCTTGGGAAAATCCAACGGCGCGGAGCAGCCGGCTAAGATGGTACTACACTCGCGGCTGGTAAGCCGACTATCCTAGCCCGGATTTCTCACAGCCACCCTGCAAGTCTCGCAGACTAAGCGGGTGACCGCCATGACCGCTCAGATGTGGGCACGATTGATTAATAATTA